>JAGNIU010000004.1 GCA_018000995.1 Bacteroidia bacterium
TTTTATCATCAAAATGCTGACCCGTATGCACAATTTTTAAATCGTAATTATGTTGCAAAGCCACTTTTTTAAATTGAGTAACTTTTATAAAATTAGGGCGGGTGCCTACTACCACTAATATTTTTTTTGGTGATAAATTCATGTCGATAAAGCTATTAAAAAATAACATGGTTTGCAATTAAGAAAACCCTTGAAAGCTATCATAGATTAAAGATAATTTGTAATAATATTCAACAAGTTTAGTTCGACTTATCCTCGATAACTTCAATCAATTTATGTGTAAGGGAATTCAATGAAAAGTTTTCTATATCAAACGTACTATCCCATTTTTGAGCGTTGCCATTTAGAGATTCGCTAAGTAATCTTGTTAAGTCGCTATAGGCATTTACAGGATCAATCCAATACCCCAACTTATTATTTACAATAAACTCTGAAGCTGACCCTTTATTAGAAATAACAATTACTTTTTTCTTTAAGGCAATGTATTCGAAAAATTTTGTACTCAAATTAAAACTATAAACATCGTTAAGCATCAGCATGCAATAGTTCGCACTTTTAATCTTTTTAAGAACTTGTTTTAGAGGTAAAAAATCAGAAATCTTAATAACGTCGGCAATATCATATTCACTAATAAAATTACGATACTCGTTTGGAAATTTCCCTATAAAATGAATTTGAATTTTGCTGTAAAGGATAGGATTATTTTTTTTTAATTTCCCTATAGCTTCAAATAAGGGCTGGATGATGTACTGAAGATTAATATATAAAGTACCGGCGTAAACAAACTTTATTTTCCCATCCGCTGTCTCTTCAATATCGCCAATATTTTCAAAATCATCTGGATCGTAACCGTTTGAAATAGTTATGCATTTTTCGGAAGAACTTAGTAACGAAAAATAATTTGTTATACTATCCATAGTAGTAATTACCTTATCGGCAAAAATTACAGTTTCTTTCTCAATCTTCTTCTCTACTTCTTTTCGTTTGTCCGACATCACCGAAAAAAAAGTTATTTCCGAGTCTTCAGTCCATAAATCTCTGAAATCAACAATAAATTTAACTCCTGGGTAGTGTTTTTTTAAACTAGCCACGTGGTGAGTTAATCTGAATGGTCCTCCCGTAACAATAACACATTCGATATTTTGCTTAACAATTAGTTCAGATATTTTGGATTGCACTTGTCTCCGCCAAAAAATACTTTTGTCAAAATAATTTCCGGACTCAACCAGTTTTAAAATTTTAACCCAAATAAAATAACCAATCTTATCGAAAATACTTTTACCCGGATTAGAAATTACTTTTGGAAAACGAAACGGGAGCGTTTCAATTTTCAAATCTTTTACATCATCCACCCATTCAGAAACAGATTTAGAAACATTTTCTGAAGTCAAGATGGTTAAATCATATCCTTTACGTTTTAAATATTTCGCAAACTTAGCCCAACGCCTCCCGCCAATACCGGCAGTTGGTGGAAATACATAGGAAACTATGAGTAGCTTTTTAGGCATAATTCGTATAAAAATGCGATAAAACTCAATTCAAAAATGGTTAAAACACTAAAGTTATTAAAAAGAGAGCGTTAACTTATTGGTTCACTTTAAACCAAGCTCCTAGAGCGTATTTTAAGAATATATCGTTGGTGTTTATTGATTTGTACTCTGAAGGAATATGATTAAGATAGCTTTCAAAATCCTTTTTGTATAATGATAGCCATTTATCCTGAGGTGTGGTATATCCTTTTTTATCTTTACGATAACGAATTTCATTTGGCATTTGCCCTAAAGTTTCGCGCATTAAATATTTTTGCCAACCCTCATTTATCTTCATGTTATCAGGTAATGTAAAGCAAAAATCAACCAAGCGATAATCTAAAAACGGATGACGTGCTTCTACATGAAAGGCCATACTGTTACGATCGTCTGCCCGCAAATAGAACGGAATCATAGTTTCGGTAAGATCCATTTTTAATAGTTCAATTAACTTACTTGCTCTATTCCATTTATCAGCTAATTTGCCGCCGGTTTTAGCCAGGCCGACTTTAAATTTGAGAGCGAGTTTCACATCATTTAATATTAAACGGTGAAGTGCATCTACATCAAAACCTTTTAGCGCAGCATATTTTTTTAATTCGGATAAGTATGTTGTGATTTTACCACTCAAAATTAATTGGCGACCATAACGGTAAAAATGGTGATGATAACCGGCCAATATTTCATCAGCTCCCTGTCCTACTAATAACACGGTAACATTACTTTGGCGGACTAATCTTGATACACTCCAACCGGCGTAAAATGCAGTGCTTAATACAGGTTCATCCTGATGATAAATATGCTTTTCGAAATCATTTATATTAAATGTTTCCATTGGGTTTACATAGTACGATTTTACTTTCAAATCGTTTTCTACCAATTTTATAAAATAAGATTCGTCGCCTGTATCACCGGGGAAAATAGCAGAAAATGTATTGATATTAGCAGTTGCATTCTGCTTAGTTAAAATTTGATGTGCTGTATATAAAATTGCACTCGAATCTAATCCGCCTGAACTTGCAAAACCAACCGGCACATCACTTCTCATTCTTAAGTTAACTGCGCTTTTAAGTAATTCCCCAAACTGCTGTTTAGCGTCTTCGAAATTCAATGCAGATGTTTTTTGTGTTGAAACCTGATAATACGGCGATTGTTTGTATTCAATTTCTTTAGAAACATTAATCAAGGCTAAATGAGCAGGACTATGTCGCTTCACTTCATTATAAAACGTTTCGTTATTATAATTAATATAATGCTCATTTAAAAAAACACTGACTGCATCCTTATTTAAAGTAACATTAAAATCAAACTCCTTAACTTGTTTAATTTCGGAAACAAATAAAAGTTTATTATTATCACCAATATAATATAAAGGTTTAACCCCGAACCTGTCGTTTGCAACAAATAAGTTCTTTGTTTTGGCATCAAACAACACGATGGTGAACATGCCATTAAACTTTTCGAGGCATTTAGAACCCCAATGTTGGTAAGCGGCGTGTATAACTTCCGTATCTGAATCGGTTTTAAATTTGAAGCCTTCTAGTTTAAGTTCTTCGCGTAATTCAATATAATTATAAATTTCGCCATTAAACACTATCCAATTTCCGTTTGGATGATACATTGGCTGATGACCGTTATTACTCACATCAATTATGCTTAATCGGCGGTGACCAAGAATTAAATCGTAATCTAATTCCACAGCTTCATTTAAAGTGGTTTTATTTTCGAATGAAGCGTTTGGTGTTTCTGGAGTAATTAAATTATGAAAGGATCCAGTTTTGGTGTTTATTAAAACTACACCTTCACCATCAGGACCACGGTGTTTAATTTTTTGTAAAGCGTTTAGAGATTGTTTTAATTCTTTTCCTGAAATGCCATTGCGGTTAAAGTATGCTAATATGCCGCACATAGTTTATTTATCGTAAGGAAAACGAACATATGTTAGCTTGAACGTTGGTTTGTATAATGCATTATTTATGCCTCCAAAAATAGCACGCTCGGCTTTATCATCTCTTCTTGCAACAGCAAAACGATCAGGATCAGCCACAACTAAATAAAAACCATAATTCTCAAGTTTACCTGACATAATATCCTGTATATGTCGCGCGAAATTAAAAACATATTGTTTATTTACCGCATCATAAGAACCTCCAAAACGAATGATATCCGCAGTATAGAATTGGTCTTTCACATAAATCTCAGCGCCTTTAGAATCGCAGGCTACTAACGAAATTTTATTAGGCGGACTGTAATTACCAACAGTAGTTGTATAGGATTGATCTACTTTAAAAATTAATTCAGCACGGTTAACTGAAATTGGACAAGAATCGGAATAGTTTTTTAGGAATGGTAAACGGATTACGGTTTTAGCGCCACCTAATCCTTTAATAAAAATATTTTGTTTTCCATATACCGAATCATTTGCTACAAGCTGCTGAACCAGCAAACTGTTTCCTCCAAATACAGGATCGTATTGTATGTAATTATATCGCGCTGCATCAACTCCGCCAAACGGAAAGCGATAAGATTTTGGTTCTTTTGATGAAGAAGGTCCGCCGTTATGGTAATATAAATACACGCCTGAAGTTGGGTTATCTAAATCAATTTTCATTAGCGCTCCTTGCGCAGCAGAGCTAAGAGTTGAATTTTTTGTAGTAATATAAAATCCTTTATAAGTACTTTGGAAAACTGAATTAGAAGTTAAGTAAGTTGGATTATTTAAAATTGCTTCAGCAAAAGTGTGATTTAAAGGTAAACGAATTGTATAAAAGCTTCCGGTTTTACTGATTCGACGCATTACATCTGTAAGCAAACTACTGCTAAAAGGAACGGTTTGATCGGTGTAATAAGATTGGGTTTTATCCAACGCTTGAGTTATTTGATGTACTTGATAACGGAGCGCAGTAGTACTATCGCCAACAAAACTTTGAGTAAAGGTTAATATTAATTCAGCAGAATCTAAAACAGCATCTTCTCCAAAAGAAATATTAGAAACACTATTAGGCATCGAGAAATTAGTGAAAATCTCGGCACTTGTACGCCCAAAAACCGGATCTTGATTAGAACCTAAATATTTATATTGATCTTGGAATGTACGTGTGGAATCATACTTTACAGTGTGCATTTCGAAAGTAGCGGTATCAGAAACAATAGAAAACAAAGCATCGCCTTCATCCTGAACATCAGTTCCTAATGTAGAATCTGCTTTCTTTTTGCAGGAAATGAGTCCGCAAACTAAAAGAGTAAGAAAACTATATTTAAAAAAATGTTTCAATATTTTATCAAGGGCTTCCACAGAGAAGTCCTTCGGGCAAAAGTAACAAAAGAATACAAGCTCAACAAAACGCGGGGATGGAAATTGGCTTTATTTATGAAGAGGCTTTGTTAGCTTATAACGTAATAAGCACTTTTAAATTGTACATAGCATAAAAAACCCCGAGGTTTAGACTCGGGGTTAGTTTTTTAAGCACTTACTACTTCTTCGAGTACCATATCGTAGAAATCGTTACATGCATCCATATATTCAGTTTCATTTTTAAATGCTAAAAATGGCTTACCTGATTTTTTTATACATTTTTCCAATTCAGGATTAATTGTTTCACTTCCCTGAATGATACCATCAGTAAACTCTAAAGCTTGCTTTACAAAGTTCACGTAGTTAATCTCTTCAGTAAGGTGTTTCATGTCCTTTTTAGCAAAACCATCAAGTGTTAATTTATCAACTAACTTTTTGCTTAATGTTTTAGGGAATTCGTCTTCATAAACAGAAACAATTACTTTAGTTTCAGCAAATAAAGGGTCTTCAGCGTAAAATTTCTTAATATATAAAGGCATTAAAGATGAAAACCAACCATGACAGTGGATTACATCGGGAGCCCAACCTAATTTTTTAACAGTTTCAACAACTCCACGTACAAAAAACATAGCTCTTTCGTCGTTATCATCAAAAAACTTACCCGAAGTTTTGTCGGTTAAGATAGATTTACGTTGAAAAAACTCTTCATTATCAATAAAATACACTTGCATACGTGCACTAGGGATTGAAGCAACTTTAATAATTAGCGGATGATCAACATCGTTAATTACAAGGTTCATCCCTGAAAGGCGTATTACTTCATGCAATTGGTGACGGCGCTCGTTAATGCAACCGTACTTTGGCATGAATGTTCTTATTTCTTTTCCTCTTTCTTGTATTGCTTGTGGCAATTTCCTCGAAATTTTACCAACAAATGTCTCGTCAAGATAAGGGGTGATTTCTTGCGACACAAAAAGAACTTTTGCCTTTTTCATAAATAGTGGAAGGGGGTTATTTAGTTATATACAAAAGTAATAAAAAAAATCCCATATTTCAAAGTAAATTGTAGCTTTAAAGCGATTTTTATGATAATAGTTGGCGCCAAAACCGAATTAGGTCAGATACTTGATAAATACAGAGAAAATGGCAAAACCATTGGCTTTGTGCCAACTATGGGTGCTTTACATGCCGGACATATTTCCTTAATTGAACAATCCATTAAAAGCACTGATGTCACCGTTTCCAGTGTATTTGTAAATCCAACTCAATTTAACGATACAGCCGATTTGGCGCGTTACCCCCGCATGCCTGAAAAAGATGCTCAAATGCTTGAAAAAGCGCATTGCGACGTTTTATTTTTACCCGAGGTAAGCGAAATCTATCCCGAAAAGGATAACCGCGTTTTTGATTTCGGGAATTTAGATAAAGTTCTAGAAGGCGCTAAACGTCCGGGCCACTTTAATGGTGTTGCCCAAGTGGTGAGCATTTTATTTGAT
Source organism: Bacteroidia bacterium (assembly GCA_018000995.1). GTDB lineage: Bacteria > Bacteroidota > Bacteroidia > B-17B0 > Aurantibacillaceae > JAHEYG01. Next base: position 6,321 of record JAGNIU010000004.1, read on the forward strand.
ATTGTGAAGCCTGACAAAGCCTTTTTTGGAAATAAAGATTATCAGCAAGTAATGGTAATCAAAGCGTTAACCAATCAATTGAAACTAAATATTGAAGTCGTTGGCTGTCCAACCCTTCGCGAGAATGATGGTTTGGCTATGAGCTCCAGAAATATGCTTTTGAATGCTGAAGAACGTAAAGCTGCAAGCCTCATCCCTACTCTAATGCAAGAGGCTAAAAAGTTGAAATCAGAGGGAAAAACTATTCTTGAAATAAAACAATTTGTAAACGAAAAGTTGAGTTCAAACCCACTCTACAAACTCGATTATTTCGAGATTTGTAACGCTTCTACTCTCGAACCGTTATCTTCACTAAATAATAACCTTAAATCAATCAGTTTAATAGCCTGTTTTGTTGGAAAAATCCGATTAATTGATAACTTAGCCTTAGAATAACTATATACCCAACCTTTGGGTCAATTCAAACGTACTGATTAATAGAACAAAATCATCTCAATGGACGTTCAGCCTAAACTGATAAAGGATTGTATTAACCGTAACAGGAAGGCTGAGTATGAATTGTATAAAGTGACTTATAGTTATTTAATGAGTATTTGCATCCGTTACACAAAAAATCAAGATCAGGCTAAAGAACAGCTTAACATGGGATTTCTTAAGATTTTAAATAATCTTGAGAAGTATAGTGTTGAAGTGCCGTTTAAAGCCTGGATACGGAAAATCATGATTAACACGCTTATTGATGAATACCGTAAGCACAAAAAAAATAGTGAGGTGATTGATTACGTTGAGGATTATTACGAAACCAGTAATTATTCTGAACAAAATATGGCTATTGATAAAATAAGTGTTGATCAAATTCACACCCTTATTGCAAAATTACCGCCAATGGCACAACAAGTGTTTAACATGTTTGTTATTGATGGTTATTCACACAAAGAAATTGGAGAGTTTTTAAATATTGAAGAGGGCACTTCAAAATGGCACTTAAATTCTGCCCGCCAGAAGTTAAAAGAAATGTTAGAAAAATTAGTAACCCCCGCAACACTACAACACCATGGTTGATTTTGACAAATTTGAAAAGAATGTAAAGAGTAAGTACGGCAATCAAGAGTTCCCTTTTGATGAACAGAATTGGGAGAAAGCCGCTAAAATGATAGATGCTTCGCGTCAGGGTAAAAACCGAGGCGGCATCTTCTTATTATCGGCCGTAGCCTTATTGTGTACCACCGGTTTGGTTTACTACTTTGGTTTTAGTGATAACAAAGCTCTAGAAAAAAATAATTTGGCAGCAAATCAAGTTGTTGCTGCTAACGAAAATGTAGTAGCTAATAATGAAACAGGTTCTTTAAATGAAACTTCAACTGCCAATACTGATAACGTAAATAGTAATTCTAACACATCTGCAACTAATTCAACTGAAACTACAAACGAATTAGCAAAAACTAATTCTTCAAACCTGAAATCAAATTCAAATACTAAAACATCCTTAAACTCTAAAAAATCTACAGCTGTTGTTACAACTGAAAAAGCAATTGCCGAAAACAATACAAACCAAACTATTGAAAACAACTCTGAAGAAAAAACAGCAACCACTTCTTCTAACTCAGATATAAAATCAAACACTCCTAATTCTCAATCTCAAAAATCAACACAGACTAAATCAACTTCAGAAACTTCAAGTTCAAATGTTTTAGGTAATAATTCAACTGCTCAAAATACTGCGAAGCCTTCTTCAACAATTCCTAATACAACCGCAACAGAAAGCGGTAACACAAATAAACTAGGAGAAAGTGAAAATACAGAAGAAAACACAACTGCTGAAACTTCAACTAAAAATAATCCAACAGTTACAGATTCTTCAACTGCAATTGTTGTAGCTACAGTTAAACCAACAAAAACTGCTGTTGTAGATTCTGTTCCGCCAATGCGTAAATCAAGAGCCGATTCACTTGCTGCAATGCTACCTAAAGGTGATGGCGTTTCTTATGCTACTAATGTTAAAGAAAAACACAACGCTAAAAATATTTTATTTATGGAAGCCGGCGCCACTTATTTATTAGGTTGGAACGGTGGCGGAAAAAATGAAGCAGGCGGTTTTAATTTATTAGCCGGTATCAATTTCCAACATTATTTTTCAAATACTATCTCAGCACAAATTGGAGCACAATATAGTACCATTAGTAATTTAACTAATACCTCACACACCATCAGCACTGTAAAATATGATTTTGGTATGGAACAGGATGTTACTGCTATTAAATATCAAAAATTACATTACCTGGTTGCGCCTATTAAAGTGGTGTTTAATGTGGGCGACAAAAACTTTATTGGAGTTGGATGTAACGTAGGCTATTTATTAAACAGCGATAGTAAAAAAGAAAATTATAAAACAAACAGTAACGATCCTAACGCCACTAAAAACGGATTAACATCAACTAAAGAATCGGGTTATGTGCAAGGATTTAATCCTTTTGATATTCAAGTGTCTGCTTCTTACCGACGTAAACTTTATAAAGGTTTAAGTGCAAATGCTGAATTTATTTATGGTTTAACCGATACAAAAAACAACGACTTCTTTAAATCAAATAATTTTGACAGAACTGTTGGTTTTAAACTGACATTGTGTTACGATTTATTTAAAAAGTAATGAAGCAGACGCGAAAAGCGACGCTTCATTATTAATATAAAGTAAAAGAATAGAACAAGAAAAAATGAAACAGTCACGTACCCTGATTATTGCCTTACTTACAGTTGGATTATTTAATGCCTGTAAAAAGAAAACATTGCCTGAACCTGAAGAAGGAAATAATCCTCAGTTCTATTTTTCAGGAAAAGTAAATGGTACAGATATCAGATTAGATGCCGGAGTAAATGATTACTATATGTATTCAGGTTATTCTCAAAATTCAACAACCAATGTTTATGGTTTTTCTGCGACTTTAAAGCAGGGTTCTTGTACAACTTGTAATAACAGTATTAAAATTGAAATTAACGATCACCGCTATAGTACTTATAACGGACCTTCAGGAATCGATTCAGCTTTTATGTCAACCTATTATCCTTTTTGCGAGGGCACTTGGGCTCCGGTTGAACACAAACTAACTTTTTATCCATTATTTAATAATACAGCTCAAAGTTATCTTTGGGATTTTGGTGATGGAAACACCTCTTCCCTATTTAGTCCTTCGCACACTTACCGTAACTCGGGCGAATATAAAGTGAGTTTAACTGTTGTAGATAATTTCTCTTGTTCAAATACAGTAAATAATATTCAGAAAGTTGGATTTGAAGGCATTTATTGCAATACAACTATTACTGTAACTTCTACATCTACATTAAACGCAACCTTTACCCATTCAACAATTGGTACACCACCTTATAATTTTTATTGGGATTTAGGAGATGGTAATTTTTCGACTGCCACTGCCCCATCTCACACTTATGCCTCACAAGGCAGATATCCTGTTTCTTTAAAAGTTATTGATGCTGCTAATGATACCGCAAAAGCTAATTTTAATTATGTTACTAATGCCAGTAATATTTGTACCACTAACTATTTAGTACTAAAAGATAGCGCCTTAGCAAATAATTTAGGCGTATCCAATATTATAATAAAATGGACTGATGCCGGTGGTACAGAATATACTTCTAATAGTGTTTTACAGCCATCTACATCTTACTTTAAGATTATTTCAGCATCTGATTATCATACCAACGAGTCCGGACAAAAAACAAAGAAACTGCACGTGAAATTTAAGTGTAATGTGTACAACGGCACAGCAAGTTTACCAATTGATAATGGTGAAGCTGTTGTTGTGGTCGCTTATAAATAACAATTACCCAACCTTTTTAAAAGGGAGACCGTAATAGTTGATAAGGTAAATAAAACGCTTGTTTAGCAATAAACACGCAGAAAAAAGCAGCTTTTGGGATGGAGCTGCTTTTTTCGTTTGGCTTCGACAAGCTCAGCCACCATGCCTTTTCGGAGTTTTTAACGTATTCGGTGCCTGAGCTTGTCGAAGGCACATTACCAATAAAATTATTTTAAAACCCACCCAACCTTTCCATTTTAGCCTCCGTATAGTTATCTAAGGAAGTCCTTACTTCGAATCATAATATAGCTTAACAATAAAAAACGAGGTAAGTTTTGTTAGTTTGTTTTGTAAAAAAGCTGCCTTTGGGATGGGGCGGCTTTTTTATTTCGCTATTTTTGTGCTTTAATTACAATTATGTCACAAAAGCCAGAAGATTTTTTCAAGAACATTATCTCTCATTGTAAAGAGTACGGTTATATTTTCCCATCCAGCGAAATTTACGACGGACTAAGCGCCGTTTACGATTACGGTCAGTATGGTGCTGAGCTAAAAAAGAATTTGCGCGACTATTGGTGGAAAGCCATGGTACAAATGCACGAGAACATTGTTGGTATTGATGCCGCTATTTTTATGCATCCAACCACTTGGAAAGCGAGCGGACACGTTGATGCATTCAATGACCCATTAATCGATAACAAAGATTCTAAAAAAAGATACCGCGCCGATGTTTTAATTGAAGAACATGTTGCGAAGATTGAAGATAAAATAAATAAGGAAGTTGAGAAGGCTGCAAAACGTTTCGAGAATTTTGATGCAGTCATGTTTAAAAGCACAAACGCACGGGTTAAAGAATATCAAGATAAAATTGACGCCATTAACTTACGTTTCAAAACAGCTTTAAACGATAATAATTTAGCAGAAGTAAAACAAATTATTGTTGACTGTGAAATAGTTTGTCCGATAAGCGGTTCACGTAATTGGACAGATGTTCGTCAGTTTAATTTGATGTTCTCTACTTCTATGGGTGCTGTTACTGAAGAAGGAAATGTTATTTATCTTCGTCCGGAAACCGCACAAGGTATTTTTGTGAATTATTTAAATGTGCAAAAAACGGGACGAATGAAAATTCCGTTTGGAATTGCACAAACAGGAAAAGCGTTCCGTAATGAAATTGTAGCGCGACAATTTATTTTCCGTATGCGTGAATTTGAACAAATGGAAATGCAATTCTTCGTGAAACCGGGAACAGAAATGCAATGGTACGAATATTGGAAAACCGCGCGTTTAAAATGGCATAACAGTTTAGGTTTAGGAAATGATAATTACCGTTTTCACGATCATTTAAAATTAGCGCACTATGCGAATGCGGCTTGTGATATTGAATTTAAATTTCCGTTTGGATTTAAAGAATTAGAAGGAATTCACTCAAGAACAGATTTCGATTTAAAGCAACACGAACAATTCAGCGGAAAAAAATTACAATATTTTGATCCGGAAGAAAATAAGAGTTACGTTCCTTACGTAGTAGAAACTTCTGTAGGATTAGACCGTTTATTTTTATCTATCCTCTCAGCCGGATTTAAAGAAGAAGCTTTAGAAGGCGGCGATACAAGAACTGTATTGAGCCTCCCTCCTGCTTTGGCGCCAATTAAATGTGCTATTTTCCCATTAGTAAAAAAAGATGGTCTGCCTGAATTAGCAGAAAAAATATTGAACGAATTAAAATTCGACCACAATGTTATCCTTGATGAAAAAGATACTGTAGGAAAACGTTACCGCCGACAAGATGCTATCGGAACTCCTTATTGCATTACAGTTGATCACCAAAGTTTAGAAGACCAAACTGTAACAATACGCGATAGAGATACGATGAAACAAGAACGTATTAAAATTTCGGAGATTGCTTCCATCTTAATTGATAAAGTAAGTTTGAAGAGTTTGTTGAAACAGCTTTAAGAATAAATCATTTCCTCCCCTTCGGTAACTGAGCTTGTCGAAGTTAAGGGGAGGTGTCACGAAGTGACGGAGGGGTTTGTACTAACAAGCCCCTTTTTTATTTGGCAAAATTTTGTACATTTAATGAAACAAACGGTTAAAGCGTTTATAAGCATTTGTAATTATTTGTTTATGGCGCTTAGCAACTAGTTAGCAGTAATAGCTGCGGACAATTTCTCCGAGACAAATATTTGGATAAGAAAAATGAAAAAAAGAATACTAACAATACTTGTTTTGACCTTGACTGTTTCATTTACATCATATAGCACAGCACTAATTTATGCGGACACATCATATTACGAAAAATCATTGATTATTGAACGAATAAGCGGTATATCTACAATAGCAATTCCCTTTCTAATAGTTCTCGCATTCTTCAAAAAAACCATAAAATTACTCGCTGGACTCAATATCCTGTTTTTTATTCTCTGTTTTTCATATGCATTTTATTTTGTTGGTTCGGATGTGATGTTATCACATTACCTTTACCTGCCGGTTGGTTGGCTATTGTCCATAATATTATTATCAATTGTTATATGTAAAGACAAACAAACAAATACGGCGGACACTTAATCGTGTTGCAACTGTGTGGCAGCTACAACTGCTAACACGGGTCGTGGCGACAATTTTTCCTTTGCGCCTTCACGGGCATCGCGCGGACAAATTGCCCGCCGACAGCGGAACTTAAAACGCTAGCCTTAAGAAAGAGGTTCAAAATAAAATCATTATCTTTATTAAAGAGTTTCTGGAAGCGCAAAGTAAAAACTGCGCCAGTCCCGAAACCGTTTTGCGCAATCTATGACAAGAACTATTCTGATAACAATATTTATTCTAAAAAGTTTTCTAAATTTTTCACAATTAACGGTCGATACGACACTTTCTGTTGAATATTTGGTAGACAAAATTTTAGTTGGAAACGGAATCAGAATGGGAAATATTCAATGTAAAACTGACAAACAAGCAATTGGCTACTTCAAATGCCCAGACAATAAAATCGGCATTAAAAGCGGACTAATAATCGCATCTGGGCAAGCTGCTAATGCCGTAGGGCCAAACAACTCTCCCGGTTCAACAACTTTTCTACGGCTAATCAAAAAGAAAAGAATGCGTATAGACAAAGATATTAGAAAAATATCTCATGGCTCTAGACTGTACGACATATCTATAATTGAATTTGATTTCATTCCTTTGTATAACAAAGTTGTATTTGAATACTCATTTGGCTCCGAAGAATACAAAGAATATGTTGGCTCACAATTTAACGACGTTTTTGGTTTTTTTGTCTCTGGTCCAGAAATGAAACAAAAAAATGTTGCACTACTTCCTAATGACAAAAATGCTGTTACTATTAATAATGTAAATCAAAAGAAAAATAAAATATACTTTATTGATAACGATCCATTTTTAAACAATAAGCTTTTTAAAAGTGTTTCCTTTAAGCCAAGATTAAGTTTTTGGCAAAAACTTTCGACTTTATTCAGTAAAAAAACTAAACAAGGTGACTCTGTTTTGTTTTACACAAAAGCATTCAAAAGTGGACTTGACCCTACACTTCTAAAAACCTTCCAATATGATGGGTTTACTAAAAAAATGAAAGTTATTTTTTTTGCAACGCCTTACGAGAAATATCATATTAAAATTGCTATTGCTGACGCAGGTGATGCTGCATTTGATTCGGGTGTATTTCTTGAAGAAAAATCTTTTGTTTCGTTCACAGATAGCCTTGACCCAAACTATTTAGCAGTAAAAAAGAAAAAATCTTACACCAATTTTGACAGTATATTCGGCAACAATAAAGTTATACCAATACTTGAACCTGAAAATTATGAAGTATTTGAAAACACTATTATAAATTTTGGTTCAGATTCTTTTATAATTCCAGACAGTTGTAAAAAGAAACTTGATGATTTAGCTGCATTTATGAGAAAAAATCAAAAGCTTACTTTCAGCATTACTGGTTACACTGATAATACAGGTAAGGAAAAGAAAAACAAAGAACTTTCAGAAAAAAGAGCCGCTTCAGTTATGTACTATTTGACAGAACGCGGTGTTGAAAGGCAACGTCTTAATTACTTAGGATACTCCTCAGACAACCCAATAGGCGACAATAAAACCGAGCAAGGTAAAGCAGTTAACAGACGTGTTGAAATTGAACTAGACGAATAGCAGCGTATAACAGCAAATAAACGTTAACTCATATTATTAGATTTATGAATAGAATCCATGTACTCATTCTTACTCTTCTTTTTGCGGTAGCTATTAATGGCCAAACAAAAAAGCTAGATTCTCTTTGGAAAGAGTATAATAATAAGACGCAAATCGATACAAATCGTTTAAAGGCGCTACATGCAATCGCAAGCCTTTATATAAATAGTCAGCCTGATACTGCAATTATAATTGCTGAACAAGAATTACAATTAGCTCAAAAAACAAAACAGAAAAAGTTCGAAGCTAAAGCTCTCAATTTAATTGGCGTGGCTTTTGATATTAAAAAAGATTCTTCCATGGCTTTGAAGTATTTTTTTAAATCTTTAAAAATACGGGAAGAGATTAAAGATAAACTAGGCATGTCTCAATGCTTTAATAATATCGCCAATCTTTATAATAATCAAGTTGATTTTCCAAAAGCTGTTGAGTATTACCTTAAGTGTATAGAAATTTCTGAAGAAATAGGTGATAAAGATGGGGCTGCTTATAGTTATCTAAGTTTGGCTGAGATCCACCGTATTCAAACGAACGCCTCTAAGGCCATCAAAAATTATTTTAAAGCCATGAAGCTGTTTGAAGAAATGGGAGGCAATAATGATGGTGTTGCAACTTGTTATAATGGCATCGGAACTATCTATTCTTCAGAATCCGATTATCCTAAAGCTTTAGAGTATTATCAAAATGCTTTAAAAATTTATAAAAAGACTTTGAACAAGACGGGCGAAGGTGCTTGTTATAATAGAATTGGTCTCATTTATTCTGATCAATCTGATTATCCTAAGGCCTTAGATTATTTTTTCAAGTCTATAAGAACCTGGGAGGAAAGCGGGTTTAATAAGGCGATGTGGCTGCCCTATAATAATATTGGAGCTATCTACTTAAAACAAATGCAGTACGCAAAAACTTTAGAATATTTTTTGAAAGCACTAAAGAGTTCAAAAGTAAGCGGAAGTATACGCGGCACAGTAGGCATGTATTCAAGTCTTGGTGAATTGTACAATCACCTCGCCGATTATAAAAAGTCCATACAATATTCTGATTCGGCCATATCAATCTATGAAAAAATAGGAGAGCTTGATGGTGGATTAACGAATGCTTACAAAAATTTGTCGTTTGCCTATAGCAAAACAGGAAAATATAAAGAGGCTTATGAATACCAAATAAAATTTAAATCTTTAAGCGATAGTATGTTTAATGCTGAAAGCGCGAAACAATTGAGTGATTCAAGAAACAAATTTGAAATGGAAAAAAAAGAAGCTGAACTGAAAATTAAATCAGAAGCGCAACAAGCTATTGCAGATGAAGAAAAGAAAAGACAACAACTTATTATTTATTCCGTAGCCGGCATATTGTTAATTGTTATGATTTTCTCCGGCCTTTTATACAAACGTTTTAGACTAACAAACAAGCAAAAATTAGTTATCGAGGAAAAGAACAAAGAAGTTGAAGAAAAAAATAAAGATATACTTGACAGCATCCGTTATGCTAAACGAATTCAAATATCATTGTTACCGACAGAAAAATACATTGAGCGTGTTTTAAACAAAGACAATGAAGCGAAAGTAAAAGACAAATTAAAAAAATGAGAATATTAGTATCAATACTATTAATCCTAACAACAACACTAACCTTTTCTCAAACAAGAAACATAAGGGTTAATGTTAATATGCAGGAATTAACATCAGATACACTTAAAATAAGTTTGAACTCGCAAGCAGAGGATCTTTCACATTGTTCTATTCACATTACGGATACATCCAAAAAAGTAATTCGTACAACAGATTTTCCAAAACCATGGAAAAAAGCGGGTATCAAACAATGGACAGAAGTTTCGGTTCCTATAGCTGATTTACCGGTTGGAGCTTATACTTATATTTTATATTTAGGAAAAGAACTGATGCATAAGGAAGCGTTTACAAAAAAATAAATCCTGAACAATGATGCAAAACCTATTTAAATCATCCAAAATTTCTTGAATTTAGTGGTCAATAATCAAGTTGATAATCCGTCTTAATTGTTTTAAATTTGACTAGGAACTAATTTTCCGGAAATGAATAGATTATCAATCTGTATCTTAATTCTTCTACTTCAATTTTTGTCGGCAATTTGTTTTGCTCAAAAGGAAAGTTCACGGATTGATTCTTTGAAAAAAGTTTTAAAGAACCCAATTAACGATACAATTCGGGTAAATACATTAAATCGTTTATGCGTAGAATTTTTTGAATGCAATTTAAATGACAGCGCTTTACGCTACGCTTTAATTTCTAAAAATATTTCGGAAAACATTGATTATAAAAATGGATTAGCATCAGCTTGTATTGTTTTAGGGAATGCGTACTACTATCAGGGTAATTACCCAAAAGCTTTAGAAAACAACTTACTCTCATTAAAATTAAGGGAACAATTAGGTCAAACAAAAAGAATGGCAGATTGCTACAATAACATTGGCAATGTTTACATTAATATGAATAATATTGACTTGGCTCTTAAAAATCATCTGATGGCCTTAAAAATCCGGCAGCAAATAAATGATAAATTAAACATTTGTAACTCTTATAATAATATTGGTAATGCTTATCAAAGACAGGGAAACTATTCTGAAGCACTTAAATATCATTTCGAATCATTAAAAATGAAACGAGAAATTAATGACCCTAACGAAGTTGCAACATCGTTAACCAACATTGGTACAGTTTATAGTGAAATGGGAAATTTTCCGGAAGCTATTAAGTATCACTTTGAGGGGTTAAAAATAAAGAGTGAACTAAATAATAAAGAAGGTATAGAAATATCTTATGTAAATTTATGTAATACTTATTTAAAACTGAAAGATTATAACAAAGCTGAAGAATACGGTTTAAAAGCACTGGATATTGCTTCTGAAATTAGCGACGCCGAAACTATTGTAGAGGCAAATTTATTACTGAGTAGAATTTATAAATCCAAAAAAGACTTTGAAAAATCGTTAAATTATTATTCGTCATATGTTTCGATTCGCGATAGTTTATTTAATGCAGAAAGTATTAATAAAACTATTCAAGCGCAATTTCAGTATGAATTTGATAAATCAGCGGCAGCCGCTAAATTAGAGCAAGAAAAAACGGAAGCAATTGCAAAAGTAGAGAGCAAAAAACAAAAGATAGTTTTAAGCCTTGTCTCTTTCGTTTTGATATTAGTTATCATTTTTGCTGTATTTATCTATCGCAGTTTTTTACAAAAGCAAAAAGCGCATAAAATCATTTTACAACAGAAAGAAGCGGTGGTAGAAAAGAATAAAGAAATAGAAGAAAAACAAAAGGAAATATTAGATAGTATTAAATACGCAAGAAGAATTCAACGTTCACTATTACCAACAGAAAAATATATTAATAAGAATTTGAAGAAAACATAAAGAATTAGATTAAACGACAACCTTAATTTTTAAAACTCATTATGAATAAAGATGTAAAAGCATACAATAGCTCTCAATCGGCAGAAGACAAAGCTATTTGTAATTTATTAGCAAAAGAAATTGATGCTGCTTTACCAAAAGCAGAAAATAAGATTTGGCATTCTCACCCTGTTTGGTTTGATGACCGAAATCCACTTGTTGGTTACGATAAATTAAAAAATGGTGTTCGCCTAATGTTTTGGAGCGGCGTTAGTTTTGAAGAAGAAGGATTAAAACCCGGAGCAAGCGGAAAATTTAAAGATGCTTCAGTAACTTATACTTCAGTTGATGAAATCAACACAAAAGATTTAAAACGCTGGCTCAGCAAATGCAAAAAAATACAATGGGATTATAAGAACATTGTTAAGATGAAAGGGAAACTAGTGAGATTGAAGTGACAATTGTGGCTTCGACAAGCTCAGCCACCGAAGAACACAAACTCAATCACCAAAGAACACAACTCCGATTCACAAATGCCGGTGACTGAGCTTGTCGAAGTCCCGGATTATTACGCCTTCACTCCTATTACCAATAAATCATCCACCTGTTCCAGATTTCCTTTCCAAGCATTAATTTTATCAGCAAGCAATTGCTTTTGTTCTTCAACAGGCAAAGTCATAATGTCTTTCAAGAAATCCTTCATAGCTTTTGCCATGAATTTTTTACCGTTTGGTCCGCCAAATTGATCAGGGTAACCGTCGCTCGTTAAATAAATAACATCGTTAGTTTCAACTTTAAATTCGTTTTGCTCGTATTCAAAATTATAAGGCGTAAAGCTGGCAATACTTGCTTTAGTTGGTTTAGCTTCCAATAATTCTTTACTACCGGCTTTTACAATCCATAAAGCGCGATTAGCTCCGGCGTAGACTAATTGTTTTGTTTTGATATTGTATTTTATCAAAGCGATTTCCATTCCGTCTTTATTGGTTCCTTCAGCTAAAGCATCTTGCTTTAAAACCTTTTTAATGGCGTTATTAGCGTTAAATAATATTTTTGCGGGTTCGCTACTCTGTAATGCTGATTCTGTCATTTTCTCAGCACAAATGGTACTCATAAACGCACCCGGCACACCGTGGCCGGTACAATCTGCACAAGCAATTAAAAATTCATCGTTGCTTACTTTATGGAACCAATAAAAATCGCCGCTTACAATGTCTTTTGGTTGAAAGAACACAAAAACATCTTTGTAAGCCGAACTGATTTCGTTTAACGATGGCAATATCGATTGCTGAATACGTTGCGCATAATTTATACTATCCGTAATCTCTTGTTTCTGATGTTGTAATTCGTGTTTTTGGTGTTCTAATAAAAACACTTGCTCTTCAATAGTTGAAGTTCGTTGTTTAATTACAGCTTCCAGTTTTAAATTTTGCTCAATTAATCGTTTCGAGTTTAATTTAATAACGATGAACAAGAATAAACCGAATAAAATCAAATACGCTAAATACGCCCAAATGGTACGGTACCAAGGGGGTAAAATTTTAAATGGGAAATGGATTTCTAAAATATCTTTATTTAAATCGCAACGGGCTTTAATGTGTAAAATATAATCGCCTTCGTGAAGGTTAGTGGTTTTAATAATATTCTGAGTGGTCCAATTTCCATAATCTTCATCATCGCTTCCTTCAATATAATAACTAAAATCAACTGCGCTCTTATTCTCAAAACAGTTATACCCTGCAAAAAAACTGAGTTGATTATTTTTAAACGGAATAGTAAAGTCTTTAGTAGATAAATCATCCTTAAACGAATAATTATCAATGATAGTATCGTTCTTAGCCAAAACCAAACGCAAAAAGAAACTGAAGTGACGGTCGATTTTTTCTTTTTGTTTATTTACTAAAAACAAACCTTCATCGGTACAAATAAAAGTAATTTTGTTTTCGCTGTCGTAAGTAATTAAATTAACCTTGGTGTCTTTTAATTTATTGGTGATTTCGTTATTGATATAACACCTACCCTCGCTATTGCTGATATAAATTACTTTGTTCTCAATTTTATCTGTCTTTTTGTTTTCGAACGACTGGGAACAAATAACATCACCTGCTAACTCTGCGCCACGGAATATTTCAGTTCCTTTGGTTAAAGGATAAAACGCTTTTGATTTTTCGCAAAAGAAACGGTCGTTCTTTTCTCTTCTTACTGTATAAATCCCGCTATCCGTTCCAATTAATAATTTGTTATTGTAACTGAATACATAATTCTCCCCGAATTGTTCCGGCAAACCTTCAGGCTTTTGTATGGAATCTAATAAAAATGAATTATAATAGTTTAAATAATAAATACCATTACTCTCACATCCAAAATAAATATTCTTGTTCTCATCGGAGGCAATACTTTTTACAGGTATATTTAATTGATAGGTTTTAATATAAGTGAGTTTTTTCTCGATATAACTAAACACATCTACGCCCTCATCTGTTCCGGCATAAATTAATTCAGGTTTGTAAGGATCGCATAAAATGCAGAATGTGGTTTTTTCGCTTTTTTGAGAAATCGTTTTTCCATCGTAAATAAATAAACCTTTTTCGGTTGAGATAAATAATTCGTTATTTATTTTTGATAGTCCCCAACTTTGTTTAGTAAAATCTTGAAGTAATTGAAAAGAACTTTCTTTATCGTTAATATACTGAACGCCTTTATCGGTGCTTACGTATAAACTGTTATTGTAATAAGAGGCGCCAGTTACTAAACCGGAGATTCCATTTTGACGATCGAATTTATAAAGTTTGCTGTTTAATTCAACAAACGAGATTCCATAATAGGTAGCCAACCATAAATTTCCGTTCGCATCCTGAAAACCTGCTTTCACATTATCTTCATAAATACCGCTTTTAGAATTGAAGCGTTTTACCATCTCCAAATTTTTATTGATGATGAAAACCCCTTTCTTATTGGTGGTGATGATATAATTTCCATCACTTAACGGGCATCCATTATTAAATTCAGATTCGTTTAACTCTTCATCGATTGCACAAGGCCATCTCTCAAATTTCGATTTTCCAGGGAATATAGAGTCATAAGTAACTTTATACATTCCATCACCACGGTAACCAACAGCATACGTATTTGCATTTATTTTATAAGAGAAGAATGCTTTTTTGGAAATTAAATTTTCGGTATTTACTACATACTGCAAAACGCCGTTATCTAATACCATTAAATTATAATCGAGGTCGGTAACAAATAAATGTTTACCAATACTAAGAGCTCTGATGTTAAATGAATTTTGTGGGGCAAAAGCTTTATAAGAATTTCCTTTTTTCTCAATTAACTTATCGGCCGATAAAAAATATAAATTATTGTTATGCTTAACAATTTGTTTAATGGGTTCGTGGGGTTGGTCGTTTGCATTTAAATTTTCTTTCAACGAGGTGGGTAAATATTTTCCTCTTTTGTTTTTTTCAATCATGAAAAATTCACCATTATCAGCACCAACATAAATAGTTCCATCGGCATCACTAATAATACTAAAAGCAGTTATTTGTTGCGGAAGGGCTATGGTGTGCCAGTTTGTTCCGTCGTAAACCAAAACCCCTGCCCCACCGGCAATAAAAATACGACCGTCTTTGTCTTGAGCGATTCCGTTTGTATTTGGACCTGCGTTATAGTGTTTTGGGAGATAATTCTGTATAAAATACTCTCCTTTTTGGGAATAGAGCTGTACGTTAAGGAACGCAGCGAATACTAATAGATATTTAAACTTTTTAAGCAAAACACGAATTTACAAAAAAAGCCCCGCATTTGTGCAGGGCTTTAGGTATTTATAAAAAAGTGCTTTTTTACTTCTCAATAACCACCTTTTTAACAGCTATTATACTGCCATTTTGCTTAATATTTACCATATAAACGCCACAGGCGATAATAGTTGTATTAATGGTTAGATATTGGTTCAATGATTTGGTTTGATAAACTATCTGTCCTAACATATTCCTGATTTCAACCTCAGTTTCTGTTTTACTTAAGGCATTTAAATCAATATTTAAAATATCGTTGGCCGGATTAGGATACAAATTGATAACATCTGTGTATCCATATTCTTTAATACCAATTGCATTTTTGTCGTTAGATTGATTACTCTTAGTCTTAGTTTTTAAAAGCATAATTTTTGCGGTAGCATTACAATTAAAACCAACAGCATCAACAAACCATTTAATGTTGTTTGGCCAAACTGTGCTATATATCGGATCATTAGCTAATCCTCCTGTTGTGCTGGTTACTATTGTTTCAGTACCAACTGTTAAATCTCTTCGCTTTAAATTATAAATTGAGATAGGCGATGTGCTTGATTCAATAGCATAACTATTCCAGTTAAAATTACCGTTTGCTTGATCTTGAATAAAAATGGTTTCATGCCATTTACTTAATGCACTGTAATTACCGCACGAATCACGCATTTGCAATTTATATTTATAATATGTTGCATTAGGATTTCCATTAGCCGGACCGATAGTTCTATTTGTGTCAACGTACATACTAAATGCAGTACGACTTAATCCGGCAATTTTTTTGTAAACGTTTAAACTGGTTTCGCGATAAACAAAAAAGCTATCTGCAGCAGGGTATAAAGTTTTATCCCAATAAATTTCGTTATTAATTCCTAAACTGTCTACCGTAACCTGACAAATATCCGGCACTTGTGTTAATGCCGTAACCCCAAGAGTTGAAGTTACAACACAACCGTTACTTAGATTAACTGTTACGCTATACGTTGTGCTTATTCCCGTACCTATTGCAGTTGGTGTTAATACCGCAGCATTACTTAACCCTACTGTTGGAGTCCAAATAACACTTGTTGGTGCAGGAGGGTTTGACATTGCGTTTACAAATTGTTGTTGTCTACAAGCTAAGTTTAAACTTGAGCCGGTATTAACACTTGCTTGCAATGGATTTACATTTAACAATTGTAATGAACTTGTTCCACAGGCATTACTTGCTGTAAGTAAAATTGATCCGCTCATTCCTGGTGTGCCAGTTAGAATATTTGTTGTACTTGTTCCCGACCAAGCAAATGGAACAGTCCATGAATAAGATGCAGCCAAAGGATCAGGAGTTACGCTATAAGTATAAGGTGTTCCGGTACAAGGAGCAGTATTTCCACTGATAATTCCGGGTACTAAAGGTAATTGACACATTTTATGTACGTAAGCATCAATACTACTCATTGTAGACGTAATAGTGAATGATGAAGGACCTGTATCAAAATCAACTGTTCCGTTAAAATAACCAGTAGTGTAAACATTTCCAACCGCATCTACATTTATGGCGGTACCAAATTCATTCATCGAACCACTTAAAGCTTTTGCCCAAACATAATTCCCTGCATTATCTAATTTAGAAATAAAAATATCACTGTTGGAAGCTATTAAGTTTGCGTTACCCGGACCCGGATCGAAATCTACAAACATTTCGAATGAGCCTGTGGTATAAACATTACCTGCTGCATCTAAAGCTAAACCGTTAGAAGAACTAGTGCCCGTAGCTGCGCCCCATGATTTCGCCCATACAAAATTTCCGGAGGCATCTAATTTAGAAACGAAAGAATGTGAACCGCCTGATGAAATCAAATTAAAAGTACCTGCGCCTGGGTCGAAATCAGCAGTTCCATTAAAATACCCTGCTGTAAAAATATTACCGGAAGGATCAACAGCAATACCGCCGTACGGAATGTCCTGGCCAGTACCGCCAAACGATTTTGCAAAAACAAAATTACCTGTTGCATCTAATTTCAGAACAAAAATATCTGTAAAATTAACAGCACTTAATGTTGAAGTTCCAACACCCGGATCGAAATCTATATTGGTTCCATTATAGTCACCTGTTATGTAAACATTTCCTGTTGGATCGGTGGTGATTGAACGACCAAAGTCATTACCGCCCGTTCCTCCAATTGATTTAGCCCAAACAAAATTCCCTGCTGCATCTAATTTTGAAATGAAGATAGTATTATAAATAGCAGGGGCAGTTAAATTATTTACTCCAACGCCCGGATCAAAATCTACAGTGCCTTTGTAAACACCTGTTGTATAAATATTACCTGAACCGTCAACCTTAATAGAATAACCAGACTCAGCGTCTGAACCTCCCATTTGTTTTGCCCAAATAAAATTTCCGGAAGCATCCAATTTAGAAATATAAATATCATCTCCTGCTACTGAAGCTAAAGTGAATGTGCTTGCTCCGGGATCAAAATCTACCGTACCGTTAAAATAACCCGTAGTATAAACATTACCTGAAACATCTGTTGTAATTGAAAAAGCTACATCGTTATTTGCTGGACCTCCAAATGATTTTACCCAAACTAAATTACCGGCTGAATTTAATTTTGTAATAAAAACATCTGCAGCGCCAGTTGATGTTAAATTAACAACACCCGGACCCGGATCGAAGTCAACAGTACCATCAAAATGCCCGGTAGTATAAACATTACCTGACGCATCACTACAAATTGAAAATCCATACTCGGCACCGTTGCCGCTAAATGATTTAGCCCAAACAAAATTTTGAGAGAAAATAGAAGAATTAAAAAAAAGAAAACTAACTAGAAATAATAAAGAGGTTCCTTTAAGAATAGATTTTTTTTGGTTTTTCATGAGGGTTTTTTAAGTATTTAAAATAAATAAAAAACCCTCACAAAACCTAATTTTACATAGATAAAACCTAAATAAAGCTATTTATTAATAACCACTTTTTTAACGGCTATTATGTTGTTATTTTGTTTAATGTTTACAATATAAACGCCTCCGGCTAATGAGCTGGTATTAATAACCAAATGTTGATTTAAGGATTTGGTTTGGTATACCAATTGCCCTAATGTATTACGGATTTCAGTTGTCGTTTCAGTTTTTGGCAAACTATTTAAATCAACATTTAGAACATCATTGGCTGGATTTGGATACAGGATTACCTTTCCATCAAATTCCAATTCCTTAACACCAATAAATTGTTTGTCGTTCGATTGATTACTTTTTGTTTTGGTTTTTAACACCATTGTTTTTGCTGTAGCATTACAAGAGAAGCCAACAGCATCAACAAACCATTTTATATTGGTTGGCCAAACAGTATTGTATTGTGGGTCGCTGGCTAAACCGCCTGTAGTACTAGTAACAATTGTTTCTGTACCAATCGCTAAATCTCTTCGCTTTAAATTATAATTGGAAACCGGTGTTGTTGTTGTTGATTCGATTGAATACATATTCCAATTAAAATTACCATTTAACTGATCCTGAATAAAAATAGTTTCATGCCATAAACTTAAAGCGCTTGCGTTTCCACACGAATCTTTTACTTGAAGTTTATATTTATAGTATGTTAAGTTTGGATTTCCATTTGCCGGACCAATACTTCTGTTAGTATCGATATACATGCTCATTGCAGTTCGACTTATAGCAGCAATTCTGGTATAGGTATTTGTACTTACTTCACGATAAACCACAAAACTATCGGCTTGAGGGTATAATGTTTTATCCCAATAAATTTCGTTATACACACTTAAACTATCTACCGTAACTTGACAGATGTCCGGAGTTTGTGCATATGAAGAAACATTTACAGTACCAGTTTTAACGCATCCATTACTTAATGTTGTAGTCACAGTATAATTTGTTGCTCCTGTTGCAGCAGTAACAGTTGGTGTTAAAACAGAACTACTACTAAGGTTTGTAGCGGGCGACCATGTAACTAAAGTTGCCGTTGGATTACATGTTGCACTAATAACTGCTTTTTGTTTGCATAATAAATTTAAACTAGAACCTGCATTTAAACTTGCAGGCAAAACTGTTATAGTTAAACTACCGGGTGTACCAACACAAGTGGCAGAAGAACCTGTAACCGAGTAAACGGTATTTGTTGAGGGTGCAATTACAATTGAAGAAGTTGTTGCTCCTGTGCTCCAGGTATAAGAACTAGCACCGGATGCGGTTAATGTTGCTGATGAACCTGTACAAACATTGGAAGGTCCGGTTAAAGTAGTTGTTAAACATCCAATCTTAGAATAAAAACCATCGTTTCCACCCGCGCTATTTAAAGTAGTAGTGCCGAAGGCAGTTGGTCCGGCAATGTTATAATATCCGGCCACATAAACATTGCCAACAGCATCGGAAGCTATACCAGAAGCATATTCATTACTTGATCCATTCGCACTTGTTGCCCATTGTGCTACACCGGCTGAATTATATTTTACAACAAAAGCCTCAGTAGTTGTTCCCGGATTTGAGTTTGTTAAATTTCCTGCTCCGGTTGTAACTACCGTGCCGGCAAACGAACCGCATACATAAACATTATTATTTCCGTCAGTAGCAATTGAACGTGTATCTTCGTTGAGTGCATTGCCTGTCATAACCTTGTTCGCCCATTGTAAAGTTCCTGCAGAATTATATTTAGCTACAAAAGCATCATAACCACCAGAGTATGCTAATGTTGTTGTACCAATAGTATAAGGCGTTCCAAAATAATAACCGGTAATGTATGGATTGTTTGAAGCATCAACCGCAAGCTCTCCAAAGTAGTCGACACCGCTCGTTGAACTTCCTCCAGAGCCTCGAGCCCATGAGAAACCTCCAACATCAGTAAACTTAGAAACAAATAAATCTTGACCACCATAAGATGTTAATGTTGTTGTTCCTATTATTGAAGTTGGCGTTAATGTTGAAGTAGGAGAAAAACTGCCTGCGACATAAGGATAACTATTAGATGCGTCAATACTAACTGAATGTCCGTAATCATTAGAAGCTGACCCTCCTGTACGTAAAGCCCATGTTGGATTTCCAAAACTGGATAATTTTATAAGGAAGATATCGAAGGTAGCACCAGAAGTACTTGCATTTGCCAGAGTAGTAGTTCCTATTGCTAAATTGGGTGTATTAAAATAACCGGTCATATATAAACTGGATTGCGTATTTGTATAAGCAACGCCTCCACCCGTTTCGTTTCCACTTCCACCGTATTTTCTTAACCATTGTGGAGAACCAAAACCATCGAAACACGCCACGTAAGCATCACTTGTAAAATTGGTATAATTGGAAACGCTAAGTGGTGAAACTGTAATACTTGGGCTATCGAACGAACCTGTTACATAAACTCTACCTGCAGCATCAGAACAAATTCCATTAACGGATTCCTGTCCTGTACCGGCAATACGTTGTGACCAAATGTAATTACCATTTGCATCAAATTTAGCAACAAACACATCACTACCACCGGCATTTGCAATACTAACTGTACCGATATTCATTGATACACCTGAGAAAGTACCGGTCACAAATACATTCCCTGATGGATCGGTACAAGTTAAACTTGCTACATCACTATTTGAACCACCTAAACTATTGGCCCATTGCCAAGCTTGAGAAAATGCCGGATTAGTTATGCTAATAAAACCAATTATTAAAAATAAAAAGGTTTTGTTTGTCTTGTTTTTAAAAAATCTCATGGTTAATTTAAATATATGGGAACACTAATTTACAAAAAAAGCCCTACTTCTAAGCAGGGCTTTAAACTAATTTTTAGCTTTTTGATCGCTTATTTGTCAATAACCACCTTTTTAACAGCAATTACATTGTTATTTTGTTTAATGTTCACAATATAAACACCGCCGGCTAATTCAGATGTGTTTATTACTAAATGTTGATTTAACGATTTGGTTTCGTAAACAATCTGCCCAAGCGTATTTAGAATTTCAATGTTTGTTTCGGTTTTTGACAATCCGTTTAAATCTATATTTAATAAATCGCTAGCCGGATTTGGATAAATATGAACATTGTTAGCCAAAGCGTAATTAGTAATTCCCATTGCTAATTTGTCATTGGATTGATTACTCTTAGTTTTAGTTTTTAAAACCATAACCTTAGCAGTAGCATTACAACTGAAGCCAACAGCATCCACAAACCATTTTACATTTAACGGCCAGAATGAAGCGTAAAAAGGATCATTAGCTAAATTACCAACTGTACTTACAATTAACGTTTCTGTACCTGTTGAAACCATACGACGTTTTACGTTGTAAAGTGTAATTGGTGGTGCGCTTAATTCAATCCCATAACTATTCCAATTGAAATTACCGTTTAATTGATCTTGAATAAAAATTGTTTCATGCCATTTACTCATGGCACTTAAATTACCACAAGTATCACGGATTTGCATCTTGTATTTATAGTAAGTTAAATTTGGATTTCCATTAGCTGGACCAATACTTCTGTTAGTATCCACATACATACTGTACACTGATTTGTGTAAAGCTGCAATTCTTTTATAATTGTTTAAGCTTGTTTCACGATAAACAATGAAACTATCTGCCGAAGGATATAGAGTTTTATCCCAATAAATTTCATTATTAAAGCCTAAACTGTCAGTTGTAACTTGACAAATATTTGGTATTGGAGGTTGAACAATATTTACGGTAAATGAACCGCCACCATTACATCCGTTTAAGGAAGTAGCATTAATAGTATAAACAGTAGTGACTGTTGGTGTTGCAGTAATAGTTGAACCTACAATAGAACCAGGGAACCAAGTGTATGTTGAGGCTCCTGCACCTGTTAACGTTTGTGGTTTATTTAAACAAATAACATTTTTACCTGAAACTGTAACAGTTGGATTGGGTGCTTGGTTAACTGAGATGGTTGCAGAATTTGTACAACTAGTCAAAGCAGTTCCCATAACAGTGTAAGTTGCAGAAGCTGTAGGCGTGAAAGGAACAGTATTAGCAACTCCACTACTCCATGTATAAGTATTTGCACCCGAACCGCTCAATGTCAGTAAACTTCCAGAACATACTGCTGTTGGAGTTGCAATACCAACTATAGTAGGTTTCGGATTCACAAAAACTGTATTAACCTGAGATGTAGTAGTACCACAAGCATTCGTTGCAGTAATAATAATACTAAACGAGGTAGTACCGGTAAACGACATAGAGGTATTTGTTGCAGTGGATGGACTAAAGCCAACTCCACTCGCTCCAGAAACACTCCAGCCGTAATTAGTTCCAGCCTGAACAAGAGAACCTGTTAATGCTACAGGTATTGTAGTTGGTGTTCCTGCACAAATTGTAAAATTTGAAGACGTAGTACTAATTGTTGTAGGTAAAGTACAACTTAATTTGTGTATGTATCCATCGGTTTGACCAACTGCAGTTAGAGAATAAGAACCTGGTCCCGGATCAAAATCAACGGTACTCCAAAAAGAACCTATAGTATAAACGTTACCTTGAGCATCAAGGTCGAGGTCACTTGGACTATCTCCAATATTATTACTTCCAAAACTTTTTGCCCAAATAAAGTTTGTGTTATTATCCCATTTCAAAATAAAACAATCCTGATTAAGTCCGTTTGCTTGCATGGTATATGAAGATGTGGCGCTCGGATCGAAATCTACAATATCATCAAAAGAACCGGTAACATAAATATTTCCTAATGGATCAAGTGCCATACCTGGACAACTTTGTGTATTTAATCCACCAATTTGTTTCGACCATTGATAAACTAAGGTTGGTGACCACTTACAAACATATCCATCAGATGAACCCATTGAAGCTAAAGTATTAATTCCAAATCCCGGGTCAAAATCACATAAGGTGCTAAACTGACCTGATAAATAAACGTTATCAGAAGCATCGAGTAATATTTGTGAATTATTATCATAACTATTTCCACCAATAACACCTAAGGAATTGTACCCACCGCTACTTGTGACTAATTTAACAACGTAAACATCGCCTTGTCCGGCCGAAGTATAAGTAGCGCAAGCGCAACCGGGTGTAAGATTAACATTGCTTCCATAAAAAATACCTGTACAATAAACTATAGTACCTGCAGCATTTACAGCAACATCAGAACCATAGTCAGTTGAGGCGCCACCTAAAGAAACTGCCCAAACATAATTACCATTTAAATCGTATTTACCTACAAAGGCATCTTGAGAGCCATGAACTGTTAGCGTATTCGTAGCTGCACCCGGATTGAAATCAGCCGTACCGGTAAAAGTTCCTGTTACATAAAGCGCTGTGTTTGCTGCATCCATAGTAATAGAGCTAGCCCAATCACCAAAAACACCACCCATACTTTTTGCCCATACAAACGTTCCTGCTGAATTTAATTTCCACATAAAACAATCTGTATTTCCTGCAGAAACCAAATTTGTTGTTCCTACTCCCGGATCAAAATCAACTGTTCCTCTATATTGTCCAACTACATATATATTTGATGCCGCGTCAACAATAACATCAGAAGCTGTTTCGTCTGTGGCAGCTCCAACTTTTTTAGCCCATACCAAAGCTCCAGCTGAAGTTAGTTTCATAACGAAGATATCATCTCCACCTGCTACTGAAGTCATATTAAAAACCCCTACTCCTGGGTCAAAGTCAACTGTTCCTGAAAATGAACCGATAGCAATAACGTTACCGGAAGCGTCAATAGCAGTAGCACGCCAGTCATCATAAGTTACACCTCCAAATGTTCTAGCCCAAACAAAATTTTGAGAAAAAACAGTTGTTGTGAAATAGAAAAAGCTTAGAATAAAAAATAAACTTGTTTTCGATAACTTAAATTGTAAATGTTGTTTCATTGGTTTTGAGTTTTAATAACTAAAATTACTAAATACAACTGACACTATTAGTTAATTAGAACGAACGCTGATAAACTCAATAAAATAAAAAAGGCCAAAGAATTACTTTGACCTTTAATTATATGATTTTCAGTACTTTGACTAGAAATTAGTTTTAATAATCAAAACCTGGTTTTTTAACAAACGTAAGGTTTGATATTATTTACCGATTACAATTTTCTTTACTGATATGGTTTTATTGTTTTGAACTATGTGAACCATGTAAACACCATTTGAAATTGAACTTGTATTTACCACCAAATGCTGATTTAAAGATTTGGTTTCGTAAACAGTTTGTCCTAACATGTTTTTAATTTCCACAACTGTTTCTGTTTTATCAAGTGCATTTAAATCGATGTTCAAAATATCACTTGCTGGATTCGGATAAATTTTAATGGCACTATTTAAACTGTAACCATTAATTCCTAAGGCAATTTTATCATTCGACTGATTACTCTTGGTTTTAGTTTTAGTCACCATTACTTTTGCCGTAGGATTACAATTGAAACCAATTGCATCAACAAACCATTTCACATTTAATGGCCAGAATGAATTGTATAAAGGATCATTAGCTAAACCACCTGTTGTACTTACAATTAATGTTTCAGTACCTGTACTAACCATTCTTCTTTTTAAGTTATAATTTGATATTGGTGTTGCAGTTGTTCCTTCAATAGCGTACATGTTCCAGTTAAAATTACCGTTCATTTGATCCTGAATAAATATTGTTTCATGCCACAAACTCATTGCGCTCATATTGCCGCATGAATCTTTCATACGCAACTTATATTTATAATAAGTTAAATTAGGGTCGCCATTTGCCGGACCAATACTTCTATTAGTATCAACATACATACTCATGGCAGAATATCTTTGACGGGCAATAAGTTTATAAACATTAGTGCTTACCTCTCTGTAAACAAAAAAACTATCCGCTCTTGGGTATAACGTTTTCTCCCAATAAATCTCATTGTTATTTCCTAAACTATCTACTGTTACCTGACAAATATTGGGTGTTTGTACAGCGGAATTAACATTTACAGTTGATGTTTTAACACAGCCATTGCTTAATGTAACATTCATAGTATAAGTAATATTACCGGTTACTGTTGCTGTTGGTGTTAATACAGAAGCACTACTTAATCCTGTTGCAGGAGTCCATGTAACAGAACTTGCCGAAGGGCTGCATGTTGCGGTTAGTACTGATTTTTGTTTACATAATAAACTCAAATTACTGCCGGCAGAAGCACTAGCAGGTAAAAAAGTTAAACTTAAAGTACCAGCAGTACCAACACAAGAACCACTTGTTCCAGTAGCAGTATAAACTGTAGTAACTGTTGGAGAAACTACAATATTTGATGTTGTAGCACCAGTACTCCAGCTATAAGAGGTAGCTCCGGTTGCAGTTAAAGTTGCAGTAGTACCAGCACATATATTTGATGGACCAAGAATACCAGTTGTTAAACATCCTATTTTAGCAAGGAAAATATCGTAAGCACCAAGAGTTGTTATAGTATTAGAAGAAAAAGCACTAAGACCATCCATATATCCTCCAACGTAAATATTACCATTCGCATCAAGGTCTATTGCGGGAGCAGGTGCCTCATTAGCAGTACCGGTTGATTTGGCATTCCATTGGTATGCACCAGAAGTGTTATACTTCGCTACGAATAAATCATATGTTCCAATAAAGGCATTAGACAAAGTTGCTGATCCTACATTACAACTTGTGCCATCAAAATATCCTAAAAAATAAGCATTACCTGCAGCGTCAACCGTAACACCACCTGCATAATCATTAGTTGTTCCACTTGCCCTTACCGCCCACTGAGCAATACCGCTTGAATTATATTTTGCTAAATAACCATCATAACCCCCGCTATTTGGCGAGCCAAAAGAACCAAAATTCATTGATGACTGACCACTTAATGCAACATAAACGTTGTTCGAGCCATCAACATCGAGATTACTTGGATAATCACCCGAAGTACTACCCATACCAGTCGCCCAAGTAAAGGCACCTGCTGCTGAATACTTTGCTAACCATACATCGCCTGAACCATACTGAGCTATAACGGAACTGGTGCCAATAGTGGTAGTTGCATTATAAGTCCCAACAATATTTGGATTACCATTCACATCAACTTCAACATCATTAGCATACTCATCGCAGTTCATAGAACCTAAATTTCTACCCCAATTCACTGTGCCGTTACTGTTAAAACGAATTAAAAAACCTTCAGACTTACCAGTTAAACTACTATTGTTTATAGTAACAGTACCAATTGCTAAAGTAGGGTCGTAAAATGTACCACATACGTATAATCCGGAAACTGCATTTGAATAAGCACAACCACCGGGTAATTCCTGATTTACTCCGCCGTAAGTGTTAAACCATTGCGGTGTACCCAAAGAGTTTATACAGGTAACAAATATATTATTTGTTGGTGAAACAGTATTTGAGTTGGCTGCAGTATACGGAGGAAAAGAAATAGAAGGGCTGATAAAATGACCTACTACATAAATTCTGCCGGATGCATCTGAACTAAGACCGGTAACGTATTCACTCATTGTACCGGTAATACGTTGTACCCATTGAGCAACACCATTTGGATCATACTTCGCAATAAAAATATCACGGCCACTAGTGCCTCCGTTATTAACTGTAATTGTTCCTATAGTAATCGAAACACTTTCAAAGCTACCAGCCACGTATACATTACCTGATGCATCTACAATTGTACGACTAACATAATCATTTACGGGGCCACCACCGCTTTTAGCCCACTGCCATGCAGTAGATTGTGCAGTTATTGAATTTGAAATAAAGAAAGTTGAAATCGTAAAGAATACAACGCTCTTAAATAAATTGTAATTTTTCGTAAAGTTAAATTTCATGAAAATAAATTTTAAGTCTTAAAGATAAATAAAATATAATAATACAACCTATTGGTTTTGGTTAAATTATAACTCTTTTACAAAGTTAAGCATTATCTAAATTTTAGATTCCTATTTCCCTTGTTTTAAGCTTTATACTGTTAATTACTTTAGATTTTCTATACTTATTTGATGTTTTACTTGGGTATTTTAGCATATATAAATTCTACAAGATGTCAGACATTGCCCATTATTTCACACCTATCAATTTCGAACAAGTAACCGAAAACAAAGAACTTCAGGAAGGTCAACTTGGAAAAGACTTTGATGTTTATAAAGAAGGTTCTGATTTTCCTGAACTTGAGAATATTGATATCGCTATAATTGGAGTTTGCGAAGATAGAAATGCTATTAATAACGAAGGTTGCTCTTTAGCTCCCGATACAGTTCGTAATTTTTTATACAGTTTATACAGCGGAAATTTTCAATCGAAAGTAGCAGATTTAGGAAATATTACGGAAGGACATTCGGTTGATGATACTTATTTCGCCTTAAAAAGCTGTGTCGATTTTTTAGTCCGTAAAAATATTATCCCAGTAATTATTGGTGGTAGTCAGGATTTAACCTACGCTCAATTTTTAGGATACAAAGATTTAGAACAAACTATAAATATTGCTTCGGTAGATTCAACTTATGATTTAGGAAATCCTGAAGAGGATATTACCAATGTTTCTTACTTAGGAAAAATCATTTTACATCAGCCCAATTATTTATTTAACTATAGTAATATTGGTTATCAAACTTATTTAGTTAGTCCGGCCTCAACAGCTATGATGACGAAATTATATTTCGATTCATATCGTCTCGGACAAATACGCGATAAAATAGAAGATGCGGAACCAATTATCCGTCAGGCCGACATGCTTAGTTTTGATATTACCTCTATAAAACATGCTGATGCACCTGCTAATCCGAATGCATCGCCTAACGGTTTGTATGCCGAAGAAGCTTGTCAGGTTATGCGTTATGCAGGAATGAGTGATAAATTAACTTCATTAGGTATTTATGAAATTAATCCGGCTTTTGACGTCTCAGGAAAAACATCACATTTAGCGGCGCAAATGATTTGGTGTTTTATGGATGGGTTTTATAATCGTAAAAATGATTTTCCTTCACGTACCAATCCTGAATACTTACGTTTTAATGTAGTGTTGCAAGATGAGAAATACGAAATCAATTTCTATAAAAGTAAAAAAAGCGATCGTTGGTGGATGGAAATTCCGTACCCGCCTCATAAAGGATTAAAATTTGAACGTCATACTTTAATTCCATGTTCTTATAAAGACTATGAAATGGCTGTGAAGAATGAGATACCTGATCGCTGGTGGCAGACTTACCAAAAATTAAGCTAATCAAATTTAAAAACGAGTTGTCATCCTGAGCTTGCCGAAGGGCCGGATCGTTGGTGGCAGACTTATCAGAAATTATCATAAGAAATCCCCTTGTTTGCGGTAAGGGTATTTGAAAGTGTTTTTATACTTTCATTGCATGAAATCATTTTTATTTTATTTTAGTCTTTTCATTTCTTCAGTTTTATATTCCCAACAAATAAAAAACGGAAATGATGTAATAAATGCTATGTATAAAAAATACGATGGCGGAAAGAAATGGTACAAGTATTTTAGTTTTACGCAAGATGCTTTTTTTTATAGAAATGATTCTATGATTAAAAAAGAAGTGTGGCACGAAATCGGAAGTTTCCCGGGTTATTTAGCCATTAAATTTGATAGTAAAGAAAGTAAAGACGGCGTTATTTTTGCAGTGAATAAAGTGTATAGTATTAAAGATGGTGTAGCTAAAGAACCAAGAACATTTATTCATGATTTAATTTTAGTTGGATTTGATGCTTACTTTTTGAAACCTGAAATTACTTCTCACCTACTCGATTCTCTTGGATATAATCTAAAAGAAATGCATACAGATGTTTTTGAAGGCCGTAAAGTTTATGTTATTGGCGCCCAACCCGGCGATGAAAAAACACCTCAGTTTTGGATTGACGCAGAACGTTTGTATTTACACCGAATCATCTATAAAAAGAAGGAAAATGTTACCGATTGTGTTTTTGGAGACTATGAAAAAGTAGATGGAAATTGGGTGGCGAAAAAAGTTACATTCAAAAATAACGGTCAGCTGCAAATGGTAGAAAAATACTATGATTTGAAATTTCCAAAGGAATTAAATCCGGATATTTTTAATCCTTCAAAATTCACCCAAACTAAATGGTAGAAATCTAAAACACTTTTAGATTTTCGATTATTGCTCTTTACTCATTAACAATCCTATCTTACTAACTAGGGTGTAGTTACTCTTTTATAGATGAAAAAATCTATTAACTTTACATTAGTTATTATGAAAACCAATTTTAACACTAAGTTTCTGTTTTTTGTTCTAGGGGTTATATTTTCCTCTTTCAATTTAAAATCAGCTACCTGCATTTCCCAAGGCAATGGTGATTGGAGTAATTCAGCTACTTGGTCTTGTGGCACTGTCCCAGCTTGTGGCGATTCAATAGTTATTCTTGCTGCACATAATGTTACAATATCATCCCAACAAAATTATACAGGTTGTGGTACTGGACCTATTGTAGTAGTGTATGGTACTTTGGATTTTACAAATGGAAATAAATTAAGACTTCCATGTAATTCTAGAATCTATATTATGTCTGGAGGTGATATTGATCCTGGAACAGGAGGAGGAAACTCAAATACAATTGAAATATGTGGTGATATTTTATGGAATGCCGGGTCAGGCAATTTACCAGGACCCGCCTGTTTACCCGCGACTGCATCTTGGTGTGTTGGAACAGTTTTACCTGTAGAGTTAATTAGTTTTACGGGGGACGCAAAAGATGGATATGTAGATTTAAATTGGATAACTGCAACTGAATCCAACTCATCACATTTCGAAATAGAACGCAGTGTTGATGCAACAAGTTTTTCTAAAATTAACACAGTTAATTCAATGGCTCCTAATGGAAATAGTAATAGAGCATTAATATATCATACCATTGATAATTCACCTTTAGGTAATATTAGTTATTACAGATTAAAACAATTCGATTTAGATAATTCAAGCAGTTACAGTAATATTATTTCAGTTAATTACATCAAGGCAAAAAATGTAAAGTTTGTGATTTATCCGAATCCAAATAAAGGTGAGTTTACTGCTGATATTTCAGGTATCGAAAATAATCACGAAGTACAAATAAGTCTAAAAGATGAAAAAGGGAATACTGTTTATGATTCTAAATTTTTTATTCAAGATGATAACTCAAGAAAACTAAACATTGTACCGGAAACCAAACTTCCTAACGGACTTTACGTATGCACCCTTACTCTTGAGGGCATTGAATATCATGTGAAGGTTATTGTAAACTAACGTTTAAAATAAACATTCGTTAACCAAGTTTTAAATAAGGGATCCATAAACTCTGGGTATGGATTAATCGTATCAATAATTTCTTTATTCTCTAATGCTTCTTTAATGCGGATAACGTTTGCCGATGTGCCCAATTTATAGGTATTGATAGTTTCGGCGGAGCTAAATTGTTTTACATTATGACACATTGCTTTTAAATAGTTTAATTGACTATTAGTTAAACTATCTGTTTCGCGCTGGAATAAGATAGCATTATGACTCCAAAGATTCTCTACGGCCCTTGTAATGTCTTTATCAGTGCATGTCTTTTTAGAGATGAGCCAAACTTGTTGCGATAATTGCTGAACAAAATAAGGATGGTTTTCCATTAGCTGAGCAATTTTAGCGGCTTGATGTGGCTCTATATTTTTACCGGTTTCCCTGAATCGTTTTTTAATAAAACTGACCCAATAGTTTTCTTTTATTTTTTCGAGAAAGATAACATCTCCGAATTTGTAAAATGGTTTTGAGGAACTTGAAAATAATTCCATTAACAAATGACGTTTACTACCATATAAACAATACGAAGTTTGCTTATGATGTTGCCAATGGGCACGGAGTTTTTTCTGGAAACCTAAAGGGTCATCAAAAAAAGAAATGTTCTGGAATTCATCAATACAAATTACCAGTTTTATTTTTTTGACTTTGCAAATGGTTTCGGCGAGGTTTAATATTTCTTCGGGAGCTTTTTTAATTTCTTTTATATCTAAACCAATTGAAAATTCATTATCAGGATTTAAACCAATAGTAAATTGCGGGATTATTTTCTTGAATAGTTTTTTAGCCTGCTCTACCCTTTCTTCCCATTTTGTTGAAGTAACTTTAATCAATTCCCTAACATATACTTCATAAAACTCCTGCTCAGTACGGATGTTAAATAAATCAATAAAGCAGTAACGGATGTTCTTGTTTTTATTGCGCGGATGTTCGGTTACTTTTTTAACTAAAGAGGATTTACCCCAGCGACGGGGCGAAATAAGAATGGTGTTAATGCCCACATGAAAATTCTGAAGTAACTGAGTAGTTTCTTTTTCACGGTTAGTAAAATCCAAGCCACTGGCAATTCTGCCATACATAAACGGCGCATTATCCCTTATTTCCATACCCAAATTTAAGTAACATTTTTGTAACTTACAAACTACTAAGTTACATTTATGTAAGTTATAAGTTTGTTACTTTTAAAAATATCGGTTTTGGACTCAAAATGGGTTAAAACAAAAAAGCCCCGACATACGTCGAGGCTTTTATTAGTATAAGAATTAAGATTATTTACTCTCAGCTTCCTTTTCAGGCTTTGGTAATAACACCTTGCGTGATAATTTATACTTCTTCGTTTTAGGATCATTACCCATAAACTTCACTTGAATTTTATCACCTTCTTTTAATACACCTTCTAATGTATCTAAGCGTTTCCAGTCTACTTCACTAATGTGTAATAAACCTTCTTTACCCGGTAAAAACTCTACAAATGCACCGTAAGGCATGATCGTCTTAACAGTAGCGTCATAGATTTCTCCTTCTTCCGGAACTGCCACAATACCTTTAATGCGTGCCATAGCAGCATCAATGTATGCTTTGTTCTCACCAAATACTTCAACAATACCTTTGTTATCCACTTCAGTAATAGTGATTGATGTATTTGTTGCTTTTTGCATTTCCTGAATAACTTTTCCACCTGGACCGATAATCGCTCCAATGAATTCACCAGGAATTTCAATCTTAGCAAAACGAGGTGCGTGTGCTTTGTAATCAGAATTCGGAACAGAAAGAGTTTTTAATATTTCACCTAAAATATGTAAACGGCCTTCTTTAGCTTGGTTTAAAGCTTGCTCCATTACTTCAAATGGTAATCCGTTTACTTTTAAGTCCATCTGTACAGCAGTAATACCATCTTTAGTACCACATACTTTAAAATCCATATCTCCTAAGTGATCTTCATCACCTAAAATATCAGATAATACAGCGTAATTATTATTAGCATCAGTAATTAAACCCATAGCAATACCTGAAACCGGTTTGCTGATTTTAATACCTGCATCCATCATCGCTAATGTACCGGCACAAACTGTTGCCATACTCGATGAACCATTACTTTCTAAAATATCAGAAACGATACGGATAGTATAACCTGAATCAACAGGAACTACTTTTTTAAGCGCACGTAATGCTAAATTACCGTGACCAACTTCGCGGCGACCAACACCACGGTTTGGTTTTGCTTCACCGGTTGAGAAACCAGGGAAGTTATAATGTAAAATAAAACGTGATTCACCAATTGAGAATGCACCATCGATTTTCATTGCATCTTTAGGAGTTCCTAAAGTTACAGTAGTTAACGATTGAGTTTCTCCACGAGTAAATACAGCGCTACCGTGTGCAGCAGGTAAATATCCTACTTCACTCCAAATCGGACGAATCTGATTTGTTTTACGGCCATCCAAACGGATTTTAGTATCTAATGTAGCTTTACGTACCGCATGGTATTCCACTTCATGATAATACTTCTCAATTAAACCTTTTCTTGTAGCTAATTCTTCTTCAGTAAAAGTTAATTTGTATTCATCTAAAATTGCTTTGAAAGCAGCTTTACGTTCATTTTTATTTGGATTACCAGCTTTAGCAACGTTATATACTTTATCAAATGTAGCTGCGCTTACTTTTTCTTTTAAGTCAGCATCATTTACTTCGTGACAATATTCGCGTTTTGGTTTTAAACCTGCTTTTATTGCAAATTCATTAATAGCGTTGATTTGAACTTTAATAGCAGCGTGACCGAACTGAATTGCTTCTAACATTTCTTTCTCGCTGATCTCGCTCATTTCACCTTCTACCATTACGATGTCTTTAGCTGATGCTGCAACAATCATATCGATAGTTGAAAGTGCTAATTGATCAATATCCGGATTCAAAACTAATTTGCCATCTATTTTACCAACGCGTACTTCTGAAATTGGTCCGTTAAACGGAATATCAGAAACTGCAACTGCTGCAGATGCTGCTAAACCAACTAAAGCGTCAGGCATTGTTTTTCTATCAGAAGAAATCAAACTTAACATCAATTGTGTGTCTGCGTGATAATCTTCAGGGAATAACGGACGCATAGCACGGTCAACGATACGGCTGATCAATACTTCATAATCCGATAATTTTGCTTCACGTCTGAAAAATCCTCCAGGGAATCGTCCTGATGAAGCGTATTTTTCTTGGTAATCTACTGTTAATGGTAAAAAGTCTACACCTTCTTTTGCTTCCTTGTTACTTACAATGGTTGCTAAAATCATAGTGTCACCTAATTTTACGACTACGGCACCATCAGCTTGTTTCGCTAATTTGCCTGTTTCTAGAGTTACGATACGGCCATCGCCAATATCAAAACTGTGTGTTGTTCCTAATTGCATCTTTTTGTTTTTATGTTCGGGCGTTTCCCAAACGGTTTATATTTATTTTTATTTTATGCTCTTATAATAAGAAAGGCATTCCGCTTTTTTCGAAATGCCCCCTTTTCAATAAATAACAGCCGTAAATTACTTACGGATATCTAATGTTTTAATAATCGCACGATAGCGATTAATATCAGTATGCTTTAAATAATCTAATAAAGCACGACGCTTACCTACTAAGTTTAATAGTGAACGCTGTGTTCCAAAATCTTTTTTATTGTCTTTTAAATGACCAGTTAAATGATCGATACGGAATGTAAATAACGCAATTTGCGATTCAGCACTACCTGTATTTTTTTCACTTCCACCGTGTTTCTTAAACACATCTTTTTTTACTTCTGACGTCAGATACATATTATCTACTTTTAATTATTAAAATTCGAGTGGCAAATATAGAGATAATTTCGTGTACTTTAAAATGTTTTTTATTTGAAGTAGTTTGTAAATTAGTTCTTTCACCTAGAGTAAATTATGACAGATAAATAAAAATTAAATTATTGATTATCAAGCACTTAAAAACTATATCGAGATGTAGTTTAAACCTTTAGTCAAATCCCTTCGTCTTAATAAAAAACAAAAACCCAAAACCCTAAACATGAAATCAAATAAATTAGTTTACGCTTTAGCCCTTATAGTATTATCGGGGTCTTTAGTATTTACAGGATGTAAAAAAAGAAAAGCATTTAAAAACGAAGATGGTCAAACTTCGGCCGACAGCAGAACAGCTCAAGGTGAATCTGACGGAGCTATTAGCGATGCAAACACTGTTATTTCAGAACAACCCTTACTTCATGGTAGAGGCGGTTCACCTAACGCCATTCAAGGTGTATTAGGTACCATTTGTGGTATGACTGTTGATACAAACGGGATGAGCACAGGAACTATAAAATTAAATTATAACGGTACAACTTGTAACAACCGTACTCGTACAGGTTCAATCCGCTTAACTATATTAAATTATTCAGGTGGTGTTAGATGGAAAAACGTAGGCGCTGTTTTACAAGTTGATTATATCAATTATAAAGTAACCCGCGCTTCTGATGGAAAGAGCGTTGAATTAAACGGAACTCAAAACGTAACTAATAACTCAGGTGGAACATGGTTCGACTTAATTTTCTTAGGACAAACTAACTTATCACATCAAGTTACAGGTACCAGCTTAAACGTTACGTTTGACGGAAGCAAAACAGCTGTATATAATATCAATCGTAAATTCACTTATACTTGGGCTTCGCCGGTTATTACTTGTGTTGGCGAAGGTATCGGTAGCAGCAATAGCATCAACAATCTTGAAAACTATGGTACAACACGCGACGGTGATAATTTTACCAGTCAGGTTACTACTCCTGTAGTTTGGAATTCAACTTGTGGTGCGTGGGCTCCAATTCAAGGTGGCGTAAACATTAAAGTGGATAGCAAATCGTTCGATTTGAAATGTACTTTTGGTGTTGATGCTAACGGAAATTCAGTTACTGTTGCTCCAAATACTTGTGCTTATGGCTTAAAAGTAGAATGGACATACAAGAACAAAACGAAAACGAAAATTTTCGGTTACCAATAATATTAAGGTTTTAATTTTTAAGGAATCCCGTAGTCAAAAACTACGGGATTTTTTATTGAATCAAACCACTAATAACCCGCTCCTTTTACTAAATTTGCAGCTATGTTAGCGCACCAGGTTTTAATAGCAAGTTTAAAGGAAGCCCTCCTCAAATCATACAACATTACTGCAAACGATGCAGATGTTATTTTACAGAAAACCCGTAAAGAGTTTGAAGGCGATTTTACATTGGTAACTTTTCCGTTTATTAAAGCTACAAAACAAAGTCCGGAGCAAGTTGGAGATACTTTAGGAAAATTTCTTTTGGCTAATAATCCAACCATCACAAAATATAATGTGGTGAAAGGTTTTTTAAATATCAGTTTAAGCAATTCGTTTTGGTTAGATTTTTTCTCAGGCTCTCAAACTGAAAATTACGGTTATAAAAAAGAAAACTCGAGCGGTAGAACTGTAATGGTTGAATACGCTTCTCCCAATACCAATAAGCCTTTACACCTCGGACATATCCGTAATATTATTTTAGGTTATTCAGTTGCGGAAATTTTAAAAACGCAAGGACATAAAATTTTAAAAGTTAGTATTGTTAACGACCGTGGTATTCATATTTGCAAAAGCATGTTAGCTTGGCAAAAATTCGGCAATGGCGAAACGCCACAGAGTTCAGGAATGAAAGGCGATCATTTAGTTGGGAAATATTATGTAGAGTTTGATAAACTTTACAAAAAAGAAATAGCCGAATTAATTTCACAAGGAAAAACGAAAGAAGAAGCCGAGAAGCAAGCGCCATCTATTATTGCAGCGCAAGAAATGTTGCAGAAATGGGAATTAGGCGATAAAGAAGTTAAAGAACTTTGGAAAACCATGAACCAATGGGTTTATGATGGTTTTGATGTTACCTACTCTACTTTAGGTGTTGGCTTCGATAAAATTTATTACGAAAGCAATACTTATATTTTAGGAAAAGAAATTATTCAAGAAGGTCTTGCAAAAAATATTTTCTATAAAAAAGAAAATGGCAGCGTTGCTATTGATTTAAGTGCTGATGGTTTAGATGAAAAAGTTGTTTTACGTAGCGATGGAACTTCTGTTTACATAACACAAGATATTGGAACAGCCATCGAGCGTTTTAAAGAGTATCCGGATTTAAAACAATTAATTTACACGGTTGGTAACGAACAAGATTATCACTTTAAAGTTCTATTCTTGATCTTACAAAAATTGGGTTACGCTTGGGCTAAAGAGTGCTATCATTTGTCTTATGGAATGGTAGAACTTCCTGAAGGAAAAATGAAAAGCCGTGAAGGTACAGTTGTGGATGCGGATGATTTGTTAGATGAAATGTTTTCTACTGCAAAACAAACCACTCAAGAATTAGGAAAAGTTGAAGGCTTTAATGAAGCTGAATTAGACCATTTATATAAAACGCTTGGCTCTGGTGCATTGAAATATTTCATGTTGAAAGTTGATGCGAAAAAGAAAATGTTGTTCGATCCCAAAGAAAGTATTGATTTCAATGGGAACACCGGACCGTTCATTCAATATACATATGCAAGGATTCAATCAGTTCTTCAAAAATCCGGCCGTCATCCTGAACTTGGTTCAGGATCTTTCGAACTACCGAACTCTATCGAATTAAACGAACTTGAACGTGAATTAATTAAATTGATTTATGAATTCCCGGCCGTGTTAGAAGAAAGTTCTAAATCATATAATCCTTCTCATGTTGCTAATTATATTTACGAATTAGCGAAGGTTTTTAGTCGTTTCTATCACGATTGCAGCATTTTAAAAGAAGAGAACGAAACTATAAAACAATTACGTCTCGCTTTAGCAAAACAATGCGGACAAATTATTAAAAATGGAATGAATCTACTGGGGATTGAGGTTCCGAATAGAATGTAAATTATTTATACCTTTGAATTGAAATGAAACCAAGTATTCCAAGAGGAACAAGAGATTTTGGATCAGCAGAAATGCTGAAACGGAATTATATTTTCTCTATCCTCCGCAGAAATTTTGAATTATTTGGTTACGAGCCTATCGAAACTCCTTCGATGGAAAACATTGAAACACTTACCGGAAAATATGGTGATGAAGGCGATCAATTAATTTTCAAAGTGCTAAATTCAAGAATTCACGAAAGTAAAGACAAAGATAAACTTCGCAAGGAATTTGAATTGTCTTTAGAGACTTCAAGAAACTCAGCAGACTTAACAGAAAAAGCATTACGTTACGATTTAACTGTTCCATTTGCTCGTTATGTTGTGATGAATCAACACAATTTAACTTTCCCATTTAAACGTTATCAAATCCAACCGGTTTGGAGAGCAGATCGTCCGCAAAAAGGACGTTACAGAGAGTTTTATCAGTGTGATGCGGATATTATCGGAAGTGATTCGTTGATTAATGAACTGGATTTAATTTCATTAATTGATAAATCATTCTCGGAATTAAAAGTTCCTGTCTTATTAAAATTCAACAACCGAAAAATATTAAGTGCTATTTCAGAAATCATTAACGCAAAAGATAAAATTATTGAAATAACAATTGCCATAGATAAATTAGATAAGATTGGGAAAGATGGTGTGGTGAAAGAATTAACTGAAAAAGGAATTGATTCTTCAGCCATTCAAAAACTAACTCCCCTATTCGATTTTAAAGGAAGCAATGCCGATAAAGTAAAAACATTAAAGGCTTTTGTAGGCGAAAACGAAATTGGTAAAAAAGGAATTGAAGAGATTGAATATTTATTAAACAATTCAAAAGCTTCTCACGCCACAATTGAATTAGATATAACATTAGCCCGCGGATTAAATTATTATACAGGAACCATCTTTGAAGTAAAAGCAAACGCAGGCACTTTCACCCCAAGTATTTTAGGTGGCGGTCGCTACGACGACTTAACCGGAATTTTTGGTCTGCCTAATATGAGTGGTGTTGGTATTTCTTTTGGTGTGGATAGAATTTATGATGTGATGGATGAAATGAACTTATTTCCTGAATCCATCAGTAAAATTTCTTCAACCAAATTGTTGTTTGCGCATTTTGATGAAAGCAATCGTGATTATTGCATTCCTCTTGCAAACGAACTAAGAAAAAATAATATTTCCTGCGAAATTTATCCTGATGTTACTAAAAAAGTAGCCAAGCAGTTTGATTACGCTAACAAGAAGAATATTCCTTACGTATGCGTTATCGGCAGCAACGAAATGCAAAACAAACGTTACATGTTAAAAGACATGAGTAACGGAACTCAGGAAGAAATGAGTCTTGAAGAGATAATTAAAAAACTTCGTTAGCTTCGGACCCTGAAGGGGTCCAATGTTAATAGAAAATATTTTTCACAAACCCACGACCCTGAAGGGGTCGAACATCAAATTGAAGAAATGAGTACAAACAAATACGATATCATTGTTGTTGGCGGAGGAATTGTAGGTTTAGCCACAGCTTACAAATTATCTTTAAAGGTTCCCAACAAAACCATTTTAGTTCTGGAAAAAGAAAAAGAAGTCGCTGCGCATCAAACAGGACATAACTCCGGTGTTATTCACTCAGGAATTTATTACAAACCTGGTTCTTATAAAGCGATTAAATGTGTTGAAGGAAGAAGAGAATTAGTTCAGTTTGTAAAAGACCATAACATCGCTCACGACATTTGCGGAAAGATTATTGTCGCTACCCACGAAAGTGAATTAGCGCACATGAACAAAGTTTTCAATAACGGTGTTGCGAATGATGTTGAAGGCATTGAAATGATTGATTCCAAAAAAATAAAAGAGATTGAACCGTATTGTGAAGGCATCGCCGGTATTTGGGTGCCTTGCACAGGAATTATTGATTACACTGATGTATCAAGAAAATACGTTGAGTTAATTCATGCAAAAAGTAATGGCAGTAAAGTTTTAACGGGACAAGAAGTAAAATCGTTCGAGAAAAAAGGAGATATCACAGAAGTAAAAACACAGAACGCAACTTACGAAGCAAATTATATTATTACATGTGCAGGCTTACAAGCTGATCGTATCGCGAAAAAAGAAGGTCAGAAAAGTGAAGCAGAGATTATTGGTTTCCGCGGAGATTATTATGATTTGACGGATAAAGGAAGAAGCAAGGTGAAAAATTTAATTTATCCTGTTCCTAATCCAAAATTCCCATTCTTAGGCGTACACTTTACACGAATGATACAAGGTGGTGTGGAGTGTGGACCAAACGCTGTTTTTGTTTTTGACCGTGAAGGTTACAGTAAAACTGCATTCAGTTTAAAAGATACTGTTGCTGCATTCACATTTAAAGGCACTTGGAAATTTTTCGGAAAACATTGGCGCTTTGGTATGGATGAATACCGTGGTGCGTTTAGTAAAACATATTTTTTAAATCGTTTACGTAAATTAATTCCAACGTTACAAATGGAAGATATTGTTACGGCACGTTGTGGTATCCGCGCAATGGCGTTAGGACCGGAAGGTGAAATGCTGGATGATTTTAAAATTGAAAAGCACGGAAATGCAATGCACGTTATTAACTCGCCGTCTCCGGCAGCAACTGCATCGTTAGCTTATGGTAACGAAATAGCCACGCAGGCTGTAGAATACTTTAATTTGAAATAATTTGTTTACGGGTGCAAGCGCACAGGTAGATTACATTACAATTACCGCGTCTGGGTACTTTGCTTTCCAATTCTTTAAAGATGCTTCGTTACGAACCATGATGATGGTTCTTTTGTCGATGCGCAACTTTACAAGGTATTCTTGTTTACTAATGTCGATTTTTTTTGCTGAAGCTCTCATTTGTCTGTCCTCCTCTTTTCTTATTTAAATTCTATATAAAGAACGCAAAAAACGGGCAATTCTTACTTTTTTAGGGTGTTATTATCTGTTAAATACGTTAAAACACTGGTTTTAAGGGTATTGATGGGATTTAGATTTCGACGGGAATTTGCCAATATTGGTTGATTTTCGGCTTTTTGTCAGTAAACCCAATAAAAAAGCCCTCCGAGTAAATAGGAAGGCTTTAAGCTTTTTAAGTGTTGCAACTTGTATTTACTTCTTTATTCTTTCTACGTATGCTCCGGTACGGGTATCAATTTTAACCCAATCTCCTTCATTCATAAATAAAGGGACTTTAATTTCGCTACCACTATCAACAGTTGCAGGCTTCAATGTGTTAGTTGCTGTATCACCTTTAACACCCGGTTCAGTGTAAGTAATTTGACACTCCACAAAAGTTGGAGCTTCAGCTAAAATAACTTCATCACCTTCAAAACTTATTTTTACTTCCATTCCTTCTTTCAAAAATTTTCCGGCGTCACCGAATAATAACATAGGAATATGTGTTTGCTCATAAGTTGTATTATCCATTACAACAGCAAATTCTCCTTCAGGATAAATAAATTGCATTTGTTTGTAATCAACACGCACAACATCAACTAACTCACCACTACGGAAACGGTTTTCAATTTGTTTACCAGTTTTTAAACTACGCATTTTCGCTTGGTAAAATGCACGTAAGTTACCGGGAGTACGATGTTGGTATTCCATGATCTGCATTAATTCTCCGTTAAAACGAATTACTGATCCAATGTTTATGTCGCCTGTGTCTGCCATAATGAAATTTTAAATGTTGAATTATAAATTTTGATTTTTTACGCGTCTAATTCGTGAACAACACCCATTGCACTAAATTTATCAATGCGTTGGTTAATGCGTTCTTCAGGACTTAATTTTTTTAATGTTGCAAGATGCTTAAGAATTTCTTGTTTAACAGTTTCAAAAGTTGCTAATTGATTACGGTGTGCGCCTCCAACAGGTTCTTTTATCATTCCGTCAATCAAACCATTCTTACTCATGTCATCAGCAGTTAATTTTAAAGCTGCTGCTGCAGTTTCTTTAAAGCTCCAACTTCTCCATAAAATAGATGAACATGATTCAGGAGAAATAACCGAATACCAAGTGTTCTCTAACATTAATACTTTATCACCAATGCCAATTCCTAATGCTCCACCACTCGCTCCTTCTCCAATAATAATACAAATCACCGGCACTTTTAATTGCGCCATCTCTAATAAATTTCTGGCGATTGCTTCGCCTTGTCCGCGCTCTTCTGCTTCTAATCCGGGATAAGCACCAGGTGTATCAATAAAAGTAACAATTGGTTTATTGAATTTCTCAGCCAGTTTCATTAAGCGTAAAGCTTTTCTGTAACCTTCAGGATTCGCCATACCAAAACGACGAATTTGACGCATTTTGGTGTTGATACCTTTTTGCTGACCAATAAACATAACGGTCTGCCCATCTACGTCACCAAAACCTCCAACCATAGCTTTATCATCACCAACGGTGCGATCGCCATGCAATTCCATAAATGTTTTATTAGAGCAATGATCGATATAAGCAAGTGTATAAGGTCTGTCGGGATGACGAGACACTTGCACGCGTTGCCATGGAGTTAAGTTGCTGTATAATTCAACAATTTTTTCCTGAACTTTTCCTTCTAATTCGGTGATCGATTTGGATAGATCGACCTTACTTTTTGTAGCCATCTCACGGAGCTTTTCGAGCTCTTTCTCCATCTCCTCTACCGGCTTTTCAAAATCAAGATACGTCATGTGTTTTTAATAAAATTAGCCTGCAAATATAATCAAAAATAAAACAACTTAAAATGTTTAAAATCAATATGTTAAGAATGCAATTTATTTATTACTTTAGATTAAACTTTTAACTTGGTTCACGGTCATATATTAAACCCAATTTCATGAAACATTTATACCTTCTTTTGTTTTCTGTTTTTATGCTTTTAACGCATACAAACTTTTCGCAATGCGTTATCCCGGCTACCTTAACAAAGCAAGGTGAAAAAGCAATGACTACTCCAATTCTAAATCATAATATGTCTGCCCGTCGCGATAGTTCTGCTTCAAAACCATATTTATACGTTGCTGCCAAAGCTCAAGGTTTACAGATTTATAATATTTCAAGTTTGTCTACTCCTGTTTTTGCAGCTTCTGTTGCTGTTTCAGCATTAAGTAATTTAGATGTAAACAGTGTAACACAATCGGGAAATTATTTATTTCTTGCTCTGGGAGATATTTTTAGTAAGACGGCGCAGAATAGCGGAATGGCGATTGTAAATATTACAAATCCCAATTCTCCAACCGTAACAAGTGTATATTCGTTTACTGCTACTAGCGGAACGGGATTTGTTGCCGTAGAAGGTAATTATGCTTATTTAGCAGCCATGCAAAACGGTTTAATAGTCTTGGATGTAACAAATAAATCGGCACCAGTTTTTGTGTCAAGAATAATTCCAAATGTCAACTTTCCAAAAAATGCTCCAAACGCCACAGAACTTGATAAAATAAATGCAAGAAGTATGGTGGTAAAAAACAGTATTGTGTATTTATGTTATGATGCAGGAGGGCTCCGTATTATTAACGCCACAACAAAAACGAATTTGAAAGAAACC
This sequence comes from Bacteroidia bacterium, assembly GCA_018000995.1. Taxonomy (GTDB): domain Bacteria; phylum Bacteroidota; class Bacteroidia; order B-17B0; family Aurantibacillaceae; genus JAHEYG01. Next base: position 49,182 of record JAGNIU010000004.1, read on the forward strand.
GGTCGTTATTCAAATCCTGCTTTATTAACTCGTCCGCGTGCTTATAATAATTTAGTATTAAATGATAGTTTGGTATATGTAGCTTGTGATTATGCAGGGATGGAAGTATTAAAAATTAAAGACACTTCTAATATTACTTTAACAGGTTGGTGGAATCCATGGAACGCCCATTTAAGTTCTAATACTTGGTTTAATAGTCCAGGTCACACAAACGAAATTGAATTTGATGCCGGTTGTAAAATGTTATTTATGAGTGCGGGAAAAAGTGATTTAATGGCGGTGAGCGTTGCTAATCCATCTCTTCCTGATTCATGTTCTCAATATGGAAGTAAATTGGATAGTAGCGGAACGTGGGGTTTAGGAAAATATCAAAATCAAATCTATTTGTGTTATCTATCAACATGGCCTCTATTTACTCCCTTCAGATCAGAATGGAGTGGTGTCAAGGTTTTAACTTATAACAATGCTTGCTTTACCGGAATAAATGAATTAAAAAAAGAAAATAGTTTTACAGTTTATCCAAATCCTGCTTCACAAGAATTATTCGTTAAGTCAGAAAGCGAAAATGGAACTCTTGAGATGTATAACGTAATTGGTGAGATAGTTTTGAAAACGGTAATAAGAAAAGGCGAAAACAAATTAAATATCGCAGAGATAAACACAGGTTCGTATTTCTACAAAATAAAATCAACAGAAGGTACTGTAATAAAAACCGGAAAATTAATTGTGATGAATTAGTTAGAGAACAAAAAATGATTTGTTTCTAAAAGCTGGTTTTTAACAGCGAACATTACTATACCGGCCGTATTATTTACATCCAGTTTATTCATAATGTTTTTACGGTGAGTATTTACGGTATGCGTGCTTAACGATAATTTATCGGCAATTTGTTTGTTTGATAAACCTTCGGCAATGTGTTTTATAATTTCAATTTCGCGTTCAGTAACACCAAAACCTTCGCAAGCGTAAGTTCTGATCATCGCTTTAGTATCCACAACTTCAGGAACAGAAGTTAATACAGAAGTAATTTTACCACATAAGAAACGTTCGTTATTTAAAGTAGCAACAATCGCTTCAATAATTTCTTCTCTGTCACACTCTTTCAATAAGTAGCTATCCACACCTGAATTAAGTGCGGTATTCATTTCGTTTTTACTTAATGCTTCAGTAATAGCTAGTACTTTTAAGTTTTTCTTTTTACGGCTTAATAATTTAATATCTGCCGGAGAAAGATTGAAAGAATAAAAATCAAGAATTAAAATATCAGGAGAAAATGAATTAATTTTTTTAGTCAGATCATCTAAATCAATAACAGCAGAAGGCATTAACTCGTAACCTTTAAGGCTGCTGATTAAAAGCTCAGCACCTACTCGGCTCAGGTAATTTTTATCGGCTATAAGGACTTTTGTCAAGATTTCTTATTTAGACTAATTTTAAACAAAAATATAGAAGAAAATCAAATCTACAAACTAAATTTTAAATTTTTTGCCTTCACTTGCCAACATTACATTCTTAAAAAAGGGGCTGGCCTCCTGAATAAACGGCTCCAAATCACCATAACGGGCTGAATAATGTCCCAATAGTAATTGTTTAACCTTTCCAGCCTTTGCAATTTTTGCGGCTTGCTCAGCGGTTGAATGAAAGGTCTCACCTGCCCGCATTTCCTTATCATTTAAAAAAGTGCTTTCGTGATATAATAAATCAACACCTTTTATATACTTCACTAAATCTTCATCATAAATGGTATCACTGCAATACGCATAACTACGAGGTGGTTCAGGATCAATGGTAACATCTTTATTCTTTATTTTCTTTCCTTCTTCATTCGTTACATCTAAACCGTGACGTAAATTATTTATTTCGGCTGTTGAGATTTTATTTTTGTCGAGTTTGTCTTTATCAATTTTCCGAAGCAAAGGTTTTTCTTTGATTAAAAAGCCGGTACAAAAAATACGGTGTTTCATTGGGAAAGAATGTACTTCTACTTTATCATCTTCAAATAATAAATTTAAACCATCATCTTTTGTAAAATGCCATTTAATTTCATAATTCATTCTGGTTTCAGAAACATTATTTAATAAATCAATAATGCCTTTTAATTCTTTCGGACAATAAATATGTAATTCTTGTTTTCGCCCCAATAAATGCATACTCGCTAAAAATCCGGGCAGACCTAAAAAATGATCGCCGTGTAAATGCGAAATAAAAATGTGATCTATTTTCTGGAATTTGGTTTTGTATTTTCTTAATTGAATTTGGGTGGCTTCCCCGCAATCAATTAATAAAAAACGCTCAGCTACATTTAGTAACTGAGCGGAAGGGTTTCTTTTAGTTGTTGGCGCAGCTGAACTGCTACCTAATATTAATAAATCGAAGGACTGACGTTGCATTAAATTAGTTCGTGTACAAAATCATTCGTTTAGTTTCAGAAAAATTCTTGTATTTAATAGTGTAGAAATACATACCGTTACTTAAGTTCTTACCGTTAAATACGTATTCGTTGTTTCCTAATTGTCCGTTAATATCAGTTGTGTACATTAATTCACCTAACATATTATGTACTTCTAATTTTGCAGTCCCTTCATCAGCAAGGAAGAAACGTATTGTTGTAGAATTAGTAAACGGATTTGGAATGTTTTCAAGATTAAATGTATTCTTGCCAATTTCCTTTAAACCAACTGAAGGCGCAATATTAATTACATAATAATCTAATTGCTGCGTTGATACATTTGTTCCGCCTGTAATATTTGGAGTACTTGAACAATTTCCGAAAGGCTGAATAGTTGCGTAAGCATCAACTTGTAAATGTAAAGTATAACTACCCGGTACAGTTGGCGTACCATAAATAGATGCGCAATTATTAGCGTTACCCGGAAACTTTAAAGATGGTGCTGAATTAATTGTACCATTTGCTACTACAGGGGTTGAAGAACCAAAGTTTAAACCCGGAGGTAAACCATAATTAACGGTTCCAGTAGGATTGCTTAATACAAAACGGTTAAAGCAAAATTTGATGCTTAAAGAGATTGTATCTAAAGGAACTTTTACAGTAATATTTTGAACGTAAGGCAAACCAACAGTTCCTGAAATAAAATTGGTTGCGCTGTCAGGGGAAATTCCAACACTATTTGAAGCCACAAACACTGGGTTTAGTGAACACGTTGGAACCGATTGAGCATTTGACTTAAAACCAAACGCAGCTATTAATAATAAGGATAAGTAGATTTTCTTCATAGGTTTTTATTTTGATTAAAAATACAAAAAACCACTCTTAAAAATCATTTAGATTCAAAAAATTATGAGCTATAAATGATTAGTTTAAGTAACAAAGCTAATTTTATGGGAAAGAGCTATTTACACAATTTCCTTAATCAATTAATTCAACCGAACGCTTAATAAAACTGGTTAGTTGCTCACCTTTTAACAAGCCCTGTGAAAGCAATGCTAAATCACTTGCCTGCTTAGCTAATGTCTGCTTTTTATCAGCGTTTGTCTCGTTAAGAAGTCGTGATATTAAAGGGTGATTTAAGTTTACAACCAAATTATACATTTCAGGAAGATTACCATAAAAATTCATTCCCCCTCCACCTAAAGCATTCATATCTTTCATGCGTCGCATAAATTCGGGACGGGTAATTAGCATTGGTGCATCCTTTTCACTTAAACTTTCAAATACCACCATAAACTGTTCTTTTGGAACAACACCTTCAATTACGGGTTGCAATTCTTTTATTTGTTCTTCCGATAATTTACTTGGTTGTTTTTCGTCTTTCTTAATTAATTTATCTACGGTGTCAGAATCTACACGGACAAATGATGTGTCCTTTAATTTACTTTCTAACTGATTAATGTAATGCGCATCAATCATGGTCTCCATTAAAATAACATCATATCCTCTACTCTTTGCAGCATCAATATAAGCGTGTTGCTCTGATACATTTGTAGTATATAAATAAATTATTCTCTTATCAATATCAGTTTGATTGGCCTTTACGTGATTTTCATATTCTTCAAACGTGAAATATTTACCTTCTGTGTTTTTGAATAAAGCGAAGTTCTTAGCTTTCTCGAAAAACTTTTCATCGCTCATCATTCCATACTGAACAAATACTTTTATATCATCCCACTTCTTCTCAAAATCAACGCGGTCTTTTTTAAATAGTTCTTCTAATTTGTCAGCTACTTTTTTGGTGATGTGAGAAGAAATCTTTTTCACATTACCGTCAGCTTGTAAATAACTACGACTAACGTTTAAAGGAATATCCGGACTATCAATTACACCTCTTAATAGAGTTAAAAAATCAGGGACAATATTTTCTACATTATCAGTCACAAAAACCTGATTGCTGTATAATTGAATTCTATCCTTAGGCATTTCCAATTTATTGGAAAGTCGAGGAAAATATAAAATACCGGTTAGGTTAAAAGGATAATCAACATTTAAATGAATATTAAATAAAGGTTCTTCAAATTGCATGGGATACAATTCGTGATAGAAACTTTTATAATCTTCATCTGTTAATTCCGTTGGTTTTTTAGTCCAAGCCGGTGTAGGATTATTAATGATGTTATCCGTTTCAATTTCTTTTTCTACTGCTTTTCCGTCTTTATCTTTCTCTTCGGTAGGAATAAATTCTTTCCGTGTTCCGAATTTAATTTCAACAGGTAAAAACTTACAATATTTCTTTAAGAGACCTTCAATTTTAGGAGTCTCTAAATATTCTAAACAATCATCCGCAATGTGTAAAACAATATCTGTACCTCTTTCTGTTTTGGTAGCGATATCTTCCATTTGATACTCAGGACTACCATCACATTCCCAACGAATCGCCTTTGAATTTTCTTTATATGACAAACTAAAAATCTCAACTTTTTTAGCCACCATAAAGGCTGAATAAAATCCTAAACCGAAATGACCTATAACAACATTCTTATCTACTTTATCTTTGTATTTATTTACAAATTCCTCGGCGCCGCTAAAGGCAATTTGTGTAATGTATTTTTCAATCTCTTCAGAGGTCATACCAATTCCATTATCTTTTATGGTAATTGTACCTGCTGCTTTATCAACTATAACTTCAACGCGGAGACTTCCTAAGGTTCCTTTAAACTCGCCCATTGAAGAAAGTGCTTTTAGTTTTTGTGACGCATCAACGGCATTACTAACTAATTCACGTAGAAAAATTTCATTATCACTGTAAAGAAACTTTTTAATTATTGGAAAGATGTTTTCGGTTTGTACTTTAATTGTTCCCATTGTATTCCTTTTTTATTAAAAATCTGTTTGTTTTATTGTATAATGAAGCGTGCTTTTGCTCTGCTTCATTAAGTCAAAAGCTATGCCAACACTATAAAAATGTCAAAATGGCATTGTAATAAATAAATGATTATTAGAACTTAGATCTTAAACGGGTTTTACCACGTTTTTGTTTGATGATATAGCCAACGGTTAACTGAAGGCTCATGTAAGAATCTTTCTGTTTAGAATCACCTCTCATTTGAGGTGCCTTAACTGTAGCTCCAGGAGTTGGATCATAACCTGTAGTTTGACCAGGATTATGACCTAAATTTGGATCAGCGAAATAAGCAGCTTGCGGGCCATAGGCTGCTGCAATTTCATTCTTATCATAGTACATACCACTAACATCATCTATATAATCGGTAAATGTTTTTCTGAAATTAAACTCTAAGCCAACACAAACTTTACGGTTAAAATAAATTCTATAAGCTACGCCCATGGGGATACAAATAGAATAGTTTTTATATTGCTTAGGACCGCCTTCTAAACCTTGACCTTCGGTATGGTATTGTTTTAATTTTACCCAAGCTCCTTTTGCATCTCTTGCTTTTGGATTGTAGTAAAACCCACCAAACCCCACAAAAGCTGTAAAATCCCATGAACGGTTTTTCATACGACGGCTTAATGTACGCTTGATACCATAACGGTGTCCAACACGATTCGCCATATAAACAAACTCTAATCGTCCGCTTAACTCGAAAATATTTGATTTGAAATTAAGATTTCTGTTACTACGAAACTTTTCTTGAGTAAGCTTGTCATCACCTCTAACAATTAAATAATTGAATTGAGTACTAATGTTAAACCACTTTGCAAGTTTATATCTATAACCTAATTGAAATGCGGTACGTGTTTCAGTAAACTCTATATCAACCGGACTATAATCCGTTCCAATTTTATTTAGACCACCTAAGTCGCCCAAAAAGTTAGCTGCGCCAACACTTCCATAAACTTCTTTACGGTACTTTTTCCACTCATTCGGGCGAATAAAGTTCTGCGAAACGGCAGTAACGGCAGATAAAAAACAGAATATTGCTAAGAGCCTTTTAATCATCTAATTAAGTTGCGAATATAGGAATAATTAACTTTTGGACAAAATTTTGGCATTAAACTATTATTAACATTTAGTGAATCATATCTTTTCCGGTGTGAGACTATGTTTTCACCTAGTTACCAAATTTCTACCCTAACCTCAGGTTTACGATACATTTGGTCGGTTTCCTTAATGTTAAAAGCCTCGTAAAACTCTGGCATATTGGTTAATGGAGCAAATCCTCTAAACTTTCCGGGTGCATGTGGGTCGGTTGCTAATAATTGTTTCTCGGCTGCATCTCTAGCTAAATTTTTCCAACCCTGAGCCCAAGCAATAAAAAAGCGCTGCTCGCCTGTAAATCCTGCCATAACAGGTGATTTTTTTCCATTTAACGACTTTTTATAAGCATAATAAGCCATTGTTAAGCCGCCTAAATCTGCAATGTTTTCACCTTGGGTTAATTCTCCGTTTACATGTAAAGTGTCAATTGCAACAAAGGCATTAAACTGTTCAATTATAAATTTCTTTTTTGCTGTAAAATTTTTGTAATCTTCGTCGGTCCACCACATTTTTAAATTACCATCCGCATCAAATTGCGAACCTTGATCATCAAAACCGTGTGTTAATTCGTGGCCGATAATTGAACCCATAACTCCATAATTAAATGCATCATCAGCTTCATAATCGAAAAAAGGTACTTGCATGATACCTGCAGGAAAAGCAATTTCGTTTGTAGTTGGATTGTAATAAGCGTTAACGGTTGGAGGTGTCATACCCCACTCCATTTTATCTACCGGTTTAGGAAGTTTATTTAATTTACGTTTACATTCGAACTCAGAAGAAGCCAAAATATTTTGCCAGTAACTGTCGGTTTTTATAGTTAGTGCCGAATAATCCTTCCATGTATCTGGGAAACCAAACTTTCTGATAAGTTTATCCAGTTTTAAGTTAGCTTGTTTTTTAGTGGTTTCGTTCATCCAAGTACGACTTGCAATTCGTTCGCGGTAAGCAGCAACTAAATTATCAACCATGCGTTTTACTTTTTCTTTTGCATCTTTATTAAAATAAGATTCTACGTAAAGTTTTCCTAAAATTTCGCCTACCGATTTATTTACATCAGCTTGTGCTCTTTTCCAACGTGGTTTCATTTGTTTTGCACCACTTAAAGTTTTTCCAAAAAAATTAAAGTTTTCTACTACAGCATTAGAAGATAAGTAAGGTGCTGCATCATGAATTAATTTCCATTTCAAAAATGTTTTCCAATCATTAATAGAATAACTCTTCACTAAATTATTTAACTCAGTATAATAATCTACGTGAGCAACAATTAGTGTATCGGGCATTTTAACTCCTAATGATGTGAAATATAAATTCAAATTTATATTAGGAATTGTTTTAGCTAAATCAGCTTTCGAATACGGATTATATTGCTTTTGAACATCACGTTGAGCTGCTGCATTCATAGCTTTTGAAGCCAAAGCTTTTTCCATTTCGAAAACTTTTTTTCCGTTTGCTTCAGCACCTTCAGTTTTAAAACCTAATATCTCGAACATTTTATTTAAATGTAATTGATAAGCTGTACGGATAGCTTCAAACTGCGGCAAATAATAATAATCACGGTCAGGTAAAGTATAACCTGTTTGTCCCAAATAAATTAAATAACGATTACTGTTTTTTAAATCTACTTCTACATCAAAACCAATAAAGCTTCCAATTCCTTTTTTTCTGAACTCAGCCATTAATTTAATTAAATCATCATTGGTTTTAACCGCATCAATTTTTGCAAGTTGTGGTTTAATTGGTGCTAATCCCATTTTTTCTGCTTTAGCAGAATCCATTGCTGTTAAATAAAAATCGCGGAGTTTTTGTACATCGCTTCCGGGTTTAGCCGTTGTGTTTGTAGAAACCGAATTCAAAATGGTTTTAATGTTACCAAGATTGCGTTCGTTAATTTCATTAAAACTTCCCCAACGTGAATCGCTATCCGGAATTTTAGTAGTCGTTAACCATTTTCCATTGCAGAATTTATAAAAATCGGCTTGAGGTTTGTACGACGAATCGATGTAAGATAAATTAACGCCAATAGTTTGTGAAGCTAATTTTGCTCCTAATGCAATTAAAAAAACTGCGGTTACTTTTAATCTCATAATTCTTTTGGATTGTTTTATAAAAAAAGCATCCGCCTCAGGCGGATGCTTTAAATTAGTTTAATTACTTAGCAGGTTCTTTAAAAAGGATCTTCATTTCTACCCTTCTGTTTTTCTGGCGACCAGCAGGTGTGTCATTAGATTCGATTGGTACTGTTTGACCAAACCATTCTGTAATAACATTTGTTGCTGTTACACCTTTCTTCACTAAATATCTCTTCACTGCATTCGAACGTTTTTCAGATAAATCCATATTCTTTTCAGCGTTACCTTGATTATCGGTGTGACCAGATAATTTCAACGTCCAATCTTTATCATGTTGTTTCAATAATTTCGCTAACTCATTTAACGATGGTAACGATTTAGCAACAATGATATCCTTACCGGTTGCAAACTCAAGCGATTTAAATGCACGCTCAATAATTTTTAACTCAGCCGCTTTAATTGGCGGTGGTGGCGGACAACCTTGGTAATCTTTAACACCAGGAATTGTAGGACACTTATCGTCTTTGTCAATTAAACCGTCTTTATCAGTATCAGGCCAAGGGCAACCTTTGTTCTCAACCGGACCAGCTACATCAGGACATTCGTCTTCCTTATCAAGAACAGTATCACCATCGCGATCAGGACAACCTTTGTATTCTTTAGGGCCAGGGATATCCACACAAGCATCTAACTTATCCGGTGTTCCGTCGCCGTCTTTATCAGGACAACCCATAAAGTCAGGTAAACCTGCATCATCCGGACACTCATCATCCTTATCAATAATCTTATCACCATCACGATCAGGACAACCTTTAAACTCAAGTAATCCTTTATCATCCGGACAAGCATCTTCTGCATCAGTGATACCATCACCATCGCGATCAGGACAACCTTGTAATTCTTTTAAACCAGGAGTATCAGGACATTTATCTTCTGCATCCTGAATGTGATCACCATCGCGGTCAGGACAACCCATAAATTCCCAAACACCGGGAACCGTTTTACACTTATCTTTCTTATCAGAAACCTTATCTTTATCTCTATCACGGGGGCCGTGGTAAGGGATAGGAACTTTAAGCATCATATAAAAATCAGCGCCAAATACATCTTTTTTAGTTGACACATATGTTGCTAAACGATTCGTTCCTAAAATTAGCGGACCTATACGAACCGAAGCACCAATACTAATTGGTTGATTGCTTTTTGCATAAAATGTATTGTATGAAATAGGAACTGCTACACCAAACCAACGGTGATCCCAACGTGGTGTTAAGCTAATGTTTGTCCACTCATGTACTTTTGCTTCTTTGTTTTTAAATTTAAATGCAAAAGTTGGAGTAAGATTAACATAAAAATCTTTCCAAATATTATAATCTACTTGGAAACTTAATTGTGTAGGTAAATACATTTTGTATGAACCCGCTTCGTTGTTATAGGTAGTTAATGAATCTAAAACCCGGTCGAAGTTATACACCTGGTAATCTGTCCATTTAATTGTGTCGCCATTAACAACATCATAATTTTCATTATCTAACAACTCTCTAAAACGGATTGAATCCAAATCCATTGTAACGTTATTACTATATTTTCCTTTACCGTATTTTATGTAACCTAAATCAGTAAGTGAAGCTCCAACTTTTAATTTGTATTTATTTTTATCTTTTCTCCATAAGCCTGTTTCGCCATCCATATCATACTGGAAATCTTTATACTTTGGACGGAATTCGTAAACAACACCTAAATCAAATCCCCATCCCGGTAATGAAGCTGCTTTAGGATAGCCACCGCCAAAAGTTGAATTTAAAGTAGGATCATCAACAACAGGATTATTTTTCTTATAATCACCCTCAAGACCCGATAATTCAAGATTTTCAGAGTGACCATAATTGATATCAGTATGGAAAATTCCCATAATGGTATCGTTATTGAACTTATAGGTTAAATCTTTAATGTTGAAATACGCTGAAGCAAGTCCTTGTAAATATTTTGCAGTAACACCTGCTTTAAAATAATGTTCGTCTTTATCTCTAAAAACATGTCCGTAAGTTAAACCATACTCCAACCAAGATTGGGTGTTAATACTTAAATGCTCAACATTAAATTCTTTTCCTAATAAATTTTGAATAAAAGCAACAGAACTATTATTAGGATCGAAAGCTTTTGTGCTTCCGTTACGACCAACGTCGTAATAAATTAAACGTGCTAAATCTTCAGAAACTCCATCAACGTTAAAGTAAGTACGGCTAGCGCTTGAAAAACCAATTGCATTTTTGCGGTTTAGGTTTATTAAAAATGAAGGTCCGTCAATTCTTAGTTTCAAAAAAACTGCTTTATCTTTTCCGTTAGTAACTTCAGTTAAATAACGTCCGTTAAACTGAGGATCTGAGAATGCAGGGAAATAAGCTCCTTTTTTACTTAAATCTTGTCCATCGTTCATTCCATCTTTTAATTTTCCTGAATGTGCGAATGCTGAACGTTTTACACCGATATAATTATTCCCGGCAGCAAAGTTGATACCGATTAAATTCATATCGAACTTCATGCGGCTTTCAACCACATTAGCAGGATTTACCTGAACTCCGGTTATTCCACTATAATTACTGCTTGAATAACCCAAATAGTCTTGCGACTTTGAGATTAAAAATGAACCGGCTAATAACACCGAAAGTATGGCTTTCTTCATAATAAAATGTAAAACTCAAATATAATCAATTTTTGAAAACTATAAAGTAAATAGCCCGTATATTTGTTTAAATTTGTCCCCTATTTTTGAACCTATTATGCTCGAAAAACTTGAAGAAATAAATCGCCGTTATCAAGATGTTGAACTTAAACTATCTGACCCAACTATTATATCGGACATGAGGCAGTTTAAGAAGCTAAATATCGAGTATAAGGAGCTTCAGGCAATTGTTGAAGTTTATCATGAATATAAAAAAGTGATAGATAATATCAGTCAGGCTAAAGAGGTTTTAGCTAACGAAAAAGACAAAGATTTTTTAGAAATGGCTAAGGCCGAATTGGAAGAAAATCGCTTAAAAGAAGAAAAATTAGCTGAAGAAGTACGATTACTTTTAATCCCAAAAGACCCTGAAGACGCTAAAAACTGCGTAATGGAATTAAGAGCCGGAACCGGTGGCGATGAAGCTTCTATTTTTGCCGGAAATCTGTTTGAAATGTACAAACGTTACTGTGATAAAAAAGGACTTCAGGTAGAAGTTGTGGATATAAGCGAAGGTACTATGGGTGGATTTAAAGAGGTTGTTTTTAATGTGAAAGGTCCGGGCGCATACGGAATTTTAAAATTTGAAAGTGGAGTTCACCGTGTACAACGTGTTCCTGCAACCGAACAACAAGGACGGGTTCACACATCTGCTGCAACAGTTGTTGTTTTACCTGAAGCGGAAGAATTAGATGTTGATTTAAAAGATTCTGATATTGAAATTGCAACTGCACGAAGCGGTGGTGCCGGTGGACAAAACGTAAATAAAGTGGAGAGTAAAGTTATTTTAACTCACAAGCCATCAGGAATCGTTGTTACTTGTCAAACTGAACGTAACCAATTAGGTAATCGTGAAAAAGCAATGAACATGTTGCGTTCTAAATTATACGATATCGAATATCAAAAGCGATTAACCGAAACCACTAAGAGAAGAAAAACAATGGTAAGTACGGGTGACAGAAGTGCAAAAATCAGAACATACAATTATCCACAAAACAGAATTACTGACCATAGAATTAATTTAACGCTTTACAATTTAACTGAATTTACCAATGGAGATATTCAGGAAATGATTGATGCTTTGCAGTTTGCAGAAAATGCAGAACGTTTAAAAGAAGGCGGATTGAGTTAGTTTATAGCTTATAGAATTTAATTATGATGAAAGAATTAGTTACAAAAGTTGAGAAGGTATTAACGCAAATGGGAATTCCTGCTGCGGAAGCAAGAACTGAGAATGAAGGTCAATGGAATATTGCCAAAGACGAAAATGTTGAGTTAATGTTAGATGTTTGGGAAGAAGATGAACATTTATATTTTCAAGTTTTAAGTTACGTTTGTGATTTGCAAGACGAGAGTAATCCTGCATTCTTAAAAATGTTATTAGAAGAAAATCACGGTTTTTGCGAAACGGCTTTTACTATTTTGGACGGACAAGTCTTTTTAAAATACACCAGCGAAGCTGATGAAATTGATGAACAACGCATTTACAGAAGCATCACCCGCATCGCCTATTATAACGATATGTTCAGAGAGAAGTTAAAATAGTTATCGATTATAAGTTATTGAGTTATTAGTTTATAATAATTTAACCTATAACTTTATAACCTAATAACTAATAACCATTTTATATAATGTCCCGAATTTTAGTCGTATGCCTCGGTAACATTTGTCGTTCCCCTTTAGCAGAAGGCATTTTATTACACCTCGTTAACGAAAAGAATCTAGCCCTTACAATTGATTCAGCCGGAACATCCGATTATCATATTGGTGAAGCGCCTGATGCAAGAACAACTTCTAATGCTAAAAAACACAATATAGATTTATCACCTTTACGAGCGCGACAATTTGTTGTGGAAGATTTTGATTTGTTTGATAAAATTTATGTGATGGATAAAAGCAATTTGCAAAATGTTTTGAAGTTGGCGCGTAATGAAGAGGATAAACAAAAAGTAGATTTATTTTTAAACATTTCGCATCCAAATGGAAATATGGAAGTACCAGATCCTTATTTTGGTGGTGAAGCCGGTTTCGAAAATGTGTTTCAAATGGTTTGGGAGGCCTCGAAAAAATTAGTGCATTCGATAAAATAAAATGGAACGCTGATGACGCAGATCTCTATGATTAGATATGATTTAATCTGCGTAAATCGTAATAATCAGCGTTATCTGCGTTCTATAATATCAATAACCGTACTTCTCTTTCCAACGTTGTTTTAAAAAAGCGCGCAATTCATTTTCGCGGGGATTGTTGTTGGGATTGTAAAATAATTTTCCGGAGAGTTGTGTTGGTAAAAATTCTAAATCAATAAAATTATTTTCGTGAGCGTGGGCGTATTGATAATCCTTTCCGTAATCTAAATTCTTCATCAACTTAGTTGGCGCGTTTCTTAAATGTAAAGGCACAGGTAAATCTCCTGTTTGCCGAACAGCAGCAATTGCATCATCAATCGCTAAATAAGCTGCGTTACTTTTTGCGGAACAAGCTAAATAAGTTGCGGTTTGTGATAATACAATTCTGCCTTCAGGCATTCCAATTACATTTACCGCCTGAAAACAATTATTGGCAATCACTAATGCTGTTGGATTTGCATTTCCAATATCTTCACTCGCTAAAATCAACATTCGTCGTGCAATAAATAAGGGATCTTCCCCACCCTCTAACATTCTTGCTAACCAATACACGGCTCCATTTGGATCGGAGCCTCGCATCGATTTTATAAATGCAGAAATAATATCGTAATGTTGCTCTCCGTTTTTATCGTACAGCGCCAAATTATTTTGAATACATTTTAAAACGAATTCATTAGTTACAACAACATCATTAGTTGTAGTTGAATTCACAACAATTTCTAAAGCATTCAATAATTTTCTGGCATCACCACCCGAAACTCTGAACAAAGCTTCTGTTTCTTTTAAATCAATTTTCTTTTTGCTCAGAAATTCATCTTTTTCAATCGCATTTTTTACAATATCTAATAAATGCTGTTCTTCTAAATGTTTTAAAACATAAATCTGACAACGTGATAATAAAGCGGGAATAACTTCAAAACTCGGATTTTCAGTAGTTGCGCCAATCAAAGTCACAATTCCTTTTTCCACAGCTCCTAATAATGAATCCTGCTGCGATTTACTGAAGCGGTGAATCTCATCAATAAACAAAACAGGTTTATCTTGTGTAAATAAATTATTTTGTTGCGCTTTTTCAATCACTTCCCTAACATCTTTCACACCCGAATTAATAGCGCTTAATGCATAAAATGGTCGTTTTAATGCTTGAGAAATTATTAATGCTAATGTAGTTTTACCAACACCGGGTGGTCCCCATAAAATAAGTGATGGCAACAAATTTTGAGAAATAGCATTACGCAAAGCCGTGCCTTCACCAATTATGTGCTCTTGGCCAGTATAACTGTTCAAATCTTTTGGCCTCACCCTCTCGGCTAATGGTTGCATGTTAGCTTTTTTAACTTTTAATTTGTAGGTAAAAGTATTACATTTACCCATATATAAATAACAATTATGTCAACAAAAAACGCACTTAAATTTTTATTTGTCACCGCTATAGTGGTATTGTTTGTTAATGCAACTTTAAAAGAAAAAGATCCATTAGGTAAGCGTGTTTATAATGTCATTCACATTGAAGTGAAAGATGGTGTAAATGGTAAAAAAGGTGCAACCGACGAATTAGAGTTTAAAGACGGAAGACTTTTTAGCACCTATTTATTTGATAAGTTTGAATACAAATGGTTAAAGTACAAGGTAAACAAAGACTCAACCTATATTGATGAAACTGAAACTGAGATTTCCTATTTTGAAGTAGAATGCAGTTACACTGATGACAAAGACCAAACTTTTATCATGAAATGTGTAATTGATAATTTTGATATTGACGGTGAGATTAAAATCACAAAAAATGATAAGTTGAAAAAGATGTTTGTGTTTAATGGTAAAGAGAAATACTCGAAACCTAAAAAGAAGAAAGAGGATAAAGACAAGGATAAATAATTGTAAGGATTGGATTTTCTGTTCGTCTGTATATTAAAACCAATACAGTATGAATTTAAAACTTAAATATTCGGTAGCTGTAACATTGTTTACAGCTATTTTTTTTACTGCATGCGGACAAAAACCGGCAACAAAACAGATTTCAACCATGGAGACAAAATCAAATACAGGAACAATAGACACCGCGACATTTGGAGCGGGTTGCTTTTGGTGTGTAGAAGCCGTTTTTCAGCGCCTTGATGGAGTTATTAAAGTAGAATCGGGTTATTCGGGGGGACATGTAAAAAATCCTGCTTATCGCGAAGTTTGTAACGGAACAACCGGTCACGCCGAAGTTTGTCAGATTACTTACGACAAAAGTAAAATTGGATTTAAAGATTTGTTAGAAGTGTTTTGGAAAACCCACGATCCTACTACATTGAATGCTCAGGGTAACGACCACGGCACCCAATATCGTTCGGCCGTTTTTTATCATAATGCTGAACAAAAAGAGTTAGCTGAAAAATATAAAGCTGAATTAAATAAATCAGGGGCTTGGGAAAATCCTGTTGTAACTGAGGTTTCGCCTTATATCTCTTTTTACATTGCAGATGATTATCATCAGAATTATTTTAATCAAAATGGTGGCGAACCTTATTGTCGCTTTGTAATACAACCCAAGGTTGAAAAATTTGAGAAAGTGTTTAAAGATAAAATGAAGAAATAAAAAAAAGCCCCTGAATAATTCGGGGGCTTTTTAATTACAAAAGGTTTTTATTATTTATTGCCTGGTAAAACGTAATAAATATTCGTTAACCATTTAGCGGTATCTTTTTCTGTCATTGGGTCTGTTACATATTCCTCAACAACATAACTCTGCATCGGTAAATTTTTCTCTTTCATATATGTATCCATAGCAATATGTGCATTCATACTGTTAGCCGGAGAACCATAATATTCGATATGCAAAACTTTAGAGGCCGGAACAGAAATACTTTCCCAACCTTTCGCTTTAGTTCCTGATGACACACACATTACAGCCGCACAATCAGTTTCATGATTTTCTTCATCCCATTTGTAATAAATTGTAGTCGGTGACATTGTCGGCTGAATTTTATCTTTTTCCAAGTCTGCCATAATCTTTGGCCAATTTTCTCCTAAAAACTCGGTTAGTTTTACCAAGTTGTCGTCTGTTTTTATTGTAGCGCGTTTACCAACAAAAGTTTTTGCAGTCCAATCTATTTCTTTTACTTCATAATTAGCAGCAGTTGGAGCGGCCGGCATACTTTCAATTGCTTTTTTTAATTTAGCTAATCCACTTTCAAAATCTGCACCCATCATTTTATCCATATTCATGAATAACATAATAGCTCTACTCATAAAAGCAAAGTCCATTTGAATTCCCCAAGTAACATTTGTACCTGCCTCTTTACCATTAACCACGAAGAATGTTTTTGAATCACCCATTCCTTCGAAAGTTAGTTTTTGAAGTAAAGTGTCGCCACTCACACCTGTAATTTGTAAAGTTCCGGTTCCCACTTCATCATTACCAACCCAAGAGTAACCGTATCCGGGCTGACCCATTTCACCTAAATAAGTTACTTTCATTTGAGGGTCTCTTTCTGACCATGGCGACCATTGTTCCTGAAAGAATTTAAGATCAGCCATTTTTGCTTTTACCACATCCACTGACGCGGTAATGTTAGTTGATCGAACCACAGTTGCGTCCTTAGGACCAACTAAACAAAGAATAAGGTAGATGACTGTTAAGCCAATAATTACGTATAAAACTTTTTTCATTTTTTTTAGTTTAAATTTATGGTTTAAAGATATAAAAAATAGATACTGTTTATGGAAAATAACTTGATTGAAAAATATATTGCTAATAACCACTTTGGGAAATTACTGGGGATGGATTTTAAAATTATAAGTGATGGGAATGTTGAGTATTATTTAACTATTAGCAAAAATCATTTAGCTACTCCAAATTCTGCACATGGCGGAGTAATTTCGTCGCTTGTTGATGCTGCTTTAGGCGTGGCAGGATTAAGTATGGTTTATAAAGAAAATAAAGTCGTAAGTACCGTTGAATATAAAACCAATTTTATGAATCCGGCCTTGTTAAACGATGAACTTAAGGCTGTGGCAAAAGTTGAACAAAGAGGAAAAAGAATATTAATTATTAGTTGCGATGTTTTTGCCACAAATCGTAATAATACAATAATTGCTAAGGCTATTGGTACTTTTAATGCTTACGACGCCGTAAAAGCAGGATATTAAAGGGTTTATTAACAATTTAGTTTTAATTTATTGACTGAAAATGTAAAAAAAACAAGCAATATTTAAATACCTTTATTTTTATGACTAAAAGTATTTATTTTTTGGCGCTATTTATACTATCCATCAGCATAAAAGCCCAAACACTTACTCTTACAGAGCTTATAGCGTCACCAAGAACCCAATCTAGCGTTTTTGGGGATAAACTAACCGCCAAAAAATGGGAACAACATGGTTATGAAGTAAACAAAGACAGTGGATTTGTAAGATTAACCTGGATGATAAAAAATAATTACAACGATCTTAAATCCTACTTCCAATATTACCAATCGGATGCTGATAGCGTAGAAAATTATACCATTTATCAGTTTTCTGACCGTGATGCTTTCAACTCTTATAAATCTGATTTAAAGAAATTGGGATATAAATTACAAAAAGAGAAAAAGAAAAAAGGTAAGAAGAAAGAAAAGAATAAATACAAAGACAAAGAAGAACTTTATTTAGCAGATAAAAATTCGTCATTGCTTAGCCTTAAAGAGGTTTTTTTATTGGGATTCAATACTTTTTTAGTGACCTCTTACAATTCAAAATCGCGCGTTGCGAAAAATATTTTGGAAGACGAAAAATAACGAGCTGAATTGAAAACCAAACATTTTATAATTATCGTATCTGTTTTTGTAAGCTTATTTAGCAAGGCGCAAACTTTAAGCGCTGATGAGCTTATTTACTTTCCTCACCAGGATCCTGACACTATAACCCAGCAATTAGTTGCAAAAGGTTGGGAAGCCAGTAACATTGAATTTATTACCGATAGTAATTTTGTTAGAAGAACTTGGGCAGTAAAAAATAAATATGATGATTTGAAGTCGTATTTAATTTTATACGAATACACCAGTGATACTTCAGAAAATCATATTATTTATCAGTTTTCCAGCCGACAAACCTTTCAGGGGTATAAAAGTGATTTAAAAACGAAAGGCTATAAATTATTAGTTGAGAAGAAAAACAAAAAGAGAAGCAGGAAGAAAGATAAAGATATGGTTAAAGAAGTAGATGAAGCTTTTTATTCAGACAAAAAAACATCTATCATTAACATAAGCGAAGTGTTTTTTTATGGTATGAATACGTTTATGATTCACTCCTATAAAACGCATTCAGCTCTAGGAAAAAATCTATTGCAGGACAGGCCTTAGAATTTCAGTTCATCAACCGACCAAGCCTGAGGTTTTTCGTTAAAGAGTACTTTCGTTTTACTCCAAACACCGGCAAACAATTCCGAATCACGGTAAGCGTTCAAAGAATCTTCGTTATCCCAAATACTATAAGTAAAGAAAACGTTATTATGAAGTTTATCTTGTAACAACTCAACATGTGAACAACCCTTAAAACCTGCTATCAGTTTCCAGTTAGTTTTAAAAATGGCTTTAAAATCTTCCACCTTATCAGGCTGAAAAGACATTTTTACAATACGCTTAATCATTAAATTCTATAATTAAATTAAAATCGAAACTCCGCCCTACTTCGCGTGGGTACAACATTTTATAAGCCGATTTACCATTTAAGGCAATCTCTAAATATCCAAAACCATTAAACATAGCTAAGGCGTCCCCTACTTTTACGTCATCATAGGTCTCAGATATTTTACTAATGCGTGCGCCGGGCAACACAATACTGAACTTACGTTTGCCTAATGTCTTATAAAATTCATCCTTGGTAATATTGGTAATTATATTTCCAAAATCATCAATGTAAATAGATTTTCCTTTTAAATTATCAGGTGTAGAAAAACTTGAAAACTGATAAGCTCTATAATAATCAGCCGTTTCCATACCAATATCTTTCAACTCTTTTCCGGCACTAATTTGAGCAGCCGCATCAACAAAAACATCCTTAATGAAAAAATTATGTTGGGTAGGACTATCATAATACAACTGATACACCTTCTCGTTAAAACCTTCATCCAGTAAAGTGATTAATCCGTTATCGGGACAAATAATAAATTGATTTTTGTATTTAGTCACCAAATAACGGCTATTATCAACGTTATGGTTATTGTTCATGGCTTTAAAACCTAGAATAAACTTTACACCGACAAGATGAATGCTATTATCGGGAAAAAAGCCAATTGAGTTCTTTAATATAAATGCAGCATCTGAAATATTATTATCTTTGATATCGCAGCTTAAATCAATAATTTGAACGTTATTTACTTTTTGTAACAAGCAAGCCTTAACGATGGCTAAATAAGGATCGCGGTAGCCCAAATCGGTTGTTAAGGTTACAATTGGCATAAACAGTGTAGCTCAAAAGTAAAGATTATTAAGAGTGCGTTTTTTATATAATTCAAGATTGATTAACAGCTTTATAAACATTTAATTTTAAAATTTTGTCAGAGAAAGTAATAGTATTAGATAGTGTTGAACCGGTTGAGATATACGGTGTTAATGATGTTAAGCTAAACATAATTAAGAAGCACTTTGGTAAACTAAAAATAGTTGCCAGAGGCTACAGCATTAAAGTTTTAGGAGACGATAACGAAATTAAACACTTCGAGAAAAAATTAAATCTCCTTATTGAATATTATCACAAAAATGGTTTACTAACCGATAAGGTTATCGATCGTTTATTAGGTCCTAATGGCGATGAAATAATTGAAACCTCCGAATTACAAAACGATATTATTTTATTTGGTAATAACGGATTAGTAGTTAAAGCCAAAACCGAAAATCAACGCCGTATGGTCTCTTCAATGGCCAAAAACGATATGATTTTTGCAATCGGTCCGGCCGGAACGGGAAAAACTTACACAGCTGTTGCCTTAGCGGTTCGTGCACTTAAAAACAAAGAAGTAAGAAGAATTATTTTAACTCGTCCCGCGGTTGAAGCAGGAGAAAATTTAGGTTTTTTACCCGGCGATTTAAAAGAGAAACTCGATCCATACATGCAACCACTTTATGATGCATTATCAGATATGATTCCTGCCGATAAATTGGAACAACATATTGAAAACCGCGTGATTCAAATTGCACCATTAGCGTTTATGCGTGGACGAACTCTTGATAACGCTTTTGTTATTTTGGATGAGGCGCAAAACACAACTGAGAGCCAAATGAAAATGTTCCTAACCCGAATGGGAAATAGTGCAAAATTTATAATTACCGGCGATGTAACTCAAATTGATTTACCTTCAAAACAACCTTCAGGATTATTGCAAGCTATCAAATACCTGAAAAAAGTTGAAGGCATCGATTTTATTGAATTAGACAGCCGCGATGTGATTCGTCACCGACTTGTAAGTGCAATTATTCAAAGTTATGAAGGCAACTAAAAAATATTTACTTTTATAGGGTAAACGTATTATGAAAGATTTCATTAAAAGCAGAATAAAAGCATCAGCAGATCTTAAAACATCCTTGTTAAGTAACGATGCCATCTTAACTACTATTAATTCTGTTGTTACAGATATTATTGAGTGTTATAAAAAAGACGGTAAAGTGCTTTGGGCCGGAAACGGTGGAAGCGCTGCCGATGCACAACATTTAGCAGCTGAACTAAGCGGTAGATTTTATTACGATCGCCCTCCTTTATTTTCAGAAGCATTACATGTTAATACAAGTTACACAACAGCTGTAGCAAACGATTATAGTTACGATGAAATTTACGCGCGACTAACCAGAGCAATGGGACGAAAAGGTGATGTATTAATTGGTATGTCGACCAGTGGAAACTCAGGCAACGTTGTTAAAGCTTTGGAAGTTGCCAATCAATTGGGAATTATCACAGTTGGATTTACAGGAGAAACCGGTGGAAAAATGGCTGGCTTGTGTAAACACTTAGTAAATATTCCATCAAAAGATACACCACGTATTCAGGAATGTCACATGGTAATTGGCCATACTATTTGTGAGTTGGTTGAGATTAACTTGTTCCCTAAAAAATAAGTGACTTCATTGATAACCGAAGCCATCATATTAGCAGGAGGATTCGGAACACGCTTACAAAGTGTTGTCTCCGATTTACCGAAACCAATGGCACCTGTTAACGGAATTCCTTTTCTAGATTATCAGTTATTGTATTTAAAAAACTTCGGAATTAAAAAAGTGATTTTGTCGGTTGGTCATTTACACGAAAAAATAATTTCTCATTATAAAAATAATTTTAATGGCGTCGAAATAGATTACGCTATTGAAACTTCTCCTTTAGGAACCGGTGGTGGAATAAGAATAGCACTTGAGAAATGCAAATCAAATTCAGTTTTAGTTTTAAATGGGGATTCTTTTTTTGATGTTGACTTAACTTCATTTTTCAATCTCCACACAAAAGCAAATGCTGATTGTTCTTTAGCCTTACGCAAAGTTGAAAACGCCTCCCGTTATGGAACAGTACATTTTTCATCAGTTGCCCCAAGCTTTGATACTTTAAATAAAAGTGATGATGCTCCAATTGGCATGTCGAGAATAAATTCTTTTCAGGAAAAAAATTCAGAACCTAAACCGGGTTTAATTAATGGAGGGGTTTATTTATTGAATAAGGATACTTATTTACAAGCAACTGAAACAAATAAAAACTTCTCGATTGAAAAAGATTTCTTTGAAAAGAAAATTGATGAATTAAATATATTTGGTTTTGAATACAAGGGATATTTTATAGATATTGGCATACCCGAAGATTACACTAAAGCACAAGATGACTTTAAAGGATTTAAATATAAATAAAAGCTGGACTTTGTTTTTAGACCGCGATGGCGTTATCAATAAAAAATTGGATAACGACTACGTGAAGCATTGGATGGATTTTGAATTTATTGATGGTGTTTTAGATGCTATGAAAATATTGAACGGTAAATTCGGAACGATTGTTGTGGTCACTAATCAACAAGGCATTGGAAAAGGATTATACAGAACAGAAGATTTAGAACTCATACACAAAAACATGTTGTATGAGATTGATTATTTAGGTGGGAGAATTGACAAAGTGTATTTCTCTCCGTTTTTGAACTCCGTTAATCACCCTACCCGCAAACCTGGAACAGGAATGGGACTCGAAGCAAAAAAAGATTTTCCAGCAATAGATTTTTCAAAATCAATAATTGTTGGTGATAGTATAACTGATATGCAGTTTGGTCGCGCTTTAGGAATGAAAACTGTTTTTATTTCGGAGGAAGAAAAAAAAGATGAGAATATTGATTTTAATTTTCCATCATTAGTTGAATTTAGTTTGAATTTATAGAATTGAAAATATCCATCATAACCGTAACCTACAACAGTGCTTCAACTATTGAACAAACCATTCAATCGGTTTTAAATCAATCGTATACTAATATTGAATATATTATTATTGACGGTGTTTCTACAGATGGAACTTTAGATATTTTAAACAGATATAAATCACAACTCCATAAAATTGTTTCTGAAAAAGATAAAGGTATTTACGACGCGCTTAACAAAGGAATTGATTTAGCTACCGGCGATGTGATTGGTATTTTACATTCAGATGATTTTTACATGAATTCGAATGTTATTGAAAATGTAGCCAATTCATTTAATCAAAACCAATGCGATGCTCTTTATGCGAACTTATATTATGTAGATAAAGATGATACTAATAGAATAAAACGTAAATGGGATTCCGGTAATTATTCTGAAGGCGCTTTTTTAAATGGATGGATGCCACCCCACCCGACTTTCTTTGTAAAAAAAGAAATCTACAACAAGTATGGCAAGTTCGATTTGCAATTTACTTCGGCAGCAGATTACGAATTAATGTTGCGATTCATTCATAAAAACAAGATCAAATTAGCTTACTTAAATGAATTCATTGTAAAAATGCGTGTTGGTGGCAAAAGTAATGTAACAGTTAAAAATCGCGTCACGGCTAATTTCGAAGACCGTAAAGCTTGGGAAGTAAACGGACTTAAACCCCGTTTTTATACTTTGTATTTAAAACCTTTTCGAAAAATATTTCAATTCTTTTAAATAAAAAAAAGGCGAAGATAAATCTTCGCCTTTTTTAATTAATTTCAGTTTTCTTATCTAAATAAACTTACCGGACCATTCTTTTCGTATTCCTTACCATCAAAACCTGTTGCTTTAATAAAGTAGAAGTAAGTTCCGTTAGAAGCTTTTTGCCCATTACTTGTAACTCCATCCCATGATGCTTTCGCTCCGCTGAAATCATACATTGGTTGTCCCCAACGGTTAAATATTTTTAAAGTAATTTCTTTCACACCGGTTGATGTAATAGTGAACACATCATTTATATTATCATCATTAGGGGTAAATACGTTTGGAACCTCAATACTAAATCCATCTTCCACAACAATAATTATTGATGCTGTATCCGAACATAAACCGGATGATGCTATCATGGTTATAGTGTATGTTCCCCAACCATAAGTTGAAGATGTACCTGCGGTAGTTGTAAGTGTTGTTGTACTTCCGTTACCAAAATTCCAACTGAAAGTATTAGCGTTAGTACTTGTATTACCAAAGTTTACAGTTAAAGGCGCAAAACCGGTTACAACATCAGAAGAAATGGATGCGGTTGGTACAGCATTAATAACATCAACAGTACTTGTAGCACTACAACCTGTTGTTGGATTTGTTACTGTTAATGTATATGTACCAGCCACGTTTACAATTGGTGTCGCGGTATTAGAACCAGAAATAATTCCGGGACCAACCCATGCATAATTAACACCAGGGTCGGTTGAATTACCGTTTAAAGTAACTGTTGTAGTAAGTCCACCACAAGGAATATTTGCATTAGCACCTGCGCTCACATTCGGTAAAACACTGCTGTTTGTAACTGTATATTGAGTTGCTACTGAACATCCATTAACTGCATCTGTTACAACAACTGTATAAATTCCTGCTGTTGAAACTGAAATAGTTTGTGTAGTTGCTGTTGTACTCCATGCATAAGTAATACCGGTGCTTGGTGTCGTTGTTGCATCCAGAGTTACAGCAGTATTAGTCGGTAAACAACCAATACCAATTGAAGATGTTGCAGTAACTGTAACTGTAGGCACAACTGTGTTTCCATTAACAGTGACTGTTGCTGTACTTGCGCAACCATTTACAGGGTCAATCATTGAAACTGTATAGGTGCCGCTTTGATTTACGGTTACGCTTGAATTATTTGCTGAACCAACAATTCCTGTTCCTGTCCAAGTATAAGTTAATCCTGTACTTGGTGTATAAGTAGGATTAATATCTACACTTGTGCTTGAGCAAGAAATATTTACAATTGCAGAAGTAGTTGCTGTAGGAACCACAGTATTATTTGTAACAGGAATAGTAGCCGTTATCGTACAACCGTTAGCAGCTGTAATTAAACAAGAATATGTTCCCGCCGCAGTAAATGTTGGTGTTGTTGTATTACTACCTGAACTAATACCTGAAGCCGGCGACCAAGAATAAGATGCAATAGCAACTGTTCCTGTTGGCGTTAATGTAAGACTAGGAGTAGTTGAAAGGCAAGTAATACTTAAGTTAGGAGAGCTTAAAGTTACGTTTGGTGAATTAACATCCGCAACCATTGTTGCAGTTGTAACAGCAGCAGAACAACCATTAGTAGCAGTTGCAACAACACTATAAACACCAGGCCCAGAAATACTAGCTGTAGGAGTATTAGAGCCACTTAAGATATTACCCGTTCCAGGAGCCGTCCAACTGTATGTTGTACCACTGCCAGTTGAACCAACAATAATTTGAGTGGTTGGAGTTGCACAAGATAAAGTAAATGATGAAGGAGTAACGGTTACCGAACCCGGAACAGTAGTATTTGAAGCTACAGAAATTGTTCCAATACCCACACAACCATTCGTTGTATTTGTAACAGTAACATTATATGTACCACCTAAACTTGATGTAACTGTTGCTAATGTATTTGAAGTAACAATACCTGGTCCCGACCAATTATAAGTATAAGATCCCGCTCCAACGTTTGTTGTTAAAGTAGATGTAGGATTTGTACAGGTAATAATTGTTGAAGACGTTGTAGTTGGAGTAACAGCAGCATTATTTGCTGTGATGCTATTTGTAATTACCGAAGTACAACCGTTTAAAGTATTGGTTAAAGTTAATGTATAAACACCACCTTGATTTACATTTATGGTTGGTGTATTAGCAGCACCAACAATTCCAGGACCACTCCACGTATATGTGGCAGGAGAAGTTGTTGTTGTTCCAATAACTTGTACGCTTGTTGAAATACAAGTAATAGTTCCTGTATTTGATAAAGTTGCTGTTGGAATTCCTGCATTAGGTACAACCGTTGCAACCTGAGGCGCACTTTGACAACCGTTAGCAGGATTTGTTGCTATATATGTATAGTTACCGGCAGCACAAGCTGAGGCTGTGTAAGAATTGGGGCCTGCACAAACACCACCCGTCCAAACAACAGTACAAGTACTTGGATTGGCGCTTCCGATTAATTGAACCGAAGGTGTTGCACAAGTAATAGTTTGAGTTCCTACAGGAGTTGTTGTAGGAATAATGGTGTTATTTCCAACTGAAGCAGAAACAGAATTAGTACAACCGTTAACAGAGTTAGTTACTGTTAAGGTATAATTTCCTACCTGATTTACACTTGCGTTTTGATTATTCGCAGAACCAACAATACCTGGTCCAGACCATGTATAAGTTACACCGGAGCCTGGATTACCATTTAAAGTAATAGTTGGATTTGCACAAGTAATTGTAGAAGGAGCTGTAATCGAAGGACTAGGCAGCGTTGTATTAGTTGATGCAGTGACAACTGACTGTGTTGAACAACCGTTAGTTGGATTTTGCACTAAAACAGTATAAGTTCCTCCACCCGATCCTGTTGTATTTTGATTATTAACACCACCCGTAATTGAACTTCCACCTGGTGCTGTCCATGTATAAGTCATACCACTAGGACCTGATGTTAAAGAAACGGCCGGTGAACTACAAGTAACTAAACCAGTTACTCCCGCAGTTGTTGTTGGCGCAACAGTATTGACTAATGCAGCAACCGTTGCTATGTTTGTACAGCCATTAACAGCATTAGTTACTCGAACAGTATAGGTTCCGGCTCCGGAGCCCGTAGTATTTTGATTATTAACACCACCCGTTATTGAGCTTCCGCCAGGTGCAGTCCATGTATATGTTAAGCCCGCGGGATTAGATGTTAAGTTGATAACGCTGTTAGTACAAGTTACAGAAGCAGATGTTCCGGCAGTCGGTGCAGGAACAGTTGTATTAACAAGAGCCGCTACCGTTGCAATATTTGTACATCCATTTACAGCATCAGTAACGCGCACGGTATATGTTCCTGCTCCGGAACCTGTAGTGTTTTGATTATTGACACCACCCGTTATTGAGCTTCCGCCAGGTGCAGTCCAAGTGTACGTTAGTCCACCAGTTGAAGATGTTAAGTTTATTGAATTGTTGGTACAAGTTATAGAATTGGAAGTTCCCGCGGTATTCACAGGAACCGTTGTGTTTTGACTAACAACAACTGTTGCTGGAGCCGAATTACATGCGGCAACATTCACTATTAAAGTAAATGTACCTGGAGTGTTGACAGTTGGATTTTGACTGGTTGGAGTTGTTATTGTACCCGGACCACTCCATGAATAAGTTCCTCCACCTGTACCATTAAGTACAGTTGTGGTTTGAATACAAGTTAAATTACGTGTCGTTCCTGCATTTGCAGTTGGTATTGCAACTACGGTTACAGGTCTGCTTGCAGTGGCAGTAATTCCACAAGCATCCGTGACTATTGCGTACAAATTGACGACCCCAGCTGTAGGGAAATTAATACTGGGCGAATTACCTGTGCCGACGGAAGGTATACCTGTAGGACTAAAACTCCAATTAATATTATAAGCAGGAACTCCGTATTGAACACCGTTAGAAGTAGCGGTTATGTTACTTCCTGCACAAACCGATGTTGAAGATAAAGAAAAAGGAGTAACAACGTTTGTAAATTCAACTGTACGACCATCTAATGTCATTGTCCACGGACTGTTAGCTCCGATACATGTACCACTACATCCGGCAGCGCCAAAGCAGCTTCTAAAAAATTGCATTGTAAATGGAACTGAAACAGGTGCGCAAGAAGGAGCTGGCATACAAGTACGTACATCATTCCAAATAGAAATATTATTCCCCGTACAAGTTCCTCCACCAACAGCATTACAATACCAATAAAAACCGGTAGCACTTGGGCTCGTACAAGCGCCGGTTGTATATTTTACCGCACCGTCTTGTAACCAACATGTACCATTAGCTATATAGTTAAAAGACCAGCTTGCATTCGTTAATGTGGTATTAGCCGGAGTGTTTACTGATAAGTTATAATTACATGAGTTTGTAAAACCGCAAGAAGCATTATACATTGAACCCGTAATTGAAGCTTGAGCCAATGTATTAGAGCTTGACACTAGAGGGTCAATAATTACATTTCCTTTTCCGATATGAGTTTGAATCCAACTTACAGGAACAATTACACTCAATTTATTACCTGCAATTGAATAGTTCATTAAGGTATTATCTGCTTTGGTACCGTTTTCAGGATAAGCATTTGCTTCACCAATTTCAAGAACTGTTTCATTATTATTTATTAAGTTAATTGCTGATTTAGAAACAGAAGCCGAACCACCATTCTCGAATTTAAAGAAAGAACCTAATGGAAGAGTAAAATCATCTTTAAAAACTAAATTCTTATAATTCGGGTTTTGAACACTTTTAATTATGAAATTAGTTTTTACAGAACCACGATTAACTATCATCTGTGCATCAATTCCAGGAAAAACATTCTTTATATACATGCCATCATCACCTACAGTATAATCACTCCAATTTGGTAAAGCAATTAACTCTTCTGTTCCATTTTCATCTGAACCAAATAGTTTCCAGTTATTAAAATCAATTTGTCCCGATGGCGTTTTGATGTACGATTTTTTTACAATGGTATTAAAACCTACCGGATCAAATTGGTTACTTGCTTCGTAAATTCCATTTCCTTTATCTGCCAAACGATGATCAACAGTTACCCACTCGCCATTAACTTTATAGTGAAGAGCTGTTAATGATTTCTGAATTTTAATTTCTGAAGGCGCTTTTGGATTAACAAAAAGGCGTTGATCGACTTCACGTTTATTTAATACTTCAACAAAACCATTGTAGGCTGCATTAAAAGGAAGTGCACCAAATTCAGGGTGATTTGTTTTTTCAGCATTATACCTTGCGTAATCCTTTTCTTGTTTTTCAGTTTTTGAAAAAGATGCCAGATTACCTTTTGTTACCTGCATTTGGTAACTTTTCATACCATCAGAACCAATATTTTGCCCGATTAAAGACGAACTTAAAAGCAATAAGCTTAAATAATTGATTTTAAATGATTTAAACAAGTTTAGTTGAGTCGACATTAGTTTAGGTTTTGGTACCCTAAAATTAACAAAAATTGTACCAAAAACAAAAAGGCGGGATAATTCCCGCCTTTTTGTTAATATATTGTCAATTAACTACCTATAAAGCCCTAAAGATCCGTTTTTCTTAACCGGTTCTTTAGTGGAATCGAATCCGGTTGCTATAACAAAGTAGAAATAAGTACCATCAGTTGCTTTCTCACCATTACTTGTAATACCATCCCAAGCAGCTTTAGCGCCTGTGAAATCATACATTAACTGGCCCCAACGGTTAAATACCTGCAATTGGATTTCCTTCACACCTGTAGATTTAATTGTGAATACATCATTCACATTGTCATCATTTGGTGTAAATACGTTTGGTATTTCAATGCTAAATCCATCTTCAATAGTAATAAAGGCATAAGCTGTATCAGTACATAAACCACTTGATGCAATCATCATTACAGTATAAGAACCTGCAACACTATAAGTATTAGAAGGAGATGTTGTTGATGAACCGTTTCCATCACCAAACGTCCAAGTAAATACAGTTGCACTTGGCGAACTTAAGTTTGTGAAGTTTACAACTTGTGGAGCGAAACCCGTTGTTACGTCTGGTGTGAACGATGCAGTTGGAACACCATTAATAAGAGTAACTGTACTTGTTGATGTACAACCCGTTGTTGGATTTGTAACGGTTAAAATATAAGTACCCGGTTGATCAACAACTGGTGTAGATGTATTGGAACCTGAAACAATACTTGGGCCAGTCCATGAAAAAGTAACACCAGGATCAGGAGAACCACCATTTAAAGTTGCAGTTGAAGCACCACAAGGTATAACTGAGTTAGCTACAGAAGTTGCTGTTGGTACGGTTGTATTATTGTCAACTGTATACGTAACCGAAGTAGTACAACTTGTTGCAGGATCTGTAATAGTTACTGTATAAACTCCAGCTGTACTTACCAAAATAGTAGGTGTTGTTGCTGATGTATTCCAATTATAAGAAACGTTTGTTGGTGTTGCGTTAGCTGTTAAAACATTTGTACTGTTTGTTGGAGAACATCCTAATCCAACTGATGAAGTTGAACTAACATTTAATAAAGGCGGGATAGTTGTTCCAACCACTATTACAGTTAATGAATTTGAAGTGCAACCTGTAACAGTATTTGTAACAATAACACTATAAGTACCGTTCTGATTAACTGCAACACTACTTCCAGTTGTGCTTCCAACAATACCAGGACCACTCCATACAAAAGTGATATCGGTTGTTGGTGTATAAACCGGAGAAATAATTGCGGTAGGATTTGAACAACTTAAAGGACTTGCAGTAGCAGTACCCGCTACAAAAGTTGGCGAGTTAGTTGCACTTAATACAGTAACGATAGCATTTGATTGACAACCGTTAGTCGCGGTAATTACACCTGTGTAAGTACCGGCAGTTGTAAATGTTACAACGCTTCCTGTTGCAGAACCAGAGATACCAGAAGCCGGAGTCCAAGAATAAGAACCAATACCAACTGTAGAAGTAATATTTACACTAACCGTTGGATTTGCAGTTAAACAAGTAATACTTGGACTTGAATTACTTAAAACAAATGTAGGCGCTAAGGTGTTAGGTGATACTGCTGCAATTGCAGCCGCAGCCGAACAACCGTTAGTACCAGTTACAACAACACTGTAATTACCAGGACCATTAATGCCGGCTGTTGCAGAAGTAGCGCCGCTAATAATAGCTCCGGTAGCAGGTGCAATCCAAGAATAAGTTGAGGCTCCAACCGCAGTTGCGGTTAAAGCAGTAGTTGGTGTAGCACATGATAAAGTAAATGATGCAGGGTTAATAGAAACACCGGTTGGAACATTAGTACTTGAAGTAACACTCAAGGTTGCAGTTCCAACACAACCATTTGTGGTATTAGTAACAGTTACATTATAAGTTCCACCTAAACTTGATGTTGCACTTGATAATGTATTTGTTCCAACAATTCCGGGACCAGACCAATTATAAGTATAAGTACCTGCTCCTACAGTAGCTGTCATGTTAACAGTAGTTGTATTACAAGTTATAGTACTAGATGCTGCAGTTGTAGGCGTAACAGCTGCGTTATCATTGGTTACACTATTAGTGATAACCGAAACGCAACCATTTAAAAGATTTGTTAATGTTAAAGTATAAACACCGCCCATATTTACGTTGATTGTAGGTGTGCTGCTTCCTGAAACTATTCCTGGACCAGACCATGTGTATGTTACAGGAGAAGCTGTAGTTGTTGCTACAACTTGTGCTGAGGTATTGATACATGTGATAGTGCCTGTATTAGCTAAAGTTGCAGTTGGGAAATTTGAGTTGGAAACAACAGTAAATACTGCTGCTGCACTCGAACAACCATTCGCCGGATTCGTTACAGTCATTGAATATTGACCAGGAGAACATGCAGAAGCCGTATAAGAAGTTGCGCCTGCACAAACACCACCTGTCCAAACTACAGTACATGAGCTTGGACTTGCGCTGCCAATTAAATTTACCGAAGGTGTTGCACAAGTAATAGAAACTGAACCACTACCCAAAGCATTTGGCGGTGTTGTATTTGTTCCTACAACAGCAACAGCAGAACTAGTACAGCTATTTGCTGTGTTTGTAACAACTAAAGTATAATTTCCGGAAATAACAACATTTACAGTTTGTGTATTTGCAGGGCCTACGATTCCGGTTCCCAACCAAGAGTATAAAACACCTGAACTTGGGTTACCTGTAATATTAACTGAGGAAGTAGAACATGTTAAGGATTGAGATGCAATTGCTGTTTGAGTTGGCGCTGTTGTATTTGTATTTGCTACAATCACAGCTGTCGGTGCTGAACAACCGTTAGTGCCAGTAACAATAACCGAATAAGTTCCTCCACCTGAACCGGTAGCGCTTGATGAAGTGCCACCAGAAGTGATGGAAGAGCCAGCCGGAGCAGTCCATGAATAAGTTAATCCCGTTGGAGTTACTCCTAAGTTAATTGCAGTAGAAGCACACGTTACTGTACCTGAAGTATTAGCAGAAATTCCTGTTGGAGCAACTGTATTAAATCCTACTGCTGCAGTAGCTTGAGCAGTACAACCATTAACTGAACTTTGATAAACTACTGTGTATGTACCAGCACCAGAACCAGTAGTGTTTTGATTATTTACACCACCGGTAATTGAACCTCCTCCCGGAGCGGTCCATGTATAAGTACCACCACCTGTAGGAGAGCTATTTAAACTAACAGTACTTGTTGAACAAGTTACTGAGCCTGTTGCTGAAGCACCTACACCTGTAGGAGTTGTTGTATTAATTAATGCAGCTACAGTTGCAATGTTAGTACAACCATTTACTGCATCAGTAACTCTTACAGTATAAGTTCCTGCACCAGAACCTGTAGTATTTTGACTATTAACACCACCTGTTATTGAACTTCCACCCGGAGCTGTCCAAGTATAAGTAACACCTGAAGATGGTGTTGAGGTTAAAGTTATAGCAGTGTTATTACAAGTAATAGAACCAGATGTGCCTGCAGTTGGCGACGGGTTTACTGTATTTACTAAAGCTGCAACAGTAGCTTGCGCTGTACAACCATTAACTGCACTTTGTACACGAATTGTATATGTTCCAGCCCCTGAACCTGTAGTATTTTGATTATTGACACCTCCTGTAATTGAACCCCCTCCTGGAGCAGTCCATGTATAAGTAACACCTGTTAAAGTGGTTGTTAAATTAATTGATGTATTGTTACAAGTTATAGAACCACTAGTTAAAGCATTTAATCCTGCAGGTGCAACCGTATTTACATTGGCTGCAATTGTTGTATTTGTTGAACATCCATTCGCAGGATTTACAACTCGCACTGTATAAGTGCCTGGACCAGTCGCAGTAGTTGATTGAGAGTTTACACCTCCTGTTATTGAACTTCCACCCGGTGCAGTCCAAGTATAAGTCATACCAGCCGGTAAAGAACCTAAGCTAATTGCATTATTGGTACAAGTAATAGAACCGGTTGTAGAAACTGTTGGACTTGGAGCTACAGTATTGAAACCAACAGCAACCGTACTGGTTAATGATGAACAAACACCTGAATTAACTGTTAAAGAATAAACTCCAGCAGTACCAACAGTAGGTGTTGCAGTTGTTCCGCCTCCTACTATACCTGGACCGCTCCAACTATAAGTTCCGCCACCGGAACCGGCGAGAACTGTTGTAATATTGACACAAGTTAAAGATTGCGTGGATCCTGCATTTGCCACAGGAAGAGCGTTAACAGTTATTGTATTTGTAGTTGCATTACCACAAGTTGGAGTTATACCTACAGTGTAAGTAACAGGATATGTACCTGCACCAACTATTGAAGGACAAAAAGAAGTACTTGAAACTCCAAGTGGTGCTGTAAAAGTTCCTCCTGCTGTTCCTGTAATTTGCGGAGGTAAATTTACACAAGGTCCGTTTGCACACATTGCAGTTGGAGTTGTCCAAGAAGAATTATAAGGATTTGTAATTGATATGGTTCTGGTTTGAACAATTGAACAACCATTTTGACTATTGAAAGAATAAGTAATTGTATAAACACCTTGAGCCATCTGATAGGTATCCAAATACATATCACCCGTATTTGCATTATAAGAAGCTGTTGGAGCTACTGCGGGAGAAACTGTATAGCCAGCTAATCCGATTGCTGAGTTGGCAGGGATTGTAACAGTTTGACAACCTCCGGCTGTTCCGTTATTCCAAACACCACTTGCTAAAGGAGTACTATTATAACAACTGGCAACTGTATAGTTCATATTTCCTGCAATGTTTGTATTACATAAATTGTAACCATGAGATTGCGCAGGATCCATAAAAAACAAAGAAAATGTATATGTACTTGAGCTTGGTACAAAAGTATAACACGGTACAGGGAATGAATTACACAAACTAATAATCGGATTGTTTGTCCCTTGCCCAATTGCAATTGAGTTATTCGTTGCTGCATTTGCATTAGTTAAACCAACAATAATTCGGATACAAGGACTCGTACCTTGGTTACCCACAGCAAATTGGGTTGGACTAATATTAATTAAGTTTGCATAAGTACAAGAAATTACTGCTGACATGGCAGCACCTGTATTTGCATCGTAAACACCTAAACTTGGTGTTAAACAAGTCATTTGTGCGTTACCATTCCTAACAGAAAGTAATAAAGCAAAAAATAATGCGATTTTGTATATGTTTTTCATAGCAGGAATTATTCTGTAATTAATGAATTTTTATTTTCCGGTTTTAATACATTTTTGTTCTTCGAAATCCACTCATTAAGAGTTTTTACATATTCAGATTTTGAAGTGAAACCTGTTGATTTCGGAGTTTCAGCCGGAATAACATTTCCAATGAAATAAGACTTTAACGTTTCGTCATAACCAAAATAAGAAGAGGTTTGAGAGAGCTGAGCCTGATTATTTTTTGTCATATCATCATGTCGCTTCTTAAATTCCAAATATTTTGGATCATTTAAAGGTTCCGGTTTAACGTTTTTTTCAACGGCAGCTTGTCCAAATGAAAGTTGCGTGAAAAGACACATGATTGAGAAAAGAAATAGTTTTTTCATGGTTTGAATAAATTTCGACTAAGATAATAAAAAACATGTAGAATTGGTCGAATAGAAAAACAATTTAAATATTGATAATCAAATACTTATATTGAAAATCACCTAAATTGTTTTAACTCGCTACCAACGGGTTTTATAGTACTTTACCTCAAGATTAGTAACGAAATCCGACACGCTTTGATTGGCAGGATTAATTTTGAGAGCTTCCTTGTAATACCGTATGCTGTTTAACGTGTCTTTTGTTTCAAAATAGGTCTTTCCTAATAACACATTAAATAACTCAGAACTCGGATTCTCTTTCAACTTAACTTTAAAAAAGTTTATCCCAATATTTGGGTTTGTTCTAGTATACAAATCCTGTAATACCTCATATGGTACCGTAAAGTCTTTTTTCTTGTCGTGTTTAATCGCTAACAACAAATACTTTTCGGCAGTTAACACATCACCTAACCTAAAATAAGCAATTCCCAAATTACAAATCACTTCTTTTTTAGTTGTATCACGCTTATAAACCAATTTTAAATAAGGCAATGCTTCAGCTGGATTCCGCTCAAAAGTTAAATACATAAACGATAAATTATTATAGCATCCACCACAACTTGAATCGGTTTGAATAGCTTTTTTCAACAACAATTCCGCTTCTCTTATTTTTCTTACTTTATCTTCATCTTTTATCAATTGCGCCTTCTTCGGATCACTAATATTAATTATCAACTGACTCGTTGTTAAAAGCGAAAGTTTAACGGATTCGGGATACTTTTTTACGTCGGTTTCAAACAGAACTGTTTTACTTTTCCATTCTTTGTTTCTTACCACAATTGTATAAGCAAACAAAACAAAAATCAAAGCAGGAATTGCCTTTTGGTATGGTTTAAGATCCGAATATGTAATTGATTTTTTTGGAATGGCTTTGTAATAAAACAAAAAATAAACAGCAATTAAACTAAAACCGATTGAAGCAAAAAATGCAAACCGATCCGCTACTATACCAGGTGCCGGTATTAATAAATTCAAATACATGGATAATGATAAACCAAAAAACGCAATACCATACCAAAGTAAATCAGCCTTTTTAAAACGTGTAAAAAACACATAAGCCATAGCACCAAAACCACCTAATCCCAACAAAGCAAACACCGAAGTAAATGAATATACAGCAATTGTATTGTACCCGTAATACGAAGCCATTTTACTTGGAAAA
This sequence comes from Bacteroidia bacterium, assembly GCA_018000995.1. GTDB lineage: Bacteria > Bacteroidota > Bacteroidia > B-17B0 > Aurantibacillaceae > JAHEYG01. Next base: position 84,821 of record JAGNIU010000004.1, read on the forward strand.
ATCAACATCTTAATATAAAACCCTAGTGAATTTAATGCGGCCGATATTTTTAATGACAGTGTTTTTTCAAAAAACAATGGACTTTCAAAATAATTAAATGTACGTACCTGAGAGACTGATTTATCGATTAAGAAATGCTTCGTGACTTTATAGGAATAATATGAAACAAAAATTAATACAACTGTTAGTACAATAAATTTTACATTTAGTTTGCCTAGTTTATATAACACCAAAGGCACAATTATAGCAAATGGAATAACATCAAACTTGCTCAAAAAAGCCAAACCAAAACACAAAAACGCAAACAACATAAAAAACCATTTTTTGCTTTCGGCAAACTTTGTAATATTTATAAATCCAAGCGCAGAAAATATAAAACATAATAAAATATCCCTGTTCTTTAAACTAGCCACTACTTCAGCGTGTATTGGTAATACTGCAAAAATTACTACTCCAAAAAATAAAATAAAAGGCGGATAATCTTTAAATAACAAATTAAAAAGCCGCAACAATAATAGTAGACAAGCCGCATACAATAAAATATTTACCAAGTGGCTAACAACTAAATTCTCTCCAAAAAATTGATGCTGTAAAGCAAAAGAAACCTTTACAATTGGCCGGTATTCGTAATTATTCCCGCTTTCATCATTTACATGATATGTTCTGAAAATGCGGGGAATTGATTTTATTCCTTTAGAAGTAATGTTTTCCGGGCCCGTTACAAATTCATCATCTAATGCATAACCATTAGTTAATGTGTTTCCGTATAACAGAAAAGCAATTAAAACAAGAATTAATCCGTAGTTATTTTTATTGAATATTTTTTTGAGTGCCATACAATTTCAGAAAGAACAAAGATAAAAATTTACACGTCGGCCGAAATAATATTACGTTGAATAGCCGAAGTTCCAGAATACAATAACGAGGCGAAACTATCTCTGTATTCACGCTCAATTCCGGTTTCGATTAAATAGCCATAAGCGCCATAAATTTCCTGTAATTGCTTAATAGCATTCACTACATGTTCCGAAACAAAAAGTTTTGCAATTGAAGCACGCGTTAAAGCATTTTTAGGCTTTGTGTCAATGGCATAAGCAGCATCATACACTAAATTTTTTCCTGCATTTAAAATTGTTTTAATATCTGCGATTTTATGTTGGATGTTTTGAAATTCAAATAAGTTTTTATTGTTTAGCTTACGTTTTTTAGTAAATAAAACAGCTTTATCTAAAACTCTATCTAATTGTCCAACTAAAAAAGCACTCACCACTACTCTCTCCCAAATCATACTATTATTAAAAATTTGTCCGCCCGAACCCGGCTTTCCAATCATACAATCTTCATCAATCTCAAAATTATTGAACTTAATATCGCCCATTTGTGCAGTACGTAAGCCCATTTTATCTTTTACTTTGCTAATTTTAATTTCTTTTGCATCTGTTTTAACAATGAAACAAGAAACACCACCAAAAAATCCCTTTGTTTTGTCTGTTAAAGCATATACCACTAAAACATCAGCAACAGGCGAGTTAGTTATGTATCTTTTTTCTCCATTTATTATATAACTACTGCCTTTTTTTACGGCAACTGACGACATATTGTAAACATCAGAACCGGCATTGTATTCAGTAATGGCATTAGCTGCAATCCACTGACCGGAAGCCATTTTTTTAAGGTACTTGTTTTTTTGTTCTTCACTTCCATAGAATGATAATGGAGAAACACAGGCTATTAAATGAGCGATAGAAGAAAAAATCATTCCATTATTTTCACAACCATAAGCTAAAGCTTCGTAAGCTACGCAGGTTTTAAGAGCGGAAAAACCTTTTCCTCCAAAACTTTCATCAGCCACCAAACCATGCATACCATGCTTTGAGAAATGATTCCATAAACTCCTGTCAAAAAAATTATTTTTATCCTGTTCCATCATATCCTTTACGGGAAATGATTTTCCAACTTCATGAAAAGTATTGTAAATGGTTTTGTAGTTTTTTAATACGCCTAAAATCATACTGTATTAACGTTTAATCTTATAAAAATAGCATAATTAAACTAATAATGCTTTTTAATTGAAAACTAATTTTAATCAGTTTAACAATGCATTATTTTATAGCTAATTTACATTTTTTTGTACATTTATAGTCTATGGGCCTTTTTATCGATAAAATTCGCATTCACCTTCCGGAAGAGGTTTTATCGAACACTCAACTTGCCAAGGAATTTAACATTACTGAAGCTGAAATTTTAAAGAGAACCGGAATAGAAAAACGTTATTTGGCGGCTAAAAACGAAACTGCTTCTGATTTGGCTTTTGTTGCTGCAAAAAAAATACTCGCTTCTGATCCGGATTTAAGTAGTAAAATTGATTTCCTTATTTTCTGTTCCGATTGCTTCGATTATATTGCCCCTGCTACTTCTTGCATTTTACAAGACCGATTAAAATTACCACAAACTACCGCTTGCATCGATTTACCGTATGGCTGCTCTGGTTTTGTTTATGGTTTAGGAATTGCCAACGGACTTTTACATAGCGGCATGGCTAAAACAATTTTATTCTTAACCTGTGATTCATCTACCAAAACTTTAAATCCTAAGAACTTTGAGCAACGCAGTTTATTTAGCGATGGTGCTGCAGCTATTTTGTTGAGTAAAAATGATTCAACTCCTGCCAATAACTTTGTGTTTGGAACGGATGGTAGTGGCGCGCATGATTTATATATTGAAGGAAGCGCTTTTAGAACACCCTTAGATGAAAATTTTAAAAAAGAAAGTTGTGTTCCTTACGGCGAAATGGTTATGAATGGCGCTAATATTTTTTCGTTCGCACTTAAAATAGTGCCGACATTAATAAACGACGCTCTAAAAAAATGCAATTTAACTTTTGAAGATATAGATTTGTTTATTTTTCATCAGGCTAATGGTTTTATTTTGGAAACTTTGCGCCGCAAAATGAACATTCCAAAAGAAAAATTTTATACTAACATAAAGGATTACGGAAATACTGTGGCCTCCACAATTCCTATAGCACTTTACACCGCCGAGCAGGAAAAAGTTCTTAAAAAAGGTATGAAAGTATTGATAGCCGGCTTCGGCGTTGGAAATAGTTGGGCGGCAACTGTAATAAATTACTAAATTTGAATATGCTTTTAGATGAATTTGTAAATAAACTGGAATCTGAATTTGAAGATATGCCTAAAGGCACTTTAAAAGCTGATACTGATTACCGGAGTATAAAAGGTTGGAGCAGCATGCATGCCCTAATCATTATCGCTTTTATTGATATTACGTTCAACATCACTTTAAATGGTACCGATTTAAAATCTACAAAAACCGTTAGTGATTTGTATAATTTGGTTCAACAAAAAAAATCAGCTTGAGTACTTTTAAAACATCTCACGTAGCTATTAAAGGCATTGTATCTTGTGTGCCTAAAGAAGTAAAAAGCACTTTTGATTATTCGTATTTAAAACCTGAAGAACAAGAGTTGTTCTACAAAACTGTTGGTATTAAAGAACGCCGTGTGGCCAATGATAAAATTACCTGTAGCGATTTATGTCAGCAAGCCGCTGAATATTTATTCAACAACAACATTACCAAACCTGAGAATATTGATTTAATAGTTTTCGTTTCACAATCGCCCGACTATTTCTTACCATCCACTGCGGTCATTCTTCAAGATAAATTAAAATTAAAAAAAACAACATTAGCTTTTGATGTGACTTTAGGTTGCAGCGGTTATGTTTACGGATTAAGCATTGTTTCTAATTTTTTGCAAAGCGGACAATTTAAACAAGCCTTATTGTTGTGTGGTGATAAATCTACCATTTCAACTTACGAAGAAGATAAAAGCGCCTACCCTTTATTTGGCGATGCTGGCACTGCTACTTTATTGGAATATGATTCTACAGCGCAAGACATGAATTTTGCTTTAAATAGCGATGGCAGTGGTAAAAACGCTATTATTATCGAACATGGTCATTCACGTCATCCTTACTCTGCTGAATCGGATATCATTACTGAATTAGAACCAGGCGTTAAGCGTGCCAAAAAACATTTAGCATTAAACGGGCAAGATATTTTTACGTTTGCTTTAAAAGAAGTAACTCCTAATGTTAATGAAACACTTCAATCAGCGAATAAAACTATTGCTGATATTGATTATTTCGTGATGCATCAAGCTAACAAACTAATTAACGAAACTGTCCGCAAAAAATTAGGAATTGATAAAGAAAAGTACCCTTATTCAATAGAACTTTTCGGAAATACGAGCTCAGCATCAATACCTTTAACTATGTGTTACGCTTTAGAGTCTAAATTATTAAAAGAAAGTTTAAATTTGTTATTGTGCGGATTTGGCGTTGGATTATCATGGGGAAGTGTAATTTTAAGAACCAACCAACTTAAATGCGCCAAATTAATTGAGTTATGATTAGTTTAAAGGATAAAAACATTTTAATTACAGGCGCCTCTTCAGGTATTGGAGAAGCAACTGCTATTTTATGTGATTCGTTAGGTGCTAATGTAACTTTAACAGGAAGAAATGAATCTGCCTTAACAGAAACATCAAAGAAATTAAAAAACAAAACCTCAATTCTTATTGCTGATTTAACGAGTCAAGAACAATTAACTGCATTGGTAACAAAATGCGGTAACCTTGATGGTTTAGTGAATTGCGCAGGAATTGTAAAGCCATTACCGGTTAAATATATCCGTCAGAAAAACATTACTGAAATGTTTGATGCTAATTTTTCATCAGCCGTTTTATTGTGTAGCGAATTAAGTAGCGCCAAAAAATTAAACGAAAAAGCTTCTGTTATTTTTATTTCATCTATTTCTTCTCTTCATCCCTATATCGGCGGTTCATTATACAGCGCTTCAAAAGCAGCTTTAGAAGCGTTTTGTCGTTCGTTTGCCATTGAGCATGCTAATAAAAAAATAAGGGCGAATGTTATAGCACCCGCTTTAGTAAAGACAAAAATTTTTACTGAGACTGAGTTAGCAACTTCGGAGGAGGAAATGAAAAATTACGAAGCACAATATCCATTGGGTTTCGGTGAACCCGAAGATGTTGCCAATGCAATTGCATTTTTATTATCACCGGCCTCTAAATGGATTACCGGAACTACTTTAAAAATGGATGGCGGACTATTATTAAGCAGCAAAAAATGAACATAGATTATTCCATCATAATTCCTGCTTATCATGCAGAAACCAGTATCGAAAAGTTATACGATGCTTTAAAAACTTATTTTACTTCAAGTCAAAAAACATTTGAGGTTATTTTTGTGGATGATGCTAGCGCCGATTCTACTTGGAAAGTTTTACAACAACTAAAGCAAACTCATAAAAACGTAAAGATTGTCCGCTTTGCTAAAAATTTCGGTCAGCATGCTGCCACGCTTTGTGGGTTTTCGTTTGCTAAAGGAAAGTTTGTTATTACAATGGATGATGATATGGAAATTCATCCTGATCAGATTTCAAAATTGATTGAAGAACAACAAAAAGGAGATTATGATGTTGTTTATGGTGAGTATAAAAAATTAAACCAACCCTTTTTCAGAGGACTATTTACTAAGTTCTATAAATTCGGTTCTAAATTAGTGGAAGGTAAAAACAAAGGGAAGGGTTCTCCGTTTCGCCTTATTAAAACAGAATTAGCTCATAAACTTTCGGAAACTCATCGCCATTTTGTTTTTATTGACGAATTGTTGTTATGGTACACAGCAAAAATTGAATTTATTCAGGTTAATCCAAATCCAAATTACATCCGTAAAGGTGGGTATTCTTTAGGAAGTTTATTTAAGATTACGAGTAACGTTGTTATGTTTTCATCGGCCTCACCTTTAAAATTGGTAACTAACCTCGGGATTTCTTTAGCTACTATAAACTTTGTAATTGGTTCTTTCTATTTATTGAAGAAAACATTATTTAGAACACCTGTTCCTGGCTATACCTCGATAATTGTAAGTTTATTATTCTCTACAGGTTTAATTGTTTTAAGCATCGGCATTGTTGCACAATACATAAGTAAAATAATGCAGGACGTAAATAAAAAACCTTCCTACCATATTTCAGAAAAATTTGCTGACGATTAAACAATACGGCGTAACCTTAACCCGAATAACTTCTAACGACATAGAATTACTTCGGTATTGGCGGAATCAGCAATCCGTAAAAATGTATATGGATTACAGGGAATACATTAGCCCTAACATGCAGCAAAAGTGGTTCGAATCTGTCAATAACAAATTTAATTACTATTTTATTATTGAATTTGAAGGTAAAAAAGTGGGATTAATCAACGCCAAAAATTTCAGTTACAAAAATGGTTTTGGCGAAGGCGGTATTTTTATTTGGGACGCTGCTTATATAAATTCATTTGCCGCAGTATTTAGCACACTTGCCTTATTGAATTTTGTATTTCATAAAGTAAAATTGTGCGAAACTTCACATGCTCGTATATTAAAAGATAACGACAGAGCCATTCACTACAATCAATTAATTGGGTACAAACTTTCTTCAGGACAAGAAAACGAATACAATCAATTATATGTTTTAACGCTTGAAGATTATTTAAAGAATGGCGCTAAACTTAACAAAGCTGCAGAAATGCTGAATAATGGTAATGGAGAACTAACTTTTTCAGGAACTGTGAGTGAAAATAATCTTGACGAAATAAATAAACTACTTAAGAATTAAACATTCTGAGAGGGAATTCTCCTTTAGCGAAAGCCTCCAACCACTTTTCTTTCGGTACCATCGACAGTAAAAAAGGATCATCCATATTCTCAACTTTATATTTCGAAATTTGTTGTCCTGTATAACCCCAAAGTGGATTGGGAATATCAAACATTAAAACGGCGCGGTTCTCATCCGATTTATTCCAGGCCTCATGCTCAAACGAATCGTCAAAAATAATTAGTTTACCTTCTTCCCACTCTTTTGTTTCATCACCTACTCTTAATGCACAATTATGTCCGGGTGGCACAATTAAAGGCAAATGACAACGCAACACCATTTTAGTATACCCTTTGTGAGGTTGAATATGGGTATGCGGTTTTAAAAAAGAATAATCGCAGGAAATAATTTCAGGAATGGAATAAATAAGTTCGGCTGTTTTCGGACAAAGTGCGGCGTTACCCGGAAATTTCATGTTAAAGAAAATAAAAGAGAAAACTTTCCATGCTTTTTTATTCTCAGAACTAACATAATCAGGAAACGTTTCGAGCCATTGATTCTCTCTATCCTTATCTAATAATTCAAGCAATTCATTTTTAATTACACTAAAATTCTTTGTAAGGACATCCAAAAAGGGAAAATCCTTTGTATCGTAAAAGAATTTTGGATTCTTGTCGGTTATTTCGTGTTTACTCAATTTTCTAACTAAATAAAATTTTCTTTCAGTTTTTGAATATCTACTTTATGATTCAAGCTCATCGGGAATTTCTCCATTACTATAATACTATCGGGTAACATATAAGATGGGAGCTTGCTCAGAATGAAAGTTCGTAGTTGAAGCTCGCTAATTTCAGTTGCACTTTCAACAAAAGCAATAATTTCAATTTTCGGATTATCTATTGCAATCACTTCGCAATTTGAAATACGTCCAAAATCCATCAATGTATTTTTAATTTCACTTAACTCAATTCTAAACCCGTTACGTTTAATCATGCTGTCCCCTCTTCCAACAAATTCTAAATTTCCATTAGAAAGTTTTTTCACTTTATCACCGGTATTATAAACTGTTGAGACTTTTAATATCTGAACACCATATTCATCGATAGTTGCTTTCATTAAGAGTTTTCCCTTATACGTAAGCTCTGATGATTTATTCAACTTAACATGAGTTGTATAACAAGGTTTACCAATTGGCACATTTATATCTTTTGCTTTTACCTTTCCAAAATCAATTTTATGATAAGTACAAACATTAGTTTCAGTTGGTCCGTATAAATTATAGAACGCCGCTTTCTTAAAATGTTTTTTCAGTTCCTTAACTAAATCATAACTCAGTTGCTCACCTGCAATTAAAATTAATTTCACAAACTTAAAATCGTATTTAGTTAGCTGGCCGGTTTGTAATAACAATTTTAAATAAGAAGGCGTTGTGTACAAAGCTTCTATTTTATTTACTGAAATGTACTTTGAAAATAATCTTGTATTTGAAATGGAGTTTTGTTTAGGCAAATACAATTGCTTTTTGGCCGACAAAGGAAAAAACAAATCAAAAACCGATAAATCAAAATTTAACGGGGCGACAGAAACAAACCTTGAAATTTTATATTTTAAAAACTCTTTATTACACCACTTTAAAAACGCTGTCATACTATCAGAACAATGAACAATTCCTTTCGGGAAACCGGTAGAGCCTGACGTAAATAATATGTAAGCCAAATTTTTAGGGTAAACTCTTGCAGGAAGATTCGTTTTAATAAAAGTATAATCTTCATTAATAATATGTTCTTCGTAAGATGTAACTGTGTTTAAAACCTCACTGGCTTTTGGTAAATATTTGTTTTCGATAATACACCCTTGTAAACCCGAATGTTTTAAAATAAACTGAATTCGCACGGCAGGCCATTCCGGATTAATTGGCAAGTATCCATTTTCCGTATTAAGAATTGCGAAAACAAATGAAACAAGTGCAGTATTCTTATCTCCCCAAACTGCAATTGGCTGGTTAATTATATGCGGACAAATACTATGTAACCAAGATTTAAATCCATCACACCTTACTTGTAATTCAGAATAATTTATGGTTCTGTTATCTTCATCTAACAGAAATTCAGTATTGCCACCGGCAATAAGACGTTTGGTAATTATTTTGCTAATTTCTGAGATAAAAATTCGGCTGTTATATTAATAGTATCTAAATTATCTACACTTACTTCATGTGCTTCCAACTCAACATTCAATTTTTCTTCTAAATGATTTATTAAGCCTAAAACCACAATAGAATCCAACAACCTAGAACTAATCAAGGCGGTGTCGTTTGTGAAATCAGCAGGCACATCACCTCTAAATAATTTTTCCGTTACATAATCTCTTACTTCTTTAATAATATCATTCTTATTCATAAACTTTTACATTTAAAGGTTCATTAATTATTTTAAAAACACCGCCGGCAATAAGTATATGTCCTAAAGTATTTGGGTGCGGATCAACATTGCTTACTGTTATTTGCTCTTTAGGATAATTGGAGTAAATGTTTCTAAGCGAAAAAGTTTCGAAACCAGCCTTCTTAGCCAATTCCCGTAAATTGTTTATTTTGCTGTTATCTATTATCACTTCATTAGTAGTAGGTAAAAATACCCAAACCGGTTTTATACTATTTGCTTTACAAGTTGCAACCATTTTTTTATAAAGGCTATAAAACAAATCGTTTATGAATGGTTTAAGTCTGTATTTAATTTCGAGTGCCGACATTTTCTTTTCTACTCCAGCTTTATCAATCATAAAGTTAGTAAAATCATCGTCAAAAGTAAATCCCTCTTTTATGAGCCTTGTCACATTGTTTGTTAAGCGCTGCTCTTCACCTGTATGGGAGAATAAAATAGCCATATCAGGCTTAAAATGAAGCGTCTTATGCTCGAGAACGTGAGCATTTTGGATAGCCGAATACATTGGAACTCCAAAATTAAGAAGCTCGTACTTTTTACCGCTATATTTATTTAGCCATTCTTCAGCAACACTTTCAAAAACTTCATTGTTATTTACACCGGTGCCCATTTCATAAGATGCGCCTAAAATAGCTATACGGTTTACGTGGCCAGCCTTAACTAAATCGTATTCCTTATCCCTTAACCCAAATTTATTTGTGCTGATAATGGTTCCATTAAAATCAATAGCTTGAGAAGGCATTAGTTCCTGTCGCAATACAGTTTGACTTGCAAAACTTATTTTTGAAAGTGGACTCACGCGCATGTTGCCCTCTTTTCCCATTTTCGAATTGCTGTTGGAAGCCATTAAACGGGTATAATATCCTTCTTCATTACTCTCGTGCTGATTAACTGTTAGGTAATCAGGTGTAAATACCATTTGTAAGAAATTATTTTTTTTAGAATTATGTAAAAAATATAAACTCAATAACACAATTGGAAAACCAAATTTAAATATGGAAATAATCTTGTTTTGCTTATCAATACTTGTTGTAATAGCCCTTTTAATAACAATTCCAACACAAAACATTAACCAATATATCCCTAAAAAATACAATGCTGTAACAGAGAATTTACTTCCTTGCTTCAATATAAAAAGCACCTCACCAACACTTTCGGTAGTCCACACGAAAAACAAAAAGTTCATTACTACTTGTACAAACAAAACCGATAACGACAATTTCAGAAACGAAATAAATCCCTTTTCAGTCTTTGGTGTTTCTTTTAAGGATTTTTCAAATCTATAACCACTATAAAACACAAGGAAGCCTAGCAATAACCAATACAAAACATCCGTCATTTTAAATTTAAAATAGCCGGTTGACCAATATAATTGATAGAAGTGAAAGAAACATGAGGACATGAAGGTGATGACAATAAGAAGAATTCCTTTTCCGGCAAACTTCGATTTCTTTAACTTAAAGAAAAGAGGGTAATAAATTATTTTAAGAATGAAATCACGCCAAAAACGATTTACATCTTTCCAATAATCACGAAAGCTAGAAGCAAGAGGAAAGAATCCAAAAGAAGATGGTAAGCTAATATCAAACATGCTCAAAAAACCAATCGAAAAAATAAATACGCCAACCAATTTAAAAAGTATTACACTTTTACTTAATGCAAAGAGCATAAAGTCAGACAAATTATTGATTGCATAAATAGAAGGGCTGAAATTTTGGTTTACTACCTTATAGATTACAAATAATAGAAGTCCTGTTACAAACTGAGTAATGGCTTTATCGTAATTTGTAAAACCTTCTTTTACATTTCGTCCGTTTAAAAAGTGTTTGTAATCCACAATGGGCATTATTGGAAAAAACAATTGTTGGAAAGAGAAAAAGTAGGTCCACGAAGCTGCTTTGTTCTTAATGATGTTATTGTACTTAAATTCATAAAGCACAATAATAGATTTAAACATAAGAACAGAAGCTAAAAAAGGAATGATGAAATTTATAGTCCCAAACTGAATTCTGTTACTTTGAATTAAATACATCCCAATAAAAACCAAAAGCATAAATAGCAATTTATACATCCATTTTAAACCGGAAATTAGAACAGCAGATATAATGGAAAGAAATGCAAATAAGATAATAGCGTTTATAAAATCAAACACATAAAAACTTATGGTTAAAAATAATAGTGGGAATATAAACGGTTTAAATTTTAAGTCGATTACTGCATTCATGAAGAATAAAGGCAAGACAACTAAAGACAGATTTAAAATATCCTGACCTTTATCGAAACTAATGACTTTAGCGAGAAAAAAAACGACCAGGTAAACAATACCATATATAAAAAGCTTTACCGCTTTATTGTTTATAAACTGAGTCATTTTTATAGAAAGGAAATTCTTTTGCTAATATATAATTAATACATTTGATATTGTAATCTTTAATAGCCAAAATGTCAACCGTAAAGAAGCAATTTCTTTTTGTACACATTCCTAAAACAGCGGGCACATCGTTTGCACTTATTTTAGCCAAACGTTTTAAAGGTTTACGTAAACTTCAGTTTTATTCACCCAAAGAGCGTGAAAGGTATCCAAAAGTTGAGGCTTCAGAAAAAGAGAATTATGATTTGATTTACGGGCACATTCCTTTTATTGGAAATCAGGGTTTAAAAAGAGGAATTGAATATTTTACATTTTTCAGAACACCCCGCGAGCGCCTGTTATCTCAATACAAACACATAAAAGGCGACGGCAATCACATTATTAAAAGCAAAGTTAATGTTGATGAATATTCTTTAAAAGACTTTTTAAAACAAGGCATCGTAAAGAACTTTGATAACTTAATGACACGTTATTTGTCAGGGAATATTAGTAAAGATTATCTAAAAATTAATAAAGAAGATTTAGAATTAGCTATAAAAAACTTTGATGCGAATTTCAATATTTTTGGTCTGACCGAGAAATTTGATGAAAGTCTTGTTTTATTATCAGATTATATGAATTGGCCTCCGCTTTTGTATGTGCGCGAGAACAAATCTTCCTTTAAAATAAAACCCGAGGAATTTGATGAAGAAACTGAGCGTTTAATACAAGCTTGTAATCAATTTGATGATGTTTTATTTAAACATGCCAAAACGAAATTTGACAAATTACTAGAATCGAAAAAAGATTTTGTAGAGAAAGGCGTAAAAGAATTAAGAGAAGGCAGCGAAAAAAACAGACGCTCTATTTTATTCAAAAACAAAATTAATTTACTTTATGCCTACTGCAGACAGGTATTAGCCAGAACATGAGCGACGAGAAAGTATTGATACCTCCTCCACTTTTTCCTATAAGTAAAAAACGCTTATTGATGCAATACATGCGTTGGTTACCGGCTAAATTGGGTTTAATAAATAAAACGGCTTTTCTTTTTCAGATAAAAAAAATCAATCCCGACGATATTTTTCTGGTATCCTTTCCAAAATCAGGTAATACCTGGTTACGGTTTGTAATTTCATATCTAAAACACGGCACTTCAAAAACAATTACGTTTAATGATTTAGAGTCTTTTGTTCCTGATGTTTATGTAGCAAAAGATACAATTGATGCTCAGTTAAGCGAACGCATTATAAAAACCCACGATATTTATTTTGAGGGCTATCCCAAGGTAATTTATATTTACCGCGATTACAGAGACGCGCTTGTATCCTATTATCATTTTGTGACCTCATATAATCATTTCAAAGGGTCCTTTTCTGAATTTATTAGGAGTAACATTGTTTTAATGCATGGCAGTTGGAAACAACATATAAAAGCCATGGAAAAATTTAGAGCGCAACATCCGGATAAAATTTGTGTGTTATCATACGAATCCTTATTAACCGATTTTGAAGGTAACGTTAAACGTTTGGCAGAGTTTATTGGCGTTAAACAGGCTATTAATTGGGAGGAATTAAAAGCAAAGACTTCATTTAATGAACTTAAAAATAACGAAAACGAACATGGTAGTCGGTTTAAGAGTAGTACCAAAAATAATTTTATCCGTCAGGGAAAAGCCGGTACCTGGAAAGACCATTATTCGGAGGAAGATTTGAACTATTTATACTCCGATAAAGAATTGGTATCTTTAATGACTAAATTAGGTTACACTATTTAATGCTAAGCTTTGCACATATAATTAATGGGGTTTCCGAACAGGAGAATAAGGAGTTGTATGAAGTTCAGAAACTGACATTAGCTTCTTTTATTAATGCAAATAACTATTCTGAAGGAAGCATAAACATTAAACAATACATTTGCTATCATAAAAACCATCACATCAATATTGATTCTTCCTTTCATGCTCTTCCTCAACTTGAAAAAAGCATTTTAGATATAGGGAATTTTAGCAACAATAGAGCTTTACCTTTATTAAAAGATATTTTAGAATTGGTGTATAATAATTCTGATGCAGAGTATATTATTTATTCGAATGCTGATATAGGTTTGATGCCACAGTTTTATAATGCTATTGTGGATTATATTAAAAGCGGGCACGACGCTATTGTGATTAATCGCAGACGTATAAAAAGCACTTTAAATAAAGCCGAAGATTTAGATAAAATTTACAGTGAAGTTGGTAAAGATCATATTGGTTATGATATGTTTATTTTTAAAAGAAGTTTATTCCCGAAATTTATTTTAAATAATACTTGTATTGGCATTCCTTTTGTAGGAAACGATTTGTTTTACAATTTATTTTGCTTTGCCGAAAAACCGGTATTGCTCACCGACAAACACCTAACTTTTCATATTGGTTTAGAATTATTGAAAGATTGGGGAAGTAATGAATTAAAAAAACACAATTACAAAGAATTCAGAAAAACTACAAAAGCTTTATTACCGTATATTGATATTACAAAGTTTCCCGGGGCGGAATTAAATATTTTTAAACGCCATTTCAAATGGTTAATGAACCCAACTTTAAGTTATTCTGAACTTTGTATTTCGGATTTAAAACAATTAGGGAAGAAACGCGATAGAAAAATCTACGACCCTAATTATAAAAAGCAAAGTTATTACGAGTGGTTAATTAAGTATATCAACTTTGATTAGGGAGTCTTTTATTCCTATTGCCACAAAAGCACTAAAACACAAAACCCCACAAAAAATAGTTTAGTGGGATTTAGAGCTTTTGAGTTTTAGTGGCGATAATTAGCAGAATTGTTTCACATCAGCAACGGTAATTTCTTTTCCGCCCAAAATAATTAAACGTTCGATTACATTTCTGAATTCGCGGATATTTCCGGTCCAATTTCGTTTTTGTAATTCTTTAATAGCATCGTTTGCGATTGTTTTTACAGGAATGCCATTGTCTTCACAAACTAAAGCAAGAAAATGTTTAGCTAATAATGGAATATCATCTAATCTGTCGTTTAACGCAGGAACATGAATAGGAATAACGCTTAAACGATGAAATAAATCCTCGCGGAAATTTCCGGCTGCGATTTCCTTCTTTAAATCTTTATTGGTAGCAGCGATTACGCGTACGTTAACTTTTATCTCTTTATCACCACCTACTCTGCTAATTTTACTTTCTTGCAAAGCACGTAACACTTTAGCTTGAGCTGAGAGGCTCATATCGCCAATCTCATCTAAAAAAATTGTTCCGCCTTCAGCTTGTTCAAATTTACCCTTGCGCTGAGCTACAGCGCTTGTAAACGCTCCTTTTTCGTGACCAAACAATTCACTTTCTATTAATTCACTTGGTATGGCAGCGCAGTTTACTTCAATTAATGGTCCTGCCGCCCGATTACTTTTTTCATGAAGCCAACGGGCTACTAATTCTTTACCACTTCCGTTGTTTCCGGTGATTAAAACGCGGGCTTCGGTAGGCGCTACCTTTTCAATTATATCTTTAATATCTTTCACGGCTTTAGATTCGCCAATGATATCGTAAGTTTTTGAAATTTTCTTTTTTAATTGTTTGGCTTCGGTAACCAATGTGGTTTTATCTAAAGCATTTCTTACAGTGACTAATAAACGATTCAAATCTATTGGTTTTGCAAGAAAATCAAACGCTCCCTTTTTTACAGCATCAACGGCGGTATCAATTGTTCCATGTCCACTCATAATAATAAGCGCACTTCCAATATTATTTTCGTTTAATTTGTTTTGAAGTTCGAGTCCATCCATTTTTGGCATTTTGATGTCACTTAAAATAACATCGTAATTATTTTTTTGTGCCATGGATAATCCTTGAAGTCCGTCTTCCGCTTCATCTACCTCATACTTTTCGAACTCGAGTATTTCTTTAATACTTCGGCGAATTGCTTTCTCATCATCTATTACAAGTACTTTAGTCATGCTGTAAATTTATTTAATATTAAATATAACACCTTCTTTTAAAGAATAGGTTGAAACCCTTAGCTTTTTCAAACTGAATTTATTCAAGATATAATTCACAAACAAACACGAAATCACAATCATATCCACCCGCATTTCAATTAAGCCTTTGGTGTTAAGTCGTTGTTTATAGGTTGAGGCAATGATGGTTTGTGATAAGGGGAAATATTTTTCTAAATCAATGCTATATTCCGTTTTTTTATCGGACAAAACTTCCGTGTTATATTCGCCTGCCATCATATCCACAATCGAATCGAAAGCGCCTGATGAGCCTATTAACTCTAAAGGCACATTATTTTTAATTGCGTCTTGCAAAGGAATTAATTGCTCATCAAAATAACTGAATAGTCTTTCTTTTTCAGCTTCAGTTATTGGATCGGATGGATGAATGAGTTCTAATAAACGTGCAGCGCCTAACAGAAAACTTTGCTTCCACAAGATAGTATCCTTGTTAGCTATAATAAATTCGGTACTGCCGCCACCAATATCCATAATAAGTGAAAGTTCGTTGCTCATTTGTACGGCCTTACGGTTACCAAAATAAATGAGTTCAGCTTCACGATTGCCATCTATTACTTCAACCTCAATCCCTGCCTCCGATTTAGCTTTTTCTACAAAATCTAAACCATTTTCAGCTGTTCGGATAGCAGATGTAGCAAGGGCTACAACCTTTTCTATGTTTTGTTCTTTAATTATTTTTGAATACACTTTTAAAGCCTCTATTCCCCTGCTAAAAGGAACATCAGCAATGAAACCCTTATTAATAGTGCCTTCTCCTAGTTTGACAGGAATACGGTTAGAGGAAACTTTTTTGTATCCACCAATATTGTCGGTTTCAACAATAAGGAGATTAAATGTATTAGTACCTAAATCAATGACTGCAATTTTCATATTACTACCCTCTAATTTCAGGGTTTTTTTCTAAAAACTAAGCTTCCTGAAACTTTTTAACAATATATGAAATTAATATGTTTTTAGCTTGACTTTTACATATTAATAGTCTATTTTTAATATTCTAATTTCTAACTAACATGAAGAAAAATTTATTAATCTGGTTAACTGTTTTTGGTTTGGGCATCATCAACAGCTTTTCACAAACTGCAGTGCCCGGTTGTGTTGATGGTAAAATATACCTGAAGTACAAACCTAATGCGGTAGTAAAATATAAAAATCCTAATGATATTGATCCGAAAAACTTGCCGGGTATGCAAGCTTTAGTTGGAAAATACGGTGTTACTTCTGCCGAAAAACCTTATTGGATGGTAGATGATGACAAAGACCTTCCTCGTATTTATAAAGTGAACTTCACAAACATTACGAGTGTTGAAGATTTAATACGTGATATCTCTGCAAATCCTTTTGTAGAATATGCCGAGAAAGTACCGGAAATGAAAACGTTTTATACGCCTAATGATCCAAGCTTTGGAACACAATGGCATTTAAATTTAATCGGAGCTCAAAATGCATGGAACGTATTTAACGGAACTTCTACTGTAGTAGTTGCTGTTGTTGATAACGCTATTATGCGTACACATCCTGATTTATCAGCTAATATTTATGTTAACGCAGGCGAAATTGCAGGTAACTCAATTGATGATGACGGTAATGGTTACGTTGATGACGTAAATGGTTATGACGTTGGCGATAACGATAATAGTGTTTTACCTTTAAACACGTCTTGGTCACACGGTACTCACGTATCAGGAATTGTTGGTGCAAGAACTGATAACGCTGTTGGTATTTCAGCAATTGGTTTTAATGTAAAAATTTTACCTGTAAAAGCAACTGCAAATGCTGCGGGTTCGAACGCTGTTACTAATGGTTATGGTGGGATTGTTTATGCTGTAAGAACTAAAGCAAGAGTAATTAACTGCTCGTGGGGTGGTACAGTTTCTGCAACTTCTGACCAAGCTGTAATTAATTACGCTTGGAGTAAAGGTGTTATTGTAATTGTATCTGCAGGAAATAACGGAAATACCGTAATGGGTTATCCTGCTGCATATACAAACGCGTATTCTGTTGTTTGTTCAAATGCCACTGACGTTAAATCAGGATTTTCTACATATGGTACTTGGTGTGATATTACTGCACCGGGCGATCCACTTTATAGTACTGTTCCTAATACATCTTATGGAAATATGTCAGGTACATCAATGGCATCACCCTTAGTAGCCGGTTTAGCAGGATTAATGCTTTCTAAAAATGGTTACTTAACACCAACACAAGTTTTAAATTGTATTTCATCCACAGCTGCAAATATTTATACTATTTCAGGTAATAGCGCTTACGCAACACCACCTCGTTTAGGTGCTGGGCGTATTGATGCTTTTGCTGCTATGACTTGTGCTTCGGTAACTCCGGGAAGCGCTCCAACAGCTGATTTTATTTCTGATAAACAAAATACTTGTCCGCTAAGCCCAATTAAGTTTACCGATTTATCTACTTTATTTCCTACAGCCTGGAGTTGGACTTTTCAAGCAGGTAGTCCGGCAGTTTCAACTTCTTCAGCACCTACTGTTAGTTGGACAACTGCAGGAACTTATTCTGTTGGCTTAACTGCTACAAATCCAAATGGAAATGGTACAGTTACTAAAATTGGTTATATCACAATTTCAAACCCTACTACTTTACCATTAGTAGAAGGTTTTCAAGGTGCTGCATGGCCTCCTGTAAACTGGGTTAACGATAATAAACTCCAAGATTCCATTAAATGGGAACGCGCTACTACTTGTGGCGGTTTTGGTTTAAGTTCAGCTTCACTATTATTTGATAATTATTACGATGACGCTTCGGGAATTAGAGATGGTTTCCAAATGCCGAAATTAAACATGAGTGCAGTGACTCAAGCTACTTTAGGATTTGATGTAGCTTTTGCCCGTTATGACGCTCAGTATTCCGATACTTTAGAAGTTCAGTTATCTACTAATTGCGGACAAACATGGACCAGTATTTTTATGAAAGGCGGAACAGCTTTATCAACCGCTCCTGATTTTACAACTAATCTTTTCGTTCCAACATCTAGCCAGTGGAGAAGAGAGAATATTGTTATCACTTCACTTGCATCAGGACAAGGTAATGTGTTAATGTCGTTTGTAAATCACGGACATTATGGTAATGGCATTTACATTGACAACGTGAATATTACTTATTCAACAACAGCCGCCCCTATTGCTAATTATAATACGCCTGCTTCTGTTTGTAGTGGGGCTACTATGACTTTTACGGATACTTCAACAAACTCACCTACATCGTGGAGTTGGACAATGCCGGGAGCATCTGTAACAACTTCCACGTTACAAAATCCAACTGTTACTTATGCAACGGGTGGAGTTTATAGTGCAACCTTAGCTGCAACTAATGCTGTAGGTACAAACACCATTACAAAAACATTTACTATTACCGTTACACCTACTGTAGTTGCAACAGGTACCGCTGCTATTTGTGCCGGATCATCAGCAACTTTAACAGCAAGTGGTGCTACAACTTACACTTGGAATCCGGGAAGTTTAACAGGAACTTCTGTAGTTGTTACTCCTACTGCTACAACAACCTATTCAATTGTTGGTGCAACAGGATCTTGTTTAGGTAATACTACAAGATTATTAACTATTAATCCTAGTCCAACCGTTGCTGTAACATCATCATCTATTTGTGCGGGTGCAACAGCCACACTAACGGCCAGCGGCGCTGCTACTTATAGTTGGAATACCGGTTCAACGGCAACAAGTATTAACCCTACTCCTACTATTACAACTAACTATACAGTTGTTGGAACAACGAGTGGTTGTACAAATACAAGAACAACATCAGTAATTGTTACACCTAATCCAACTGTATCTGTAAACAACTCTACAATTTGTGCGGGTGGTACTGCAACATTAACTGCAAGTGGTGCTACAACTTATAGCTGGAGTACAGGTTCAACTGCAACAAGTATTAATCCTACACCTGCTTTAACTACAACTTATAATGTAGTTGGAACAACAAGTGGTTGTACAAATATCAGAACAGCTACAGTAACAGTTGCTCCAAACCCAACAGTTGCGGTTAACAGTGCAACAATTTGTGCTGGTAACTCAACTAACTTAACGGCAAGTGGGGCTACAACTTATAGCTGGAATACAAGTGCTACAACTTCTTCAATAAGTGTATCACCTACTATTACCACTAACTATACTGTTACAGGTTCAACCGGAAGTTGTGTTAATACACGTACAACTTCAGTAACTGTAAATGCTTTACCTAGTTTAACTTTAGCGAGTTCATCTAATACAGCTTGTACAATTTCTTCAGGTGGTATTACTTTAACTTTAACAGGTACGCCATCAGGTGGTGTTTATTCAGGACCTGGAGTTGTTGGAACTACATTTACTGCACAAACAGCAGCTGGAACTTATACTACAACATATTCTTACACTAACTCTACAACAGGTTGTGCTAACTCAACTGTAAAAACAATTACTGTTGCTGTTTGTACAGGTGTTGAAGGTTTAAATATTGACGGTCAGTTATTGATTTATCCTAACCCTAACAATGGTGTATTTACAATTCAAGCTAATTTTGAAAGTAATTTTGATGTAATGGTTTATAATAACATCGGACAGCTAGTAAAAGAAGCTAAAGAATTAAATGGCGTAAATCAAATCGATATGAGTGGTTACGCTCAAGGTATTTACAATGTTGTATTAAGAGTAAACGATAATTACAAAACCATTAAGATGGTGATTGAGTAGTCAGAATTAATTCCAATAAAAAAGCCCCGTTAATCAACGGGGCTTTTTTATTTATATATCATAAATCTTACTTATTTACAGGAACAACAATTGTAATAATTGTTTTGTCTTTGTCAGGATGAGCCGGGTCTTTGCTTTTTTTCATGACACCAAAATCAGAAGCGTTAATAGTCATAGTACCACTAAAGGTTGCTTTTTCAGCACCATCTTCAGTAAATGAGAACGGGAATTCAATCACTTTAGTTGAATCTTTCATAGTCAAATTTCCTTTGGCTGTGTAAACACCGTCGGTTATTTTAATTTCGGTTGAGGTAAAAGTAATTTTTGGGAATTTTTCTGCATCAAAGAAATCAGCTTGTAATAAATGGTTATTCAATTTAGGATCGCCACCATCTATTGTTTTTACATCTATAGATGCTGTTATTTTTGATTGAGTTAAATTAGCTTTATCAAAATCAATTGTTGCAGCTAAATTACCAAATGTTCCTCTGTGACCTGGATTGTTTGGTAATTCCCATTTTACAGTACTGGTTTTTTCATCAGCTTTCCAAATCATTGCCATTGTAAAAGCTGAACTTACTACAGTTGTTGCAGCCAAAATAATAATTAATTGTTTTTTCATGTTAAAGGTATAAGGGTTTAATATTTAAAGATTCAAGAATTAAATATTAAAAGCAATTATAATTAAAGAGGATACTTTGGTTTTAACCATTTTTCACCTTTTTTGGCTAATTACTTTCAATAGTCATTCATGACCCCCTCCCCGCTAAAGCGGGACTCCCCCTTAAAAAAGGGGGAGAAATATTTTGTGCATACGAAAGAGATTTCTACTAAGACAATCAGCGATGTAATAATCTCGTGCCAATAAAAGTCATTAAGGAAACGTGAAATCTTTCCTCCCCTTACCAAGGGGAGGTGGCGCGAAGCGACGGAGGGGTCAAGAACTAATAACTTATAAGAGATTTAAGCTTCGACTTAAATCTCTCTTTAGGTAAAAAATTAATTTCTAAATCAGCATTCATTGGCACAGGTGTATCTAAACTTCCTTCACGCATTACAGGAGCATCTAAATATTCAAAACAATTTTCAGTAATTAAAGAGGCGATTTCTCCACCTATTCCACCTGTTAAAGTATCTTCGTGCAACACAATTACACGTCCTGTTTTCTTTACCGATTCAAAAATAGTTTCTGTATCAAGTGGTGCTAAGGTTCTTAAATCAATTAAGTCAGCTTTAATGTTTTCGTTTTCATTCAAAGTTTCTAATGCCCAATGAACGCCTAATCCATAACTCACAATGGTAACATCATTTCCTTCACGCAATAATTTTGCTTTCCCAAATGGAATTGTATAATAATCGTCAGGAATAGTTTCAGTTATACTTCTATACAATCCTTTATGCTCAAAAAACATAACCGGATTCGGATCTTCAAATGCAGTTAACAATAATCCTTTTGCATCCGATGGAAATGCCGGATAAACAATTTTTAATCCCGGTGTTTTAAAAAACCATGCTTCGTTACTCTGACTATGAAAAGGACCAGCTGCAACACCTGCACCTGTTGGCATACGAACAACTACATCGGCGTTTTGTCCCCAACGGTAATGACTCTTTGCTAAATTATTAACGATTTGCGTCATGCCTTCACTGACAAAATCAGCGAATTGCATTTCAACCATTGCTTTATGTTTGTTTATTGATAAACCAAAACCGGTCCCTAAAATTGCAGATTCACACAAAGGTGTATTTCTTACTCTTCCTTTTCCGAATTCTTCAACAAAGCCTTCTGTAATTTTAAATACACCGCCGTAATCAGCAATGTCTTGTCCCATTAAAATTAAATTATCGTGTTTGCGCATCGCTAAACGCATGGCATCAGAAATGGCATCAATTAAACGTTTCTCACTTTTTGCACCATCAACAGGAGTTGTGTCGGTAACAGAAAAAGGTTTATATAATTCAGCTAATTCTTTTTCTGTATCAGGAGGTGGTAATGTTTCTGCAAAAGCTATTTCTAAATTATCTTCAATTTCTTTTTTAATCTCTGCTCTTAATTTTTCGATTGTGTCTTCTGTGATTACACCTTCATTAATTAAGAAACGCTCGAAATTATTAACAGGATCTTTTTTACCCCACACCTCAAATAATTCTTTCGGTACATATTTTGTTCCGCTCGCTTCTTCATGTCCACGCATACGGAACGTAACGCACTCTAAAATTACAGGGCGTGGATTTTCACGAATAGATTCTGCTAAATTTTTAACGGTTTCATATACTTTCAATACGTTATTTCCATCAACAGTTACCCCTTCTATTCCATAACCAATTGCTTTATCGGCAAAAGATTTACATCTGAATTGTTCGTTGCTTGGTGTACTTAATCCATAACCATTATTTTCAATCACAAAAATCACCGGTAAATCCCAAACAGCAGCTGTGTTTATACTCTCGTGAAAATCACCTTCACTTGCACCACCATCACCACTAAACACAACCGTAACTTTCTTATCCTTTTTTAATTTATCTGCTAAAGCAATTCCATCGGCAACACCTAACTGCGGACCTAAATGCGAAATCATCCCGACAATTTTATAGTCTTGTGTACCGAAATGAAAAGAACGATCGCGTCCTTGTGTAAATCCACCGGGCTTACCTTGAAATTGAGAGAACAAACGGTTTAAAGGAATTTCTCTTGTTGTGAATACACCTAAGTTGCGGTGCATTGGTAAAATAAATTCATCCTTATTTAAAGCGCTTGCTACACCCACCGAAATAGCTTCCTGACCAATTCCGGAAAACCATTTAGCGATGCGGCCTTGACGTAAAAGAAGAAGCATTTTTTCTTCTATCATGCGTGGCTTTAAAATATTTTTATAGAGTTTTAAAAGGGTATCATCCTTTTGCTTTTTTCTATCGAATTTTATTGGAGTTTCTGCTGTAATTAACATGGTGTAAAGATAGAAATTGTATTGATAATTTTAAATACAGAAAATGAAAGGAAAAGAGGGTTTTTACCTCGATTTTGACTCTATACTGCGATAAAATGATTGTATGAGGTTAATTGATGATTGAATAGAAAGAATTATTCGGGTTATAATAGCTATTTTAGAGTTAAAATTTTGTGATATGATTAAATCTTTACTTACTGTTTCAGCTTTATTAGTTTTAAGTTTTGAATGTGCTTTTTCTCAAAGCAATAGTTTATCCTTAAATGATTCATTAATTGGCTTTGATGAAAAATCATTAATAGATGCGGCACCCTACAAAGGAATTACCGCAGAAGAAATGCCGGTTTATTTATCGGTTCACCAACGCGAATACATAAAACATAAATACAATATTAAATCGGCAGAAGCGCCAAAAGTTGATTATAGTGAAGTTGCAAAAACTGCAGCTGCTTCTTGTGTAAATGAAGATTTTGAAGAAGGTAGCTTAACCAACCCTACTCCTCCAACATCAATTACTATTACTTCTTCAAATTCAATTAATGGTTGGACGGTTAATGGTGGTAGCAACTCAAGTTATGGTGCAACAGGAAATTGTACTAATACCTCATTTATTACCGGCGCTCCGAATGCAGTAATGTTAATTAGTCCCGGTTTTAGTGGGCATATTGACCCTATTATTGGAGCATCTTATCCTATTTGGTCTGTATTTGGAAACACCACTACTGCTTATGCTCCAGCTGCAGCTGCCAATGGTTTTAATTGTTACGGTGACTGGTTTGTAAGATTAAATAATTCAACACCCGGTTCCAGCGTAAATCAACTTAGAAAAAACTTTGTAGTAACACCATCCAATGTAATTTTTAATTTTGCATACATAACTGTTGCGATGGGCGGACATTGTTGTTGTGATAATGGTGCCGTTACTATTTTGTTTAAAGATTGTTTAGGTAATATGTTAGCTACAGTATCACAATATAGTATTACCTCTCCACCAACATCAGCATGTACCCCTTCAACTAATTGTTCTAGTCCGAGTACTATAACATCTGTGCCTGCTTCGACTGCCGGATGGTATTATAACAAATGGGCTAACTCATCAATTGATTTAAGTTTATGGATGGGACAATGTATAACTGTTCAGGTAACTGCTGTTGATTGTCCTTATAGCGGCCACGCCGGTTACGCCTATTTTGATGCGCAATGTGCGCCGTACATTGTAAACGGAATTAACACTTTAGAGAATAAAACTAATTTCAAAATTTACCCTAACCCAACATCCGGTAATTTCAATATTGATATTGCAAAAGATATCATAAATGGAGAAATTGAATTAAGAAATATTCTTGGACAAACAGTTCACAAACAAATCGTGAAACAAGGTAATAACTCTATTAAGACAGAAAGTCTTGCAAAAGGCATTTACAATTATTCTGTGTTGCAGAATAAGGAAGTTGTTAGTGTTGGGAAAGTGATTATTGAGTAATGACCCCCTCCCCCGCCAAGGCGGGTACTCCCCCTTAAAAAAGGGGGAGAAATTTTCCGCTTCCAATAATTAACTTTCTTTGAATTTCAACCAAGTCAGTTCTTTTATTTTAAAACGTAAGCCGGCGTAAATCATTCTACCGTAAATCGGTCCCCACACCATACTGGCATCAAAATATTTATTGTAAGGTAAATCACTTGCTACAATTGGATTGTTTTGTTTGTAGTTTAGTAAATTTTCTACCCCAACATAAATATGAAACTCAGATTTTTTAAGTTTCGCCAAATAAGTTACTTGTCCTAACAAATTAAAAAACTCAGGAGAATATTCTTTTCGTTGATACTCTACCGGATTTGAATTTGTGTTTGGTAATCGCTTGGCGCCATTGTACTGTGTTGTAAAATCAAATTGCCAGTGACCACCTTTTGTCTCGTAACTCAAATTTATAAAGGCGCGATGCATTGATGTCATTGGTTTTTGTAATAAACCTTGTTTATAGGCAACACGTGTATCCACATAACGGTAAGCAGTTTTTACAAACAAACGTTTACGCGGCTCCGTATTAAATTCAAATTGTGCTGTGTTTGAATACGAAGGTCCTTTAAGATTATAAATAGAAATTTCCTGAGCGTTATTATCAATGTCAATCACCACTTGATTTTCAAAATCGGTACGGTAAGCATCAATCGTTATATAAGCTTCGCGGTAATTTATTTTGAAACGTTGCGTAAAATTTAAACCATAATTCCAGCCGGTTTCAGGTTTTAATCCGTAAGGCATTGCTAAATCCGATGGCTGTAAATTCCATTGGCGAGATGATGCCATTAAATAAGCATTATCGGCAAAAATATTAGCAGTACGTAAAGCTCTTCCTCCGCTTAAACGCAAAACAGTATTTTCAGTAAAAGCATAACGTAAATGCAGACGTGGCGTATAAAACAATCCATAATAATTATGATAATCGGCACGAAAACCTGCTACCATATTAAATTTATTTTTACGATTGATGGCTAATTCAGCAAAAGCACCTGCTACTTGTTCACGACGGTTAAACTTAAATAATTGAAATTTTTCATCAATATCATCATCCATATAACTCGCGCCAATTTTATATGTGTTATCAGTTGTTTTAATTATACCTTGAAAAATATAATTAGCGTAAAATGTTTTTTGTAAAGAGTTATAGGTTGTTGTTCCAAAAAAATTATTTTGCTTATGATTTAAGTAAGATAATTGTAAACCCATACTTGTTCCGGGTTTTTTCTGAATAACATAGCCGGTTTTACTAAACAATTCCCACTTCTCGTTGTTAATTCCAATTAAATAAGGCGCCAAAGTATCTGAATGCACATGGTGTTTTGAAATTTGTCCACCATTACGTTCATCTTTCAAATAACTAGCACCCCACTTACCTTCGAATCCGGTTTTTGGATTTTCATAACTCCATTTTTTCATTACGTTATACTGCCTTCCTGTTGGAATATCAGCGAAACCATCCTTGTTATGATCTTCTGCCAGTGGATTAAAACTTGCATGCGCTAACCAATTAGTTGCGAAATTTTTAGTAACAGCTTGTTTAAATTCAACATTATATTCGTTACGCCCATTTTGATTCACGTAACTATTGAACGTAAATTTATCCATGGTTGCAGGATCGTGAAGTTCTGTATTAATTTGGCCGGTAAAACTTTCGTAACCATTAACAACAGAACCTGCGCCTTTACTCAACTGAATTGATTTTATCCAAGTACCAGGTATAAATGTTAAGCCATAACCATTAGCAAGTCCACGCATATAAGGCATGTTCTCCTTTGTAATTTGCGCGTATTGTCCGGATAAACCCAACATTTGAATTTGCTTAGTCCCTGAAACAGCATCCGCAAAATTCACATCAATACTTGGATTCGTTTCGAAACTCTCTGATAAATTACAGCAAGCGGCTTTCATTAAAGAGCGTTCGGTTAATGTTTCAATTTTCATGGCGCTTAAATAAGCTAAATCAGTTCCACTGCTGCGATACTCGATTTCTACCTCATTTAAATTTATGCCACTACTTAAAACAACGGTAATTGGTTTTGAAATATCTTTTACAATAACACCTTCGGTTTTGTAACCTGTCAAGCTAAACACAAGCGTGTCCCCTGTCTTAGCTTGAATAAAAGAGAAATTTCCGGAAGTATCGGTCACCGTAAATTCACCATGTTTTACTTGCACAATAACATTTGGCAAACCACTTGGTTTTTTCTTTGCATCCAATTCAACTACCCGGCCTTTAAGTTGGGCAATTGAAATGGCGCTAAAGAGTAGTCCCATAAGGGAAAACAATAATTTCTTCATAAAAGATTATGCTAAAATTATTTCTTCTCAGTACAAACGTGATCTTTATACTGACAGCAATCCGGCAACTTTTTATAAGCTGCATCATCACCTTTTATATCGCCAGCATCATAACCTTTTGCAGCAATGGCTTTTTGGATTTGCTCGATAGTAGTTTTCTTGCTATCATAAGTTACGGTGATAACTTTTTTATCAATATCCCATTTAGAAATTTTTACGCCCTTAATGTCTGCAGCGTTTTCAATACGGGTTTGACACATGTCGCAGTTGCCTTTAACAGTGAATGTTTCAGTTTTAATAGTTGTGTTTTGACTATATGTGAATACGGATATTAATAATCCGAATACTAAAAAAATATTTTTCATTTTGATTTAATTTAATGGTTAAAACGATTGTCATTCCGAACTCGTTTCGGAATCTTAAGATGCTGAAATAAATTCAGCATGACAGAACCACTAAATTCTTAGAAAAGTTGTGCGGATAATATTGCTGTGTAGCAAATCCGGAGGCGGGAAAAAATATTTAGAAATAATTAAAGACACTGATTCAATTTTAAAATCGAAAACTGAAGTTGAAACTGAAAATAAATTTAAATCGGCTATTTGAAAATTAGAGTCGACAACTTTTTTGGTGGTAAAATCGGGAGCATAACGGGCATAAGTATTTTCGTTAGCACAACAATCTGAATCCATATCTTCCTCTTCTTCTCCACAGCATGAATTGCTTTTCACTAAAAAGCTAACTTTCTCCAACTCACCACCGCAATAATGCATGTAAACAGGAACACCAATGGCGGTTGTTACATAAACACAAACCATTAGTCCGAATAGATATTTCTTGATTGAATTGATGCCTTAAAATTAATGAAAATTTTAAGTGGAAATTGGCTTAATTTTCACATTTTTGTTAAAAGATTAAAAGGCAATGGACAAAACCGCCGCAAAAGCACGTATAGAGGAACTTTCTAAGCAATTAGAGCAGCATAATTACAATTATTATGTGTTAGATAAGCCTACTATAAGTGATTTTGACTTCGATAAATTACTGGAAGAACTTATTGCCTTAGAAAAACAGTTTCCTGAATTTCTGAATTCCGAATCTCCTTCTCAGCGTGTGGGCGGACAAATTACTAAAGAATTTAAAAGTGTAAAACATAAATATCCGATGTTGTCGCTCTCCAATAGTTACAGTACAGAAGATATGGAAGATTTTGACAGAAGAGTTTGTGAAGGGTTGGGAATGAAGGGTAATGATTTGTTTGCACAAGAGATTGAATATGTATGTGAATTAAAATTTGATGGTTTATCGATTGGCTTAACTTACGTTGATGGAAAATTACAATATGCAGTTACGCGTGGGGATGGCGTTCAAGGTGATGATGTAACAACAAACGTAAAAACTATAAAATCTATTCCCCTTAAATTAAGAGGTAACTTTCCGAAAGAATTTGAAATACGCGGGGAAATATTTTTTCCAAGAAAAGTATTTGATGCTATTAATAAAGAACGTGAAGATATTGGAGAAGCGCCTCTGGCAAATCCAAGAAACGCAGCTTCGGGCACTATGAAAATGCAGGACTCCGCTGTTGTAGCGAAACGGAATCTAGATTGTTTTCTGTATCATATGCTGGGAGAAAATGTTCCCCATCAAAAACATTATGAAAATATTTTAGCTGCTAAATCGTGGGGATTTAAAACGAGCGAGCACACAAAAGTTTGCAGCGGTATACAAGAAGTATTAAAGTTTATTGAACACTGGGATAAAGAACGCCATAACTTACCATTCGAGATTGATGGCATAGTAATTAAGGTTAACGATTATAAACAACAACAAAATTTAGGTTTTACTGCTAAATCACCACGTTGGGCTATTGCTTACAAATTTAAAGCTGAACAAGTCAGCACCGAATTACAAAGCATAAGTTACCAAGTTGGAAGAACGGGTGCAATAACTCCTGTTGCCAATTTAAAACCGGTTTTATTAGCAGGGACAACTGTTAAACGCGCATCATTACACAACGCAGATATTATTGAGAAACTCGATGTTCGCATCGGTGATTATGTTTATGTAGAAAAAGGTGGGGAAATTATTCCGAAAATTATTGGGGTTGATTTAAGTAAACGACCTGCCGATAGTAAAAAAACAGTTTACATCGACGCTTGTCCTGAATGCGGAACAAAGTTAGTCCGTCATGAAGATGAAGCTGCGCATTATTGTCCAAACGAAATGGGTTGTGCTCCACAAGTAAAAGGAAAGATTGAACATTTTGTGGCGCGTAAAGGGATGAACATTGACAGTTTGGGTGGAGAAACTATTGCACAATTGTATGAAGTTGGTTTAATAAAAAACATTGCCGATTTATACGACTTAAAAAAAGAGCAACTACTTCCACTTGAAAGAATGGCTGAAAAGAGTGCAGATAATTTAATCGAAGGTATTGAAGCCAGCAAAAAAGTTCCGTTTGAAAGAGTGTTGTTTGCAATTGGAATCCGACACGTTGGAGAAACAACAGCTAAAAAAATCGCGAAGAAAGTAAAGTCAATAAACGTATTATTAAATTCAACTAAGGAAGAGTTATTAGCCATTGATGAAGTGGGCGAAATTATTGCAGTAAGTATTGCTGAACATTTCAGTAATCCCAATAACAAAAATATTGTTGACCGTTTAATTGCAAAAGGTTTGCAATTTGAATTAAGCGAAGAACAACAACAAGGCGGAAGCGATAAATTAAAAGATTTAAGTATTGTTATAAGTGGGGTATTTGAAAAATTTAGTCGCGACCAATACAAAGAAATGATAGAATTACACGGTGGAAAGAATTCAAGTTCTATTTCTAAAAAAACAAGTTATGTTTTAGCGGGTGATAATATGGGGCCTGAGAAATTAAAGAAGGCAGAGAGTTTGGGAGTAAAAATTATTAATGAAGATGAGTTTTTGGAACTCATAAAATGAAAAACAAGTTTCTTACCATAGCGCTAATTATTTTCTTTACTTCTTGTAATTTATTTAGTCAGAATTTATCGCCAAAAATTAAAGCCTTTGAGGTTGGAGAGGTTTTAGAATACGATGTATTTTACAGCTGGGGATTGATTTGGGTAGATGCCGGTTACGTAAAATTTTCAGTAAAGGATGAAATTGTAAATGATAAAACATTATTTCACTTTGTTGGTGAAGGCAACAGTAAAAAGAATTGGGATTGGTTTTTTAAAGTGAGAGATAAATATGAGAGTTATAACGACACCACTACTCTTCGTCCGTTTAAATACATCCGTAACACAAATGATGGTGGTGATTGGGTTTATAATGATGTGACCTTTGACTTTAAAAACAATCGTGCCATTGGGTTTATAAAAAATAAAAAGAAACCTGTTTTAAAAACTGACACTCTAAAAATTACCAATTTCACTTTCGATCCGATGAGCATGATTTATTATGCGCGGACAATAGATTTCGAAAACTTTAAAGCTAAAGATGAAATCCCGATTTCAATTATGTTGGACAATGCAGTCTACGCACGGAAAATAATTTATTTAGGAAAAGAAACCATCAAAACCAATTTAGGGACCTTTAAGTGCATTAAATTTAAACCCACTTTAATTCCAGGTACTATTTTTAAAGAAGGGGATGCTATGACCGTTTGGGTTACGGATGATGAAAACAGATTACCGATTCAAGTAGAAACACCCATTGTTATTGGAACTGTGAAAGTTTATCTAAAAAAAGCTACAGGAGTTAAATCTGCAATGAGTAGTAAAGTTGAGATTAAAAAGAATTAATCTTTTAATTGCAGTTTCATCATGATATCCGTTTGTTCATCATTTCCTAAACGAAAAATATGTTTATCGAACTCAACGAACCCATTCTTCTTGTAAAAATTTATAGCTCTTGGGTTCTCTTCCCACACTCCTAACCAAACGAATTCCGCTTTTTTCTCTTTAGCGACATTAATTGCTTTATCGTAAAGTAATTGTCCAACTTTTTTTCCGTGAAATTCTTTTAAAACATAAATTCGTTCAATTTCAAGCGCTCCTTCATCTTTCAATTCTGTTTGTGATTTTCCGAAGTTTAGTTTTAAATAGCCGATCACCCTTTTATCGAGTATTGCGAAATAGAATTCCGAATTTTTATTTTCAAGTTCGGAGGTCAGTTTCTCTAAAGAAAAACCTTCTTCTAAATACTTGGCCATATTCTCTTTTGTGTTTACTTCCGAAAATGTTTCAAAAAAAGTTTGGCGGCCAATTTTTTGTAATTGACCAATATCCTGAAGAGTTGCCTTTCTTATAATAATGCTATCCATAATTATTTATGGGTAAAAGGTTCTAAAAACTAAAAAAGCTCCAAAAGGAGCTTTTTTATTTACCAGCGGTGAGAGTGAGATTCGAACTCACGGTACAGTTTCCCGTACGCATGTTTAGCAAACATGTCCTTTCGGCCACTCAGGCATCTCACCAATTTGTGGAGGGCAAAGATATTTAATTTTTTGAATTGATAAAAGAGTAAAATTGCTTTTTTGGGAATTTAGCCCTCTAAATACATCTCAATTAAGCCTTCGGGAGCCTTATAAAACAGCTGTTTTTTGGCTTTTACGGCCTTTATTATTAAATCCTCGCTAAAGGGTAGTAAAATCTCTTTTTCGCCCGAAATAACCCTTAATAATGGGTTAGCCGCGTTACCTTCCAAACCCTCAATCTGCCCTACTTCTCCTTTAAGCTCATCAATTAAGGTATAGTTTAGGTATTCAAATTCTTTCTCTTTAATGATAAATTTAGATTCCGCTAAAACTTCTTTGTTTTTTAAAGTATTGGCAGCGTTTATATCATTAATGGTTTCCAGCTTCACTAAATACCCATTTTGGAAGGGTTTAAACTCCTCCACAAAAAAAGGGGCTTGCGAACCACTTTGTTCAATAAACACAACGTTAACTTTTCCTTTAAAATCGAATTCAGTAAATAAAATTAAATGTCCTTTTAGTCCGTGTGGTTTACTAAAATATCCTATGGGTTTTAAAGTCATTTATTACTTAGTGATTGTTGCTTTAACAAAAGCGACAAATAAAGGATGGGGCTTTTCAACCGTACTCTTATATTCAGGATGAAATTGTACGCCAATAAAAAACGGATGATTACTTAATTCGATAATCTCCACCAAACCGGCTTCAGGATTTATTCCCGATAATTTCATGCCCGCTTCTTTAAACTTTGGCAAGTACTCGTTATTAAATTCGTAACGGTGACGGTGACGTTCGGTAGTTTCTTTTTTACCGTAAATGCTATAAGCCAAAGTGTTTTCTTCCAAACGACACGGGTAAGCGCCTAAACGCATAGTTCCGCCCATGTGCGAAATATTTTTTTGCGCTTCTAATAAATCAATAACGGGATTTGAAGTGGCGGGATTCATTTCGCGACTGTGCGCATCTTTTAATCCTAATACATTACGTGCAAATTCAATAACTGCACACTGCATACCTAAACAAATTCCGAAGAAAGGAACTTTATTCTCACGTGCGAATTTTATCGCTTCAATTTTTCCTTCAATACCACGGTTACCAAAACCGGGCGCGACTAAAATTCCTTTTAAGTCTTTTAATTTTTCTTTTACGTTTTCTTCCGTTAAACTTTCGCTGTGTATCCAATGTAACTTTACTTTACAATCGTTTACCGCTCCGGCGTGAATGAAAGCTTCGGCAATAGATTTATATGAATCTTTTAATTCAACATACTTACCTATTAAACCAATATTTACTTCTTGTGTTGGATTATGAAATTTGTGTAAAAACTCTTTCCATTTATCTAATTGAGGAACGCCCTCAACAGTAATGCCTAATTTTTTCAATACAATAATATCCAACTCCTCCTTCTCCATAAAAATTGGCACCTCGTAAATTGTTGAAGCGTCCAATGCTTCAATTACAGCGTCCACTTCTACGTTACAGAATAAAGCAATCTTACGACGGATATCACTATTAATAGCATGTTCAGCGCGACAAACTAAAATATCCGGTTGAACTCCGTATTCTAATAATAATTTTACAGAGTGTTGAGTTGGTTTTGTTTTTAATTCACCTGATGTAGATAAATATGGTAATAAGGTTAAATGAATAACAGTACAATCATCTCCTAATTCCCATTTTAACTGACGAACAGCTTCAATGTATGGCAAGGATTCAATATCACCAACAGTTCCACCTATTTCAGTAATTACAAATTGATATAATCCTGTTTTTCCTAATAACTTAATTCTATTTTTAATTTCATCTGTGATGTGCGGAATAACCTGAACAGTTTTTCCTAAAAACTCGCCACGACGTTCTTTTTCAATTACCGATTGGTAAATACGTCCGGTAGTTACGTTATTAGCTTGTGATGTTTTTACGTTTAAGAAACGCTCATAGTGACCAAGATCAAGATCTGTTTCAGCGCCGTCATCCGTTACATAACATTCGCCATGTTCGTATGGGTTTAAAGTGCCAGGATCGACGTTAATATAAGGATCAAGCTTTTGAATAGTTACAGTATAACCACGAGCTTGAAGTAATTTGGCTAAAGAGGCAGAAATAATTCCTTTTCCGAGAGACGATGTTACACCGCCGGTAACAAAGATATATTTAGTGTGTTGAGACATACAGTTTCTAAAAAACTGTAAACAAAGGTAGATAAAACGTCGGTACCTCCAAACTTATATCTTGATTCCTATCACTAAAATATCATCAACTTGTTCATAATTGCCTTTCCAGCCTGTATGACTGTTGATAACCTCTGTTTCCTGGGCTTTCATGTCCTTTGAGGAGGCGGATTGCAACAGGGATTTGAAGTTTTTAGTCATAAATTTTTTGCCTTCGTTGCCTCCAAACTGATCGGCATAACCATCGGAAGCAATATATAAGCAATCGCCTTTGTTTAGCTTTATAGAAAGCTGCTTAAAATCATAGTTATCGGGGGTAAATCCGGCAATAGCTACTTTATCGGCTTTATGCTCGCTTAACACATTATTGGAAATAATATAAAGAGGACGGTTAGCTGCTGAAAAATCGAGGGTATTAGTTTTATCGTTTATTCGGATAAGTGCAATATCCAAACCATCACGTTGTTTCGATTCGTCGTTGTGCTGTTTAAGTGCGTTCTTAATTTCAACATTCAGAAACTTTAAAATATCACTTGGTTCGTAAAGTTTTTTCTCGAAAATGGCTTGAATAATTTTATCCATGCTCACAATACTCATTAAAGCGCCAGGTACACCGTGTCCGGTACAATCGGCAGCAACGCAATAGAAGTAATCACCTACTTTATGAAACCAATAAAAATCGCCACTAACTACATCTTTGGGTAAATAATAAATAAAACTTTCAGGATAAATAGTTCTTATCCCATTAATATCGGGCAACAAAGCCATTTGAATACCTTTTGCATACTGAATGCTGTGATCAATTTCCTGCTTCTTTTGTAATATAATGGTGTTTTGTTCCTGCAACAATAAATTAGCGGCGTTTTTTTCCTTGTTCTGACGGTAAAGCAGATATGCAATAACAATAATAATTACGAGCACTACTCCTACTCCTAATAAAACGAAATTATTTTGCTTTGCTTTTAATTGCTGAATCTCGTTAGCCTGGGTAAGTTGTTTTATATTGGCTTCTTGTTTTTCAATTTCGTAGGAGCTTTTTATATCACTTAAATTTGCTGAGAATAATTGTCTGTTTAAAGTGTCATCTAAGGCATCGCTCTTTTTAAAAAACTCATAAGCTTTAACCACATTTCCTTTTTCCTCGTAGCATTCATTTAAACCCGCATACACCAATTGCAACGTATTTCTAATTCCATTCCGCATTGAAAATCCTAAGGATCGCTCGTATAAAACTATCGCCTTATCTACATCACCCAAATTCATTTCGTAGCTGGCCATGTTGGCAGTTGCTAAATAATATGAGGCCGAATCTTCAGTTTCTTTAAGCAAATCCAAATACTTTTGACAATAAAATTTTGCTGATTTATAATCACCAAGTTGCGCCATTAAATCGCCAATGTTACCGTAAAAAACACCGGAATTAATTTTAGGGGCGTTAATGCTTTTATAAAAAACCAGTGCTTTATTGTAATAAGAAAGCGCCGAGTCGAAATGCTGTTTTTTATTTTCTGCAACATGCAGTGCCGAATAATAACCTCCTAAAGCGTTAAACAAACGCGTTATTCCATCCGGATCCTTTAATCGTTCGAATGTTTTTAAAGATTTGTATAAATAACCAACCTCTTTATAATTTTTTTGTTGCAAACAAATAATCCAACCAATATTGTAAAGTGAATTGGCTATACCAACTTCATCTTTAATAGAGTCGTTTAACCTATAAGCTTTAAAGTAATTATCCTGCGCTTTAATATAATCGGTATGATACCAATACGCATCTCCTAAACTATTATAAGAATTAATTATACCTTTTAAATAATTTAGTTTTTGAGATAGTTCAAGCGCTGCTTTTGAGTACTTATAAGCGTCCATAAAATTATTTTTATGGGATATAAAAGCAAGATCATTCAATATCAATACACGAATTGTATCTTCTTTTGATTGACTTAATTTTTCCTGAAGCTTCTTTTTCTTTTCAGAATATTGAGAATAGCAAATGCCGGAAAAGCTGATACAAAAAATTAAAAGATAGGTTTTTATGTTATGAACTGACATTATAACCTAAAAGTACTAAAAAAAGTGAAACGGATTATTTTGATTCGAAAGGACGACGGTCGTACTGGCAACAATCAGGCAATTTGTTGTATGCGTAATCATCGGCGTAGAACATTTCGTTATCGTAACCTGACTTAGATACGGCTTGTAAAACAGTGGTTAATGTGACAATAGAAGTATCGAGTTTTAAATTTAAAAGTTTTGAATCTTCGTTCCAAATAGCTTCTGAAACGCCATCCATTACACAACTTTTTTCGATAGTTACCTTACACTTTTCGCAATTACCCCAAACATGAGCATTTACTTCAATTGCAGGGGCTTTATTACCCGTACAAGCGAATACTAAAAGAGAGAGACAAAATATGAAAACGAAAAACAGCTTTTTCATGACTTATTTAAGAGCTGCAAATTTATAATTTAATTTTAAGAAATGTTCTATAGTTTTCGGCAAAGCGTATTTTATTTTCGACTCAGCCTTCACATTATCGTGGAATAAGATGATACTGCCATTTTTAACATTCTTGATAACGTTCTTAAGACACGCTTCCGGCTTTATCTTTTCGTAGTCGTAAGATATTACATCCCACATAATTATATTGTATCCCCTCTCTAAAAGCTTTCGGTACTGCGATTTTTTTAATTGACCATACGGAGGTCGGAACAGCTTTGAGTTAGTAAGCAATTCACACTTTTCAGTATTCGCTAAATAGTCGATTGTTTTAGTCTTAAACCCTTTTATATGGTTATAAGTATGGTTGCCAACAGCGTGTCCTTCGGCTACAATTCTGTTAAAAACGCTCTTATTCTTCTCGATATTCTCGCCCACACAAAAAAAAGTAGCTTTAATATTGTAGTGTTTTAATGTATCGAGTACCCATTCGGTTAAACCGGGAATTGGTCCGTCATCAAATGTTAAATGCAATACAGGAGAGGTGGTTTTAACTTTCCAAACCGCTTTGGGATATAAAAGCCTTAAAGCTTTTTGTGGTTGAAGAATTAATTTGCTTAGCAATTGAAATTATTTTTCGGCTATGTAAAACAAATCGAGGCTTTTATCGTCAACCTCCTTTACGAAGAAATCAGAAGATTTAATTCCCGCTGTTAAATCGTTATTAGAATTCAATAATTTTTTACGGTTGCGACGGTTCATGTAATCGTAAGGCACTTGCAAAATTTGTCGTGGTAAAATCCATTGCAAATTAAACACATCGTACTTCATTACTTTATTTACCGACTCTTTATTCTTTTGGTAATAGTCCATCACCACATCATTGCCATAAACTCCGTTAGTCACAACTGATTTGAAATGTTTCTTCAATAACACAGTTAACTCTTGAGGTTTGTATTCGCGAATGTGCCATGGATTACGACTTAACGACATGTGTCGGTTGGGAGTTGTAACTATTAACTTGCCGCCCGGTTTTAAAACACGTGCAATTTCTTTTACATATAAATCATCAGGAACAATGTGCTCAATAACCTGAAAAGTAACTACAAAATCAAAACTATTATCTGCTATACCTTGAAACGGCGGAACAGTTTGTTGTTTGAATTCAACATTTGGATATGCTTTAAAATCAACATCGCAAATAAACTTATCGATGGTGACAAATTTTGAAACCACAGGTGCAATATATTTTACACCATATCCAGAACCTGTTCCGATCTCCAAAACATTTCCGCTTACAATTTTAGCAGCTTCTAAATACGCAAAAATACTACGTTGTAAAACGTAATTATCAGAATGATCGGTAGCACTTACTCTCTCAGCGGTTGACATATCAAAAATTAATTAACCATTGGTTGTGGTTCGCCCTTTGGCATTAACTCTTCAGCAGGAACAATAGATTGTAATCGGGTCATGAATTCCTTTTCCAAAGCCTCTTGTTTAAACTGTCCTGTTAATCCAACTAAACGGCGCAGAATTTCTTTACACTGATTCATTTCTCTGCCAAAAGCAACGCGGTGTGCGCTTTTTTGAGCATTGTAAACTCTTAAATCACCTTCAAAAATATCGAATAGTTTTTTAGCTAACTCGTTCGCTTTTTTAGTCTCACCCAATTGGTAATAACCTGCCGTAATTGTAAAGATACTTGCATCGTAAGGAACATTTTCGTCAGGCATTTTTTCTAAACACTTATCCAAAACAGCTTTTGCTTTACTGTTTTTACCTTCAGCAATTAAAGCGTTTGCCAAAATTGACATTTGCATACGAAGGTTTGCAGCCATACGCATACAGTTTTCGTCAAGATTAACACCCGGCTTATCCATACCACCCCATAAGAATTTCTCCATTATGTTTTTGTACATCACCTCGGTGTTAACACGTCCGCCACCCATTTCTTCACTTTCGTTTTGTTTAATAGGTACTAGACGGAATGCTAAACCTTCTAATTGGAAATATTTTTCTAATCCGATATAAGCTTCGTTACCTGTAGTAACAGCAAAATAAATTGGACGCTTCCAATTATTGTGTGCTAATAAATCTAATACCATTAAATCGTTCTTAGTAATAGCACCGCGACCAATTCTCCAGCTAATGTTTTTAGCAATACGTCCGGTATCTTTTAAAGAAACAATTTTATTTTTCATTACAGCTGCTGAATCAACAGGTAAATAAAAATCATGAGTAGGTAAAAAGTCTAAATAACCTCCACCGTATTCAAATTTATTAGCGATATCATCGCTGGATACAAAGTCGATAGCCGATTTAAGATTCATTGGCGCCGGACTCTTATCAAATAAATAAACTACTTCGCGTTTACGGGATAATAATTTTTCTTCAGGAATTGTAAATGGTACCGGTGCTGATTCGTAAGCAGCACGGCGCATTTGACGGATGTACCAATCGGTTTGTAATAAACTTAAATTACAAACACGAACATCGGTTCTGATGCCTTCCACTTCCTGAGCGTACCAAAGAGGGAATGTATCGTTATCACCATTCGTAAATAAAATGGCATTCGGTGCGCATGACTCTAAATAATTTATGGCCACATCACGTGATAAAGTACGAACTGAACGGTTGTGGTCATCCCAACCACCGGCAGCCATTAAGCTTGGACCAATTAAGCCAATTAATGTTGCTAAGATAGCAGCCATTTTTAAATTCGCTTTCTTACTTAACAAATCGTATAGGAATAAAACGCCAAAACCAATCCAAATTGCAAATGCATAGAAGGAACCGGAATAAGCATAATCTCGCTCACGTGGTTGGTAAGGTGTTGGATTTAAGTAAATGATAATTGCTAAACCTGTAAGTAGGAAGAACGAACCTACTACCCATGCACCACCTTTATTATTTTTATAATGGAACCAGAAACCAAGCAATCCTAAAATAAGAGGAATACCAAAGAAAAAATTCTGAGCCTTATTACTCTTCATGGCATGTGTTTTTAAACTGCTGTCAGAATCTAATAAGAAATCGTCGAAGCCTTTTATTCCACTTACTGCATTTCCTTCAAGCGTATTGTTACTCATACCTTGAATATCATTTTGTCGGCCCATATAATTCCATAAAAAATAACGGAAGTACATATACTTAACCTGATAATTAAAGAAGAAACGCATGTTTGCTCCGAATGTTGGTATTTCTATTGATTCAGTCTCACCCGTTTGTTCGTTAGCACGGTTTACAGTTCTATGATTGTTTGCTACATCACCCCAATAACGGTAAGCTGCTTCGTGGTGACTCTGACTACTCCACATACGAGGGAAAACAGTACAAAACTCTTCTTCATAAACAGGAATATCCTTTTTGCGATCATCTGCTACTAGATATTTTTTCTGCTCTTCATTTTTTACGTAAATCGGGTCGCCATCTTTAAACTGTGAATTTGGTTTTGCTGGGGCGTTATAATATTGTCCATAAGCTACAGGCCAGTCACCATACTGCTCGCGTAATAAATACGAAAGCATGTTAGGTGCATTTTCCGGATCATTTTCATCCATAGGAGGATTAGCTTGTGAGCGGATAACTAAAACAAAGAATGAAGAATAGCCAATTAAAATAGTAGCTAAACTCATCATAATTACATTAAGATTATTTGACTTGGACTTAATTTTGCTGATTCCATAAAGAATCGCTCCGAAAGAAAGCGCACGGGTAAACATGGCACCCGGACTAGGAGCTGCGATAACAACTATAATGGCAAAAGCGATTAAAGAATAGAAACCGATTTTATAATGAGATTCTTTTTTGCTTGTAGTATACATGATAAATCCGGTAAGAGAAATTATCATTAAACCGAAATAGATGATGGTTCCTGTGCTGAAACCTAAATTTAGAACATTAGTAAAATAAACTTCAGTATCGGAAACAAATTTTACAATTTTAGGAATGATTAAAGATTGAACGGTTCCTAAAATTAAAACTGAAATAATACCTGCTATAAAAAAGCTCTTCCAAGTAAATTTGTATTTTTTATAGTAGTAAATGAAACAAATAGCAGGAATCACCAATAAGTTTAATAAATGGACACCAATAGATAAACCCATTAAGTAAGAAATTAAAACTAACCAACGCATTGCTCCAATTGGATTAGTATCATCTTCTTCATCCCATTTTAAAATAGCCCAAAATACTATTGCAGTAAAGAAAGAAGACATGGCGTAAACCTCACCTTCAACCGCCGAGAACCAAAATGAATCAGAAAAAGTATAAGCTAAACCTCCAATTATACCTGCACCAAGCACTGCATATTGTTTCCCTTGAACAAATTCCTCTCCTTTTTTAACAATTGCCTTAAATCCTAAGCGCGTAATAGACCAGAATAAAAATAAAATACTGAATGAACTGCATAAAGCAGACATAATATTAATCATCATACCTGCATTGGCAGGGTCGTTACCACCCATTAAGGCGAAAAAACGACCAATTAACATAAAAAACGGAGCTCCAGGAGGGTGACCAACTTCCAACTTGTAGGCACAGGCTACATACTCACCGCAATCCCAAAAACTAGCAGTAGGTTCAATGGTTGCGCAATATGTAAATGTAGCAATGGCAAAAACTAGCCATCCAACAAGATTATTAAGTTTTTTAAAAGCTGGCGTCATATATAATTGAGATAAGTTGCGAAGTTAGCAAAATGCCCCGTAAAGGTGTGGTTTTAAGTCTCAAAATTTTTCAAAATTTATTTGACTTAACCGAAAAATTGTTAATTTTGCAGCGCCTCAAAATGTCCGATGGTGTAACTGGCAACACGACTGATTTTGGTTCAGTAGAGTCCAGGTTCGAAACCTGGTCGGACAACACAAACCCCCACTAATACTGGGGGTTTTTTGTTTTATTTAATGATTGGGAATTAACGCTGATAAATTCTCCTTTTATTTATTGTTATTTTCAGTACTTTTAGCTTGTACTTATAAGATCTATGAAGAAGAAAGCCGGTATATTATTTTCATTAGTTGTTTTACTACACTTTATTTCGCCTGCCCAAACCTTAAAGTACGAGTTTATCAAAAACTGCCTTACTTATCAAGATATTGAAATCATTACTGATTTAACGGCACGTAATTTCAACTTTGTAGCAAAAGACCATATCAATTTAGGTGATCCATTGATTAACCGTTCAGATTATTATTCGAGTAAAAAGGAAAATAGTACGGATACAGCTGAAATAGCCGTTTTTATTAATAAAAGAAAGAGTTCCAAAAAAAGCGTTGTGTTTTCGTTTGTTGAGACTCAGGCTTTCGCTAATTATAATGCCATTGAAGCAAAAATACAGTCGAATTTGAAAAAAGAAGCGAGTTTTAAAAGTGATAAGTTTGATGCTGATGTAACAAAATATTCATTCGATAAGTATTTTTACTACTTATTTAAAGATGATTACATGTGGTACATCATCACCTCTAATTACGATCTTGAAGAAAAGTATTTCAGTCTGAAATAAATTACTCCGAATCCCCCTTATGCTTCTGTATTCCTAACTCCGGATGTTCCGGATCGAAAGCGATTTCGTAGAAGTTTTGTCCACGGTGATATTCCACAACTAATTTAGTTTTACCATCCCATTGTTCAATTGGGGTTTTAGACATGTTTGTAATTGTTTTTGCGCAAGAGTTAATGTATTTGTTTCTCCAAACTGCGCGACCTTCCACCACATTCCAGCGAACAAAAAACAACTTTGCTTCTTTCTCTCCATTACAATTACCGCCTAATTTAGAAAATGCATAAACGTGAAGTAAAATATAAACTGAATCTCCGTTTTGTTTTTCAAATATCACTTTACCGTATTCAGGATCTTTAATCACAGAATCTACAACACAATACAATAAATTAGTATCCTTATTAGTAAGATTAATACATAATTTCATTTTATCACCTTCGCGAGTCGGGCGTTTAGTAGCTACATAAAAAGTATTATTTCTTTTTTTATAGGCAGCTCTGAATACTTTGCGGATAGAATCGTTACTGCGTTTAATATCCTTAAAAAAAGTTTTTTTGCCGGTTACGGGATCTGTTTCACTTTCGTGTGGTAATTGATAATCTACCGCTTCAAAAGGCGTCATACCATCAAACATAGCAAAACCTAAAATGGTATCAACCGGCGGACGCGGCGCTGATTCTGAAGAAACTCCTTCGTCCTTCTTTTTTTTCGTTTGTGCCGATACTGCAATCGACCCAATCATTAATAATGCTAAAAAAAAATGTTTGCTCATGATGGGATAGTTTGATTACACAATATTATAAAAGAATAGCATTAGAAAACAAACTAATTTAACAAACAGATTAACAATTACAGTGTTAAAAACCTGTTAATTGGATTTAGGTATTAAATTGAGGAATTATAAGCTGCTAAAATAATCAGGCGCATACTGTAATCTACTGCCGTACCAACTAAACATTTCCCCGTCAACCAATACGATTTCTGCGTGCGGACAAATTTGCTTTAGTTCTTTTATATGTTTTTCTTTAAACGGAAAAGGTTCTGATGATAAGAAAATATAATCGGGTGCCGTTCCTTTAATTTGAGAGGCGTTTACTTCAGGATAACGCGTTAAATAAGAGAATGCATTCACCATTCCTAATTTTTCAAGTATGTGATTGATAAATGTGTTTTTAGCAGCTACCATGTAAGGGGTATACCACATAAAATAAGCTACTTTTTTACCTTTAAAATCAGCGATATCGAATTCTGAAAATTTATCCTTTATGGTTTTAATTATTTTTTCGGCTGCCGCTTGCTTTTCGGTAATTACAGCTAATGCTGCCATCATTTCATAAGCATCATTTAAATCGTAAATATCGCTCATCCAAACCGGAAATTCTTTTCTTAACTCCTCAATTTGTTCTTGCTCATTTTCCTCTTTGTTGCCAATAATTAAATCCGGTTTCAAGGCGCGAATTTTATCAATATCTAATTTTTTAGTTCCTCCAACCTTTTCAATGCTTTTATACATTTCATCGGGATGAACGCAAAATTTAGTGATTCCAACTAATTCCTTCCGTAAACCTAAATCCCATAATAATTCCGATTGTGATGGTACTATGGAAATAATACGCTTTGGAGTTCCATTTAATTCTACTTTATAGCCTGTTTGGTCTGTTATTGTCATAATTAGTTCGGTAGCAAATATCCGAATTTTTCCTGCATCTTTGCATTACCAGTGAGTAACGCTTTAAAAGCTCATATTTCCTTATTTGCCGCTCAGGTAATTTACGCATTAAATTACTCGATAGCTAAAGATTTAATGCCAAATTATATTGGTCCCTTAGCCTTAGTGCTATTACGAATAGCCGGAGCCGGTTTATTATTCTGGATTCTATCTCTTTTCATCAAAAAAGAAAAATTACATAAAGGCGATTTGAAGAAAATGGCCATTCTTGCCTTATTTGGTGTTTTTTTAAATCAAGTATTTTTTATTTATGGTTTAAGCCTAACAAAACCGATCAACTCTGCCATTATCATGATCTCCAATCCAATTATGGTAATTCTTTTTACTCTAATTGTGTTTAAAGAACGCATTACCATTTTAAAAATCGGTGGACTATCATTAGGTATCGTTGGCGCTGTAACTCTGCTTTTATTTAAAGGCAATTTTGAATTTGGCAGTGAAACCATGACAGGCGATTTAATGACTTTAATAAATGCTTCCTCTTGGGCCGTGTTTGTGGTGATGGCAAAACCTTACATGCAAAAATATCATACTGTAACGGTAATGAAATGGATATTTTTATTTGGCTTCTGTTATATGTTACCTGTTGGATTCAACGACTTAAAAAATACAGTATGGCAAAGTTGGAGTAGCGATATTTACTTAGGTGTTGGATTTGTGGTTGTAGCGACTACTTTTTTAGCTTACCTTCTCAATACTTATGCTTTAAAAGACTTAAGTCCTTCGGTAGTGAGTATGTACATTTATACCCAGCCTTTTTTAGCAACATTATTTGCTGTATTTTTAGGAAAAGATACTTTAACCCCAACCAAAGTATTATCTGCAGTTTTTATTATTGTGGGAGTATATTTGGTAAGCATGAAAACAAAAACAAAGAATTAAAATTAATACGATGTTAAAATCAATGACCGGCTTCGGTAAAGCCACTAAAGAATTTGAAAAACGTACTGTGAACGTAGAAATACGCTCACTTAACAGTAAAGGAATGGATTTGAGTTTACGTTTATCGAATTCGTACCGTGAAAATGAATTGGAATTGCGTAGTGAAATTACCCGTTTATTAGAAAGAGGGAAAGTGGATTTATCAATTTACGTTGAAAGCAAAAGTGTGGAGACGCCCGTTGAAATTAATTCTGATTTAGCGAAAGAATATCAACGGAAAATAAAACAATTAGCAACAGATTTAAACGAACCTGCAAATGATGTTCTATACCAAATATTAAAAATGCCTGATGTTTTAAAATCAGAACGCAGAGAGCCGGATGAGAATGAATGGAAAGAAATTAAAACTGTAATTACTGAGGCTGTTGAATCACTAAATAAGTTCAGATTACAGGAAGGAAAATCCATTGAAAAAGATTTTTCGGATCATTTAGGTGTTATTCAAACTTGTTTAAACAAAATTATTGAATTAGATAAAAGCCGCATCGCCGGGATTAAAGACCGCATTAAAGGAAATT
The DNA here is from genome assembly GCA_018000995.1 of Bacteroidia bacterium. Classification (GTDB taxonomy): domain Bacteria; phylum Bacteroidota; class Bacteroidia; order B-17B0; family Aurantibacillaceae; genus JAHEYG01. Next base: position 129,549 of record JAGNIU010000004.1, read on the forward strand.
TAAATGAAGTTATTGGTGCTGATAAAATCGATAACAACCGCTTTGAGCAGGAATTAATTTATTATATCGAGAAATTAGATATTAACGAAGAGAAGGTTCGTTTAAAAACTCACTTAGATTATTTCTTAACGACTATGAAAGAACCTTCAGGTGGACGAAAACTAAATTTCATTGCGCAGGAAATTGGAAGAGAGATTAACACAATTGGTTCAAAGGCTAATCATGCTGAAATGCAGAAATTGGTGGTGCTAATGAAGGATGAATTGGAAAAAATAAAAGAACAGACCAGCAACGTCCTTTAATTTGAATCCCAATCAAAAATACCTTGTTGTTATTGCAGGGCCTACCGGCGTTGGAAAAACAGCATTAGCTATTAATTTAGCAAAACATTTTTCTACAAAAATTCTTTCAGCCGATTCACGACAATTCTATAAAGAGATGTCAATAGGTACAGCTAAACCAACTCCAATAGAATTAAAAGAAGCCGAACATTTATTTATTGATTCCTTAAGCATTCATGATAATTATAGTATTGGCGATTTTGAAAGAGATGCGATAAAAGCATTGGATGAATTATTTAAAGACAATCAAATTGTTTTTTTAGTCGGCGGTTCTGGTTTATATATCAACGCAGTTTTATATGGTGTTGATGAATTTGAAAATGTTTCTGATGCCACAAAAGAAAAAGTAAGAAAACAATACGAAGAAAAAGGATTAACGTGGTTACAAGAACAAATTCAAAGTTTAGATCCTGATTATTATAATACAGTTGATATAAGCAATCCTCAACGTTTACAACGTGCTTTAGAAGTTTGTTTAGAAACAGGTAAGCCTTACTCTTCTTTCTTGAGTAATAATAAAAAGCAAAGGAACTTTGAAGCAATAAAAATATTAATCAATACCGACAGAGAAAAATTATACGAGCGAATTAATTCACGTGTGGATGGAATGATAAAAGAAGGTTTAGTAGAAGAAGCTAAAGCTCTTTATCCAAATAAAAATTTAAACGCACTAAATACGGTTGGATATAAAGAATTGTTCTCGCATTTTTCGGGAGAATTAGATTTACAAGCCGCTATTGATTTAATAAAACAAAAAACACGGAATTACGCCAAACGTCAGCTCACCTGGTTTAATAATCAGGATACATACGAAACATTTGGTCCCGATGATTCGGATAAACTAAAAGCTTACATCGAAATAATTTTACAGAACTCGTAATATGTTCGCATTTCTAAACGATTATAAAAAACTCGAAACACAAGTACTTAATGTGGTGTACGCTGAGTTTTTTATTCAGCTGGTAAATGCAACCTTCATGAATATTTTGCCTTTGTACATGACGCGTGAAGGTTTTAGTGACGAAGATATTGCTTTGTATATTACCTTTCGTTTTTTAGGCGTATTTATTCTCGCTTTGCCTTTCGGTAAATTAATAAAAGGGAAACGTTTGGCACCATTATTTTATTTGTCATCTATTTTTGTCCCCTTCTTTGGTTTGGTTATTGTATTTGCAATCGCTTTAAAAATAAAATGGCTTATTCTTACTTCGCTTTTACTTTGGGGAGCTTCTTTTACCTTCATGCAAATTCCTGTAGCGCCATTTATTTTACGCAACTCCTCAAAAGAAAATCAAACAGCAGGAATCTCTTTAAGTTACAGCACTTGGAGTTTCGCGGGAATTTTAAGTGGAGTTGTTATTGCGATTCTCGATGGAATTAATCCAACACTCTTTAATGAAAAAGCAATCTTGATAATTTTCTCAGTAATGGGATTTGGTGGTATTTATTTTTTAATTAAGACAAAATTTATCGAGAAGATGGATGAGCCTATAAAAGCAATTCCAGGCTTACCACCACCACCCACTAATTGGAAATTAATTTTTAAGGGGTTAATACCCACTTTAATTATTGCAACTGGTGCAGGATTAACAATTCCTTTCATCAGTCTATTTTTTGATAAAGTTCATCATTTAGATAAAGGTGGTTTCTCGGTTATAAGTTCTATAGCTGCTGTTTTAGTAGCGTATGGTGCGATGATGGTGCCAAAAGTAAAACAATATGTAGGTTATAAAATCGCAATTCCAACAACACAATCTTTAGCCGTTATTTCCTTAGTTGCTTTGGCAACAACTCAGTTTTATAGTCAGTATACGATTGCACTTTATATTGCGATTGCATGTTATTTGCTTCGTCAGCCTTTAATGAACATGGCGGGACCGATGACAACCGAAGTAATTTTAAATTACGTTGGAAAAAACAATAGGGAAATTACAAGTGCGCTGACTTCAGCTATTTGGAGTGGCAGTTGGGTAATTAGCGGTTTTATGGTAAAGATTATGTTTGGAAGAGGCTACGAATTTGTAAATATCTTCCTGATTACATCGGCTTTATATGCTTTTGGTGTAATTATGTATTATGTTCTTATATTAGATTACATTAAACGTGAAAATCAAGGCTTAATAGATTAGTTTGAGGTTAATTTTATTCATATTCCTTTTTCCTGTTTTTGTTTTCGGACAAAGTGTAAATCGTGCTTTATTAAAAGCCAATTCGCTTTCTTTCAGAAATAATATTTACGTTTTTGGATTTGTTCAGGATAAAAATGATTTAAATTTTAAATTATACAAAGCTTCTTCAGATTTAACTAAGGTAGATTCTGTTTCAAATGCATTAGGAAAAGAAAAAGTAGAAAACCTTTTAGAAATTACAGCCGATACTTTACATGGCTACTTGAATTTCTATTTTCAAAAAGTAAACAGTAAAAATTTAGCGAGCTTATTAAGATTTAATGATTCACTAAGAATAATTACAAAAGTTGAGAATTTTGAATCGAATAAGATTAATAGTCTCACTACTTTTGAAAACGAAATTTACACTTATAAAAACTCAACTTACACGATAAGAACTTCAGAAGATAGTTTAGGGAAGCAATTTTATTTAACCAAGTATGATGTTATCAGCAATCAAAAACCATTCGAATATAAACAAGCCTGGCAATATCCTTTGGAAAAGAGGAATATCAATACAACGCATGTTTTTTATGCAGATTCGGAAGTTGTTTTCATTTATGTAACTATTTTATCGGGTGATAGAAAAGGTCAATGGATTTTGAAATTAAATTCAAAAAACGGTACTATAACAAAAGGAATTAAACTAAATGCGAACGGAGATGACAGAAGTTACATTTTAAATGCATTTCATTACGATTCAAAAGAAAAGGAATTGCTAGTTGTAGGAAATCTCTATACCAAGCAACAATTAGATATAGAAACCAAAAACTTCGCGTTTACTGGTTTAAATAAGGAGAATACTTTTTTCTTTATCAAAATAGATGGTGCCAACGAAATAGCCAGTCGTGACTTAAAAGCAATTCCTATTGCCATTATTTCACCATTGGTAAAAACAAACATTAAACCTCCTGCTCCTCCATTCTATCATCTAAAAATTAAAGAATTAAAAAAGACCTCAAAAAACGGTTATGAGTTGTATTGTAATATTTACAAAAGCACACCAGGCTCGTTGTTGTTTTTATATGAAAGCGGATTTAATTTTGATGTCACTTTAGAAGAAATGGGGATTGAGTTAATTACGGGGAAAATTCATAACAGTCTCGCTCCTTTTCCCGGCTTAGTAAATTCAGATTTAAAAGATATTAATGGGAAGGTTGAATTAAAATCGATAACTGAATTTGACAAATTTCTTTATAAGCAACCTATTGCTGATGTTGAAAAACAATTTGGAACAGACGATATAAAAAATTCGAAATGGATAATTTGTAAAAGTGATATTAAAACAGGAATAAATTCATTTTACAATGTAAGAATAGGATTAAAAGGTGCAGAAAGTAAATTGATTTTTCAAGGGAGCAAATACAACAACCCTGCGATTTACAAAATAAACAATCAGAAACTAATTAAATACACTGGTAATTCTGAAACAGGGATTTCTGAACTAAGTATCTTAACTTGGTAATTACTTAATACGTTTACCTCCGGCTCTTACGGCCGACATACTAAACCAACCAATAGCTTTTGTAGCACCTTCAGGCGAAATAATATTTGTTCTAACATTCTCAGGGGTTGTAGCAAATAAACCTGAGTTGTTGGTTTGACTAATAACCTGAACTAAGAACGAATAAGTTTCTTTGGCGATTGAGTGAATTTCAACAGATAGTGTATCTCCTACTTCTAAAACTTCATCACGTGGCACTAAACTATTTATGATAGGAGGAGTAAATAATAAAGTATCAGCGGCAGGAACACTACCATTGGTACCATCAATTGCTAAATTGATTTGATTGGCTTTTGTATAAGGAATATTATTTTTAGAAGATCGTATCCAATAATAATCGGAAATAGGTCCAGGCAAATCGCGAGCCCATAATACAGTATAATAACCTGCAAGAGGGGCGAATAAACTTGTACCGTCTTGATAAGTTGCACTGATGCTATCTAATTTAGCAGGGCGATTTTGATTAACTATTGAGGTATATAAAGCACCATTATAGGAAACCTCTAATTTATAAGCGTGACCAACATGTCCAATTGTATCTGTTGTAGCTAAAGCAAAAGTATAATCCCCATTATTTTGGTCAGAGAAATTGTAAACCATGTTATTCGTCAAATCCTTTAACACAACGCTAGCTCCAATTAAAGCCGGTGGGTTTTGACTACTAAAATAATCGTCGGTAGTAGTTAATCTAACTTTTTGAGTTGTGCGCATATCATTAATGAAGGCGTCGATTACCACCAATTCAGAACCTTTATCTAATTTTATTTGCACCACATCTTCACATGCGGTAAACAAAAAAATGGATGCTAAAACTATAAAATACTTTTTCATGACTAGAATCTAAAATTATAAGTTAATGCCGGCACAATTGTACCAATTACTGAATAACGTACCGCTTCTGTTTGCGCGGTATTACCATCTTTTGTTCTGAAATAAATCGAGAAAGCATTACGTCTGTTATAAACGTTATAAACGCTCAATACTAAAGAGTGATGTTTTTTAGAATCAGGGTTTCGTGTTAAATTAAACGTAGCGCTTAAATCAAGTCGGTGATAAGGTGTTACTCTGTAATTGTTTCTTTTATTTTCAGTGTTGTAAGGAACATTAATGGTTTGAATTTGAAGTTTTGCATTAGGGAAAGTAGCAGGTGTTCCGCTCAGGAAAACAAAATTTCCGGAAAACGTAAAGCGTTTATTTAAATCATAAGTCACAACAGTATTAAGCATATGGGTTCTGTCATACTTAGAAAAAAACCATTCATCATTGCTAATACCGCGAACCAAACGTTCTGTTTTAGAATAAGTGTAACTCACCCATCCAGTTAATTTGCCTTTGGTTTTTCTAACATATAATTCTGCTCCGTACGCTCTTCCTAAACCCTGTAATAATTGAGCCTCTAAATATTTATTTAATAAGAGGTCGGCATTGTCAACATAATCTAGTTGATCTTGCATGTATTTATAATATACCTCCAGTGAAGTCTCGAACATATTATCTTTAAAATTTCTGAAATAACCAATAGCACCTTGATCGGCAACAAGAGGTTTAATATTATTAGTTGCTGAAGTATAAACATCTAACGGTGTGCTGGCCGCTGTATTTGAAACTATTTGAATATACTGAGCCATTCTATTATAACTGGCTTTAATTGAACTTTTATCGTCGATAATATAATTAACTGCAAAACGCGGCTCAGCATTGTTATAGGTTTTTGAAAAATGCCATTTGTCGTATTTTTCTTCAGATGCAAGGGGTTTTTCGGTGTTCGGAATTGTATCACGGTAATTATAAATTGTTTTGGCTATATAAGTGAAAGCGCTCCAACGTAAACCATATTCAAAAATTAAGCGTGGGCGCATTTTATATTCGTGGCCCACATAAGCTGCATATTCAATTCCCTTTTTATCCTGGAGACCAATATTTACAGTGTTATTATTATTGTCGGTTACTTTAGCAGTACCGGGTTTAAAATCGTAAGACAAAGCTTGTAACCCAAATCGGATTGTGCTTTTACTATTAGCATAATAGATTAAATCGGGTTTAATACTGTAATTGATAATATTTGATTTCCATTCAAATTTTTGACTGGTACCTTCTTGTTTAAATCCTAATTCATAATCGTAATTACTATAGAATGCGGTAAGGTTCATGAAAAGTTTATTATTGATAACCCTATTCCAACGAATTGTAGTTGTTGCATTACCCCAATTAAAAGTGAAACCTGCACCAAAAACATCTTTACCAAAATATCCGCTGGCAAAAACTGTATTCTTGTCGTTAATTTTCCAATTTAATTTTGCGGTTAAATCATAAAAATAAAATTTTGCATCTTTCAGTTCAGGTTGTCTTTTCTTTAAAGCCGGTTTAGAAAGTATATCAATATAACTTCTTCTTCCTGCAATAATAAATGAAGCTTTATCTTTTTTAATTGGGGCTTCAATAGAGAGTCTGCTAAATATTGTTCCTATACCACCATTTACTTCATAGGTTTTATTATTTCCTTCTTTCATACGGATATCAAGAATAGAAGAAACTCGTCCACCATATTGAGAAGGAATACCGCCTTTAATTAATTTTACATCTTTAACGGCGTCGGGATTGAATACTGAGAAGAAACCAAACAAATGAGATGAATTATAAACCGGAGCTTCATCCATCAACACTAAATTCTGATCAATATTTCCACCGCGTACGTTAAATCCACTTGCACCTTCTCCAACGGTTGTCACCCCTGGTAAGAGTTGAATAGTTTTAATTACATCCACTTCACCTAACAAGGCCGGCATTTTTTGTATTTGTTTGATGTCTATTTTTGTCGCACTCATTTCAGTGCTCTTGATGTTTTTATCTTCTGCTTCTGCGCTAACTTCTACTTCCGCTAAATCTCTTCCTTGTTCTTTAGGTTCAAAGTTGAGAGTTGTGTTTTTAGTTAAATCGATTTCGGTAACAATATTTGTGTAGCCTAAATAACTGGTTACAATTGTATGTTTACCTGCGGGAAGTGTGAGTGAATAAAAACCATATTCGTTAGTTGTGGTTGAAAGCTGGGTGCCTTGTTTATAAACGATAGCCCCAATAATTGCTTCACCGTCGCCACCATCTTTAACGTATCCGCTAATAGTGAACTTGCCCGCTGTAGTACCAGAAGTGGGGTTTTCCTGCGCATAAATAGATGTACAGAGAACGATAAGTAATAGTGTAAATAGTTTTTTCATTTTCAAATAGTTCTTCTTTTCTGCAACTCCCTTTTTAATAAGCGTTGCAAATTTCGCAATAATTCGGTAGCAAACTTAGGAAACTTTTAATGATTTTTAAGTTTCCTTGACATGGAATTTTAACCGTTCACCGCTTTTTAGTACCATTCACCGAAATTTTGGGAGACTTACTAGTTTTTAGACCGGATTACTGCCGAATGAGCTTAATAATTTGGATTGATCCGTTGCAATTAGCCCTTAAAAAATATATTCCTGAAGACAATTCTAATTCTGAAAACGCATACCGTCCGCGACTCAATAGTTTAGAATAAATCAATCTGCCAACCATATCATTAATTGTTATATGAAATTCTTCTTCAATTTGAATTGTAAATACTCCATTATTCGGATTAGGGTAAACTAAAATCGAATTTGATTTATCCTGTATATCAATTCCTGTACAAGTTGAAACACTTTGAGTCAACACACTACTACTTTCGCAACCATTCAAATCAGTTCCTATGAGAGTATATGTTGTAGTCACGCTTGGATTAACAACAATACTTATTCCAGGGCCACCAGGATTCCATGTATATGTATTCCCTCCTGTAGCTGTTAATGTTGCACTTCCCTGAAAAGGCGGGCCACAAATTATTGTATTACTTGTAGAGGCGCTTATCACAGGAAGTGGATTAACAGTAACTGTTGCCGTTGCTGTATTTGACGAAATACATCCTAAAGAACTTGTTCCGCTTACGGAGTAAACAGTTGTTACGGTTGGTGTAACAACAGAACTACCGCTGCTAAAAGTATAAGTTGCGGCTCCGTTAGGAGATAAAGCGTAAGAATCACCAACACAAATTGATCCATTAGAAATACTTATTGTTGGTGTGGGATTTACAGTAATAGTAATTGGTGTGCGATTGATACTTGGTGTACAAGTTAATGCGCCAGCATAAAAAGTATAATTTCCTGCGCTTAAGCCTGATGCAGTATATGAAAAGCCAACGCCTAAAATTATGGTTGATGTTGGCGAAGAAAACCAATTAACAGTTCCTGTTGAAGACGCTATTAATGTAAATGAAGCAGGATCACATCCTGTTAAAGATGTTGTGGTTGTATTTATCGGTGAAGAAGGGATTATACATTGTCCTAATTTTAATACGTAAGCATCGTAAGATCCCATTGCAGCTAAAGTGTAAGAAGTAGTTGGATCCGGATCGAAGTCGGTGATATTGGAAAAAGAACCCGCAAGATAAATAGCATTCAAACTATCAACGTGTACCGAATTAGCATCCCAACCACCAATAAGTTGTTTAGCAAAAATAAAATTTCCGGCTGAATCGAGTTTTGAGATATAAATATTCTGAAACATTCCATTGAGTGTAAAAGTTGAAGGGCCGGGATCAAAATCAACTATGTCCGTGAAATTCCCGACAGAATAAACATTTCCGGACAAGTCAGATACTATTGAGCTTCCGAACTGATCATTCGCTGCGCTAAAAGATGTTGCCCATCTGAACACACCGTTAGTATCCAATTTGGAAACAAACGCATCCCACGAACCTGCATTGTTAATGACATAAGAAGAAACTCCGGGATCAAAATCAACTGCACCATTAAAATAACCTGTTGTATACACACCACCATAATTATCAAGACAAATACTCTTTGCTGTTTCTACACCCGATCCACCCATATTCTTTGCCCATTTAAAATTCCCTGCGGTATCCAGCTTTAAAACAAAAATATTAGGGGAATTGAAAGGCGTTGTCATATTAAAAACTGCCGGACCTGGATCAAAATCAACAGTGCCATCAAAGTATCCTGTGCAATAAGGTTTTCCGAATTTATCTAATGCAAGTGAATAACAAATATCAGGATTGCTTGAGCCAATTCGCTTTGCCCAAATAAATTTTCCGGATGTGTCAAGTTTAGAAATAAAAATATCGTCCGCACCAGAACTTGTTAATGTATAAGTTCCTGCAGCCGGATTAAAATCAGCAGTAGAACCAAAACTTCCAACATTATATAAGAATCCTTTATCGTCAACTGCAATAGAATAACAGACATCTACAAATAAACCTCCTTGTTGTCCTGCCCAAACAAAATTTCCTGCGCCGTCCAATTTTAATATGAAAACATCTTCATTACTATTAGGAGTTGTTAAAGTATATGTTCCTGATCCAGGATCAAAGTCAACAGTATTTAGAAATGAACCGGTTATATAAACATTTCCTACAGAATCCACTGCGATAGAACGGCCAATGTCATCAGTTGTACCACCAATCCTTTTTGCCCACACAAAATTACCTGAAGCATTAAGTTTAGAAATAAAAACATCTTTATTTCCTGCCGATTGTAGAGTGAAAGTTGACGGACCCGGATCAAAATCAACTATGCTTCCAAAATATCCTGTGGTGTAAACGTTTCCATTCTTATCGGTGGTGATGCAATAACTTGTTTCTGCATTAATATTGCCTAATTGTTTTGCCCAGTTAAGAGATGTTATTTGAGAAAAGGAAAAGAAATAAACATTCGAGAATAGAATGATTGTAATGATTCGTATTAAAAACCTGAAACGCATTTCCTTTAATTGATAAACTAAGTTAGCAATAAATAGAACTTGGAATGATATAAAATAAAAAAGCCCCAACATTGCTGAAGGGGCTTTCTCTTTTAAAATTGGCATCGACATACTCTCCCAGGCTTTAGGCCAAGTACCATCTGCGCAGGCGGGCTTAACTACTCTGTTCGGAATGGGAAGAGGTGATCCCCGCCGCTATAGACGCCATAAAGGGATCGAAACATTTCTGTTTCTAATATTTTAATTTAAATAAATACATAATGAAAAAAGACACAAGGCAATAAGTTTTCGGTAAACAGAAAGCATTGCTGCTCTCTGCTTACTTCTAACTGTTTTGGATGCCATAACAGAAAGCTTACGGATAATTAGTATTACTCGACTTTGACATTACTGCCTTTACATCTGTAACCTATCAACGTCATAGTCTTTGACGATCCTTATAAAGTTATCTTATCTTGAGGTGAGTTTCGCACTTAGATGCTTTCAGCGCTTATCTCATCCAAACATAGCTACCCAACGGTGCAGCTGGCGCCACAATTGGTACACTAGCGGTTTGTCCGACTCGGTCCTCTCGTACTAGAGTCAGCGCCCCTCAAATAACTAACGCCCATCACAGATAGGGACCGAACTGTCTCACGACGTTCTGAACCCAGCTCGCGTGCCACTTTAATCGGCGAACAGCCGAACCCTTGGGACCTTCTCCAGCCCCAGGATGTGACGAGCCGACATCGAGGTGCCAAACCCCCCCGTCGATGTGAGCTCTTGGGAGGGATCAGCCTGTTATCCCCAGCGTACCTTTTATCCTATGAGCGACGGCCCTTCCATACGGAACCGCCGGATCACTTTATCCTGCTTTCGCACCTGTTCGGCTTGTCGGCCTTACAGTCAAGCTCGCTTATGCTAATGCACTCTACGTACGGTTACCAAGCGTACTGAGCGAACCTTTGAAAGCCTCCGATACCCTTTCGGAGGCGACCACCCCAGTCAAACTACCCACCAAACAATGTCCTCCGTGAGGAGTTAGACTCCAAGTAAGTAAAGGGTAGTATTTCACATTTCGACTCCACAATGGCTGGCGCCACTGCTTCAAAGTCTCCTACCTATTCTACACATCACTTACCCGAAATCAATGTTAAGCTATAGTAAAGGTGCATGGGGTCTTTCCGTCCCGTGACGGGTAATCAGCGTCTTCACTGATACCACAATTTCACTGAGCTCGCGGTTGAGACAGAGCGGAGATCGTTACACCATTCGTGCAGGTCGGAACTTACCCGACAAGGAATTTCGCTACCTTAGGACCGTTATAGTTACGGCCGCCGTTTACCGGGGCTTCGATTCAAAGCTTTGGATTGCTCCTAACCTCTCCTCTTAACCTTCCGGCACCGGGCAGGTGTCAGGCCTTATACTTCATCTTTCGATTTCGCAAAGCCCTGTGTTTTTGTTAAACAGTCGCCACCGCCATTTCTCTGCGGCCTCGCTTGCGCGAGGCACCCCTTCTCCCGAAGTTACGGGGTTAATTTGCCTAGTTCCTTAACCGCGGATCACTCAAGCGCCTTAGTATATTCTACTTGTCTACCTGTGTCGGTTTGCGGTACGGGCGGTACTCATCTGAAGCTTAGAAGATTTTCTTGGAAACATACTTGGATGCAATCCCTTTGTCTGACGACTCTGGGTACTTTCACCTTTCAGACTCTCTGCGGATTTGCCAACAAAGAGTAACCCTACGGGCTTAAACGCACTATTCCGTCAGTGCGCTGCATTTACGTTTTTTCGTCTCTCCATCGCAATGGTACCGGTGCTGGAATATTAACCAGCTGTCCATCGAATATCCCCTTCGGGTTCTCCTTAGGACCCGACTAACCCTGAACCGATTATCGTTGTTCAGGAAACCTTAGACTATCGGCGAATAGGTTTCTCGCCTATTTTATCGTTACTTATGCCTACATTTGCTTTTCTAACCGCTCCAATAGCGCTTACGCAACTTCTTCTACGCAGTTAGAATGCTCCCCTACCAGTTATACATTGCTGTATAAATCCAAAGCTTCGGTACTATGTTTGATGCCCGAGTATCGTCCACGCCCAACCGCTCGACCAGTGAGCTGTTACGCACTCTTTAAATGAATGGCTGCTTCCAAGCAAACATCCTGGCTGTCAATGCAGTCGGACCTCGTTATATCAACTTAACATAGATTTGGGGACCTTAGCTGTTGGTCTGAGTTCTCTCTCTCTCGTCCATGGGCCTTAGCACCCATGGGCTCACTGCAGTGTATATTTTATAGCATTCGGAGTTTGTCAGGACTTGGTAGGAATCGCTTCCCCCGCATCCAATCAGTAGCTCTACCTCTATAAAACTTTACCACCACGCTGCCCCTAAAGGCATTTCGGGGAGTACGAGCTATTTCCCAGTTTGATTAGCCTTTCACCCCTACCCACAGCTCATCCGGAAGCTTTTCAACGCTTATCGGTTCGGTCCTCCAGAGTGTGTTACCACTCCTTCAACCTGGCCATGGGTAGATCACAAGGTTTCGCGTCTGCCTCAACTGACTATGCGCCCTATTAAGACTCGCTTTCGCTTCGGTTAACGGACCTTAAGTCCTTAACCTTGCCAGTTAAGAGCAACTCGTAGGCTCATTATGCAAAAGGCACGCCGTCACCCCACTAAAGGGCTCCGACCGCTTGTAAGCGTATGGTTTCAGGTTCTATTTCACTCCGCTGTTCGCGGTTCTTTTCACCTTTCCTTCACAGTACTAGTTCGCTATCGGTGTCTTAGGAGTATTTAGCCTTACCAGATGGTGCTGGCAAATTCCTACAGGGCGTCTCCGACCCCGCAGTACTCAGGATACTACTAGGTATAAATTGCATGTCGTATACGGGACTATCACCCTCTATGGTCGGCCTTTCCAAACCTGTTCTACTATACAACTTAAGTCCACGATGTAGTCCTATAACCCCGGTGCGACCGTAATCGCCCCGGTTTGGGCTGTTCCGCGTTCGCTCGCCACTACTTGCGGAATCACTAAATTGTTTTCTTCTCCTGCTGTTACTTAGATGTTTCAGTTCACAGCGTTTGCTCCCTTTGCAGGGTGATTATCCTTCAGATAATCGGGTTTCCCCATTCGGAAATCCAGGGATATAATGAGTATTTGCCTCTCCCCCTGGCTTATCGCAGCTTATCACGTCCTTCTTCGCCTCTAAGACCCAAGGCATCCTCCATACGCCCTTAATTACTTTCTTTTGTTATGCTTACGCATCTTTGATAATAGAGTATTTCATCTACTACCAGTATTCTTTTCTCCATGTCACCATGAGAGAAATATCTGTTTTGATTGTTATAAAGCAATCCTTTAATAGTAAACTATTAAAAGCTTGCCTCGTGTCTTTTCCAATATGTCAATGAACGTGTTTACCCGAAGGTAAAATGTTGTGGAGAATAACGGATTCGAACCGTTGACCCCCTGCGTGCAAGGCAGGTGCTCTAGCCAGCTGAGCTAATCCCCCCAATTCGAGTTTATATTCAAAGCTTAAGATTCAATTTCAAAGTCTTTTAACTTCTCTGAATCTTGAACTTCAACCTTGAACTCTCTTTTAATGTAGTCCCGAGCGGATTTGAACCGCTGACCCCTACATTATCAGTGTAGTGCTCTAACCAACTGAGCTACGGGACTGTTTTAGTCGGCGCCTCAGTAGTTTTTAGCCCTACTTGGCTCGTTTGGGTTGTTCTCAAATTTTTGCTTTTAAAACAGTGTAAAGTAAAACTTTAAACTCCTGTTGTAAAAACATGATTGTCCAAAAAATAGCAAGCATTAAATGCTTCATACAAAATTATCACCCTTGTAAGAGGGATTGCTCCAGAAAGGAGGTGTTCCAGCCGCACCTTCCGGTACGGCTACCTTGTTACGACTTAGCCCCAATCACCGGTTTCACCCTAGGAGGCGCCTTGCGGCAACCTACTTTAGATGCTCCCAGCTTTCATGGCTTGACGGGCGGTGTGTACAAGGCCCGGGAACGTATTCACCGCGCCATTGCTGATGCGCGATTACTAGCGAATCCAGCTTCATGGGGTCGAGTTGCAGACCCCAATCCGAACTGAGATTACTTTTCAAAGATTTGCATCATATTGCTATGTAGCTGCCCTCTGTAGTAACCATTGTAGCACGTGTGTAGCCCAGGACGTAAGGGCCGTGATGACTTGACGTCGTCCCCACCTTCCTCTCCGTTTGCACGGGCAGTTCCACTAGAGTCCTCAGCATTACCTGTTAGCAACTAATGGTAGGGGTTGCGCTCGTTGCGGGACTTAACCCAACACCTCACGGCACGAGCTGACGACAGCCATGCAGCACCTAGTTTCGGGTCATTGCTGACTAACTCCTTTCAGAGTTATTCCCTAACTTTCAAGCCCTGGTAAGGTTCCTCGCGTATCATCGAATTAAACCACATGCTCCTCCGCTTGTGCGGGCCCCCGTCAATTCCTTTGAGTTTCACCGTTGCCGGCGTACTCCCCAGGTGGATTACTTATCGCTTTCGCTTGGTCACTGGAAATTGCTCCCCAGCAACGAGTAATCATCGTTTACAGTGCGGACTACCAGGGTATCTAATCCTGTTTGATCCCCGCACTTTCGAGCCTCAGCGTCAGTTACAGCTTCGTTAGCTGCCTTCGCAATCGGTGTTCTATGACATATCTAAGTATTTCACCACTACATGTCATATTCCGCCAACGGCAACTGTACTCTAGACCTGCAGTATCAATGGCAGTTTGTGGGTTAAGCCCACAGATTTCACCACTGACTTACAAGTCCGCCTACGCTCCCTTTAAACCCAATGAATCCGGATAACGCTTGCATCCTTCGTCTTACCGCGGCTGCTGGCACGAAGTTAGCCGATGCTTATTCTAACGATACTATCAGCCGAGTACACGTACTCGGGTTTTCTCTCGTTCAAAAGCAGTTTACGACCCATAGGGCCTTCTTCCTGCACGCGGCATGGCTGGATCAGGCTCTCGCCCATTGTCCAATATTCCTTACTGCTGCCTCCCGTAGGAGTCTGGTCCGTGTCTCAGTACCAGTGTGGGGGTTTAACCTCTCAGTACCCCTACTGATCGTAGTCTTGGTGAGCCGTTACCTCACCAACAAACTAATCAGTCGCATGTTCATCCTCAACCATCGGAATTTTCAAAAAAACAAGATGCCTTGTCTTCTATTATGGGGTATTAATCCGGATTTCTCCGGGCTATCCCCCAGTTGAGGGCAGATTACATACGTGTTACGCACCCGTGCGCCGGTCGTCAGCAAATATTGCTATTCCTGTTACCCCTCGACTTGCATGTATTAAGCCTGCCGCTAGCGTTCATCCTGAGCCAGGATCAAACTCTCCATTGTATAAAAGTTTGTATCCCTATCATTTAAAATAGGAATGAATTATGTCTAAACACAATCCCTCAAGGGTCAATTTTAAGTCTTTCGACTTTTCATTGCATGTGATAATTCTGCTTTCCGCATAAATTACCTGCTACATTTTTGGCAATCAATTTCTCAATGAACGTAATATCTTAAAGCAGGACTTTTAATTTCAATTTCAAGACTCTTAATCTTGTCTGTTATTAAAGTATCCCAGCATTTCAATCAACTTTCCCTTGTTATTGGGGTCGCAAAAGTATAAACTATTTTTACAACCACCAAATATTTTTTAAAATATTTTAATGTTTTTTTATTTTTCTTTTCTGCTCCAATCTTTCTCTAGGGACGAACCCTCACACATCATTAATTAGCTACTCAAAAAACGGGACGGCAAAGATACATAATTCTTGAAAGGATATGCAAATTTTATTGATTTTTTTTTGATGTACTTGATAATTAGGTCATTAAATTATCAAAAAAAATCTAAAACGTTAAAAGCTGAAGATTTTAGACTCAATTTTTTAAGTAGTTTTATGGTTTAAAATAAAATTTGAAAAAAGTTCTCATACTAACTTATTATTGGCCTCCAGGTGGAGGTGCAGGCGTACAACGTTGGCTTAAGTTTGTAAAATACCTTAATCAATTCGGTTGGGAACCTATAGTTTACACTGCTGAAAATGGCGAAATGCCTGTAATAGATAATTCATTAGAAAAAGATATTCCCAAAGGCACAACAGTATTAAAAACTAAAATTTGGGAGCCCTATTCTTTTTATAAAGCATTCATCGGAAGAAAAAAAGATGATAAAATAAACGCTTCTTTCCTCTCAGAAAACAAAAAAACATCTCTTACAGAGAAAATTTCTGTATGGATACGCGGTAATTTCTTTATTCCCGATGCACGTAAATATTGGATCAAACCTTCTGTAAATTATCTTAAAGATTATCTCGAGAAAAATTCTGTTGATGTTATTATATCAAGCGGACCGCCTCATACCATGCATTTAATTGGATTGGGATTAAAAAAACAATTTCCCAATACAAAATGGGTGGCAGATTTTAGAGATCCTTGGACAAACATCGATTTTTACGAAGAGTTAATGCTTAGTTCCTCCTCTGATAAGAAACATAAAGAATTAGAATTAAAAGTTTTATCGAATGCTGATTCTATTATAAGTGTTGGAAAAACTATGAGTGAAGATTTAAAAAAAATCTACACCAAAGAACCTGAAAAATTCTATGTTATTACTAATGGATTTGATGAAGATGATATTTATAAAGGCATTCTTGAAAAAGATAAAAAATTCTCCATCGCACACATCGGTACACTCGTAAAAAGCCGCAATCCGGAAACACTTTGGAAAGTCTTGAAGTCTCTCGTTAACGAGAATGAAAATTTCAAACAAGATTTGGAAATAAAATTAGTTGGTAAAGTTGATTTTTTTGTGAAAGAACGCATTGGCCAAAATGGACTGGAACAATTTGTTCACAAAATAGATTACCTCCCGCACAGCGAGGTTATTAAAGAACAACAAAAAAGTAAAGTGCTTTTACTATTGGTAAACCAGACCAAAAACGCGAAAAGTATTCTCACAGGAAAAATATTCGAATACCTTGCCGCCGAAGTTCCTGTTTTAGCAATTGGTCCGCCGGATGGGGATTTGGCTGATATATTAAAAGAAACTGAATGCGGATTAATTTCTGATTTTAATGATGAAATTAAACTGAAAGAAAATATTTTGGCACTTTATAATAAAAAAGTTATTAATTTTGATAAAAATAAAATCGCACGTTTTTCACGACGCGAATTAACTAAAGATTTATCGGGACTCTTATCAGCAATGGCTGAAACTAAAAATATTAATTAATTTTATAAAAAATTTAATTGAGATGGGACGAATATTTCAAACCAGAAAAGCAACAATGTTTAAACGCTACGCTAAAATGGCGAAGGCGTTTACCAAATTAGGAAAAGAAATTGCCATGGCTGTTAAAGCGGGTGGACCAAATCCTGATACTAACGCGCGTTTACGTGCAATTATTCAGAATGCAAAGGCAGTTAACATGCCAAAAGTAAATATTGATAGCGCAATTAAACGTGCATCTGAAAAAGACTCTGCGAATTACGAAGAAGTTATTTATGAAGGATACGCTCCGCACGGAGTTCCTGTTCTTGTTGAAACAAATACTGATAACCCTACCCGCTCTGTCGCGAATATCAGAATGTACTTTAACCGCGCTGAAGGTCAATTAGGAACTTCAGGTTCTGTTAGCTTCATGTTCGAACGCAAAGTTTTATTTAAAGTAGATTCAACCGGATTAGATAAAGACAATACCGAATTAGATTTAATCGATTACGGTGCTGAAGATTTAAGTTGGGATGATGAGAACAACGAATTAATTGTACAAACCGCATTCACAGATTTCGGAAAGATGCAGGCGGGATTGGAAGAGAAAAAATATATCGTTAAAGAATCATCAAAAGTATTTATTCCTACTACCACACAAGAATTAACCGACGAAAAAGAAGCGGATGTGATGGCACTAATCGAGAAAATGGAAGATGATGATGATATTGTTGCCGTTTATCATAACCTCGCTTAAGTAATTGGAGAAACGCTGGAACATACAAGATGTGGGCAATAACCCCACCGTTAGTGAATTGCAGCAACTACTGAATGTTGACCGCATTATTGCATCTTTATTATTTCAAAGAAAGATTTCAAGTTTTGAAGACGCGAAAAGTTTTTTCCGTCCCGATTTAAATGCTTTGCACGATCCGTTTTTAATGAAGGATATGGATAAAGCCATTTCCCGAATAGAAACGGCTATCAAGAACAATGAGAAAATTTTAATTTTTGGAGATTATGATGTAGACGGCACCACTTCGGTTGCTACCGTTTACAGTTTCTTCAAAAAGATTTATCCTAATGTTGGCTTTTATATTCCCGATCGTTATAAAGAAGGATATGGGATTTCATTTAAAGGAATTGATTTCGCGAAAGAAAATAATTTCGGATTGATAATTGCATTAGATTGCGGTATTAAAGCCATTGATAAAATTGATTACGCCAATGAAAAAGGTATCGATTTTATTATTTGCGACCACCATTTACCGGGCGATACATTACCAAAAGCATTAGCAGTTCTCGATCCAAAACGAAATGATTGTCCTTACCCTTATAAAGAATTACCGGGTTGCGGTATCGGTTTTAAATTAATTCAGGCTTATAGTCAGAAAAATAATTTAGATGCGAAAGGTTATTTAGAATATTTGGATTTAGTAGCAACGAGTATTGCTGCAGATATTGTTCCGATTACAGGAGAAAATAGAATTCTTGCTCATTTTGGAATTGAAAAATTAAATTCAAATCCGCGCCCCGGAATTAAAGCGTTGATTGATTCAAATAAAATGACGAAGGGATTAAATATTACTTCGTTAGTGTTTGTAATCGGCCCCAGAATTAATGCGGCGGGACGATTAGAACATGGTTCTAAATCAGTTGAGTTATTAATTTGTGAAAATGAAGCTGAAGCGAATGAAATTGCAAAAAGCATAAACACTACCAATACACAACGTAAAGATATTGACCAAGGCACAACATCAGAAGCACATTTGATGTTAGAGAATGATCCGATGACCCCATTTAAAAAATCGACAGTTCTTTTTAATGAAGGCTGGCATAAAGGTGTTGTTGGAATTGTTGCCTCGCGTTTAATTGAAAAATATTATAAGCCCACAATCATTTTAACGGAATCTGATGGCAAAGCAACAGGCTCTGCACGCAGCGTGAAAGAATTTGATGTGTATGCTGCCATTGAACAATGCAGCGATTTATTAGAACAATTTGGCGGACATAAATTCGCGGCGGGTTTGACCATGAAAAAGGAAAATGTTTCTGCTTTCCAGGCGAAATTTGAAAAAATTGTTGCGGGAAGTATTACTGCCGAGCAATTAATTCCCCGTGTGGATATTGATATTGAAATTGAATTGCAGGAAATAAATGATAAGACCCTCCGCATATTAAAACAATTTGCACCGCATGGTCCTGAGAATATGACGCCACTCTTCGTTGCAAAAAATGTAATCGATACCGGTTGGGGAAAAGTAGTTGGCACTAATCATTTAAAATTAGATCTCTTCCAATCCAAAAACCCAAATGTGCGTTTCCCTGCTATTGCTTATGATAAAGGAGATTTTTTAAGTTTCTTCCAACGCAAAATTCCAATTGACATCGTTTTTAAAATCCAGGAAAATGATTTTAGAGGCGCAATTACTACTCAATTGGTTATTGAGGAGATTAGGGTGAGTTAACAGTATCTTTCCTAATGTTATTCTTTTAAAATCTTTTTATTTACTATTTTTTTTCCATCGGCATTAACTAGTAAATGATAGATTCCATTTGATAATTTTCGAATATCAAGTTTAGAAGTCATAGAGATAATTTTCTCGTTTAATATTAGTTGCCCTAAACTATTATAGAGTTCTATATGGGCATCATCAGGAATAGTTTCAAATACCACGTTTATTACATCATTACCAGGATTGGGATAAACAGATAATGATATTTCACTTTCTGATTCATCAATTTTTGTACAAGGGGAAACGAAAACAGTTATCGTATCTATTTTATTACATCCTGATGCATCAGTACCTGTTACAGTATAATTGAAGGTAGAAGAAGGAGAAACAACGATTGTAGATCCGGAACCTCCAGGGTTCCATAAATAAGCTGTAGGTGTTCCAGAAGCTGTTAAGGTTGCAGATTGTCCTACACATATTAAACTGGCGGTACTAGAAATTGAATAAGCAGGATAAGGAGTAATATTTATAGTTACAGTATTTGAAAAAACTGAACCGCACCCAACAATTTCACCATCCACTGTATATGTTGTAGTAACAGTTGGTGTTAAAACTACAAATGAAGTGGTAATTGGAATATTTCCGGGGTTTAAAGTATATGTATCAGCGAAGTAAACGCTCATGGCGATAGTTTTTCCAGCACAAGCTTGTAAGGTTGAGACTGAAATTGCAATTGTATTATTTGTGCACAAATTGAATTTGGCCAGATACCCATTATAGTTCGTCGTACTTCCGTGTAAGGGTTGATGACTACCCGAAGTTGCCATAGTGGTACCAACAGTACTTGTTGTTCGTCCGGTCAAATACACATTTCCAAAATTATCTGTTGAACATGATTCTGCTTCATCCTCTCTATTTCCTCCATAATAAGTACCCCAAAGCCTAATTCCAGAAGAGCTAAATCTTGCAAGAAAAGCATCTCCTAAAGTTGTTCCTCCGCCAAAAGTTGTTTGATGATTCCCTGAGGTCGCAATAAAATTAGAATTTGTACTTGTGGTTACTCCTGCTAAATAAACAGAACCACTCTTATCAGTAGAACAAGAATATCCCTTATCACTTCCACTACCACCATAAAAAGTGCCCCACTGGCGAATACCTGATGAATTAAATTTCACTAAAAATGCATCATCTGCTCCTCCACCAAAAAAATTCTGTCCAACCCCACTTGTAGAAATTCCAGTAGAATTACCATCTACTCGTCCGGCTAAGAAAACATTACCTACGACATCTGTTGTGCATGAAAAACCATATTCATTAACATTCCCACCATAATATGTACCCCATTGACGAACTCCTGATGAATTAAATTTCGCTAAAAATGCATCCCATGTACTTCCTCCAAAAGTAGATTTATGACTTCCTGGTGTCGCAATTACCGTACCAGTTGACGATGCTGTACTTCCAGAAAGATAAACATTGCCCAAAGTATCCGCACAACAAAACGCATCAACATCCGCAAGATTTCCTCCGTAATATGTTCCCCAGTATCTGACTCCTGAACTGTTAAACATTGCTAGAAAGCAATCAGTATTTGTCCCAAAACTCGGCTGATGACTCCCTACAGTAGCAATCCCAGTTCCTGCCGAAGGTGAACCTGTAACATTACCAGCAATAAAAACATCTCCAAATTTATTTGTCGCAACAGAATAGATAACATCAGCGGAACCACTGGCTCCATAAAATGTCCCCCATAATCTCACTCCTGCAGAATCAAATTTCACCAAAAACCCATCCGAACCTCCAGGTCCAGAAATATTTGGCTGATGGCTCCCAGGCGTAGATACCAAAGATGATGTACTTGTACTCGACGATCCCACCAAATAAACATTTTTTAATTTATCTGTTACACAAGCTCTCGCAATAGAACCAGCCCCGTAATAAGTACCCCATAACCTTACTCCATTCTGATCAAATTTAGCCAGAAATGCGTTTGCCCCCATCGCAGTACTTTGATGACTTCCACTAGTTGCAATTACCGTTCCCGAAGCTGCTGTATACCCTGAAATATAAACATTAGAAGAAGCATCGGTACAGCTTCCATAAGATTCAGTAATAGTATTGTCGCCATAATAAGTAGACCAGACACGTGTTGCCGGATCAATTACCAAAGGAAGAGAAGAATTGTAATTCTTTATATCAAAACTTAAAACATTATCGTTGATAATCCATTTCGAATTTAAAATTTTCCCGTTTTGATAAACAATTGGAGCTTCTTCATTAATGATTCCAAAGTCAGTTTTTATTTGTAAACTGCCATCTTTTAGTAAAGAAACTTTAGCGCCTTTTATTTTAATTTTTATTAACTTATAATTTGCATTAGCATTAACAAGATAATCACATTTTAAAACTCCATTCTTATCATAATAATGAACATCAATATTAGCATACAGGTTCTTTAAGGTAACACCGGAAAATGACTTAACATTTGTGATTCCATTTGGGCATACTTCTCGATAATAATTGAAATACCCAGGCAAAATGTCGTCCGTTATTTGTTCTAAATTTGAATTACAATTTTCCCAATAAGAATCAATTCGATATATTGTACTTTTGTCAATTATTTTATCTCTAATCCCTGTCTTTATATTTTGTTCTTCCTTATATGAGTCTACTCTATACAATTGATAACTCACACCGTTATTTCGTATATGAAACGCCATTTTTCCATCTGTGCCGCTAAACAATACATCAGGCCTTGGTTTATTATTTTGGTCGCTTATTTGACCTTTATTTTCAGTAAAACTAACAAGCGATGCGTTCAATGGATTACTTTGATTCGCAATTATGTTGAATGTAAAAAATTCAATAAAAACTAAACATAAATAATACTTTTTCATATCAGTTGGTTTTAAGTAAAATTACATTTTTTAATTGAATAATCATAAAAGACATTCTAAACACTTCTCGCCGCCACAAAAGCTGTACTCCAGGCATTCTGAAAATTAAAACCGCCGGTGATGCCGTCGATGTCTAAAACTTCAACAAAGAAAAATAAATTTATAAAATGCTATAATTCATAGCAATCATTTTTATTATTGCGTTGTAATTTTACCCTTATTAAAGAAAAAATAATGAGTAAAATAAAAGTAAAGAACACCGAAATAACAATAATTCAAGATGGGGATAATGACTTGATAAGTCTTACCGATATGCTAAAAGCAAAAGAAGGTAATTTTCTAATTGAAAACTGGTTGAGAAATAGAAATACAATTGAATTTTTAGGCATCTGGGAAGCCATAAACAATCCTAATTTTAATTACCCCGAATTCGAGGGAATTAAAAAAGTAGCAGGACTTAATTCTTTCACAATCAGCGTAAAAGAATGGGTATCTAAAACTAAGGCCATTGGACTAACAGCCAAAGCAGGTAGATACGGCGGAACTTATGCTCATAAAGACATTGCTTTTGAGTTTGGAACATGGATAAGTCCGGAGTTTAAACTTTACCTCATAAAAGAATTTCAGCGTTTAAAAGATGAAGAAAGTAAATCATTAAATAAAGAATGGGATTACAGAAGATTTTTATCGAAGGTTAATTACAGGATACACACCGAAGCTGTTAAGGAAAATCTGATTCCCAAATACAGTTCTACAATTGAATCTTATATTTATGCGAGTGAAGCGGAGATGTTAAATGTTGCTGTATTTGGAATTACTTCAAAAGAGTGGAGAGAAAACAATAAAGAAGCTGATAAAAAAGGTTTGAATATTCGAGACATGGCCAACATTCATCAATTAACAGTGTTATCAAATCTTGAAAGTTATAGTTCAATATTAATCAATGAAGGATTGTCTCCTGAAAATAGATTAATTAAACTAAAAGAATCGGCGGTAAATCAATTGAGGGCAATTTCAAAACAAAATTATACCTACTCTATTGAAAGCCCAAATCATTTAAAATTTTCATAAAACAGAAAAATCACAATCAAAAACTACTCGCCGTCCTCAAACGTCCTAAAACAAAAAGAGCAACACAAAGTTAATTTGCATTGCTCTTTATTAAGAAAGGGATTTCTTAATTTGTTTTTACAAATCGCTGATAAGCTGTTTTCTCTTTATAATTCAGTTTTAAAATGTATAAGCCTTGTTCTAAGGATTCAACATTAATTGAATTAGAGAATTCCTGATCCATCACATTTCTACCTGCCATATCCATTACCTGTAATGATTGTGGTGTTTCTTGTCCGCTTAAATTAATAAACAAATCGCTTTTGGTTGGGTTAGGATAAATTGTTGCTGCCGGCGATATAGTCGCTACTTCGTTAACACCAGCTAAAAGAGCATCTGAATCCGCTCTAGCAGTAAATTTTAATGAACCCATTACTTCGTAGTCATATTCGAAAATCGGAAACTTTCTTCCTGTTTCGTAATAATACACGTTTCTAAAATAGCCGGTCATATTTACAGTTCCGGATACAACAGTTAATGTTATAGATTCAGTCACTTGAAGGCAGTTCGGATGAACATTTCCATTGGGTAATATAACTGTACCTGTTCCGTTTGCAGAAATGGTTGCTGTACCCGAAAAACTCATTGTATTCGAACCTGAAGTTTGGAGAGCTACAAAACCATCTGTACTAACACTGCCATAAGAAATCGGGTAGCTACGTAAAATCCCCGAGTTACTAAACACAAGTGTTTCAGATTGAACTGCATCAAGTTGTCCAACAAATTCATAATTTGAACCTGCAGAACGGTAAAATTCATATCTCGTAGAACCTATTTCATTCTCCGCAATCGTTGTGGTTGGAAAAAGTGAAGCCCCGGAAACACTTGACGGATTAACATAATTTACAGTATTGGAACCTTGGGCAGTCATTCCCGAAAAATTCCAAATCTGATTAGTTCCGATTGATTTAGGAACAACAGAAACAGAATCATAATAAGTTAACTTATTAATATCGCCAATTACCGGCTCATTCGCGGCTTTGGTTAATGTAACCTGTGCACTTACTGTAAATGCACTTGCTAATGCTAAAGTTGTTAAGTAAAGATTTTTCATGACTTTATGGGTTTAATTTTATATTAAAGGTATTGAAACGCAGAAGTGAGTGTTATGATAAGCATCATAAACAGATTGGCTTTAACTAAGATTAAATAAATTTATTTTCAATAAGAATTCAATAAGATGATCCTGGTCCTATGAAATTAAAAATTACTCATTTTAATTTAATTGCCAGAATCTGAGAAAAACAACAGTTTCGCTTATGCAGATTCCCTGCTAAGGCTCAGGAATAACAAGTTAGTTTTTTTAATAACGTTTATTTAGTCGTACTTCGTCAATCGTTATTCGTAATTCCAACTGCTGCCACAAAAGATGTACTCCAGGCATTTTGAAAGTTGAAACCGCCGGTGATGCCGTCGATGTCTAAAACTTCACCACAGAAATAAAGATTTGGCATTAGTTTGCTTTGCATGGTTTTGAAATCAATTTCTTTCAGGTTCACTCCCCCACTCGTTACAAATTCTTCTTTAAAAGTGGTTTTGCCTTTCATGTTGTAAACATCATTAGTGAGAACCTGAGCGAGTTTATTCATTTGTTTTTTACTTAATTCATTCCAGGGTTTATTATCAGGTATTTCTGATTTATCCAATAAGAAAGCCCATAACCGCTTTGGTATTTCGTAAAGCGGAGTATTTATTATCAAACTTTTCTCCTTCATCCATGTCGCCAATTCAGAACTCACCATCTCACTATTTAAATCACCCGTCCAATTAATTAAAATATTAGCGTTATAATCTAAATCAAAAAAATCTTTCGCTGCAAAAGCCGATAATTTTAAAACAGCCGGACCGCTTAATCCCCAATGCGTAATTAAAACGGGACCCGTATATTGGTGTTTTGTTTTCTCAACTCGAACTGTTGCGTTTTGCACGCTCAAACCCATTAATTCTTTAATGTTGTTGCCCGGTAAATTTATGGTAAAGAGACTCGGGATTAATTCTGATATGGTATGGCCCGTTTGTTGAATGAAACTGTAGTTCTTGGCGCTGTTGTGTCCGCCCGAACTTATTATTACGGCATTCGCTGAGAAAGAGCCTTGCGTAGTTTGAATATTTAGTATTTCGGGTTTATTATTTCGGGTTATTGAAAGAACTTCTGTATTCATTTTAATTTCTATTCCATATTTTTTTGCTTCGTACATAAAGCAATCGATAATGGTTTCGGAAGAATTGCTTTCAGGAAACATTCTGTTATCGGGTTCTGTTTTTAAATCCACTCCCCGTTTCTTGAACCAAGCAATGGTATCACGTACATTAAATCTTGAGAAAACCTGTTTCAATTCTTTAGAGCCACGCGGATAATTCTTTACTAATTCATTCACGTCAAAACAATGATTAGTCACATTACATCTTCCTCCTCCTGAAATCCGCACTTTCGCTAAAAGCTTATTGCTTTTTTCGAGGATGGTGACTTTAATACCAGGATGTAATTCCGCTGCATTAATAGCCGCGAAGAACCCTGCTGCGCCTCCTCCGATTATGATTATGTGTTTATTAGTCAATCCAGTAAGTTCGCCACAAAAGCTCTAAAGCACTAAATCCCACAAAAGGCTGGTTTAGTTGGCTAAATCTACACAAAAAAATTAGTGGGATTTTGTGTTTTTGTGATTTAGTGGCAAAAAAGGTATGATTTTATTTTTTACATTTACTCATACATTAAAACAAAAGACAATGGGATTATTTGATAAAATTAAAGGCGAATTCATTGACATAATTGAATGGACCGACAACACGAGCGATACCATTATGTGGAAATTTCCACGTATGGGGAATGAAATTAAAATGAATGCAAAACTTACCGTGCGCGAAAGTCAGGTAGCTTTGTTTTTAAATGAGGGAAAAGCGGCAGATCTTTTCCAACCGGGTATGTATACCTTGGAAACTCAGAATATGCCAATCATGAGCACATTGAAAGGCTGGAAATACGGATTTAATTCTCCGTTCAAAGCTGATGTGTTCTTTTTCAATACCAAACAATTCACGAATCAAAAATGGGGCACAAAAAACCCTATCATGTTACGTGATGCAGAATTTGGACCAATTCGTATTCGTGCTTTTGGATCTTATGCGTTTAAAATAAAAGATGCAACAATGTTCTTTAAAGAAGTTGCTTCTACAAATCCTGATTTTACTGTTGATGAAGTTAACGAACAACTAAGAAATTTAGCTGTTAGTCGCGGAATGGATGCTATTGCTGAAAGTAAAATTCCGGTTTTAGATTTAGCGAGCAATTATGATGAAGTTTCTAAATTAATCACCGAAAAAATTCGTCCTGAGTTTAATGAACTTGGTTTAGAGTTAACTAAATTCTTAATTGAAAATATTTCATTACCTCCAGAAGTTGAAGCAATGCTTGACAAACGCAGCAGCATGGGTATTTTAGGAAACCTTGGTGCATTTAATCAGTTTCAAGCAGGTGTATCGATGGAGAAAGCCGCAGAGAATCAAAATGGCGGTGGTATCATGGGCGCTGGTTTAGGTGCAGGAATGGGTTTTGGTATGGCTAATCAAATGGGTAATATGTATCAGAATAATACTGTTACTCCAAATACTAATAACACACCTCCTCCTATTACTCCGCCTCCTGTAATTCAGTTTCACGTAGCAGTAAATGGTCAGCAAACAGGTCCGTTTAATTTGCAACAACTACAAGCAATGGCAACGGCAGGACAATTAACTAAACAATCTCAAGTTTGGAAAGCGGGAATGGCCGGATGGTTATCTGCAGAAACACAACCGGAGTTAGCGGCGTTATTTAATAATGTTCCGCCTCCGATAGGATAAATAAAACAAATATTTTTAAATAGCCTGCGACGATGTTGCGGGCTTTTTTATGTCCAATTTATTCAATTTATCACCTGCCTTCAGGAATTAGTTTATATTTACTATATGATAAAAAAAATAATCTTACTGGTGACCTGTTTTACAATTGTAAGCAGCACCTATTCGCAATGGTCATTTGAAATTGATAATAAGTACGGATTTAAAATGTTGGGCGACTATGGTTCAGGTGGGTATGGAAATTCTACCTCTTCTCCTACTTCAACAACTTTTAAGGATAAAAAATTCTCGTTTGGAAATGGTTATCAAATTGGATTAGGGTTTCGTTATGGCTTTAAAAATAATTTCGGAATTGATTTCGGGTATGCCTATTTATTAGGTCAAAAAAACACAACAACTTCTGAAAATTTAGTTTCTAATTACTCCTATAAGGAAGAGATTAAATCGAGAATTTCAAGAGTATACTTTGGATTTTCATATTTGGATAAGGGGAAGAAAGTTTCACCAATTATTAAAATGGGTGTATTAATAGCAGTAGGTAAAGTTATTTTTGATTACTCTAATTCTTTTCCGGGTTACAATCCAAATCCACCATATGGACAAATCACTAGTAAAACTGAATCAAGTACTAAATATTATGGTGGCGTTTCAGCCGGCTTTTATTCAGGATTAGGAATTAACTTTAAAGCTAGCGACAAAGTATCACTTCAATTAATTCTTGACGTAGTTGTACAAGAATTTACTCCGGCTAGAGCTACTGTAACAAAATCAACTCTGAATGGAGAGGATCAATTGCCAAAAATGACCACTTATGACAAGGAGACGTTATTTGTGAAAAACGATGCCTCTAATGGATTTCCTACAGGTACAAGTTCTCCTAATCGTGTAAATAAAATTTCAATTCCATTAAGCAGTTTTGGTCCTTCTTTCAATATTGTTTTTAATATAGGAAAAAAGAAAGAAGCTACACAGGAAGCGAAAAACACAGCTCTATAAAGTATAAAATAATTACTGTTTAGAAATTGTAATGACCTGCGTTTTTTCGTGGGTTTTTATTTTAAGAAAGTAAATTCCGTTCGACAATTCGGGAATTTCAAAATTGATTTTCGAATCAGAAGTTTCTTCAGTTCTTAGCACGCGTCCAAATACATCTACAACTTCAATTGTTTTCGGAAAACCATTGTTGAGTTCAATTGTAAATGCACCGGGATTTGGATTGGGATATAAGATTACTCCTGAGGTTGAAGGTCCCATAGTTAAAACGTTTGTACAAACACTTACCACTACACTTATTAAAGTTCGAGGACCTTTTGCGCATGTTGAATCCTGAACATAATAGCTATAGGTTCCACTTGTAGTTAATGTAGGTGTAATATAAGTTGTTCCGCTTGCCAAACTTACTGTTGAAGTTGGTGAAGAATACCAATTAATACTACCAATCCCACTTACACTTAATGTTGCTGTTTCGGCTAAACAAATAGTGTGATTTACTGAAGGCGTAATATCAGTTGGAGCCGGCGGCAGATTACATGGTTGAAACTGCACTAAATATCCATCCACTACTCCACCAAAAATAGATTGATGCGAACTTGATGTTGATATATTCACAATGCTTGAAGTATAACCACTTAAATATAATTTGTTCGAATTATCAATGGTACAACCAAATCCAATTTCATCACCTAATTCTCCATAATAAGTTCCATAAATTCTTACACCGGAAGAATTGAACTCAGCAAAATACGCATCACTTGCGCCACCACCATTTGCAATTTGATGTGCATCCGTTGTAGCAATATCTGTTCCACTTCCAGTTGTAGTCATACCAGATAAATAAACATTTGAATTGGTTGATGTTACAACTGCAAATCCACGATCATTTCCGATACCACCATAATAAGTTCCCCACTGACGAACTCCTGATGCATTAAACTGAACAAGAAAAGCATCTAACGATCCGCCACCAAAGGCAACCTGATGAGATAATGGAGTACTGATATCATTATTGCTTTGTGTATAACCGGCTAAATATATATTCCCTAAATTATCGCTTGTACAACCTTGTCCGTAATCTAGTCCACCACCTCCATAGTACGTTCCCCATTGTTGAAGGCCCAACGAATTAAATTTTACTAAAAACGCGTCGTAAACACCTCCACCATGAATTGGTTGATGACTTCCAATTGTTGAGATACTACTTGTACTTGCAGTGTATCCGCTTATGTACGCATTATTAGCAGCATCAGTACAAACCTTGTAGCTGAAATCATCACCACCTCCGCCATAGTATGTTCCCCATTGACGAACACCTAAAGAATTAAACTTAACTAAAAAAGCATCTAGTGTTCCGCCAATAGTTGTTTGATGTGCGCCAACCGAAGAAATATTATTTGTACTATAAGTATTTCCTATTAAATAAATATTTCCTGAAGGATCTGTACTGCATAATTGTCCTATATCATCCGCACTCCCTCCGTAATAGGTCGCCCATTGAAGCGCGCCCGTAGAATTAAATTGAGCCAAAAAAGCATCTGTTATACCTCCGCCAAAAGTTGATTGATGTGATGTAACGGTTGCCATATTAGTCGGACTTTGCGTATCACCGGATATATAAACGTTTCCTGAATTATCAACTGCGCAACCGTAAGCATGATCATCAACCACAGTACCATAATAAGTTGCCCATTGACGAAGGCCTGCTGAATTAAATTTTACCACATAAGCATCTTCAATACCCATCCAAGATGTTTGATAGGCGCCGCTTGTAGCAATTGATGTGCCCGATGTAGAACTAGTATAACCACTTTGAAAAACATTTCCGGAAAAATCGGTTGCACAAGACTGTCCAAAATCCGTTGAGTTCCCACCATAATATGTACCCCAAACACGCACCATTGGGTCGATGATGAGAGGTTGGTTACTGTCATAATCGGGAATATCAAAGCTTAAAATATTATTCTCAATTTTCCATGTAGCATTAATTTGTTTGTTGTTTTGAAAAACTAAAGGGGCACCTTCTTGAATTTCACCTAAGGGTGTTTTTAAAATTACACTTCCATCGGCTTGAATTCTAATGTCCGCACCTTTAATTTCAATTTGAATGAGTTTATAATTTGTATTAGGCGCTACTAAATAATCATGTTTAAGAATTCCGTTTTTTTGATAATAATGAACATCAATTCCGTTATATAAATTTTCTAAAGAAACACCATCATAAGATTGAACTTTCAAAATACCGGTGGGACAAGTAGGTAAATAATAATTCGTGTAACCCGCACTTACCTTATCTGTTTTGATTTTTAAATCTGTGTTACAGTTTTTCCAATAGGAATCAATTCTATATAAAGTTATTTTTTCAGGTAACTTACTATCTGCAATTTCTTTATTTAATACTTCAGAGTTTTTGGGAGTCTTCCAAGAATCGATTCTTGTTAATTGATAACTCACGCCGTTATTACGGATATGAAAATTTATTTTTCCATCGGAGCCACTAAACAGAACATCAGGACGTGCTTTATGATTTTGGTCGGATACCTGACCTTTGTTTTCAGTAAATGAAATTAGACTGTTATTTGATTTAATTCCTTCTGCTGGCTTAGCAATATAACCAAAACAACTTGATGAGTACAAAACGAATCCAATAAAAGCTTCTTTAATCATTTTTAATCCTAAACATTAGGTTTGATAAAGATAATATTTAAAAGGGCTTTTTATTAAAACAATTACCTTATAAGCGTAACGTGGCCTTTTAATTCGTGTGCTTTTCCGAATACAGAAGTGCATCTAATTAACCAAACGTAGGTATCTTCTTTACAACCTTTATCTCCACGACCTTGAAAAGTACCATCCCAGCTCTCCTCAAATTTTTTCGTTGTAAATACTTTTTCGCCCCAGCGAT
Organism: Bacteroidia bacterium; assembly: GCA_018000995.1. GTDB lineage: Bacteria > Bacteroidota > Bacteroidia > B-17B0 > Aurantibacillaceae > JAHEYG01. The sequence continues at coordinate 160,780 of JAGNIU010000004.1, forward strand.
CAAAAATATTTATTTCGTAATCAACTATTCCAAATCCTTTTGCATGGAACACATCATTATAACCATCGCCATTCGGTGTAAATGCATTTGGAACGTAAATTCCAAAATCTTCACCAACAACTAATGGACGTAAAACAGTATCAATGCAACCATGATCACTCTTAACAACTAAAGCCACAACATAATTACCAGGTTCGGTATACATAAAAGTTGGATTTTGCTGTATTGAAGTATATTGAGCGGTATTCATAAAATACCAATTCCATGTTGCAATTGTAGCATTGTAAGATGCGTCGGTAAATGTTACTTCGCCATCAATATTAATAATTGGTTTTATTGGTGCGTGATTAAAATCTGCTACAGGCACCGGATAAACTTCAACTGTATGTGTGGTTGAATTTGTACAGCCATAAATACTGGTTACTTGGGCATTCACTGTATAAATACCTGTTGAATTATAACATCCTTGTGCACTTGAAGTATTTCCTGTAGCACCATTCCCTAACGACCAATTATAACTTTGAATAGGGGCTGAACTTGAGAATGAAAAATCAGAACAGAAAGGCGGACAACCGAAATCTTTGGTTGATGTGATTGAAACATTAGGTATTGGATGTACTACTGCAGCCGTAGAAGTTGAGTTTACACATCCATTTATATCAGTTACTGTTAAGTTATAATTACCGGTATAACCTGTGGTGTTAGCCATGATAGTAGGATTTTGTACGGAAGAGAAAAAGCCATTAGGCCCACTCCATAAATATGACACACCACCGGAACCAGTTAATGATAACAGGTGGTCGATACAAATTGGACTATTCGTAACAATTTGTGGTGTAGGTAGTGGATTAACTATTAAAGTAGTTACAAGTGTATCAGAACAAGTATTTGCATCTGTAATTATAACTTGATACTGACCTGCATTATTTAATTGAGTGTTCGTAATTGTTGGGTTTTGGTTTGACGATGTAAATCCAACCGGACCAGTCCAGTTATAGGTGATTCCACCGCTTGAACCCAAGTTTACATTTAGGTTTTGACAAACTGTATTACCCGAAACGGAAACTATTGGTTGAGGATTAACTACAACATTTTGATTTGTTGAATCAACACATCCATTAGCATCAGTAACTGTTAACACGTAATTTCCGTTATTAGACATTGATGAATTAGCAATTGTTGGATTTTGTAATGTACTTGATAAACCCGGGCCACTCCAAGAATAACTTACGCCGCCACTACCGTTAAAATTGATAGGGAAATTAATACAAACCGGACTGTTAGTTACAATATTTGGTGTTGGTAACGGATTAATTATAACAGTGTGAGTTGAACTTGCAGTACATGTTCCAATACCTGCCATTAATGTATAAACACCGGCCGCGCCCATAGTTACATTCGGAATAACAGGATTTACTGTTGTGCCGGTATAACCCGGACCACTCCAGGAATAATTCACTCCTCCTGAAGAAAATAAATTTAGAGTAGTTCCAAAGCATACCGGACTATTACTTGTAATGGTAGGACTTGGAATTGCGAATACTGTAACACTTGCTGTTTGCGTGTTAACACAATTATTTACATCTGTAACTGTAACTGTATAAATTCCAGTCATATTTAATTGTGCTGAAGGTATGGTAGGATTCTGAAGATTTGAAGTAAATGCATTAGGTCCTGACCAAGAATACGTCGTCCCTCCGTTTGATGTTAGGTTAATTGTTGAGTTAATGCAATTAGTAGGATTTGTAACAGCAATAATAGGTAATGGGTTTACGATAACATTTGTTGTTCCTGTACCGCTGCAGCCATTTGCATCTATTACCGCTACAGTATAAACACCGGCATTAATTGGCTGCGTGTTTGACTGTGTAGGGTTTTGTAAATTTGAACTAAAGGAATTGGGACCTGTCCATGTAAAGGTACTAAAGGCCCCGCCATTTAGTTGCATTGGTGAACCTATACAATAAGGACCTGTATTTGTTGGGATAGGCACTGGTAAAGCATTCACAGTAACATTCGTAACAGCACTTGCTGTACAACCCGTAGCACTCATGCCTATAACCGTATAAGCTCCGGTTGCCAGTGATGATGCACCGGTTATAGTTGGGTTTTGAAGATTGGAAGTAAAAGAATTTGGACCTATCCATGTATATGATGAGGCGGCAGTAGTGGTTAAGTTTAAAGTGTTACCTGCACAAAAAGGTGAATTATTACTTGGTGTTAATGTAAGACCCGGTACTGTTGTAATTGTTGTACTCTGAACACCGCATCCATTTGAATATGTAATTACTCCTGAAGCAGGACCCATAGCAATAAATGGAGCGATTGAACCTGTACCACTTGCAGGCAAACCAATTCCGGGATTTGTGTTGGTCCAGGTCACCCCTGTCGGAACAAGAATGGGAGGCGTTAATTGTCCCATACATAAACTTATGGGCGTCATACTTGTTGTAGCTGGAGGAATTGTGAAGCTAACTGTTAACGGATACATGTTACAACCGTCTTGAGTAAAAACATTACTTCCACTAATAATTGTAAACTGAATAGGAACACTGGTTGGCAAACCTGTATAATCAAAATAGACCCAGTCGTTATAGGTGTTCATTTGTCCAGTGCAACCTGCAACAGAAATAGGTGGTGTTGAACAACCCGGTAGGTTTGCTAATGTTACATTTTGAATATTTGCTATCGGCGACTGTGTTTGTGTTGTGGTTAAAGTTCCTACAACTAAAGTAATAGTCATACTAGTTGTATTAGCGGCTGCATTGGCATGCCAATGCTCAATGAAAATTCTTAAATTACCAAAACAATCAACACAATAAGCAACCTGAACTGAATGAGATTTTGATATACTAGGTAGATTTATTAAACAAAGAAATAAAAGTATTTTTATTAGGGATGTTTTCATTATCTAGTATTTATTAAGCAATTTAATCTTATTCAAAGCTAGTGACAAAGAAATAGAAAGGTTAAAGTTTCGCTCATTTGTAGACTAAGCTCAATAAGTAATAACTTGCTTTCGCGAAAATCATCACAATTATTTAACTCAAATATTTACTAAATGGTTTTAAAAAAAATCAATCATTTGTAATGTATAACACTACTTGGAAAAGAAAACAACTTAAAATAAAAAAAGCCCTGAAGAAATTCTTCAGGGCTTTTTTTTATGAGTACAAATTAAACTTAAACTACCGGAGTAATATTAGTGTCATTATTATTTCCAATATCTGCTGAAGATTTAATTTCAACAACTTCTTCTGATTTATCAAAAGGACGTTTACCGAAAATTTCTTCTAAGTCTTCTTTAAAAATAACTTCTTTCTCTAATAATTTATTAGCAAGAGTTGCTAGTTTTTCTTTGTTGAGAGTTAAGATTTGTTTTGTTCTTGCATAAGCAATATCAATCATCTTCTTTACCTCTTCATCAATTGTTTTAGCAGTTGCTTCGCTATAAGGCTTACCAAAACTATATTCTGATTGTCCGCTGCTATCGTAATAACTTACGTTACCAACTTTATCGTTCAATCCGTAATACACAATACTTGCATAAGCCTGTTTCGTAATTTTTTCTAAATCACTTAACGCACCAGTACTTACTTTACCGAAAGTAATTTCTTCCGCAACACGTCCGCCTAAAGCTGCGCACATTTCGTCCATGATTTGTTCTGCAGTTGTTATTTGTCTTTCTTCAGGTAAATACCATGCAGCACCTAATGAACGTCCACGCGGCACAATAGTCACTTTTACTAACGGAGAAGCATATTCTAACATCCAACTTACAGTAGCGTGACCAGCTTCGTGGTAAGCGATTGTTTTTTTCTCGTGTGGGGTGATGATTTTATTTTTCTTTTCAAGACCTGCGATAATTCTATCTACAGCATCTAAGAAATCTTGTTTAGTCACTTGCTTCTTATTAGCACGTGCAGCAATTAAAGCAGCTTCGTTACAAATATTAGCAATATCAGCACCACTGAATCCGGGAGTTTGACGTGATAAGAAATCTACATCAACACTGTCATCAATTTTAATATGTTTTAAGTGAACTTTGAAAATTTCTTTACGTTCGTTCACGTCCGGCATATCAACATAAATTTGTCTGTCGAAACGACCGGCACGCATTAAAGCTCTATCTAAAATATCAGCACGGTTTGTGGCAGCTAAAATAATAACACCACTATTAGTACCGAAACCATCCATCTCTGTTAAGAGTTGGTTTAATGTATTCTCGCGCTCATCATTTCCGCCTGCTGAAACATTTTTTCCACGGGCGCGACCGATAGCATCAATCTCATCAATGAAAATAATACAAGGCGCTTTTTCTTTTGCGTTGCGGAACAAATCACGTACGCGACTTGCACCTACTCCAACAAACATCTCCACAAAATCAGAACCTGATAAAGAGAAGAAAGGCACTTTTGCTTCACCGGCAACAGCTTTCGCTAATAATGTTTTACCAGTACCCGGAGGGCCAACTAATAATGCACCTTTAGGAATTTTGGCTCCTAAGTCGGTATATTTTTTTGGATTCTTTAAAAAATCTACAATTTCTTTAATTTCAATTTTTGCTCCGTCTAATCCGGCAACATCATCAAAAGTGATATTTACATTGGTGTCTTTATCAAATAAAACTGCTTTTGATTTTCCGATGTTGAATATTTGTCCGGGACCACCACCTGCGCCACCACTCATACGGCGCATCATGAACATCCATAACACTACCATAATTAGGATTGGTGCAATCCAAGTTAATTCGCTACCCCAATTGGTTTCATCAACTGAATGCGGGTAAACACGTTTATCTTTTGAAATGCCTGCATCATCCTGAACTTTCTCGATACGGCGAAGAAAATCATCTACCGAAGAAATAGTTAATCTAAAATGTGGTCCTTTAAATTTTTTATCAGGAAAAAAAGCAAGTCCGGTTTTTTTATCTTTATATTGATCAAGTAACGCAAGACTATCGGGATTAATATAAATCCTCGCTTCCTTTTCGTTCACGATATCAACACCGGCTACATCACCATGCGCTAACATTTTTTGTTCGAAATCAACTTGGCTGATTTCAATCATGCGGGATGAAAAATTAGTTCCGAAAAACGTAACAAATAATAATCCAACAATTACTAAACCGTAAATCCAGTAAAAGTTATTGCCGGCATTTTTACCACCGCCACCACCACCAAGAGGAGATTGTTTCGAGAATTTTTCTTTCATCTTCTCGAATTGCTTTTTACGCTCATCGTCTTGGTTTTGTTGCGAGTTCTCGTTTTTTATATTCGGAGTCTCAGTATTTTTAGGATCTTCACTCATGTGTGTTGTTTCAAGTATTAAACGCGTTTAAGCCAGCGTAATTTCTGCATCTGCCCATAAGGCCTCTAAGTTATAGTAATCACGTATTTCTTTTTGGAACACATGTACCACAACATTTATATAATCCATTAAAATCCATTCTGCATTTTCAAATCCTTCAGCGTGGAATGGTCTTTCGTTTGTTGTTTTTTGAACAATCTCGTCAACCGAATCAGCAATAGCCTCAACATGAGTTTTGCTATCTGCATCACAAATCACAAAAAAATCAGCAACACTATTTTCGATGCTGGTTAAATTAATGATGGTAATGTTTTTTGCTTTCTTCTCTTCCATACCATCAATAATTGCATCTACTAAATCAGTAGTTTGTTTATCGCTAACGGTTTTAACCGGACGGGAAGTTTTTGTTTTACCACTCTTACTTAGCGCGCGTGCCGATTTTTTCTTTTCGGTATTCGCAATCGCGTTAGCTTGTTTGGTTTCTTTATCTTTTAAGAGTCCGCTCTTTTTCTTAACCACTGCTTTTTTAGCCGGACGTTTTTTACCGCCGGTAGCTAGAGAAGAAGTTCTTTTCTTTTTTGGAGCTTTCTTTTCAGGTTTAAGCGCTTTTAAAGCTGCTGCTTTTGAAACCACCTTTTTAGCTGGTTTCTTCTTATCTGTTTTCGAGGCGGTTTTCTTAGCCGCTTTCTTCACTGTCTTTTTTACTATTTTCTTAGCCATAAAGGATATAATACTTAGCTTTTTCTGCTTACTTTCTATAAGTTTGCACTAAACAACAAAATTAACCTTTTTGGCTTAATGGCAACACTATTTATAGGGCAAAACAAAGTTTTTTTACCTGAAACATATAGCACCAATTCTTATGCCATAGAGCTGTTAAAGAACGTTAACGTTATTGAGGGCACAGTTGTTTATACCCACAAACAAACACAAGGTAAAGGACAAAGAGGTAACACCTGGATAGCAGAGCCAGAGCGGAATGCAACGTTTTCGCTCATTTTAAAACCAACATTTTTAAACTCAAAAAACGTATTTTATTTGAGTAAAATAACTGCTTTAGCACTGTATGACGTATTGACTGAGATTTTAAATGATAGTCAATTTGACATTAAAATAAAGTGGCCAAATGACATACTGGTGAACAAGAAAAAAATTGCGGGAGTATTGATTGAAAACAGCATTTTGAATGATGCCTTGCATTGGAGTGTAATTGGCATAGGTTTAAATGTGAATCAGAACGATTTTGGTGCGCTTAACACAGCGACCTCATTAAATTTACTGAATGGTAAAGATTATGTGATAGAAAACGTAATGGAAAGTTTATTTACCCACTTCGAAAAATGGTTTTTACGGTTAAAGAAATCGGAATTTAAACTGATTGATGAAGCTTATCAGGAATTATTATTTGGAATAAATACGGAAGCTGATTTTGAGCAAAACGGAACTCGTTTTAAAGCAAGTGTTCAAGGCGTTAACGAAACCGGTTTGTTGGTTTTGAAATTAAAAGATGGTACTCTGAAAACCTTCGATTTAAAAGAAGTGAATTTTATTTATTAAGCATTTGCTTAAGTGAATTCATTTTAAAGTGCATATCAAGCGAAAAATCGCTTTCCAAAGAATTTTCTTTTATGAATTCGAAAATGAGAAGTGTTTTTTGAAAAGCATTTTCCGCTTCCTTCTCCTTCAATTGTTTGCTATATCCTATTCCTTTTTCATAAAGTAAATCGCCCAACATTTTTAAGTTAGCTTCTTTTAATTCGTAGTTTTCGGTAAGCAATTGAATGAAGTCTTTATTTGGAAGTTTTTCTGCAATTTCAACTTCAATATTGGTGTATTTGAAAGCGGATGTATTAATCAACTCTTCCATCTCAATGAACTTTGAATCAGCCTTATATCCCAAAACAATGGCCAGGAACTTCCCGAATTCCTCATACTGCCTCATGATATAGTCTTTCCTAAACATGCTTCAGTTTCTCGAACACTTCTAATACTTGTGGGATTAATCCTGTTTTTTCATCATTATTGATAATGAAATCGCTGATGGGTCCTTTTTCTTCATCCGGTAATTGATGATTGATGCGTTTGATAACCTCATCACGCGTAATTCCATCTCTTGACTGAACTCTTGCAATACGTAATTCGAGAGGAGAAGTGACTAAAATAGTTTTATCGAGCTTTTTGTAAATGCCTGCTTCAAAAATTAAAGCACTTTCTTTTAAAATCAGTTTGCTTTTAGAATGCTGCTGAACAAATTCCTTAAAATCATTCTCCACCGCAGGATGAATAATCGCATTTACTTTATGTAAAATCTGTGAATCGCGGAATATGATTGAAGAAATGTGAGGCGGATTCAATTTTCCATTCTCATCATAGGCATTGCTTCCTAATAAACGTACCACCTGCTCTTTAACTTCAGGTTTGTAATACATTTCTTTAGCACGGATATCAGAATTGTAAACAGGCACGCCAAGAACCTCAAACAGTTTTGCGACTGTCGATTTTCCACTTCCAATGCCACCTGTTAATCCTACAACCATTATTTTGCTTTGAATAATAAAAATTCGATATCAGAAGGCTCTATTGATAAAACATGAGCTTCGGTTGGTAAAATACTTAATTCAACCGGTAGTTTATTTATTCCCTTCTTTTGTTTTCCTAAATTCACTACGGCTTTAAAATCTTTCTCCGTAATATCATTAAAATCATTTTTAGCACTAGAGAATTTTATTTTTACTTTAGAAGGAAATAATTTTGGAACCATATTAGCAGGACAATTCAACGCCACCACTTCAACATCAATTTCCTTTTCCAATAGTTTATCTGCGCTGATGCTTACACTGACTTCATTTAAATTTAAATACACATTTTCAGAAGGGCGAACTAAATTTAATTTACCGTTGTAATTCACGCTTAACTGATTTAAATATAAAGGAACAGTTGAAATACTATCGATACTCCTCAACGAAGCACTATCACCATTAATGGTAATATAAGCAGGATTGATAATGGCTTTTGAAAGAATAAAACCTCTGTCTGCATTAGCATAAATAACCGGACGTATAGGCACATTTTTATTTAATCCTTTTTTAGCGGCGAAAAACAAAGTATCGGGACTGATTTTTTTAATATCCACATCTAATCTGGTAGAAGATGTAATATTAATATTCCCTGAGCTTATTGCATAAGTTTGTGACTTGTTGTCGCCTTTTAAACTATTAAAATCAATTGTGATAGGATTAAACGGCTTGTTCAATAAAACAAAAAACAGTTTTAGTCCGCTGGTTTTAATATCAAAACGTAATTGATTTGGTAAATCAGACAATAAAGTTTTATTAGCCGGAAGGTTAACAAACTTTACAGGAATGTTTAAGGAATAAAAATACGAACGGTTTAAAGAATGGCTGAGCCACAGAAAACCTGAAATAGCAAGACAAATCAAGAAGGCCGATAATTTACCGCGCATTAATTTTTGTTTAATGCTATTTCCTTCTTGTTTTGCCAAATGCTAAAGATTTATGGAGTTTGATTTAAAGTAGCAGTAGCATCTTGCGATACAGCATTTTTCGAAATTTTCATTTTCGTACCGTCTTCTACTTCCATAATAATAGTTGCGTCATCACGTATTTCTACAATTTTACCGTAGATACCGCCAATGGTTAAAATTTTATCGCCTTTTTTTAAAGCCTCAATGTATTTTTTTTGTTCTTTTGCTTTCTTAACCTGTGGACGGATCATAAAGAAATAAAATACCACTACGATTAATACAAGAGGTAAAATTTGCATTAGCGGATTTCCGCCTGATGCCTGAGGTGCCATTAAAATGAATTGTTGTAACATGTTGTTGATTTATTATTGATGATTTATGAATTATGATTTATTTGATTAGTTTTCTTCGAGCGTTTCAGGAACAATAATTTCTGTTTTTATTTTTACTGTACGAGTGCTAGGCTCGCAATTGGTAACAATGTTTATGCTTTTTTCTTGTAGTCCACTTTTGCCTTCGCTGCTAAAAATAACATTTACTTTCCCTTCTTTACCCGGTAAAATAGGTTCTTTTGGCCACTCCGGCACGGTACAACCGCAACTGCCGGCAGCAGACGTAATAATTAAATTACTATTGCCTGTATTCTTAAATTTAAAGGCAAACGATACTTTTTCGCCCTGGGTAATGCGCCCAAAATCGTGTTCCTCTTCCTCAAACTTAATATCCGGTAAATTCCCCTTTTCACTACCATCAGCGGAAGCTGTATTATTCACATCATTGGTAGAAATACCATCAGTTTCCTTCTTATCTCCCGCACAGGAAACCAGAAAAATCATTAAAACCGAAGCTAAAGCTATACTACGTAACATGTTCTGTAATTTGTCCGCCAAAGATAACATTTAATTAAATATCCGACCTTGAGCTAAACTTGACATCACGGTTTTTTTAACTATATTTGCATGAATTTTATAATCTTAAAATTCACTCCTATGGCCACATCTTATTTAGCTCAAAAGTTTGTCCCTGAAGGGCTCACTTACGACGATGT
>JAGNIU010000044.1 GCA_018000995.1 Bacteroidia bacterium
GTATTTCATCACGCGCTCGTCGGTACGCTGAATAAATAATTCCGGCGCATCTTCCGCTGTAATTTGTCGCAATACTAAACGATTAGTAGTAAGCGTAGGGAAGGGTGTGAAATTAGGGGCAAGCATGTTATTTTTTAGTTGAAGGTACAGCTTTTTTAGCGGGCGTTATTTTTTTGGAAACTTCTTTTCCTTTATCATCAAAAACAAATTCAGTGATGTCGCCCGTTTCGTTAACGTAAACATATTTTCCTACCCAGCGATTATTAGTCCAAGTTCCTTCTTCGCGCACTCGGCCATTTTCATAATAAAATATTACCTCTCCTGTGGGTCTGCCGTTCACATAATTCATTTTTGATTTCTTGTTGCTATTGCAATAGTATTCCATCCAAATACCAACACGCTTATTGTCTTTATACATACCTTCCTCAATGGTTTGTTGAGTAGCGTAGCAAGTGCCGGGTTTATTTCTGCCTTTAATAATCCATTTGCCTTGTTTTTTTGCATTCGCATCAATCATGTTAATAGTATCCCTAGCACCATTTATTTCAAACGATTGACTTTTTACAAAAGTGCTTACTAAAATTGCCAGAGTCATGATGATTGTTTTCATGATAAAGAGTTTTGGTTACAACAATTTACGAAGGGGAAATGAAAAAAGCTAATTAACTTATTGCTGACTTTTCTTTAGATAATCGATAGCCATTGTGAATTCCATTATATATGGAACCTTCTTTTTACCGCAATAGGCGGGGGCGTAATTGGGCATAAGGCTAATGATGCGTTTGACTTCATCTTCTATTTCTTTATCATCCTTAAGGGAATTCATTTTTAAAAATGTTAAAGCACCGGTAGGCTCAATAAGCCAAGCGAAAGATATTTTATCTTTTTTCTTGTAAGTTTTTTGAGGTAGTCTGAAATTAGCTTGCATAAACTCTCCAATACTAAAACCGAAAGGAGCGCTACCGTTAATGTCGGCAATAGTATAATATTCGCGTTTCGAGTCTTTATCTATTTCCGTTTTACATCTTCCCGCCACTTGTGCATTTGCAAAGGAGAAAGCGAAAATAAAGAGCAGGCTATAAAAGGTAGTTTTCATTAATTGTTTTAAAACTACTAAAATTTATTTGAAAACGAAACAAGGTTTAACCATCGCGGTAAAAATGGGCAGGAAAGCGCTATTTCTCCACTTCCAATTTAAATTGTTTTATTAAAATCTGTTCGATAGGAAAATCCCACATTTCACGAACACCCATTTTTGGTTGAACGGGATAAACGGCCGCCTCCACATACTTTTTCTTTTTGAAATTATAAATGAAAGCTTTGTAAGTAAAAGGAACTTCATAGGGATTAAATATCTCCAATACCGAACCCATGGCAGGTTTTGATGTCAATTTAATCCTTAGTCCTTTTATTGGCGCTACAACACTATCACGAAATTTAAAATAACCATCTGTTGTGTCGTTAGGCACATGTTCTAAATAAGCCTGGACATTTGGTTTCACGATTAGTGAATCTATTGCTTCAGTTTCCTGAGAGAATGAAACGGAAGAAAAAATAACACAAAAGAGTAAAGTGATCAGAAATCTCATAGAGGCAAGGTAAAGATTATAATGCAGTTCGCCAAAGCGAAATAAATACGTGTTAACTAATTAAATTACAAATCCAGAATAATTTTCAAATTAGATTTTAATTTTTCTGATTGGTCTTTTGTTAAATGCCCCAGTCTTTTTATTAATCTCCTATTATCAATTGCGCGGATTTGTTCAACTAAGATGTCACTCGGTTTATGTAATTGAGTTTTTTTTAAATGTACTCTCAATAGTTCTATTTCTGGATTAATCTTAGTTGTTATTGGACAAACAATAGTAGAAGGATGAAATTCATTCAATAAATTGGTTTGAATGATAACAACCGGGCGAGTCTTGCCAGGTTCTGTTCCTTTTGAGGGATTCAGATTAGCTAACCAAATATCGAACTGTTCAATTTTCATCCATGAATTTTTCAAATTCGGCAAGAACTTCCATTGAATCTTTACGAGTGAGCTTAGATTCTTTTAGAAGTTGTTTCTTTATTAATCTTCTTTTATTAAAAAGATTGTAAAGATTTACAGCTTCGTTTATGTATCGGTTTCGTGCCAAATTTAGTTTTGCTGTAATGTCTTCTGCTTCTTTAAATATTTTTTCGTCTAGCTTTAAGGATAAAGTCTTCATGGCGTATGTTTTTACAAAGGTATATACTTTTTGTATATACTCCAAGTGAAAATCCGCTTTATTTATATACATCATATGCTATACTGAATTCAACAACGCCAAAATATCATCACCGTATTTCATTATTTTTCTACTACTGAATCCTTTTATTTTCGCTAATTCTTCCAGACTCTTTGGTTTTATCTTGGTTATCGTCACTAATTCTGAATTATGGCAAATTACATATCCGGGAAGACTGGTTTTAACAGACATATCCGTTCTCCATTTCTTAAGATAATTATAAACTGAGCTTTCCTCTTGCGTTAAAGGTGTATCTGCCGGAAAAGTAATTTTATCACTTTGTACATTCATTATCGAATCATATTTAGGTTTACTGTCTTCATAATAAACTATGATTGACCAATAGTTAATCTTGTCGGTTACAAATTCAGTTGCTGTTTTTTTAATGGTTACGGTTTCCATAAATTGATTGAGAGTTTGTTCATCTTGATGAAGCTGGTCACCAAGACGGACTTGAAAGGTTTTAATTTTCATAAAATAAATATTTCAGTTAATAATTAAAGATTAACCCGCGTATTTAAATGTCCCGTAAAAAATGATTGGTAAAAAAACCACTCACCGTATTTCAGATGAGTGGTTAAGAGAGTAAACAAAAACCCGATTACAATAGCCCATGGCAGGGCTACACAAAACTCCACTTTCTCTGCTTTCTTCTCTACTTTCAACATCCAAGCAGATACAGTGGATAAACTAAACTTATTTACTCTTATTCTTCAGCAGCAGCAATAGTTGTTAAAGCCGCAACAATTTTATTTTCTATTTCCTGAGCTAAGTCCGGATTTTCTGCAAAAATATTTTTCACAGCATCGCGCCCTTGTCCTAATTTAGTTTCGTTATAACTAAACCACGAACCGCTCTTTTTAATAATTCCTTTTTCAACACCAATATCAATTACTTCACCAACTTTACTAATTCCTTCTCCAAAAATGATATCGAATTCAGCCATACGGAAAGGTGGCGCTACTTTATTCTTAACCACTTTTACGCGAACACGATTTCCTTGTACAACATCGCCTTCTTTCAGCTGACTAATTCTACGGATATCTAAACGTACCGAAGCGTAAAATTTCAAAGCGTTACCACCGGTAGTAGTTTCAGGATTTCCGAACATGATACCGATTTTTTCGCGTAATTGGTTAATGAAAATGCAACAACATCCTGTTTTACTAATGGTACCGGTTAACTTACGTAAAGCCTGACTCATTAAACGAGCTTGTAAACCCATGCGGCTATCACCCATTTCACCTTCAATTTCTGCTTTTGGTGTTAATGCTGCTACTGAATCGATAACCACTAAGTCAACCGCACCCGAACGAATTAAATTATCTGCAATTTCTAAAGCTTGCTCACCATTATCGGGTTGAGATATTAATAAGCTCTTTGTATCTACACCTAATTTCTCTGCATAAAAACGATCAAACGCATGTTCTGCATCTATAATAGCTGCAATACCTCCGCTTTTTTGAACGTTAGCGATTGCGTGAATAGCTAAAGTTGTTTTACCTGATGATTCAGGTCCGTAGATTTCTACAACCCGTCCTTTTGGTAAACCACCAATGCCTAAAGCAATGTCCAACCCTAAAGAGCCTGTTGAAATAGCTTCTAAAGGTTCAATAGTACCATCACCTAATTTCATTACGGCGCCTTTTCCGTAAGTTTTCTCTAACTTATCTAAAGTAAGTTGTAAGGCTTTTAGTTTTTCGGTATTTACCGCTTTGTCTTTTTTCATTTCTTTTGTTTCGTTCATTTCTAGAACTTCGTCCGATTTACGTGCCATGATTTTTGTTGTTTTTGAGTTTATACTACATTTATTAAATTACAATTTTTACAATCTGAAATTCGAGGCATTTTTAAGTGATTTATAAACTTTTTTACCCTTATTTCTTCAACAAAGGTATATGAGAACGTAGCAACACGTTGCTACAAATTGTAGCAATTTTAATTTTGTTCAAAACTCGGTCTTTTGATTTCAATCACTCGGTGGATAGCCAATTTGGCTCAATAGCTTGCTTATCAGGCTAAATAGCCACGGATTACCCCGCTTTTTGGACTACCTTTAATTCAGTCAGTTAGTACTCTTAGTGGTTATTTTAGTACGTGTTTGTGTGAAGCCTCCGTTGTTAGCGGGGGCTTTTCTTTTTATGAAAGTTATCATAACATAGGTTAAGGCTGTAAGGTATTCCTTTATAATCGTCTATCTTTATGGCTTACTAATTTTTGCACTTATTAATATGTACATTTTAATCTTTTTTCTAGCCCATTGGTTCCTTTCTTTATTTGGTCAAACCTTTTTTTTACACCGATATGGTGCCCATAAAATGTTTACCATGAATAAATTTTGGGAACGCTTTTTCTACTTCTTTACTTTTTTAACGCAAGGCTCTTCTTTTTTAAATCCACGTGCCTATGCAATCCTTCACCGTATGCATCACGAATACAGCGATACTGAAAAAGATCCACATTCACCCATGTTCTTTAAGGATATCTGGCAAATGACTATGCATACTAAGGATATTTATTTGAATTATGCTAAATTCGGTAAAGAACCTGAAGAGAGATTCAGAGGCGGTTACCCGGAATGGAAATGGATGGATAAATTTAGTGATATGTGGGTAGTACGTTTATTATTTGTGGCACTCTATATCTTATTCTATATAAAGTTCGCTACTGCTTGGTGGATGTTCTTATTATTACCAATCCATTTTTTTATGGGGCCTGTACATGGTGCTATCGTAAACTGGTGCGGACATAAATACGGCTACACTAATTATGATAATCATGATCATAGCAAAAACTCTTTGCCTATTGATTTTTTAATGTTGGGAGAATTGTTTCAAAACAATCATCACAAAAAACCATTAGATGTAAATTTTGCGCAAAAGAAATTTGAGTTAGATCCAAGCTTTTTGGTTATTAAAGTATTGGATTGGCTTCATATTATTAAACTAAACAAAGCGTAATCATTCCCGTTTAACATTGGTGTGATTCGTATAAAATATAAATTATAACAATGTCAAACTATTTATCTATTCCTCTTATTTCGTGGGCAGTCGTTGCTTTTATTATGGTAATTATTTACCTGTGGGGACGAGCTATTAAAAACAACGGCATTGTCGATATTTTTTGGGCTTATAATTTTTTAGTAATCGCCACTATTATTTGGTTTTTAGCTGATGGCTTTGAGCTCCGTAAGAATTTAGTTTGTGCTTTGGCATCTTTGTGGAGTTTGCGTTTAGGATATTATTTAACCATTCGCGTTGGCTCGCATTTAAAGGAAGAAGAGGGGCGTTACAAACAATTACGATTAGAGTGGAACGAAACTAAATTCTTTTTCTTTTTTCAGATGCAAGCTTTCAGTAACGTGATGTTAGCGATTCCATTTTTTATTATTGCTTTAAATCCTGAACCTCAAATAAACATCATCGAATATATAGGAGCTGGTATGTGGCTGTTAAGTATAATCGGAGAAGGTTTATCAGATTGGCAATTAAAACAATTTAAAAAAGACCCCAATAACAAAGGCAAAGTTTGTGAAAGTGGTTTATGGAATTATTCCCGTCACCCTAATTACTTTTTTCAATTTATGATCTGGGTTTCTGTTTTAATTTTCGCTTTGCCTAGTCCGTATGGATGGATTTCGATTATTTGCCCTTTATCTATTGGGTATTTAATTTTTAAAGTGACCGGTATTCCTATGACGGAAGAACAAGCAGTTCGCAGTAAAGGTGAATTGTATAAAGAATACCAACGTACCACAAGTTCATTTATGCCTTGGTTCAAGAAAAAGTAATTATGTTTTTAGATAGTCTATTAGAAAAGAATAAAATTCCCGATTTCTTAATTCGCATTGGTATTCGTCGTTTATTAAAACAACGTTTAAAGGATGAGAAAAAGGAAAATCCTGAAGCTCAGAAAAAACATTTATTGAAATTGGTGGAGGAATTGAAAAATTCTCCAATTGCAATTGAAACCAAAGCTGCCAACGAACAACATTACGAGGTACCAACTCAATTCTATCAATATTGTTTAGGAAAACATTTAAAATACAGCAGTGGCTTTTGGAAGGAAGGCGTAACCGATATTAATACTTCTGAAAGAGACATGCTCGACATAACTTGTGAGCGTGCTGAATTGCAAAACGGACAAGAAGTCTTGGAGTTAGGGTGCGGATGGGGTTCTTTGTCGTTGTTTATGTCAGCCAAATTCCCAAAAAGTAATTTCACGGTATTATCTAATTCAAGAACACAGAAAATTTATATCGATGAACAGGCTAGATTAAGAGGAATTAATAATCTTACTGTTTTAACAATCGATATCAATAATTTCAACATCGATAAAAAATTTGACAGGGTTGTTTCTGTTGAGATGTTCGAGCATTTGCGGAATTATAAATTATTGTTCAATAAAATTTCTTCATTATTAAAAGATGAAGGGAAAATGTTCGTTCACGTCTTCACTCATAAAACTTACGCTTACAAATTTGAAGTGAAAGATGATACAGATTGGATGAGTAAATATTTCTTTACAGGTGGAATAATGCCGAGTAATGATTTGTTCTCATATTTTAATGATGATTTGAAAATTGTAAATCAATGGTTGGTTAACGGAACCCATTACAGTAAAACCTCAGAAGCCTGGTTACAAAACATGGATAAGCACAAAGCTGACATAATTCCTTTATTCGAAAAAACCTACGGAAAAGAAAACGCAACAAAGTGGTGGGTATATTGGCGTATCTTCTACATGGCCTGCGCTGAATTGTGGGGATACAATAAAGGAGAAGAGTGGATGGTTGTACATTATTTATTTACAAAGAAATAATGGTCTTGAAAAATGGAACGCAGATGACGCTGATCTGTATGATAAAATATGATTACAGTGTTAATCATAAAAATCTGCGTTATCAGCGTTCTATATTAAAAATGATCTAATGGAAAAGTTAGCCATAATTGGAACCGGTATAGCAGGAATGGGTTGCGCCCATCATCTTCAGAAAAAGTATGACCTTACTATTTTTGAAAAAGATAATTATATCGGTGGACACACCAATACTGTTTCAGTTGATGAAGATGGTCAGCCCGTTTATATGGATACCGGTTTCATGGTTTTTAATTTCGAGACCTATCCGAATCTTTGTAAATTATTTGATGAGATAAAAGCCCCAATAAAAAAAACAGATATGTCGTTTAGTGTGCAGCATAGGCCAACTGGTTTAGAATATTGTGGTTCGGGTATAAATGGTTTGTTTGCGCAGCGTAAAAATATTTTCAATATCAAGTATATTAAAATGTTGATGCAAATTTCACGCTTTAATAAAATTAGTGTGGAGATAATGGACAATCCGAAGTATCAGGATGATTCATTAGGAAAATACATTAAGGAATTTGGTTTTGGAGAGGATATGTTGTGGAAATATTTAATTCCGATGAGCTCAGCGGTTTGGAGTACGCCAATGGAGAAGATGCTGGATTTTCCTGTTGTAACCTTGATTCGTTTCTTTAAGAACCACGGGTTTTTAGGATTAGATACCCAACATCAATGGTACACTTTAGAAAACGGAAGTGAATCTTACAAAAAATTACTGATTGCACCATTTAAAGACAAAATTCAAATTAGTAACGGAGTTATAAAAGTAAAACGAGAAGGCAATAAAGCAATCGTCAACACAAAAGATGGTAAATCTCAGGAATTTGATAAGGTGATTTTTGCTTCTCATGCCGATGAAACGTTGAAGATGTTAGAGAATCCAACCGAAGATGAAAAACGATTGTTATCGCAATTCAAATACGAAAAAAATATCGCTACTGTTCATACCGATGAATCCATCATGCCAAAAACAAAAGCAACTTGGAGTAGTTGGAATTATAGAATAGAAGAAAGAAATGGAAAATTAATTCCCACCACTATTTATTGGATGAATAGTTTACAAGGTGTTTCTAAAAAGAAAAATTATTTTGTTTCAATAAATGCTTTAGAAGGAACGGTTGCTAAAAATAAAATCATAAGAGAAATAGATTACGAGCATCCTTTATTTGATGTGGCCTCTATGCAAGCACAGAATGAATTACATAAATTAAACGAATCAGGCCCGCTTTATTATTGCGGAAGTTATTTTAAGTACGGCTTTCACGAAGATGCATACAAAAGTGCAGTCGACCTCTGCGCCTCCGCGTCTTTGCGAGACCCAAAATAAATAAGAATGAACTCCTCTCTATATAAAGCCAAAGTAATGCACAACAGGCTCGCTCCAAAAAAGCATGCCTTTCATTATAATGTCTTTATGTTTTATATTGATTTGGATGAGTTGGAATTATTGAAGAAAAAATTATTTCTCTTAAGTCATAATAAATTCAATTTCTTCAGTTTCAAGGATAAAGAACATTTACAATTGCCAATTGATAATCCTGATAGAACAAAAAGTACCAAGCAACATATTCAAGAGTATTTGAAGCAAAATGGAGTTATTAACGCTTCAAGAATAATGCTCCTCACCAATTTAAATGTTTTGGGTTATAATTTTAATCCCGTTTCTTTTTATTATTGTTTTGATGAACAGAATGCCCCCGTTTGTTGTATTGCTGAGGTTAGTAATACTTTCCGTGAGATGAAACCCTTTTTTATGGGGAAAGAACAATTAAGCGGAGATAATTTTCATTTAAATACTACAAAATATTTTTATGTTTCTCCATTTATTGAACACGATACGAATTTTGATTTCAATTTGACTATTCCTTCAGAAAAATTGAACATCAGAATTGATGATTATAAGGATGGAGAGCGATTTTTTATCAGCACATTAACCGGGACTAAAAAACCATTGAATAACCGGAATTTATTCTGGTACAGCATCCGTTTCCCTTTCATAACTCTCCAAATTATCACCCTTATCCACTATAATGCGTTGAGGTTATGGATGAAGAAGATTCGTTATTATAAAAAAGGCGAACATCCTGATTTACAGCGGGAAGTATTCAATAAATACCCTAAATAATTTGTAAGGAACTTGTATCTAATTCGTATATATTTGTAATACGTATGTCAAGCACTATAGCCATAAGCGCTAAAAGAGGGTTCTATGAGAAGGCAGTTTTAAGCATGCTTTCGAAAATGAGTTTGGGTACCCTAAACCTAACTTTACCAAGCGGTGAGCAAATTACTTTGGGTAATGGTGAAGGCGGCATTGTTGCGAATGCAGTAATTAATAACCCTTATTTTTTTAAGCGCTGCGTGTTATTTGGTGATGTTGGTTTCGGTGAAGCTTATGTGGATGGCGATTGGGATACTGATAATATTACCAATGTTATCAAATGGTTTTTATTGAATGTAGATAATGCGCCGACAATTTCCGGAAGTACATCACAATCATTTGTTTTAAATATTCTAAAAATATTCAATACTATTTATCACTCTAAGCGCGAGAACACTTTAAAAGGCTCTAAGAAAAACATTTCAGCTCACTACGATTTGAATAATGATTTCTTCGCTTCGTTTTTAGATTCAACTATGACTTATTCCGGTGCTTATTTTAATAAGGAGGGAATTAGTCTGCAAGAAGCACAATTAGCGAAGTACGATCGCCTCTGTAAAGAAATGAATTTAAAAGCGGGCGACCATGTTTTAGAAATAGGCAGCGGTTGGGGCGGAAATGCTATTTACATGGCGAAGAATTACGGTTGTTATGTAACGAGTGTGACTATTTCAGAAGAGCAATGTAAGTTGGCGAAGGAAAGAGTAGAGAAGGAAGGTCTGAACGATAAAGTAAATATTATTCTACAAGATTACCGTTATTTAAGTGGACAATTCGATAAAATTGTATCTATTGAAATGTTAGAAGCTGTTGGCGCGAAATTTTACGATGCGTATTTTAAAAAATGTCACGAGTTATTGAAGAAAGACGGTGTTTTAGCTCTTCAAGTTATTACTTGTCCTGATTCACGTTTTGAGAGTTTACGTACCGGTGTAGATTGGATTCAGAAACATATTTTCCCCGGTTCATTATTACCTTCTGTTGCCGCAATTAACAGAGCGATCAATAACACCAGCGATTTAACTTTGGTAGATTTAAAAGATTTAGGATTGGATTACGGACGCACATTAAATTTGTGGAGAGAGCAATTCAATAAAAACATTTCAGATATTAAAAAATTGGGCTTCGATGATACCTTCATCCGCAAATGGAATTATTATTTCTGTTATTGTGAAGCCGCTTTCGATATGCGTAACATCAACGTTATGCAAATGGTTTACGCAAGACCGAATAACATCAAGCGTTAGGCTTTTTTTCCTTAAACCTTGTAAAGATTAAAGTTGCTACCAAGCACAATACAAAGCCTAGAATTCCATTTAAACGTACTCCTAAATCATTTCCAACATCTTTCCCGTAAATTAACAACATCGCGAATAAGGCAATGCCAAAGGTCTGAGCAATTTTTACAAAGAAGTAACGTACCGCAAAATAAATAGCTTCTTTATTCTCGCCAGTCTCCCTACTGTCTTTTTCAATGATCTCAGCTAAAATGGCATTCGGTAGAATATTTAAAGAGGCGAGTGGAATAGCTGCTAAAGCAATCAGTGCGTAAATTTGTCCTTCAGGATCCAATGAAAATCTCCCGAGAAAATAAATTCCTAAAAAGATGATGGATAAAAGTCCTAATGAACTTAATACAATTTTTTTCTTCCCAATTTTTTTTGCGAGATAATTCGTAATAGGATAAAAAATAAAAGAAACTAATACCATTGTAATCATCAATTTATTTCCAATACTTTCCGGTAATTGTAATAGTACAGTCACAAAATACATTAAGCCAGAGGTAATTATTGTAACTGAAATGAAATAAGAAAAATCAGCCACCACAAATAATAAGAAGTTTTTATTAGTGAGGGTTTGTTTTAGCGCATCCTTCATTGGTACATGACTTGGTTTTCCTGCACAGTATTTTTTCTCATCAATAGCAAAGCACGTTACTAACATACAAATTGCCGCTAAAACACACATCACAAAAACAGTTAGTTGAAGAGCAGAAATGCGTGATGACATCTCAAAAGAATGTTGAAACACATCAGTTAAATTAAATGCATTGGATGCAATTCCAATTCCAAAAACATAACCCACCGATTGCCAGGTGGCGAGTTTTACTTTGTCATCTGAGGTTGGTGCTAATTCCGGTAATAAAGCATTGTAGGGAATGATATATGTCGTTGAAGAAACATAAAACCCAATCAATGTAAAAATTAACCAAATAATATTGGATGAACTTTCTTCTTGTTTTAAGGGATAGAAAATAAGAAAACAAAAAACGAGAGAAGGAATTACCGCGAATTTCATCAATGGAATCCGTCTGCCTTTAGGGTTTTTACTTCTGTCGCTAAACTGCGCAATGAACGGATCGTAAATCGCGTCAACTAATCTTCCGCTCGCAGTAATAATTGCAATCACATTAAACACTCCTAAAATAACAACTTGTGTAATTAAATTGGGCAAGCCGCTGTTAGCAGGCGGTAAGTAAAGATAAATTAAGATAACACTAATGAGGTTAATCATAATACTCCAACCCATCATGCCAAAAGCATACGCTATTTGTTTTGATAGGGGGAGTTTTTCTTTCATTAGTTTTATATTCAAGCCCTTCAGGCTTGCTTTTCTTTGGTTATTGTTCTGTTATTCGTATTAAACCCCTTCTGGGTTTAGAGACAGTTTTGGTTTGTTGTTCTGTTATTCGTATTGAAGTCCTTCGGACTTCGCTAGTTATTTTTTGTTCTTAACCCCGAAGGGGTTAAATGTGAATAAAGAAAGCAGTATGAAACTTAACAACCCTGAAGGGGTTGAATTTTAAAGTACGTACTTCTCATCATATTCAATTCCGTTTTCTTGTAAAAGTTCCAAATACTCTTCTTTAAATGTTTTTATTCTATGGTGCTCTTCTTGATTCTTTACATATTCAATCAAAACATCTTTTTGCTTGATAGAATAAGTAAAAGCTCCGTATCCTTCTTGCCACCCATTAAAACTCGGAAACAATTTATTCGACTTTATAAATTCAGAACTCGACAGTTTGATGTCTTTTACTAAATTAGAAAGAGAAATAGTCGGATGTAAATGTGTAATGATGTGAATATGGTCTTCAACGCCACCAATTCTGTATAAATGACATTTCTTGTTTTCTAAAACGCCTGAAATATATTTATACAAATCATTCCTTTTGTTTTTTGATAAAACCATTTCGCGGTTCTTTGTTCCAAAAATAATTTGGTATATGATTTGGGTGTAGGTGCTCATTTCATATTCAAGCCTTTCAGGCTTGGCGTTTTGTAAGTATTATTCTTTTTATTCATATTGAAGTCCTTCGGACTTCTGAGAAAGACTATTATTTAGCAGGTAATAATTTTGCTTTGCATTCACCAAAACCAATTCGTAAACCACCTTTTTGACAATAACCTTTTATGGTTATGGTATCATTATCATTTACAAATTTACGTTCGCTACCATCTTTTAACTTTAAAGGTTTTGTGCCTTTCCAGGTTAACTCTAACATGCTACCGAATTCGTGTGGCTGAGGTCCACTGATAGTGCCACTTGCCATCATATCACCAACATTAATATTACAACCATTCACAGTGTGATGTGCTAATTGTTGCTCCATGGTCCAATACATGTACTTGTAATTGGAAGTAGCGATTTTATTATCTTCTCCGTTTTCAGGAGTTAAATACACTTCTAAATTAATATCTAAATTTCTATCACCCTGATATTCTAAATACGGTAACACTTTTGGTTCTTGCGTATAGCCTTTAGTCCTGAATGGTTCTAAAGCTTCTAACGTAACAATCCATGGAGAAATAGTTGATGCAAAATTTTTCGCTAAGAATGGCCCTAATGGAACATACTCCCAAGTTTGAATATCACGTGCACTCCAATCATTAAACAACACCATTCCGAAAATATAATCATCGGCTTTTTCAGTTGTAACACTGTCGCCCATTTTAGTAGATTTCCCAATGATAAAAGCAGTTTCTAATTCTATGTCTAATAATTTACTTGGACCAAAAACAGGAAGTTCAGCATCAGCTGGTTTTTGTTGTCCTTTCGGTCGGTGAAATGAATGTCCGCTAACACAAATACTCGAAGCGCGACCGTGATAACCTACAGGTAAATGTTTCCAGTTTGGTAATAATGCGTTCGCTGGATCGCGGAACATTGTTCCAACATTTGTAGCGTGATCAATGCTACTGTAAAAATCGGTATAATCACCAACATGAACAGGCATTAGCATTTTTACATCGCTTTGTTTTTTGAAAACCAAGAAATGTAATTCTTTATGAGCTTGTAATTCGGTGTTGGTAGTTTGTAATAATTCTGAAATGCGTTCGCGTAAATGATTGGTGGTTTGTTTTCCTAAACCAATTAAATCATTTAAAGTTCCGTTTCTAAAAAATTCTTGAGGAATATTTAAAGCTTCAAAATAACCATTGCTTGCTAATTCATACAAATCAATTATATTTTCACCAATGGCAGAGCAAGCGTGATGCGTTACTTTTGAATCGGAATAAATACCGAATGGAATATTTTGAATGGGAAAATCACTTCCGGGTTTTACATCCATCCAACTTTGTAGTATCGGGTTATTAGCTTTTGAGGTCATAACTGTTTTTTAAATGGTTTTATTATTAAGCGTAACGATTGGTCGGAGGTAAAATATTTCCACAACCAGTTTACAAATATGATTAATTTATTTTTTACTCCAAGTATAAGCATTAAATGTAAAAACATCCAGAATACCCACGCTAAAAATCCCTGAAATTTAATGTTTGGGAGGTCAACAACTGCCAAATGCTTTCCAACCGTAGCCATTGAGCCTTTATCTGAATACTCATACGGGGTATTGGTATTGTTCTTAATATTCTTTGCAAGATGATTAGCTTGTTCAATGGCAACAGTTGCTACCTGAGGATGGCCGTTCGGAAATTTCTCGGTTTTCATAAGCGCAATATCACCAATAGCGTAAATGTTAGTACAGCCTTCAATTAAACTCGTTCTTCCAACTAAAAAACGATTACCTCTTGTAATTGAGCTTTCGGGCATACCCGCAATATTATTCCCAATAATTCCGGCACCCCACACAACTGTTTTAGTGGGAATAGTTTTTCCATTTCCAAGTTCTACAACATTTCCGTCGAAGTTTTTTACAAGAGTGGAAGTCCAAACATTTACACCCAATTGCTCTAGATATTCCTGTGATTTAGCAGAGGCTTGTTCCGACATAGCGCCCAATGTTTTTGGTCCTGATTCAATTAAATAAATATTCATTTTATTGAAATCAAGTTCCGGATAATCTTTTGGCAAAATATTTTTTTTCATCTCTGCCAAAGCACCGGAAACTTCAACGCCTGTTGGTCCACCACCTACAACAACAATATTTAAAAGGGCTTGTTTTTCTTCCTCATTCGCCGATAAAGCATCTTCAAAATTTTGCAACAAAGTATTCCGCAAATAAAGCGCTTCATTCACCGATTTCATTGGAATCGCATGTTTTGCAATAGTAGTATTTCCAAAAAAATTAGTTGTTGCACCCGTTGCAATAATGAGTTTATCGTATTTTATTTCTCCTAAGTGAGTGGTGATTGAATTTTCGCTCACGTTTACTTTAGTCACTTCAGTAACTCGCAAATGAACATTTTTATGACTCTGGAATAATTTCCTTAATGGAAAAGTAATTGAGCTGGGTTCTAAACCCGAAGTTGCAACTTGATAAAATAAGGGCTGGAATTGATGAAAATTATTTTTATCGATCAACCAAATTTCATTATCGGTGTTTTTTAAACTGCGGGCTATTTTTAAACCAGCAAATCCGCCACCTATGATAATGATTCGTTTCATAGGCACTAAAATTACGAAATTCT
>JAGNIU010000074.1 GCA_018000995.1 Bacteroidia bacterium
AAAAAAATATTAGTGGTAGTAGGCACCCGCCCTAATTTTATAAAAGTTACTCAATTTAAAAAAGTGGCTTTGCAACATAATTACGATTTAAAAATTGTGCATACGGGTCAGCATTTTGATGATAAAATGGCACACGTGTTTTTTAAACAATTTAAATTAACACCCGATTATTTTTTAGACACCACTCCTGGTTTAGGTCGCGATGAATTAATTTCTGAAATCACCATGAAGATCGAGAAATTAATTAACAACACTTTTAAGCCGGATTTAATGGTTGTAGTGGGTGACGTTAATTCTACTTTAGCGGGAGCAAACGCTGCTAAAAATTGCGGAATTAAATTAGCGCATTTGGAAAGCGGTTTACGCAGTTACGATGAATCCATGCCAGAAGAACTCAACCGTATTTTGACAGATAAAATAAGCGATTACTTTTTTGTGACCGAACAAAGTGGTTACGATAATTTAATCGGCGATGGCCATACTAAAAACAATATTTTCTTCGTTGGTAATACTATGATTGATACCATGGTGGCTTTTGGAAAAGATATTGAAGCTTCCTTCATATTGGATGATTTGAAATTAAGTGAGAAACAATTTGTTTTAATCACCATGCATCGTCCCGCTACAGTTGATAACAAAGAAGGTTTATTGAAGCTGTTGGATATTTTAGTGGAAGTAAATAAAAAATACAAAATCGTGTTCCCTGTTCATCCCCGCACCACAAAAAATATTGAAGCACTTGGTTTAAAAAAACAATTTGAAGCCATTGAAGGTTTAATCTTTACCGAACCTTTGGATTATTTCGCTTTCCAAAAACTAATTAAGTACAGTAAATTTATTTTAACAGATAGCGGTGGTATACAGGAAGAATCTACATTCTTAAAAGTACCGTGCTTTACATTACGCCCCAATACTGAACGACCAGTTACTTGTACTTTAGGAACAAATACTCTTGTTCCGTTTGATGTGAAAACTGTTTTAGGTTATATAGGACAAGTAGAGGCAGGGACTTATAAAGCAGGACAAATCCCACCACTATGGGATGGAAAAGCAACAGAGCGTGTGTTTGAAGCTTTAAATACTTTATAAATGTCAAACACCCTTCAACATAATGTTATGCCCGAACTAAAGGGCTTTTTGTTTGAAGGTGCTTCGCAACCGGCATCCATAATTATTTATTCGCCAAAAATCACACCGCGTTTACGTTACGTTTGTAAATTTATTTTTAATCAAGGCTTACAAATTAATTTTTTACTGATTGATAGTGAAAGTGAATTTCTTCAATCTAAACTTCCCAAATTAAATTACTCAGTTAAAACTGTTGAAACAGCTTTTAATATTTATCCCCATGGATTATTAAGCGGTAATAAATTAGAGAAACCGGAATTAGAATATACAAAAGATGGTTTCGATATTTTCTCAGCTGTGTTTTATCATATTTCAAGATGTGAAGAATGGTCGTTGGTGAAAACAGATGAACATAACCGTTTTGTACCTGAAACCATTAAACAAGCGCCTTTAGTTGATATTTGGATTGCAGAATTAAAAACTATGCTTTCCGCAAAATTTAAGTCACTGGAATTTCCTACACGTCAATTTAAATTTATTTCAACCATTGATGTGGATAATGTGTTTGCGTATAAAGCAAAACCATTGTACCGACAAATAGGAGGGACTTTAAAAGATTTAAAAAATTGGAAATCCAGATTCTCTACAGTTTTCTCGGGTGCTAAAGATCCGTTTGATGAATATGAATTTCAGGTGGAGCTTTCTAAAAAATATAATATTCCGCTTATTTACTTTTTTCTGTATTGCAATAACACCAATTACGATAGAACCATTGACCCGAATCATCCTGAATTCATAAAACTACTTCAGTATCTAAAGCAAAATAATATTACAATAGGTTTACATCCTTCGTATTATTCAACTCAAAATGTAGATTTATTAAATGAAGAACAGAAATTACTTTCTGAAAATTCAGGTAAAGAAGTGATTGCATCTCGACAACATTTTTTGCGTTTCAATATTAAAACTACTCCAAAACAATTAATAAAAGCCGGTATTCAATTCGATTTCACTATGGGTTGGTCAGATAAAATTGGATTTAGAGCTTCAACAACTTTACCGTTTTATTATTACGATTTTGAAACGGAAAGTGAGTTGAAATTATTGGCCGTTCCTTTTGCGGCTATGGATGGTGCCTTTTATCTCCATAAAAACAATAATGCTACCGAAGCTTATGCT
Organism: Bacteroidia bacterium; assembly: GCA_018000995.1. GTDB lineage: Bacteria > Bacteroidota > Bacteroidia > B-17B0 > Aurantibacillaceae > JAHEYG01. The sequence goes on from JAGNIU010000074.1 coordinate 2,248, forward strand.
GAACTATTAGACTTAGCTACACTAATAAAATCGGTAAACGGCTTGTTTATAACAGTTATCCACGACCGTAGTTTTTCCGATACCATTGCCCCGGGATGGAAGGATTTATACCTAAAATTGCACGAAAGCCTCAAAAATTAACCACTTATATAATTTCTTGGTTAAATCGGTCCATTTTCCATCATCCCTTTTAGCTTTTCCATATAAAATCTTATCTTTACATCATGCGTTTTAATAGTAAAATTACTTTAGTATTTGCCGCCATTATCTTATTGTTTAACTCGTGTAAAAACGAATTAAATATTTTGGCACCTTATAAAGAAGCCGTTTCGGTTTATGCTTTATTAAATCCACAAGAATCTCACCAATACATTCGCATAAATAAAATTTTTGCGGGTGAAGGGAATGCTTACACTATGGCAACCGTTAACGATTCTGTTAATTATCAGCCGGGTGTTTTAAAGGTAACTTTATCACGTTCTTATTTGGGTAATCCCGCTAATACCACACTGGGTAATCCTACAAAAATGGAAATTGTTTTAAGAGATACCGTTGTTCAATTAAATCCTGGTCCTTTTAACCAAAACCAACGTTTGTTTTATACTACTGATAAACTTTATCACGATGGCGAATACCATTTAAAAATTACAAACACTATTACAGGAAACGAATTCACTTCTACAAGTTCAATGATTGATAGCATCGCTCAACCCAATATTTTACAACCTCTGGGTAAACCGGCTTACAGCGAAGTGACTATCCCTAGTTTAACTTTACAACCTTATATGTTTCAGGATTTATCTATCCCGAATCAAAAACGTGATATTATATTTAGTTCAACGCCGGGTGCTCGTGATTATACTTGTATTATGCGTTTCCATTACAGAGATTTTGAAGGCGGCGATAGTACCGACCGCTATTTGGATTATACATTCTCAACTATAAGTAGCAACGATTTAAAAGGCGGACAACAAATGTCCTTTACATATTATACCACTAACTTTTTAGATTATATGTATAGTAAGTTAATTATTAATCAGCCCAGCATTTTAAAAAGAAGAGCGCTTAAACTTGATTTTATTATTACAGCAGGTGCACAAGATTATGCCGACTTCCTTAAAATTAGCGCTCCATCAACATCTGTAGCCCAGGATAAACCGGCTTATACAAATATTGATGGTGGTGGTTTTGGTATTTTTTCTTGTCGTTCAAGATTCCATATTTCAAAACGAATAGCAGCTAATACCTTCGATTACCTTGCCACCAAAAAACCTTATTGCGATTTACTTTTCTTAAACGCATTAGGAGTTCCCGGTTCGGTTTGTAATTAATCCGTGACTTCGGCTTCGCTCAGTCACCGGCTCAATAGAAGGAAAATCGGTCACTGAGCGTAGCCTTTTAAGCTTGCCCTGAGCTTGTCGAAGGGTGCCATTTTTACCTAATTCCCAGTACTTTACTGTCACTTATTTAGCTACTTTTTGAGGTTATGACAGCCTGTCAGTTTATAACCCATTTTAACATATTGGCACGGTCATTGACATACGTATAGCGTAACTAAAAGCAAAAAAATTAGTTCACGGAGTATAGTCTAAGTCAGGAGAAAAATCCAACCTTAAACTTCAAACCTTGAACTTTAAACTTAAAGAATTATGGGAAAAATTATCGGAATAGACCTTGGAACGACCAACAGCTGTGTAGCTGTAATGGAAGGTAGCGAATCAGTTGTTATTGCAAACAACGAAGGCAAAAGAACAACACCATCTGTTGTAGCGTTCGTAGATGGAGGAG
>JAGNIU010000020.1 GCA_018000995.1 Bacteroidia bacterium
TACTGTAAGTGGCTAAAAACGTTAAAGGCAAATAACACAAGGAAGAATAATGCACGATTTTTGTTTTTACTAAAGTGAAAATAGCTAATACCACAAAAAACAAAATAACCATACCAAACTTAACATGCTTTTGATAAGGTGTATCACTCTGTGATTTTTTTAGTGCCATTATCATTAATAAAGAAGTTGGGAAACAACCAATCAATAAAACAACAAAGTGGTACAATAAAAATCCGCCATGATCAGAATCTTCTGTTTTAAATAAACGAACCTGATAATTAAAAAATTCTTTTATAACTTCAACATTCCCCCTCATCAATTCAACAATAAACCAACTACATCCTGTAATTAATAAACTGAAAATAAAAACTGCCAGAAATTTGCCATTGGTGATTGCCCTGAATTTATTTAATCCATAAAACGCGCCAACAAAAGCCCCAACAATTACAATCGCAGCCGGACCTTTAGTTAAAACAGCAATTCCTAAAAAGAAACCAGCGAGCAAAGCACTTTGCATGCCACTTTTACCAACAGGATTATTGAAATGAATTAATAATTGATAGAAAGCTGAAAAAATAAATAAATTAAACCATGGATCGATAATGCCTGTTTTAAAATAAAAATGCGGCAATAATGTTCCCGCGTACACCAACACCCAGGTTAAACCAAAGGCCGGTGAGTACACTTTCCGTCCAATTAAAAAGATTACACATAAACTTAAAATTCCACAAATAGCATTCGGGAAACGCGCAGCAAATTCATTGATGCCAAAAATATTCATGCTTAATGCCTGAATCCAAATAAAAAAAGGAGGCTTCTCCCAAAACGGATTGTAGTTTAATTGCACACTGCTGTAATTTCCTGTCACTACCATTTCGCGGGCACACTCTGCAAAATTAATTTCATCCCAATCAAACAGCGGACAATTCCCAATAAGCGGAATAAACACAAGAGAAGACACCAGAATAATAAATCCTAGCGCAATGTATTTATTGTTCAACAGTAACTTCATTAATTAGGCTTGAAAATATTTAGTTTGATATGAAATCTGTCGCTTTTATAAAACGCAAAATACAAAATGATAGCATAAGTAATTCCTATCAAAGAGCCGGTAACAATATCAACTAACCAATGTTGCGACAAATACATTCTGCTAAAAGCTGCGTTTAAGGCAATGATAAAGAAAATCACCTTTGCCAATTTACTCTCAGTACTAAAAGCCAACGCAGAAAACACAACAAATGCAGCGGTGGCATGTCCGCTCGGAAAACTTCTTTCCCCTAACATTTCAACACCATCCACTAAATTAAGCTGGTAATGTTTATGATAATAATCGAAGTAATGAAAAGGACGAACATAATTGAAAAGCCACTTAATGCTGGAAGAAGTTAATCCCGCAAAAACATACGCAAGAAGAACGTATTGCCCTCTTTTAAAATTAAAAAACATCACGACTACAGCTAAAACAACTGCAAAAATCCCATCTCCCACATGAGTAAAATATTTATAAAAGGTATTTACAGCGGGATTCCCTACCCAATAGTTTAGAAATTGGTGATTCAAAATTTTACTATAGGTCAATAAAAAATACGAAGCAATTAGCAATGCAATTAAATACAAACCTAAATAGATTCCGTTATGTTTTAAAAATTCTTTCAATTATAATTTCTTTGCTTCGTTCCAGAACACATCCATTTCGTCCAAAGTGCAATCGGCTAATTGTTTGCCTTGCGCTTTTATTTTTTGTTCCATGTAATTAAATCGCTTAATGAATTTTTTATTGGTGCGCTCTAAGGCATCTTCCGGATTTACTTTTATAAAGCGACCGTAATTAATCAGCGCAAACAACACATCACCAAATTCGTCTTCAATTTTCGAAAGGTTATTTTCCTTAGCAACTTCCTCATTCAATTCATTAATTTCCTCTTTCACTTTTTCGAACACTTGTTCAGGATGTTCCCAATCAAAACCAACAGCTCTTGCTTTCTCCTGAATACGGTAAGCCTTTAAAAGCGCAGGCATGCTATTAGGTACGCCACTTAAAACAGAAGTGTTTCCACCTTTTTCAATTTGCTTTAATTGTTCCCAATTTTGTTTAACATCTTCTTCATTATTTACTTTTACGTCACCATAAATATGCGGGTGCCTAAAAATAAGTTTATCGCATAAGGCATTCATTACATCCGCTATATTAAACTGATTGGTTTCGCTGGCGATACGGGCATAAAAAACAATGTGTAATAATATATCGCCCAGTTCTTTTTTAAGTTCTTCGTTATTCCCCTTTAAAATAGCATCGCTTAGTTCGTAGGTTTCCTCAATGGTTAAATGCCTGAGGCTCTCGATGGTTTGTTTCTTATCCCAAGGGCATTTTTCCCTTAGTTCATCCATAATATTTAAAAGCCGTTCAAAAGCCTTTATTTTTTCTTCCATATAACGCAAATTTAAACAGTTTCTTATCATTATATTTGCAGTTACTGTTATATTATCAAAAAAGTATCAAGACTTTTAAAAATATTGTTCTGATTGGCCTTGCCCTAGTTGTTGCACAAACTATACAAGCGCAGGAAATTAAATGCAGCAAAAAATGGTATATAAAACCAGCATTTAATTATGGCTTTATTATGCAACACCGTGCCTCTATCGGACATTTAATTACAGGTTATGTACCAATGGGCGAGCTAAATCTGGTTAAAGCTACAGATGGCTGTAAATTATGGCATTTAGAAAACAACAAACCGGATTACGGACTATCCATAACCTTTATGGATTTTGGTAATCCAAAAGTTCTGGGTTCAAGCATTTCACTTTCTCCTTTTATCGAAATACCATTAAGATCTAAACAAAAAGCTTCCGTTCCTATTGTAAGGGTTAGTTGGGGATTAGCCTACGTAACCAGAAAATTTGACATTGTAGATAATCATAAAAACATCGCCATTGGTAGTCATTGGAATGCCTTTGTGCAGTACCGTTTTCAATGGAACATTAATCTTGGTGAAAAATTTCGCTTTGAGCCCGGAATTGGAATTAGTCACGTAAGTAACGGACGCTTCCAAGTTCCTAATTTAGGTTTGAATTTGGTTTCGTTAAATTTAGGATTAACTTATAAAATTAATGACTTAAAATGCGAAAAGCCCGTTATTGATTCTTCTACAAAAGTACCATCGCGACATGAACTTTTAGTTTGGGGAGGATTTGGTATTAATGATCAATACCCTCCGGGAAATGCGAAAATGAATGCTTACACATTTTCATTTAACTACAGTTACAATATGAGAAACACCAGTAAGTTTGGTGTTGGTGCTGATGTGTATTATGAAGAAAGTTATTTGAGTGAATTACGTCAGTATGAAATTCCTTATTCCACTGCTCTTGATCAAATAAGAATAGGCGCTAAATTTTGTTATTCATATAACTTCGGACGATTTAGTTTACCAATTGAAATGGGTGCTTATGTATTCTCGAAAAAGAATGAAGATGGTCCGATTTTTCATCGCTTTGGCGTGAGATACACAGGAAAAAAAGGATTGATGTTACAATTCGCTCTAAAATCTCATTGGGCAATTGCTTATCATTTTGATTTAGGTGCGGGTTATAGAATTCCTTTAAAGAAAAAGAAGAGTGTTAAAGATTAGAAACATATTCATATTACTTACACTGGCCTTTGTAGTTAACTCCTGCAAAAAAGAAAACCTATACGACTGTTTTAAACCCTCAGGTACTATTGAAACGCGTATTATTGAATTATCCGATTTTCAAAAGGTAATTGTGAACGATAAAATTGATTTGTATTTAACGCAAGGACCAAATTTTGAAGTAAAGCTTGAAGCAGGAAAGAATTTATTCATGAATATCAAAACCACAGTAAGTAATGGCACACTTACCATTGATAACATCAACAAATGTAATTTTGTACGTAGTCCGAAAAAGAAAATTGTCGCTTATGTTACATTACCATATTTACGGATGGTGCGCAATGCAGGAACAGGGAATGTTTATTTCACTAATCAATTCACACAAGATTCGTTGGATATCCGCGTGGCTAATTCAGGAGATGTACATTTTAATGTAAATGTTCAAATGTTGCAGACGAGCACTCACGGTAATGGCGATTTATATGGAGCAGGAACTGTTTTTTACAGCACACATTATTCGAACGGCACTAATTACTTACGCTTACGGGATATGACAGTTCAATCAAGAATTGACATTAATACTTACACCATTGGCGATTGCTATATTAACGCACCAACAGGAGGATACATGAAAGTGGAAATTTGGGAAAAAGGAAATGTACGTTACCTGGGTTCTCCCGGACAAATAGAATTAGCGCGACACAGTAAAGGCGATTTGATTCAAGAATAATTACTTTCCTAAAATTTCGTCAAAACATTTACCCATATAAGCAATCATCTCGTCGTTAATCATAGGCGTAACACCAATCCAAAACGTATCGTTCATTACAATTTCAGTATTTGGTAAATCACCAACTACACGATATTCATAATCTGCAAAATAAGGTTGTTTGCGGATATCACCTGCAAATAATAAACGGGTGTTGATTTTCTTCTCATTTAGTTTATGAGTTAATTCATCACGGGTAATTCCTGCATCTTTCTTCACAGTAATCAAATACCCAAACCATGACGGTTCTGAATTTGGAGTAGCCTGCGGTAAAATTATTTTTTTAGTGTGCTTCGCTAAAACTTCAGTCAACATTCTGAAATTATGACGACGTACTTCCACAAATGAATCTAATTTTTCTAATTGCGCCAAACCTAAGGCGGCTTGCATATCCGTAATCTTTAAATTAAATCCTTGTCGTGAATAAGTGTATTTATGATCGTAACCATAAGGAAGGTCGCCCAATTGTTGTGTAAAACGTTTTCCGCAAGTATTATCTTTTCCTGTTTCGCACCAGCAATCACGTCCCCAATCACGGAAAGATTCCATAATTTTTTTCAATTTCGCATTGCTTGTGAATACAGCTCCACCCTCTCCCATTGTAATATGATGTGCGGGATAAAAACTTAAAGTTCCAATATCTCCAAATGTTCCTACGTGTTTTCCATTATAACGTGCTCCTAAAGCATCACAACAATCTTCAATCAACCAAAGCTTATACTTATCACAAAACGCGCGAACGGCTGCTAAATCGAATGTATTACCTAATGTGTGAGCAATCATTACCGCTTTTGTTTTCGGACTAATTGCTTTTTCCAAATACGTAACATCCATTTCGTAAGCCGGAATATTAATATCTAAAAAAACAGGCACCGCACCATACTGCAACATTGGATTTATTGTAGTAGGAAAAGAGGCTGCAACAGTAATCACTTCATCACCAGGTTTAATAGCTCTATCACCTAATTCATGAGCTGTTAATGCAGAGAAGGCAACTAAGTTCGCAGAAGACCCTGAGTTCACCGTTAAAACTGATTTTACATTGATGTACTTCGCTAATTTTTTTTCGAATTCAGTATTGAATCGCCCAGTTGTAAACCATGCATCCATACCCGCATCGGCAATGTATTGCATTTCTTTATGGTCAAATACCTTTCCGCTAACGGGAACAGAAGATTCACCGGCAACAAATGCCTTTTCCTTAAACATCTCCTTATGATATTCTTCAATTAAGGCGTGAATCTTATTTTTTATTTCAAGTGCTTTCGACATATTAATTATTCTTTTTTACTCCTTAAGAGCAATATTGTTTTAGTTGTTCTAATCTCGCAGCATAAACATCAGTTCCTGCTTTCAGTTCTTGTAAATATCCGTTGATTGTAAACGCAATAGTTTTTTCAAAATTTAAACGCGGTTTCCAATCTAATTGCATCATTGCTTTTGTAATATCTAATTGCAATAATCCTGCTTCGTGTAGTTTTTCCAAGTTCTCAGGTGTTGTTACTTTAATTTGTGGAATTAATTTTCTCACCTCCGCCACAACCTGATTCACATTATAAGTTTCATCAGGCACAGGACCAAAATTCCAGCCTCCTGAAAATTTCTTTCCGTGCTTGTATAATTTTTCTCCTAAACGTAAATAACCAAACACAGGCTCCAAAACAAATTGCCATGGACGAACTGAAGTTGGATTACGCACAACTAAATCGCTTTTATTTTGATACGCACGGATCATATCGGGAATAATTCTGTTATCCGCCCAATCGCCACCACCAATAACATTTCCTGCACGGCCTGAAGCAATGTGCGCTGTTCCATCTTTACTAAAAAAAGATTTTATATAAGAGTTTGTGATTAATTCGCTGCACCCTTTTGAGGCACTATACGGATCATCTCCACCCATTGGATCAGTTTCTTTATAACCGTAATCAATTTCATTATTCTGATAACATTTATCAGTTGTAACATTAATCGCTACCATTACTGAAGGACAATGACGAACAGCTTCAAAAAAATTAACTGTCCCCATTAAATTTGTTTCAAAATTATAATGTGGATTTTTATACGAATCAATTACTAAAGGTTGTGCTGCTAAATGAAAAGCGAAATCAGGTTTTACTTTATCAAAATACGCTTGTACTTTTTCTTTATCGCGGATGTCGCCATCCTGATGATGAATTTTTGAAGCTAATCCTGTTGTTACGTAATTATCGTGATTTGTTAATGGAGGAAGCGCATAACCATAAACATCAGCACCTAATTCTTTCAACCAAATACACATCCACGAGCCTTTGAAACCGGTATCGCCGGTCACCAACACTTTTTTTCCTTTGTAAATGGATTGAAATAAATCGATGCTCATATTAGTTTACTTCCAAAGTTTCCACTCTGCAGTGCCGTTATCCCACACTTTATTTAAATCTTGTTTGTCTTTTAATGTATCCATTGGTTTCCAAAAACCACGGTGACGAAATGCAACTAACTCTCCGTCTTTTGCAATGTTCTCTAATGGTTCACGCTCCCAAATGGTATCATCTGCTTTTAAATATTTGAAAATGCCAGGTTCACAAACAAAAAATCCACCGTTAATCCAACCTGCTTCTCCTTTTGGTTTTTCCATGAAGGATTTTACCTGATTACTTTCGTTAATATCCAATACACCAAAACGACTCTCCGGTTGAACCGCAGTTACAGTCACTAATTTTTTATTTTTAGAATGGAAATCTACTAATTCTTTAATGTTGATATTACTTACACCATCGCCGTAAGTCAACATAAATGTTTTTCCTTCGGTATACTCTTCAATACGACGAACTCGTCCGCCTGTCATAGAATCTTTACCTGTATCAATTAAAGTGATTTTCCAGTTTTCAGTGCCGGTTTTGTGCATGGTTAATTTGCCACTGCTAATATCAACTGTAACATCTGAATGATGTAAGAAAAAATTAGCGAAATATTCTTTTATCACATGTCCTTTATAACCCAAACAAACAATAAACTCGTTATAACCATAATGAGAATATATTTTCATGATATGCCAAAGAATTGGTTTACCACCAATTTCAACCATTGGTTTCGGACGAATATCCGTTTCTTCTGATAAACGAGTTCCTAAACCACCTGCAAGAATTACAACTTTCATAACTAAAATTTCAATAGCTGTTTATAGCCATTTCAAGCTATGAATTTAGGAATTATTTTTCATATAAAAAGGTCTATTTTATATTGAGAACAGCATCTAGTTTTGCTGTATCGCCCCAAGTTTCCATGGGTTCGTAATCGGCATAAGGATAAACGCCTAAATTGAGCTTTATTTTATAGTTATTTTTGTTGAGAAAATCGTTCACAAAATCCTTTAGTTTCACGGGTTTACCGCTGCAACAATTAATCACACCCAAAGTTTTATTCTGTAAAGCAATTTTTACAATTCTTTCAGCAATTTCATCAGGACTTAAAAAATCACGGATTTGTTCGCCACCCGACATATTAAAGGATTCATCTTTGTTTTTTATAGCGTTAATTAAATGCGTGTATAAATTTTTCCGTCCTTTTACCTCTCCAAAAACATAAAACACGCGGGGCCACTTTAAATTAAATGGATTTGTTTTTTGTTTTGTTTCTAAAAATTCACGTATCAAATTTTTGCCTTGCGGATAGGGTAAAACGGGCTTTGAATCCATGTTTTCCTTTAAAATTCCCTCTTGCAAACCGTATTCGTAACAAGTGCCGACAACAGTAATATCTTTTAATCCATTATCAATTAAATTGGAAAGAAATTGTTTGTGATTTTCTAAAATAGAAGTGGTGTGCGCTTCGTTTTTGTATTCATCTAATTTTTCCCAAGCCAAATGAATTAAAGCATCCGGTTTATTGAAATAAGAATATAAATCAGAGTTGTTTTGAGAATTAATATCAAACGGAACATAAGTAACTTTAGAAAAAAAATCGCATTGCTTTGCTTTTTCTTCATTGCGCGAGGTGGCAATAACTTCAATATTTTGTGAAAGCAATTTAGAAATCACTAATTCACCCAAACCTCCGGTTGCTCCTGTAACTAAAACCTTCATGGTTAAAATTTAAACGGACTTTTAAAATTTTCGAAAGAAGGAAAACCTAAATCTCTATCTGAAACAATCGCATTACGGATATCTTTTCCGAAATCGAATGAAGAGTATAATAAACCCGTATCACATTTTAAATCGTAAACAGTTGATACTTTATACTGCATAACTGCTAAAGCCGAATGCACAAAAAAGCCATGTGCTAATCCTTTAGGAATATAAACTAAAGTTGGTTTTTCACCATCTAATTCAAACGAATCGTATTGTCCGAAAGTTGGTGAGCCCACTCTTAAATCCACTACAAAATCAGTAATAGTTCCAATATTGCAATACACTATTTTTTCATGATCAGCCGGAGGAATTTGGAAGTGCATGCCTCTAAAAACATTTTTAACGGATGAAGTAAAATACTCTTCAGCTACATGCATGTTTATGCCCGCATCCTTAAAAATATCTTCGTGAAATGTTTTTGTAAATGTACCGCGCTTGTCAGAAAACTGGTTTAAAACAATTTGTTTGCAACCTTGTATTTTGGATTCTTTTATTTCTGAAATCATACGGCTTTTTACCAATCAAAATTAAGCTAATTGATTAGTAGTTTTATATTTCTCAAATATATATATTTGTGTTAGAATACTGAAAAACCGAATACATCTTATTAACAGTCAGTAAATTAACAGTTTTAAAGCTAAAATGAGCGGTCCTAAATTAAGCGTTTGCATTCCGGTTTATAACGGACAGGAATTTATAAGGGAAACCATCGACTCGGTTTTAAACCAAAGTTTTAAGGATTTTGAAATTGTTATTGTCGATAATCAATCCATTGATAACACAACTTCCATCGTCAAATCTTATTCCGATCCACGCATAAAATTATTTATTAATGATACCAATATTGGTATGATTCCGAATTGGAATAAAGCTATGGAACATGCTACAGGAAAGTATATAAAAATTTTACCTGCCGATGATTTTATCTACCCCGGTTGTTTAGAAAAGCAAGTGAAAATAATGGATGCCGATACCAATGAAAAAATTAGTATGGTATGTGGAAGAAGGAATATTATTGATGAAAGCGGGAAGATTTTATTTAACAGAGGATTTACAAAAACCGAATGTGAAGTAACAGGATTTGCGGCCATTAATAAGAATGTTCGCTCAGGCGGAAACATAATTGGTGAAGGCGGTGCTATCATTTTTAGAAAAAGTATTTTGAAGAAAAGCGGCAATTTTAATTCAGATATTTTTTACGTTTTAGATATTGATTTATGGTATAAAATATTACTACATGGTAACCTTTATGCCCTACCCGATGTAGTTAGTTCATTTCGGGTATCAAAAAGCTCAGCAAGTGTTAATGTGGTGAAAAAACAGCGTGAAGACCTGTCAAATTTTATTAATAAAATTTACTTAAATAAAGAATATCAGCTATCTTGGCTAAGTTGTAAAATCGGTTTATTTAAGGCCTTTGCTTTAACCGAAGCCAAGAAAATTTTATACAAATACGTTTTGAAATAATTTTAATGAGTAAAAAAATATCCATACTAGTTCCCATTTACAATTCAGCAAGTTTCATGAACAAATTGCTGGAAGCGATAGATGCACAAAGCAAAATTTCGGGCTGGGATTTAGAATTGGTATTGGTGGATGATGGCAGTAAAGATAAAAGCTTTGAAAAAATTGAAGAACTTTCAAAAACCTATTCTTACATCAAAGGCATTAAACTTTCTAAAAATTTCGGTCACCAAATTGCAGTGAAAACAGCTTTGAGTCATTGTACCGGCGATTATATTGCCATTATTGATGACGACTTACAAGATCCGCCATCATTACTTCCCGATTTTTTTAAATATTTAGATGATGGTTACGATGTAGCTTACGGTGTTCGCAAGAAACGTAAGGAATCTTTTGTAAAGCGCTTTTTCTATTTGAGCTTTTACAGAATTTTAAAAGCTATGAGTGATATTTATATCCCAATTGATAGCGGAGATTTTTGTGTGATGAAAAAGCAAGTAGTTACAAACATGCTGAAGCTACAAGAACAAAATCCGTTTTTAAGAGGTATACGTGCTTGGGTTGGCTTTAAACAAATTGGTGTTGAGTATGAACGCCACGCGCGCTTAGATGGTCAATCAGGGTATACCTTAAAAAAATTATTAAAGATTGCCATTGATGGTATTTTCTCATTCTCAACTGCCCCTATTCGTTTAATTACTTTTTTAGGTACACTTGGTTTTATTTTTGCCTGTGTGTATTCCTTATATGTAATTTATCACCGTTTAAATGGCAATATAGATGTGCAAGGTTTCGCTACTTTAACTATTATCATTTCATTTTTTAGTTCGCTTATTTTAATTTGTTTAGGAATTATTGGTGAGTATATTGTCCGTATTTACGACGAAGTTCGTAACCGACCTTACACTGTAATTGAAAGGACAATTAATTTATGAACGTAGCGGTAATAGGCGCTAATGGTTTTATTGGTAAACATTTGGTTGCCAAATTATCTTCTTTACCCAAGGTAAATGTTTTTGCTTTTGATATTTCTGATAAAAGCACATTTGATTCGAAAATAACTTACAAGAAAAATGATTTAAGTGATGCCAAACAAATTGCATCTGATTTCGCCGACATTGACGTAGTTTACTTTCTAGCGTCAGCTACTATTCCTGTAACCAGTTGGGAAAATCCAGTAATAGAAATGGAAAAAAATTTAATTCCATTTATCAACTTCGGAAATATTGTGGCGCAATTAAAAGTAAAGAAAATTGCTTTTTTATCGAGCGCCGGAACTATTTACGGCTCTACTAAACAAAAAGTAAGTGAAACCTCCGACAAAAATCCTTTTTCTCCTTATGGTATTACTAAATTAGCCATGGAGAATTTTTTGTTGTACTTCAAAACCCGTTACAATATTAATTATGATGTGTATCGTATTTCTAATGTTTATGGTGAAGGGCAAAACACATCCAAAGGATTAGGCTTAATTAATACTTTATTGGAAAAAATAATTTCAGATCATAAAATTAAAATATTTGGTAACGGCGAAACACTCCGCAATTATATTTACGTAAAAGATGTTGCTGAATTATTGAGTCTTTCAACAACAGCCGACACTGGAATTTCTTCTACGTACAATATTTCTTCGAACGACAGTTTAACTATTAATCAGATTGTGGATGTGATAAAAAATACTGTGACTGAAAAATTTGAAATTGTGAATGAAGAAACGCGCTTAAGTGATAATTCGGCCATTGATTTAGATAATTCAAAAATAATGAAGGCGGTTCCTTCATTTAAATTTACGCCTATAGCAAAAGGCATTGCACAAACCTATTCATACATAAAAGCTAATTCATAAAAACAGAATTAATGAGCAAGAGTATTTCAAAAGAAAAAGAAGTAAAAGTTGCAGTAAAAGAACCTGCAGGTAAATTTGATTTTGTGACTAAGTTCAAAAATTTATCGCAAGAAGATAAAATTGGTTTGGGCATTTTATTACTACTTGTCTTTATCACGTACAGTATTCGTTCTAAATTTTACGGAATTCCTTTTGAACGTGACGAAGGCGCTTATTCTTATTACGGTAAATTATTATTAGAAGGTGGAATTCCATACAAAGATTTTTACGAACAGAAGTTTCCGGGAATGTTCTATTTCTTTGCCTTCATTGTTAAATTTTTTGGCGATACTGTAGAAGGAATGCACAAAGGCTTTATGTATGTGAATATCTTAACTATGATATTCATTTATTTCACTTCACGTAATTTATTCTCTGCTTTTGCCGGTGCAGTCTCAGCTGCAACTTTCGTGTTCGTATCCATGACTCCGACTTTAAGCGGTTATACAGTACAAGGTGAACACGCTGTAATATTTTTTGGAAGTCTTGGTTTTCTATTTTATTCTATAGCCCGACTAAATTCTGATTGGAAATATTATTTACTAATGGGATTATCACTAGGTGCAGCTTTCATGGTTAAAACCAGTGGAATATTTTATGTGGCAGCGGGAGGAATAACTGTAATTACTGATTTCTTCCTAACTAAAGGAAAAAAGGACTACAAACAACTTTTTAAAACAGCATTTATTTATGGCGGAGGCGCCGCTATAGTTGTTGCAGTGATGTTCTTGCTGATTTACACGAAAGGTGCGCTTAATGAAATGCTTTTCTGGACTTTTGAAATCCCCAAAAATTACGTTGGAAAAATTAAATGGGAACAAGGTAAACAATACCTTGATTACAGTTATCAGTCCATTACAAACGATTATCATTTATTCTGGCGCCATTCATTTCTTGCCCTCATCGCCTGTTTGTTTGCAAAATCGGTAGACTTAAAAACCAAAGCTTTTGCATTTATTTTAATTGCATTCTCTTGTGCAACTATTTTCCCTGGCTTTTATTTTTACGGACATTATTGGATTCAAATCCTTCCCGGTTTATCTATTTTAGCAGGTTTAACTTATTTTAGTTCTATGAGTATTTTGAAAGACCGATTGAATTTAAAATCGGTTAATTTAAAATATGCTTACTTAGGATTGTTTGCAGTTCTAATTTTCTTTCATACTGATAAATTAAAAAATTACTACTTCCATCCGAATTACGAGCAAATTGTACGCGCTGTTTATGGCACTAATCCTTTTCCTGAAGCTATGGAGATTGGAAATTACATTAACCGCGTTGCAAAACCCGAAGATCAAATTGTAGTGATGGGTTCTGAACCACAAATCTATTTTTATACTAAAAAGAAATGTCCTTCACGTCATGCGTATTTTGCTGCAATAGTAGATAATGTACCGCAACACAAAGTGTGGCAACGTGAGTTTGTAGCTGATGTAGAAAAAGCCAAACCAAAATATTTTATCTTCTTCAATCATCAAATTTCTTTATTTGTACAGCCGGGTAGCGACCAATACGTATTTCAATGGGCCAACAAATACATTCAGGAAGGTTATAAGCTCGTTGGTTTAGTTGACATGATTGACGGTCAAAGAAGTACTTATATTTTTGATGAGAGTGCGCAACGTTATCAGCCAAAATCTCAGAGCTATATCATGATTTTTGAGAGGAAGAGTTAATTTTATTCCTTCATTTTTTTGACTATCTTTATTTGAATAAAATTCATTCAAATGAGGAAACTATTACCGCTTTTGTTTTCATTATTATTTTTAAAGACGTTTTCACAAAGTGGAGCTGCCCTTAATTTTGATGGTAATAATGATTACGTTACCCTTCCAAATGTAAATACACCTTTTAATGTTTCCGCTTCTCATATTAAAACATTTCAAGTTTGGTTTAAGAATACTGCAAATCAAGGTGACCACGTTAGAATATTTTCTACAGGTACTTCTAATTGGAGTCCGGGTATTTGGTTCGGTTACGCTCAATTTTCGCAATTTATAAGATTTGAATTAAGTGATGGGCTTGGAGTCTCAGGCGTTGCCATAACAGGAACTACTTCCATAAGAGGTGATAACCTTTGGCATCAGGCTACCGGAGTTATTAATGGTTCTGTTGCTATTTTATATTTAGATGCAATATTGGAAGGCACCGTTAGCATTTCAGGAGAAGGAGCAATGAATTCGGCTGGAAGTGTTCATATCGGTAATTCTTACGACAATGAATTAGCCTCTTATTTCCAGGGTTCGGTTGATGAATTAAGAGTTTGGGATAAAGTACTTTGTCAGCCCGAAATTATGGCTACTATGAATTGTGAATTAACAGGCTCCGAGTCTGGATTAGTAGCTTATTATAAATTTAATCAAGGTATCGCAAGTGGTAATAATACAGGCGTAACATCTTTACCCGACCTTACTATCAATTCAAATAATGGAACTCTGACAAACATGAATTTAACCGGTGCTACTTCAAATTGGGTTAGTCCAGGTGGTGTTACTACAGGATCCATTTGTATTCCATCAAACCCTTGCCAAAGTAATAACATTAGCGCCTTAACTTCATCTGAAACTGATTTAAAACTTTTATCAGATGGCAGTCAATACATACTAATTTCAGATTTCAATACCATAAATGAAGTTTCAATTTATGATTTATCAGGTAAATTAATTGCCAAACACTTTAACTTAAATCAAAATTTATTTAGCTTTGATTTGAATTCATATTCTAAAGGTGTGTTTTTTGTGAAAGTGAAATTGGAAGGAAACCACATCAAAACCTTTAAACTTCTCAATCAATAATAACGATTTTTTTCAAGCCTCACTCATTCATTTTCAAGTTTAACGAAGTATTGGCCTTACTTTAAATAAAAGGGGCTGGTACTATACTTCATTCGGTTATTTTTGGTAAAAATTTAATCAAATGAAAAAAATATTTACTCTTTTATTTATTGTAACGTGCCTTTTCTCTAAAGCACAAACCTTACACAAACAATACAGTCTTAATTACTGTAATAGTAATGATTGCGATTTAAGAACGCTTACGTATGGTGGTGGACTATATTTCTGCTACATTGAAGATTCAACCGCAATGGGAGGTTCTAAGCAAAACATGGTGCTTCAAAAAAATGATTTAAATGGTAACATGTTATGGAAAAAGTGTTACAAACTAACTTATCCAAGCTATATGCAAACCACAAAATTAGTAAGCATTGGGGCTAATATTTTTGTTGGCGGAACCTATGGTGTGGGTGGTTTTTTAACCAGCTTAGATACCGTAAATGGTTCAGTAAATTATTTTAACTACTATCCACCTTATGGTGCCTATTCTCAAATTCAAATTAAAGACATTGCAGTACTAAATAACGAAATTGTTGCAGTGGGTAATGCTCAAGGAAGTACATTAGGTGTTTATATGTATTTATTAAGAGCGAATGCCACAACAGGCGCAACAATTATGAGTGGTACTAATTTTTATAACGATCAGCGTCCAATGGGCGTGGCTTGTCTTAATAATGCCATTTACATTGTGGGTACAAATACCAGTTACCCTTTTATTAGCAAACTAAGAATTAACGGTTCTGGTTATACTCACGTAGCAACACGCATGTATACAAGTGGCTTTACTGTTGTATCTACATTCGAAAAAATTCTATGCAACAATAGTACAATGGTAGTAATGGGAAGCGCTAATAATTCGCCATCAAAAAACTTCCTTGTGAAAATTGACACGAATATTACATCTACTGTTAGTGCTTTAATTGCGAAACAAGCTATTGGCACTTCTACACAATTACATAATATGGTTTTAGACGGGAACAACACTTTAGTATCCGGTTATTTTGGAAGTATGTTAGGCGTTGCAAGATTTGATAGTAATTTAAACCTATTAGCAAGTAATACCTACTCTACATTCGGCACTCAAACACAAATACAATACCATAACAATTACACATATTTTACAGCAAGTCAAGGAAACACTTTTTCTAATATTACATTAGTGAAGGGTTCAACTGTTGGCATTACAGCATGTTCAATTGGACAAAACCCTCCCTTTAACATGCTAACTACAACAAATACAGTATTAACAACCAGCTTAACTATTACCAATACTGTTACAGCGCTTTCTCCTATTCCATTTAACAGTAATATTTCTTATACAACAACTTGTTTAACTACCGATGTTAAAGTTATCGCTTCAAGCGAAGCACCAACAAAACTTTTATCGGGTGCTAATCAATTCGAAGTAGTTTCGGAAACTTATGATATTAATGAAGTAAGTGTATTTGATTTAACCGGCAAACTAATTTCAAGAGCAACTAACTTACAACAAAGTAATTTTAAAGTAGATTTAAATCCACAAAGCAAAGGATTGTACTTTATCCAAATAAAATTAGATAACGACCAAAGTAAAACCTTCAAGGTGGTTAATCAATAAGTCCTATCTCATAAAACAAAAAAGCCTGAAATTAATTTCAGGCTTTTTTGTTTTAAGACATTTAAAACTTAATCAATTATTAGTTTTCTGTTAATTCGTTTACCCTGCGAACTAATCACAACGTAATAAATTCCTTTAGCAGGATTTGATAAATCAACGTTTACTTTTGCTCTATTCTGCGGCATGAATTTAATTAACTGACCAATACTATTATAAACACTTACATCAAAAGCATCAGAAGAACCAACAATAACAAACTGCCCTGAGTTCGGATTTGGAGAAATTATAAATTGATTTTCCGAATTCGCTACCGAGCTAATACCAGTACAAGCCGAAACAGAAACTGAAATTGCAGAAGAAGTGTTCATGCAATTAGTTGTTGCAGTTCCCACAACACTATAAGTAGTAGAGACCGTTGGCGAAAGTGCAATTGTATTTCCTGTAATATTTCCCGGCATCCAAGTATAAGATGCGGCTCCTGTTGCTGATAAAGTAACAGTTTGTCCAACACACATTAAACTTGAACTCGCATTAGCATTTACAACAGGTAAAGGGTTTACTGTTAAAACTTTTGTGTTCATACCTGAACAAGTAGCATTTAACCCATTCACTGTATAAGTTATAGTTGTGGTAGGACTAACAACAATATTCGTTCCTGTTAATGCACCGGGATTCCAAGTATACGTTGAAGCACCACTTGCAGTTAATGTTGCTGAACTTCCAATACAAATACTTGAAACGCCACTCGTAATAATAGTAGGTGTTGCTGTTACTGTAATTGATTTAACGGCAGAATTAGTCCCGCTTGCATTTGTTGCAATTAAAGTGGCGTTATAAACTCCGCCTGCTGTAAATGTTACTGAAGGATTTTGTAATGTTGAAGTAGTAACGCTGGCGCCGGGAATATTCCAACTCCATGAAGTTGGTGTATTAGTGGATACATCGGTAAATGTTGTAGCAACTCCACTACAAATATTTGCAGCACTATTAAAGTTAGCAGCAGGAGCAAAAGCTGTAGCACCTAAAATAAAAACACCATTTTGCATATCACATGCAACAATTAGTCCGCTTTTAGTATAAGGGAATGCTCCCCAATTTCCATTATATGAAGAGGAACCGTAATTATTACTGGCACTTGCTCCTCCCTGAGGGTGAGTATCAAAATAACCTGCTATAGTTGGTGTGGCGGGACTCGAAATATCATACAAGTATAAGCCATCCTGATAACAGGAAACAAACGCATATTTATCTCCAACAACATAAGGATTGTGCCCAACAAATTGTGAATTGGAATTCGGTCGGAATAAAGCGTTGACTGTAATATTACTTAAATTACTTACATCTAAACTTTTTATTCGCAATCCTGTAGGTACTTCATCGCACATAATTAATGTTTTCCCGTCTTTTGTAAGCGAACTACTGTGGCAATAACCGGCATCAGCATAACCTGTAAGAGATCCTAATGCGGTAAATGTATTGCTAGCAGTAAGTTTGTATACATGAAGTCCTTGATTTCCGCAATGAGCATATACAGTATCATTACGGACAAACATATCATGTACATAAGTAATAGATGGATAATCTTGAGCTAGTGTACGTAGTAACACAGGTGCACTAGGAGTTGCCAAACTATAAACTCTCATATTAGCACTTCCGCTTCCTTGAAATCTTATACCCGATACATATAATTTTGCCTTGTTTACATCTACATAAACGGCATGACCTCTTTCAAAATGAGTAGTGCTACTATTATGCACAACATGAACCGAATCCGGTAAATATTGCATATCAATAATCTGAAAACTATTTGGTGGAGAATTATCACTCACCACATAAGCGTAATTTTGGTAAATATTAACCTCACGCCATACACCAGGACTTGAAGTGCCTGCTACGTAATCACAAACAGTTGGTGAAGCCGGAGCTGTGATATCAATAAAATAAGTTCCTTTACTTGAACCTACTACTGCATATTCTTTGTTTTTTGAAGTTTGATTATAACCCCAACAACCGGAATACTTAACTCCGCCTGAAGTTGAAACAGTTTCAGGATTTATGAAACCAATTAAATTAATGTTTGAACTTGGATAAGTTACTTGAGCTTTAGAAAAACAAAACGTTAATACTAAAGTTAATGAGAGTATAATTTTATTCATCTGATAAAAGGCATTAGGCCTTATCTCAAATATATAAATTTACTTTAATAAGTCCTACTTCTTCTTGGCCTTTTGCATAGGATTATCCCCAGTGCTTTGACCGCGTACAGCGGCTTTTGTTTTAAATACCTCGAATTTAGAAGGTTCTGTACTTACATTCCAAGTGTTATTTTTCTCATTAATATCGCAAGTTTCCTTGTAAGGGTCTAATAAAATAGAAGCTACCTTTTTGCTCTTCATAAAGGTTTTAGTCACTTCTTTTTCGTTCATTCTCCAAACATAAGCGTGAATGCGGTCAATTTCCGAACTACCATCAGCATAATTCCACTGAATGATAATAGGCATTACGGTTCCGCCTTTATTACTGAATCTTAATTCGTAAATATATTTGTCTTTCACTTTACTGAAGGCGCTGTCACTCATTAATTCAAAATTCTCGTAGCGATTTTTTACTTCTTTTGTTATTTCCTTTTCGGGAACATAGTAATAATAGAAATCACGCAAAGTGGTATCAACATCCACTAAAAATTTCATACCTGATTCTTTGTTACGGATTTTAGTAAGATGTTCAAATGGTTTTGGTGGAGGACGACGAGTAATCGTATCCATTTTCATTGGTACTTTTTTTCCATTCTCGAAAGTATAGGCCTTCACAGAATCTAAAGCGATATCAACTGGGGTAATATCATAAAACCAAGCTCTCCAAAACCAATCTAAATCAACACCTGAAGCATCTTCCATACTTCTGAAAAAATCAGCTGGCTGTGGGTGTTTGAATGCCCAACGTGTACAATATGTTTTAAAAGCAAAGTCAAACAACTCTCTTCCCATAACTGTTTCACGCAAAATATTTAAAGCGGTTGCAGGTTTACCATAAGCATTCGCACCAAAATTGACAATGTTTTCACTATTAGTCATGATGGGCTCTAACTGATCCTTTGGTAAACGCATATAGTCAACCATCTTATAAGCGGGTCCGCGTTGCGATGCAAAATTATTATCGAATTCTTGTTCCGTTAAAAACTGAACAAATGTATTTAAACCTTCATCTAACCAACTCCATTGACGTTCGTCGCTATTAATAATCATTGGGAAAAAGTTATGTCCAACTTCATGAATAATAACTAATATCATTCCATTCTTAGAGCCTTCAGTATAAGTACCATCTTTTTCGGCGCGCCCGAAATTAAAACAGATCATTGGGTATTCCATTCCGTTGGCAGCTTCAATACTTTGTGCAACCGGATATGGATAATCAATACTGAATTTAGAATAGGTTTTTATAGTATGCGCAACTGTTTTAGTGGAATATTTACGATACAAAGGATAAGCTTCCTTACCATAAAAACTCATACACATAGTTTTATGCTTACCAACAAACGCAGGCATTGCATCCCAAACAAATTTACGTGAAGAGCCCCAAGCAAAATCACGAACGCTATCTGCTTTAAATATCCAAGTTTTTGTAGTGGTTGATTTATTTTTTTCTGCAGCTGTTGCTTCTTCTAATGTAACAACCTCTGTAACATCTTTTGCAGTTTGCGCTTTATTCCATCGCGCTAATTGAGCCGGAGATAAAACTTGTGCGGCGTTTTGAATTTCTCCTGTTGAACACACTACGTGATCGGAAGGAACTGTCATTTTCACCTTATAATTTCCAAAAGCTAAAGCAAATTCGCCACGACCGGTAAATTGTTTATGTTGCCAACCTTGAAAATCGCTATACACACACATACGCGGAAACCATTGTGTCATGGTAAATAAATGATTACCGTCTTCAGGGAAATATTCGTAACCACCGCGACCACCGGTTTCCATACGGTTGCTTAGTTTGTATTTCCACTTTACTCTGAATTTTACTTTACTGCCGGGATTTAATGTTTTAGGTAAATCAATACGCATCATCGTTGTGTTGATAGTGTATTTTAAAGGGTTTCCTTTTTCATCACTTACCTCTAAAATTTTATCGCCCATATCCAATTGGGTTAGTGTTTCTTTTGTAGTCAAAGCCTTCAATTCGCCTTGTGTAACAGGCGCATCAATTTTATTGGCATCCCAATAGTTTGCCGGATTATTAGCGTCGTGTTGATTTTCATCTAACTGTAACCATAAATAATCTAATTTATCAGGTGAGTTGTTGGTGTATGTTACCGTTTCACTTCCAATACAAGTTAGGTTTTTCTCATCCAATGTAACATCAATATCGTAATCTGCTTTTTGTTGCCAATATTTTGAACCCGGTGCACCTGAGGCCGTACGGTATTCATTCGGACTTTGTAAAATAGTTCCAAGTTGCTCGAATTTGTTTCCGTGATTTGAAGTGGGATTGTTTTGAATGTTTTGTGCATTGAATGTTAGCGACAAAATCATTATTAAAACCAGAGCTAAATTTTTCATTCGTGTATGATATTTAATATTCGTGAGTAAGCTAAAATAAGTGAAACAACTAAAATAACACTAATAATTCCGACTTTAAAATGCGATTCGATAGCTTTAGCGTATTTACCGATTAGTAAGAGTGCCAGCACCATCAAAACAACAATTACAATTTGCCCAACCTCTAAGCCAACATTAAACATCAGCAAGGGAATAATAACACTTTCGCTGTTGCCTAACATGGCTTTTAAAAGGTAAGAAAATCCTAAGCCGTGTATTAATCCAAAGCAACAAATAATAAGGTAAATTACCCTCCCCCCTTTTGCGGGGTTTTTAGAGGTAAAAAGGAGGTAAATGGCAGTGAAAATGATGCTTAGAATAATGAGTAGTTCGGTGTATTGCTGCGGGACTTTTATTACATCAGAAACGCTCAATGCCAATGTAAGCGAATGTCCGAGCGTAAATGCTGTAATTAGTAGTAATAACTTTTTCCAGTCTTTAATTGGGTAAGTGAACACCAACAGACAAACGAACATGATATGGTCGTAACCATTTAAATCGAGAATATGCTCGATTCCCGTTGTAAACCATATTAACCAATCGTTCATTTTTCGTAAATTTACACTAATTAATGTTGTTTTTGAAAAACATAGTTTTAGTTAGTCTTTTTCTATTTGCAGGAAAGTCGCATCCATTTTATTTAAGTGTTACTGATATGAAGTATAACGAAAAAAATAAATCGATGGAAGTTGCCTGCAAAATGTTTACAAATGATTTGGAGGGAGCGCTTAAGAAAACGACAGGAAAAAAAGTAGACATCATCAATCCTAAAGATAAAAAAGAAGTTGAGAAGATTTTGTTTGAGTATTTAGCAAAGCGACTAAGTATAAACCTCAACGGAAAAACAACAACTTTAAAATATATTGGTTACGAAAAAGAAGAAGATGTGATTTGGACTTATATGGAAATTGAAAAATGCGAAAAACCGAAACAAATAAACATAACTACAAGTTTGCTTTACGATTTTATAAAAGACCAGATTAATTTAGTCAGTTTTGAAATAGCCGGTAACAAACAAAGTTCGAAGGTGAGTAATCCTACTAAGGAAATAAAATTTACGGTTAATTAATTTTTACACCAATAACTAAAATATCATCAACCTGCTCCTCGTCGCCTCTCCATTTATCTATTTCAGTTTCCAAAATTTGTTTTTGTTGTGTAAAATCTTTTGTGTGGTTTGCTAAAAGCGTTTCTTCGAATTGTTTATATAAGAACTTCTTACCATTAGGTCCGCCAAATTGATCAGCATAACCATCTGTAAATGTATAAACACAATCACCACTATTTAATTGAAATTCATGATGCGTAAATGGTTTTGATTTAAAAAATAATCCGCATGGTTGCTTGTCGGCCTTTAACTCTATAATTTCGTTATTGCGCAATACGAAAAACGAATTATTAGCGGCTGCATAAGTTAACATGTTAGTTTTTTTATCGATACAACAAAGTGTTATATCCATTCCATCCTGACTATTCTCTACACTCGTTTTTGAAGAATTAATAATTTTTTCGCGGAGAACATTAAGTGCTTCATCCGGTTTGCGGATGTTTAAGATTAGAAAAATCTCTTCTAAAAAAGATAAGCCTAACATGGTTACAAACCCACCGGGTACACCATGACCGGTACAATCGGCTGTAGCATAATAAACTTTATTGTCGATTTCGGTTATCCAATAAAAATCGCCACTTACAATATCGCGTGGCTTAAACAATACAAAACTTTCGGTAAAAGCTTTAGTAAATTCAGATTCCGCCGGGATAACTGCTTTTTGAATGCGGGAAGCATAATTTAAACTATCGGTAATCTCTCGGTTTTTTTTCTGAATAACGTTACGTTCTTCTTCAATAATATGCTTCGATTGTTCTAATTGCAAACGACTTCGGATTTCACTTACTGTTAAATTGTAACGGGTGCGAATAAGGAAAATGCAAAATATGGCTACAGTTAAGATGAGGAGTCCGCCATTAATTAAAAATTCATCAATGCTTAGCGGACTAAATATTTTATAGAAAATAACATTACTGATTATTGTTGCAGCAACAATTATGATAGAGTACCAAATATCCCAAAGCACTAACATTCCTACTCCAATAAACAAAGCCATGTAAGCGAAGGTGTGTTTTTGTAAATGGGCTAAATCCATTACACTCCACATATAAGCGTTTTGTACTGCAATGCCCAATACAAGTACAAACACAATTGTGTAAATACTAAAACCGGTAAGTTTTTTTGTAATGAGAAGTAAAACTGTTAAGCCCGAAACACAAGTCCTGAAAATTAAAAATGGAATCCAGTAATCTGGCAAGACAAAATAATCGCCAAGAAACCAAACTAAATTTAATACCACACCAACCCATGCAGCAATGACATGAAATTTTTCAGTTGTTCGGTAAAACTCTTTTTCTACAACCTCGTTTGGTATGCTTATTACTTCGCTCATAAATAGCTAATGCAATATAGCGATTAAATCACCTCTTTGAAAGGGTATTTTTAATTTGCAGTAACTTCCTTTTTCACCTTTTTCAGGTTCAGAAGATTCATCGGATTAGTGGTTAATCCTTTGATACTATGGCCTACCAACCGAATTACCTGTGCGTAATATAAAGGGATAACCGGAGCATCATCAATCAGCATTTGATCCATTTGCTGATAAAGATTCACTTTAATACTGTCATTATTTTCTTTTATAGCCTTCTCGAATAAAGCATCGAAATCGGTATTTTTATAATGCGTAAAATTAAATCCTGCCGGTGAGAAATTTTTGCTGTAGAATAAGCTCATGAAATTCTCTTCATCAGCATAATCACCAATCCATGATTTTCTAAACATATTGTATTCGCAGGCGGCAACAGCTTGACGTAATACTGAAGGTTTGTCAATACTAATTTTTAGTTTAATATGATTCTCACTTAATTGCGATTGTATGAATTCAACCTGCTCTTTGGTATTATCAACCGTATGTAAGGTAATCTCAGGTAACCCTTTACCGTCAGGGAAACCTGCTTCCATTAATAACTGCCTTACCTTATCCGGATTATAAGAATAGCCTTTCACCTTAGAAGGATCATACGCTTTTAAACCAGGCGGAATAAATCCGGCAGTAGCAGCTTCTCCAGTATTATTCATATGGAATTTAATCATTTTTTCACGATCAAATGCATAGTTTATGGCTTTTCTGATGGCTTTTATTTTAAGCGGTGAAAGTTTTACTGATTCAATATTTTCGTCAATCAAAATTCCAATGTAATCTGTTTTTAAAAAGCTTTGTTTTTGCAGGAAGAACTTTTTAGTGTAAGTAGAACTTAAATTTCCGTTCTTATCCAGCACCTCATTTATATTGAAAGCATCCACCCCACTTAACATATCAAACTTTCCGCTTAATAATTCCATGAAGGCCGTTTCTTTATCTTTTGCAAATGAAATTGATACCGCATCCAAATAAGGAAGACGTACACCCTTTTCATCCGTCTCAAAATAATTTTCGTTCTTAACCATAATTAATTTAGCACCTTCCTCCCACATCTTAAATTTGAACGGACCAGTACCCACCGGATTTCTTCTGAAATCCTGCTTATACATATCTACTGCTTCGAATGGAATAACAGAAAAATATTTCATCGTCAAAATATTTAGAAAAGCACTGAAGGGCTCTTTTAAATAAATTTCAAAAACGGAATCATTAATGGCATCAAAACCTTTGTAGCCTGTTCTTTCAGTACGATCAACATAAGTGAGTAAACTCATCGCGCTACTCACGCGACTATCATATAAACGGTTGAGGGAAATTTCAAAATCCTTAGCCGTTACTTTTCGGCCTTTACCACCTTCAAAACAAGGGTTATCATGGAAGTAAACATCGTTACGTAATAAAAAAGTGTACTTCAGTCCGTCTTCGCTTATTTTAAATGTATGCGCAATACAAGGAATAACATTCAGCTCATCGTCTGTTTGAACAAGTCCATTAAAAATTTGATTAACAGCACCTATGTTTTCGAAACTACTTGAAGCGGCCGGATCAAGAGAAGATATGCCGTTCATTTCATTCGTGTTAAAAACCGTTTTTGAATTGTCTTGGTTATGACCACCACCGCAAGAAAAAGCTAAAAGCCCACAAGCAGCAATTAATATTAAGTAATTACGCATAATACAAATATTAAAAATAGCAGGTCGCCTTTAGGGGCATTGCCATTTGTTTTATGCACAGTTGAGTGTGAAAAGCTTATTGAGCTTAATTACCTTGAATTTTGAGGTACTTTGTTGTGTTCGCAGGGTCGATCTTCATTAAAAGCTCCACTACTTTGGTCTTTTCTTCGGCAGTAGCCTGAGAAAATATATTTACAATTTCGTCGCCTTTTGCATTAAAGAATAATTGCATGTTAAATGAGGCCGGACGGTTATTATATACAGGCACTAATAACTCGAGAGCGCTAAGTATTTTTGCGCGACCTTCGCTAGGTTTCTCGCTCATGATATCGAGTCCTTCCATGTGATATTTATAGGTGCAATCTCTAATACCTTGAAATACGGGTTGCATTTGGTTTTCAATTAACCAGTAGCGGTTTTTATTTCCGTCGGTGGACTTCCAGCCTTTCTCGGCAGTGGTTTGCGCATTTTGCACAACTTGTTGTGCTTTTTGCCAATAAGGTGCACCGCCTAACGGAGAATAGCTATCGTAATCGAAAGCCATAACAACGTAAGCGTAAAATGCTAAAACGGAGGTTAAATTATTTTGGAAGTTGTTATCGTTAAATTCTAATTGAGAAAACTGTTGGAATTTGAATTGAAAGCTTTCATCAATATAATTAAACAATGGGGCAAAGTAAGAACTCTTGTAAATTGGGCGGCGACTTTGAATTTGGATAGTGCCCAAATATTCATCCGAACCAATTGACTGCGTTACGTTAATTAAAATAGAGCAGTCGATTCGTTCTTGAGCTGTATAAACATCACTTCCCCATCTACGGTTATTCATAAAATCGTAAATAGATTTTTGCATTTGCTCAAAGATTTGTTTTTGAACTGTACCTTGAATTTGTTGGGTGTTAATGGTAATCTGACAATTCAATTCTTGTCCAAATGAAACTTGGCTAAGTAATAGAGAAATGAAAATTATTATACTGCGTTTACCCATTTTATTTTTTTGAGAAGGTTTTGATAGCCTCCACTATATCTTTTGCGATTTCCGCTTTAGATTTAAACTCAAAATTAACCAAATTATTGTGTTTATCAATAATGCTAACCGTGTTAAAATCGCTGCCAAACGCAGGGTTATTTTCGGAAGTTGTATTCACTACAATTAAATCGAGATTTTTCTTTTTAATTTTTTCTTTTCCGTACTCAATAGCGTTGGTGGTTTCTAATGCAAATCCCACTAATATTTGTTTGTTTTTTAATTTGCCTAATTCAGCCAGAATATCCTTTGTTTTTGTGAGTTCTAATTTTATTTCGGTTTCAGATTTCTTTATTTTGTCAACGCTTTGTTCCTTCGGTTTATAATCTGCCACAGCTGCCGAAAGTACTGCAATATCGGATTGTTTAAAAGCATCAACACAAGCATTAAACATTTCATCAGCGGTTTCAACTCTAATTACTTTTACTGAAGGGGTTTTTGGTTTATGTACTGAGGGACCAAGCACTAAAGTTACCTCTGCACCTTGATTACAAAATTCATCAGCCAATAAAACACCTGTTTTTCCGGAGCTACGATTACCAATAAAACGAACAGGATCTATTGCTTCGTAAGTTGGTCCGGCATTAACCAAAACTTTTTTTCCTGATAAAGGTAAATTGGCTGAGAAATATCTTTCAATAAACGCAACAATATTTTCCGGTTCTGCCATTCGTCCTTCGCCACTTAAACCACTGGCTAATTCACCACTTTCGGCGGGAATAATAATATTACCGTTTGTCTCGAGTGTTTTTAAATTTGTTTTGGTGGTGGGATGTTGATACATATCCAAATCCATAGCGGGTGCAATAAATACTTTTGAGCGCGCCGATAAATAACAGGCAGTAACAATATTATCGCAAACACCGGTTGTAAATTTAGCAAGTGAATTTGCTGTAGCCGGAGCAATTAAAATTAAATCGGCCCACTCGGCTAAATGCACGTGATTGTTCCATTCGTGAGTTGGTTTTTCAAAGAATTCGCTTACTACAGGGTTTTTACTAAGAACAGATAAAGTCTCGGGAGTTACGAATTGTGTTGCGGCAGGAGTCATTATCACTTTTACATCTGCACCGGCTTTAATAAATAAACGGACAAGGTGGGCGCATTTATAAGCTGCGATGCCGCCTGTAATTCCGAGTAATATTTTTTTGTTGTGAAGCACTATAAAAAACAAAAGGCAGTAAGCTAATGCAAACTGCCTTTAATATTAATGACCGGTTAAATTATTCAACAGTTTTAGTTGGGTTACGGTAATATACTTTTTCTTCTAAAAATTCCTGAACAGCAATTAAAGTTGGCTTAGGTAATTTTTCGTAGAATTTAGAAATTTCGATTTGCTCACGATTTTCAAAAATCTCTTCTAAATTATCAGAGTGACTAGAAAACTCTTGCAACTTAGCCGATAACTCTTCTTTCATTTCAGTGCTAATTTGGTTAGCTCTTTTGCTCATGATCGATACTGCCTCATAAATATTACCTGTTTGATTATCAAACCTTCTAATATCACGAGTTACAGTACTTAATTCGGCGTTAGTTTTTTTAAAGTCCATTTTTTTATTTTTTAATTATACTTTCTTTAACCTGTAAACAGCTGGCATACAAACCCTCTGCTTTACTCAAATATTTACTTTTGGGGTACAAATCTACGAATTTTAAGTAACTTTCAATAGCGCCATCTAATCTTTCTACCTTTTTAGAAGGAATACTCTTTAAAGCCATTAAATAGTAAGATTCAATAATAAGACAATACACTTCATCTACATATCTAGAATCGGGAAACTCCTTTATAAAACTCTGGGAACTCTTTATAACTGCCTTATAATCATTGAAGTAATCAGCAAGATTGAAGTATTGCTTTATTTGATCATAATCCTTGTGCTCCAGTTTATACCTCAATTTATCTACCAACTTATTACACGAATCAATACGTTCGCTTTCCGGGAATTCATCAACAAAGGCCTGAAACTCCTTAATTGCATTTTTAGTGTCGGTTTGATCGAGAGAATAAAACGGAGAATTGAGGTAATAGCAATAGGCATTCATAAAATAACATTCTTCGGTATGCTTACTTGCAGGAAACTGTCGGGTGAAATTTTTGAAGTGATATTGCGACAATGAAAAATCGCCCATGTAATAATTACAGTAACTGAAATAGTAATAGATTTCTTCTGCTTTTTCTGTTCCTTTAAAAATAGGGATTAACTCAGCATAAAGTTGTTCAGCCTTAATATAATTCTCCTTTTTGTAGTACTCATCAGCACGCTTCAATTTCAGATCGTAATCGGAGCTTTTAAGAAGTTTATTAAACCTATCGCAAGAGGTAATTAAAGTGAATGCGGTAATAATTACCAGAGTATATTTCAGAGTGTTTTTCAAACGCTAGGCAAAAATAGTCATTTAGGTGCGACTATAAAAAGAAAAAGCCCGTTTAACGGGCTTTTTCAATTATAAAAAAACTTAAATTAATTAGTTTAGAATCAATTTAACGATTTTAGTTTTTTCGTTTACAGAGCTAATCTTAACAAAATAACTTCCGTTAGATAATGTGCTTAAATCAGCAGTAAAATTAGCTTGGTTAGCTTTTGCAGAATAAACTGACTGACCTAACATATTTACAACTTCAATTGTGCTTTCTGAAGGTAAGTTAGCAATGTTAACTAAACCTGTTGAAGGATTAGGATAAACATTAACTGCTTCGATACCAGAGAAAGATTGGATACCTGCACAAGTTGATACAGTTTTAGAAAATGTAAAGTTATCAGCTAATTTAACACCTGAATCAGACATTTTTTGATAGTTAGCAGTTAAAGTACCATTGAAAGTACCTGCGCTAGTGTAAGTATGGTTGATTGACGGGTTATTGTAAAAATTACCAGTAGCATCACCAAAATTCCAAACATAAACTGAATCCGGCATTAAACCTGAAGTTAAAAACGGTTTCCAGTGTCTGTAAAATTCGTTTTGGTTATACTGACGGTTGCTGAAAGGGAAAACCGGAGTAGTGTTATTAAAACCATAAGCTGTGTTAGTACAAAGTATGCTTGCTGTAGGAACGCCTGCAGAAGCTGAAGCTGTAAAACCAACACGTGGAGCAACTAAAAATTCATAATCAGTACCTGCACCAAAAGCACCGGTAGTAGTAATGAAAGATGCAGCGCTAGTAGCGTCAGGAGCAGCTCTTAAATAACCAAAGCCTTCACCATATTTAGAACCAACAACAGTAGTTGTAGATGCAGCAGTGTTTGCGTTATTAATCCAAACTCTAATTGCATCACCAGCAACAGTTGGAATACACTTATAAAGAACAGCGTAATCACCAGTAACAAACTTTGGTGCGATGAAATTACCACCTAAAAACGCCACAGTAGTTCCTGTAATAATAGAAGTAACAGAATCTAATGCCGGGAAAACTGGTAAACCAGAAACGACATTTGTCAAATACATTCTTACTGTTACACTTGCACTTGGAGAAGTGTTAGATCTTGTTGCAACACATTCTAAACCTGTAATTGCTAAGTTAGGGTTCGAGTTAGTGAAACGAGAACCAAAGTGAGTAATAAAGTTAGTGTTCGGAGACGGGAAAGTGTAATACCCAACTGAAGCAGCATTTCTATAATAATGCTTGTTAAGGAAATACCATAAAGTATCTCCAGTTGTAATAGCAGATGTTTTAGCATCAATTGAATTAACTGGAGTTTCAACAACAGCTTGTCTTTTTAAAGGACCAGCAGGTTCAGCCACTAAATTTGATTGAGCATTAATGCTGAAAGCAGCAAAAAAAGCCGAAATAGTAAGTAATTTTTTAATCATGGTTGTATTTTTAAGGTTAAGTAACAAAGGTACTAAAAAATTGAGGGAAATATTACATTATTATTACATTCCTAAAAATTAACAAATACTGGGTAAAAACTAATTAATTAATAGGTTTTGGATGTGAAAAAATTAAGTAAATAGCATCTTATTAAAGAGCTTAAACATTAAATTTGGCTAAATTTTTGTATCATAATCAATTATCCCTCCGTATAAGCGGTATGCGCGTTTGGCCTTTAAATTTATTTGCCCTTCTTTTTGTATTTAATTTATTGACCATCAATGATTTAAAGTCACAACAATTTAAAAACGAGGAAGAACTACGGAAAGAAGCCGAACGCTTGTTTGAAGAGGATGAGTTTACAAAAGCCTATACGTTATACTCACAACTAGTTTCTAATTACCCAAAAGACCCGGAACTAAATTATCGTTTAGGCGTTTGTATGCTTTATTCGGAGGCTAATAAAAAGAAATGTTTCTCATATCTTAAAGTGGCAGTTAATAATCCAAAAGATGCTCCAAAGGATGCGACCTTTTATTTAGGTAAGGCTTACCATGTCAATTACCAATTTGATGAGGCTCTAAAATATTATGAAGACTACAAAAAAATAGGCTCCGCTTCACAACAAAAACGTTTACAAGTTGATAAAGAAATTGCTGCCTGTAAAAACGGCAAACGTTTATTAGCAACTATGTCGGAACTAGTTGTTATTAGTAAAAAACAACTTAACGAAGCCGATTATTTCCGTAGTTACGATTTAACGAGCATTGGCGGGAAACTAATTGTGAAACCCGAAGATTTTAAAACCGGTTACGATAAACGCAAAAAGGAAAAATCTATCGTTTATATTCCGCGACTCGGTGATAAAGTTTATTTCTCGAGCTATGGCGATAATGGTGATAACGGTCGGGATATATACTACAAAACACGTTTATCGGATAATTCTTATTCTAAACCTGTAAAAATTCCGGGTATTAATACAGAGTTTGATGAAGATTATCCTTTCCTCCACCCCGATGGCAAAACACTTTACTTCAGCTCAAAAGGTTTTAACAGTATGGGCGGTTACGATATTTTTAAATCTACGTTTAACGAAGAAACAAATAGTTGGTCGATGCCCGTTAATATGGAATTCCCAATTAACTCTCCTGATGATGACTATTTATTTGTTACTGATGAAGAAGGGAAAATTGCTTATTTCTCAACCGGCCGTCAAAGTCCTCCCGGCAAAATCGATGTATTAAAAGTAAATACCGAACGTAAACCAATGAGCATTGCCGTGCTTAAAGGAACTGTTGTAAAAGAAAATGCATCTCAACGTTTAGATTCAAAGATTACCGTTAAGAATATGGATAACGGACAAGTGGTTGGAACTTATTTCGCGAAAGATAATGGTGATTATTATATGGAATTACCTAATGGCGGGAAATTTATTTTTACTGTAGAAACGCCAAACCTTCCAACGCAATCTGATAAAGTGGTTTTACCAATGGCTACATCCTTATCACCATTTAAGCAATCTATTTCTTACGATAACAAAATTTTAAAAATTCTGAATTACTTCGATTCGCCTCCTGATGATTTAAGTTACTTAAAATATCTTGAATTGATTGAGAAAAAAGCGAAGTTAGATGTGAATGAAAATGAAGTTAAAAATAATCCAACCATTGAGGCTGCTTCAACAAACACTACTAATGCTGTAACCACAACCAACCCAACTATTGTTTCTGATAGTAATGCCGGCAACACAACAACAAATCCAAATACTACTGCAAATACCAATTCAGTTACGCCTACTAAATCGAATTTAAGTAACGACCAATTATTAAACATTGCAAAAGAAGATGCGAAGGAAGCGACTGGAGATGCTCAGAAAATGAAACAAGACGCCTGGGACGCAACTGAAATTGGTGAAGCTAAAAAAATTGAAGCGGATAAATTACAAAAAGAAGCAACAGATGCTTTTAATATTGCAAATGCTATTACTGATGAAACACAAAAGAAAGATGCTTTAGAGAAAGCTACTGAAATTAAAAATCAAGCCGACAATGCTACTAAACTTGCTGAGACTATAATTAATCTGGCTAAGAATTTACAAAGTGATGCCGATAACAAACAGAAAGAGGCTGATTTGAATCAACAATACGCTACCGAATTAGAAAAAGTGTCGAAGAACAAAAATAATAAGGAGGCGCTGGCTAAATTAGACGGTCTGCAAAAACAAATTGAAGCCATCTCCACTCAAAAGAAACAATCGGATGAAGCTTATAGCAATATCAAATCTTCGTACGACCAAAAACAATCCGAAATTACTAAGGCTGAAGAAAAATCAACAGCTATAAAAAATGAAATTATTGAAATTGGTAAAGAGATAGCAATTAATGAAACTGAAATCAATAACACCAAAGATAAATCCATTAAGAAAAACTTAGCCGGGCAGAATACCGAACTGAAAACCGACTTAGATAAAAAGAATCAGGAATTAGCAGCGAATGAAAAAACTATTTCAAAATTAAAAGACGAAGGCGCTTCCATTCAAAATCAAATGGATTTAGCTAATACTATTAAAACCACCGATTCTAAAACAGCAATTGCTGCAAATACTACAAATCCTAACACTAATACAACAAACACAACTAACATTAATACAAACACAACTGCAACAACCGCACCGGTTAATTCTTTGTCACCTGAAAGTATTGCTGCTAAGTACAATGATAAATTACAACCCATTCAAAATACCAACGACAAAAACGAATATACAAAGGCGAATGCTATTTTAAATGATTACAATAAAGAGTTAAATGATTTAATTGCTTTAAACAGAGTTGATATTAAAGCCGCTGCTAATAATAATGAAAAACAAAAATTCATTAACGAAATAAGTAAGCTCGAAAAACAAAAAGGAATTAATGACGAAAAGATTTCCGCTAATAATTCCAGAATTCAACAATTGGAAGGCGGAACAGTTGCAGCCAATACCAACACAACAACAAATTCAGATGCTATTAACGCCAATACAACAGGCGCTAATAATACTTCAGGAAATAATATTAGCAATACTAACGCTGCCAACTCTACACCTTACACGCCTATCGATTTAACCTTTAACGGAGCAGATGATAACAATAAATTAACTGCACTAAAAAATCAGGTAGACAATACAAATAACCCTGCTTTTGCTTTTAATGATTATAAAGATGCTAATTCAGTTAATCTTAAAAAGGATGCTGAGGCCAAATTACAAATAGCTAATACTACTAAGGGTGATTTATTAACGAGCATTACAAAAGCAGAAGAAAGTATAAAAAATAGCACAGGCACTCCACTAACCGCAGGACCATCAAAAGATAAATTAAATGAAGAAGGCGATGAGTTAAGCGGGAAAGCAAAAGATTTCCGTAACCAATCGCAAAACAAAAGCGGTGATGAGAAAAAGAAATTACTGGATGACGCCAGAAATTTAGATGCTCAAGCCAATAAAAAATATTTAGAAGCGACTGATGTTACGAAGACTCAAAACAATAATGAGTTTACAGTAAACAATCAGAACATTGATAATTTAATTGCAACCGGTAAATCTGCATCGGAAGATGTTAATGAAGCTAAGAAGTTAAATACCGAAGCGGCAACAGCATTTAAACAGGCTACCGCTATACGAACTGAAGCAAACGGTTTAGGAAGTGATGCTGCCAAATTAGGAACTATTAGTAATGCAGAAGAAAAAGAAGCTGAAGCTTTAGCAAAACAAACTAAAGCGCTTGAATTATTAATGAAAGCAAATGCCGGTTTCGATTTAAAGAAAGTGGATGGCGCTGCACCTGATAACAGCATTGTATTGAATAACGTTAAACAACAAAACGAGAAATTCAATAAAGATAAAATGGATGCTTATATGGCCCTAAGCAAAGCCAATCAGAATGAATATAAAACTTTGAGTCCGAAAGTAAAAGCAAGTAATCCTGAAGCTGCTAAACTTAAAAAAGAAGCTGAAAGTTTAAATACACAAGCCTTATCATTAATAAGTAAAGCATTAACCGAATCTGACGCAGGCGCAAAACAAAATTTATTATTAGAAGCGAATAAAAAAGAAGTTGAAGCGCTAAGTACTTTAAATAAAGCAGAAGAAGCTTCTAAAAACACAACTATTGCTTCCAATAATACAGGCGGAAATACAACTGGCGACCCAATTAATAATACAACCGGAGGAAATGAAAATACCTCAGGAAACAAAACTGGTAACAATGCAACAACGTCTAATACAACTGCAGTAGCGACCAACACACCTGAAACTAATACAACAGGAAATAATAATACAGAAAACAAAACCAATAACAATGCAACTACAACTAATACAACTGCTGTAGCTACCAACACGCCTCAAAACAATACAACAGGAAATAATAATACTGAAAACAATAATACTGTCGCTACTAACACAACAACTACTAATACTTCAGGAAATAACAATGTTGCTGTCACTACAACAACTAATGCTACAGAAAATAATACTGCAGGCAATAATAACATCGTTACAACTAATACCGAAACTCCTGCTGTATCTACAACGCCTGATGAATTAAAAACAAAAATTGATAATATAAACACTGAAGCTGATGGTTTTGCAAGTGAAGCCTCTGCTCTACGTAAAGAAGCTGCTGATAAAACAGATCCAGAAAAAACAGAGTTAATTACTAAAGCGAAAGAATTAGAATCGAAAGCTATTACGACGAAATTAAAAGCTTCTGATTTGCAAAAAGACTTAAACGAAGCGCAGTACAATAATTTAAATGAAGCAATTGCTAATTACGTTGAGAAAGCAAAAGCAAAGGGAGCACCTGAATTAGCAAATGCTGAAGAGTTAATCAATATGATTAACAATAATAAGAAACAAGCAAATGATATCCGTAACGAAGCAAACGGTAACAGTAATAACTCCGCTAAATTAGGAGGATTAAGTAATGCTGAAGAAAAAGAAGCAGAAATTCAATTACGTCAGTACGATGTAATAAACATGTTAAAACAATACGATCAAACTTACGCAATCAAAACTCCGGTTATCACACCAACAACTAATACTGTAGCAAAAACAACTCCTACTACAACAACTAATAATAACACAGGCGGAAATAATAATGTAGCAACTAACACTACAAATCCAAATACTAACACCGGTGGAAATAACAATGTAACTACTAACACTAATCCAAATAATAATACAGGAGGAAATACTACTAACCCAACCAATAATACTAATACAGGCGGGAATAATAATGTAGCAGGAAATAACACAACCAACCCGCGCAACAATACTAACACAGGCGGAAACAATACAACCAACCCGAGAAATAATACTAATACCAACGCTAACAATAATACTGCTGCAAATAATAATACTCCAAACGTAAACGCTGTTCCATTTAAAGCAGCTGGCGTTGAAGTAAAAACGAATAACGCCTACTCTGCCAACACACCAATTCCTGTGGATGCAAAAATTCCTGCAGGATTAATTTTCCGAGTGCAGATTGGTGCATTTAAAGCACCTGTTCCAAATAATGCATTCGGTGGTTTAACGCCTGTAAACGGAGAAACAACGCCTAACGGTTACATCCGCTACACTGCAGGTAATTTTGATAAGTTTGAAGATGCGAATGCTGTTAAAAATGATTTACGCAATTTAGGATATCAAGATGCATTCGTAGTTGGTTTTTATGAAGGTCGCCGGATATCAATGAATGAAGCACTTACTATTTTGAAGAATGAAGGAAAAGAAGTTGATCTTACTCCAAACAAATCTGCAGGCATCACAGCTAATAATAATATTCCGAAGAATACAGTTGTAGCTCCTACAGTTAATGCAGGAAATGCCCCTGTTAATAACGAACCTGCTGTTGTGACAAGAGAATTAGAACAAATCAATGGTTTATTGTTTACTGTACAAATCGGGGTTTACTCGCGACAAGTTACACGCGGACAATTATATAATTTGAGTCCAATTTTTACAGAGAAATTACCAAGTGGTCTTTACCGTTATACTGCCGGTATTTATAATGTGAAAGATCATTTAAGTACAGACAGAGCAAGAGTTAATGGCATAGGTATTAAAGATGCTTTCTCTTCTGCTTATTATAATGGTAAGAGAATTACTTTCACACAAGCTGAACAAATCAAGAACGACAGTGTTAATTTAAAAATGGAAGTTGAAAATCCTATTGTGTTCCCTGCTTTAGCTGATGTTGCTCCTGTCAATAATACAACCGGAGGTGTTACGCCTGTTGTTGCGCCATTTAGTAATGGTGTTACTACTGGTCCTGCCCCTACTGCTGAAAATGGCGTTAAAGTTGGAGAAGAAGGCCTTTCATTCAGAGTACAAATTGGTGCTTATAAAAACCAAGTTCCTGCTGAAATAGCTGCTAATTTCCAGAAAATTAAAGAATGGCCTGTAGATAATAAATTGATCAACGCCCTTTATATTTATACTGTAGGAAATTTCACCGATGTTAAATTCGCTAAACAATTAAAAGATCAAATGATCGGTTTAGGAATTGGTGATTGCTTCGTAAGCGTTTATCAGAATGGTAAGAAATTGACTTACGCTGAATCGGCTCAGTATTTGAATAGATAATATTGGCACAATATTTGTTAATTTCAATATTATGAAGAATATTTCCCTAATTACTCTTGTTATCGTTTTATTCTTAAATCCATTCGCTAAATCTCAAGCGCCCACTTTTCAATGGGCTAAACAAATTTCCGGTTCAACAGGTAATGATTTGGTTGAGTGTATCGTATCTGATAAATTTGGTAATACATATTCTACAGGATATTACGCTGGTAATTCGGATTTTGATCCTGGTCCAGGAACTTACACCCTACCAGTATATGGAAATCAAGACGCCTACATTTTAAAATTAGATCCAAGTGGAAATATTGTTTGGGCGAAAGGTTTTGGTAGTTCTGCCTGGGAGAGTTCTTTTGGAATTTGCCTCGATAATAGTGGGAATATTTTTGTAACTGGGTATTTTATGGGGGCTTGCGATTTTGACCCAGGTCCTTCTTCATTTATATTAAATTCCGTGGCTGGTGGCACTGATGCTTTTATTGCTAAGTTTAGTCCTATTGGTAATTTACTTTGGGCTAAACAAATTGGAAATTTGAATGGTGAAATTGGTTACGATCTTGAAGCTGATGATTTAGGCAATGTTTATACAACCGGTTATTTTGAAGGCACTGTAGATTTTGATCCCGGCCCAGGAGCTTATAACTTATCGTCAACAGGAGGCGGCAACACTCCAGATATTTTTATTTCAAAATTGGATTCAAATGGAAATTTCGTTTGGGCCAAACAAGTTATGGGAATGGGGGCAGATTATGGGTACGCAGTAGCACTTGACAAAAATAAAAATGTGATTATTAGTGGTTATTTTGCTTTTTCTGCTGACTTTGACCCAGGTCCAGGTATTATTAACTTAACATCTGCTGGAGGAGATGATGCTTTTGTTTTAAAGCTAGATTCATTAGGCAATTATATCTGGGCAATTAATTTCGAATCTTCTAATGGTTGTTATGCTTATGGAGTTGATACTGATACTTTAGACAACGTAGTTGTATCGGGTTTAATAACTAGTATAACAGATTTCGATCCGAGTCCAGGCACATATACTCTAACATCACCAACAGGCGCAGGTGATACTTTTATAGCGAAATTCTCTCAATCTGGTAATTTCGTTTGGGCACAAGCTCTTGACGGTTTAAATGGCAATATTGCATATGACATCACGACTGATCAATTAAATAATGTGTATTCAACAGGTTTTTTTCAAGACACAATCGATTTTGATCCAGGTCCTGGGGTTTACCAACTAACTCCAAATGGTTCGTGGGATATTTATGCTTTAAAACTCGATCCTAACGGAAATTTCAAATGGGTTATCACAATGGGAGGAAAAAAACTTGATAATGGCCAAGCTATTTGTACGAATGCGTTAAATGAAGTTTTTGTTGCTGGATTCTTTGATACAATAGTTGATTTTGATCCAGGACCTGCAATATTTAATTTAATTACTACTGGAACAGATGATGCTTTTATAGTTAAACTAATTGATTTAACAACAGAGGTTCCAAATTTAACTAAAGATGTCTCACATAATTTATATCCAAATCCCTTTACCAATTTTATACTGATAGAACTTGCTGCAGAAGCACAAATTATTATTACTAATGTTTTAGGGCAAGAAATATTAAATGAAAAAAGAAGCTTTGGTAAACAAATAATTAATCTCCAAGATCAATCAGATGGCATTTACTTTGTAAAAGTAATTCAGGAAGGAAAACAATCTATTAATAAAATAATTAAAGAGTAATACTAACTAGTCTTAATCTCTTCTTTCCCATCAGCGTGCTTTGCGAAACGACTTTTATCTCTTGCGTGAACTTGGTCGTATTTAGGCCAAGGCCAACCTCCAAATTGTGTTTTATGATAATCTTCAAAGGCTTGATTAATTTCTTCTTTCGTATTCATTACAAACGGACCGTATTGCATCACTTGTTCACCAATAGGTTTTCCTTGTAGAACTAAAATACTGGTTTCAGTTGTGGCTTCTAATGCAATTTCAATATTTGATTTTACTTCAATGGCATTGTACTTTGTGATTTTTGTTCCTGCTAAATTTAAATTATCACCTTCATAAAAATAAACCATACGGTTAACACCTTCACTTGCCTTTGGTAAAATCCATTTTGCGCCAGCTTGCATTTTAATATTCCAAATAGCGACTTCATTCTGCTCAGGTGATGCCCAAGAATCCGGTGGTGGACTCGGCGCTTTTGTGTTTTCAATTTTTCCTGCAATAACTTCTACCGTTGTCTTTTTATTATCGTTGGTGTGAACATATCTTGGAATAGAATCGCGCCACAACATTTTGAAATGCGGCTCCACCATTTTATTTTTCTTTGGGAGATTCAACCAAATTTGAAATAACTCCATCGGATTTTCTTTTTCCTTACTAATCAAAGGAAACATTTCTGAATGTTGAACACCTTTTCCTGCTGTCATCCACTGCACATCACCATCACCATATCGTCCTGATGCGCCCAAAGAATCAGCATGATCAACAATCCCTTGTCGAACCACAGTTACGGTTTCAAATCCACGATGAGGATGTCCTGGAAAACCTGGAACCACTTTACCATGATACATTCTGAAACCATCTTTAATAATAAAATCATCACCCATGTGGCGACCTTTTAAATAATCTTGCGCCGGACCCATGGCATCATTTCCCTGAGGAAATTTATCTTCATGATGTACACAAAATAAAAACGGATCTAAGGTGTCCCACTGAAAACCTAAAGGTTTAATATTTAAAATCGGATTCATACTGGTTGTATTTAAATTATAAGCTTTCTTAAATGAATTACTGAACCCTTCGCTTGAAGCAGTCATAGCCGCTGTTAATGCAAGCGTAAACTTCGAAATAAAATTTCGTCTTGGTAATTTCTCGCTCATGGTAAATTAGTTTAGTGAAATAAAGGTAAGAAAAATTAAATTCTCTTAATCACTCTTAACATATGGGAATACTTCTTATTCTCGGAATGAAAAATACCGTAATGATCAAATTTATCAATGCGTACTTGTCCGGATGCATGAATGATTTCGTTGTTGTTTAAGATAATTCCTACGTGAACGATCTTTCCTTCTTCATTATCAAAAAAAGCTAAATCGCCTGCCTGAGCTTCCTCAACAAAACTCAAGGGATGACCAAGTTCCGCTTGTTGATAAGCATCGCGTGGTAATTTATAGCCGTTCAATTTGTAAACTATTTGTGTGAAGCCCGAACAATCAATCCCGAAAATTGTTTTTCCGCCCCATAAGTAAGGAGCATTCAAAAATAATTTAGCTGTATTTATAATTTCTTCTGATGTTTTTTTTATGGAAGTCCCTGTGGTTTTACCTTCGAAACTAAAAACAGTATTCTCAACCTTACATTCCTTATTAATAAATCCCGGCAAGGTTGAACCCATTGCAATTGGAAAACTTACACCTGTTGTTTTATTGGTAATAGTTTGAGTTAATTCAGTTGTAATAACCGGACTTTGTAATTCCAATAATTTAAAAGCAGCTTCCGAAATTTTTGTATGTTGCTTGCGGTTAATCCAGCAATCGTAATTATCGTAGGCTGTAATAATATTAACCCAGGTTTCGGTTTGTTCTTTAACAGTGTAATGTTCGCCGAAAAGTAATTGCGTCACCATCTCAGAGGTATTTGAAGCCTCTTTACGACATGGAACAACGCTTAACAAACAAATCCCGTTATACATACTACAAATTTAAACTTTATAAGCTTATAATAAAAAAGCCCATGAATAAGTGATTCACAGGCTTTTGTTCGTTTATTGTCATTTATTATACGTTCTCAATAACCATTGCGCTTGCACCGCCTCCACCGTTACAAATTCCGGCAGCACCATACTTCGCTTTATTTTGTTTCAATACATTTATTAAAGTACAAATGATACGTGCTCCTGAAGCACCTAATGGATGCCCTAATGAAACTGCACCACCATTAACGTTTACTTTGCTTGCATCTAATTTCATCATTTGTGTATTTACGATTCCAACAACAGCAAAAGCTTCATTCAATTCGTAAAATTCAATATCACTTTGTTTTAGGCCTGCTTTTTCAATGGCACGTGGTACTGCTAAACTTGGAGTTGTTGTAAACCACTCAGGAGCTTGTGCTGCATCAGCGAAACTTTTAATTTTTGCAATTGGTTTAATACCTAAAGCATCAGCTTTTTCTTTACTCATTAAAATTAAAGCTGCAGCGCCATCATTCATTGTTGATGCATTTGCTGCAGTTACAGTTCCGTCTTTAATGAACACTGGTTTTAATGCCGGGATTTTTTCAAAATTTACGTTTTTGTATTCTTCGTCTTCTTTAAATTCAACATCCCCTTTTTTTGTTTTTACCACTAAAGGCACAATTTCATCAGTAAATTTTCCTGCGCTCCAAGCTGCTGCTGAACGTTTGTATGATTCAATAGCAAATGCATCTTGTTGTTCACGAGTAATATTTTTTTCTTTAGCACAAAGTTCAGCGCAATTTCCCATTGGGAAATTTCCATAAACATCAGTTAAACCATCTTTCGCTAAACCATCAATAACAGCTCCGTTACCATATTTTGCACCCCATCGGTTGTTTTCTAAATAATATGGCACTTGACTCATATTTTCCATTCCACCCGCAATAACAACATCGTTCTCACCTAACATGATACTTTGCGCACCTAACATAATTGCCTTCATTCCAGAAGCGCAAACTTTATTTACAGTTGTACAATGAACCGAATCAGGTAAACCGGCAAACTTCGCAGCTTGACGAGCAGGAGCTTGTCCAAGGTTAGCTTGTAATACCGAACCCATAAATACTTCTGTAACATGTTTTGGGTCGAGATTAATTCTGTCCATTGCTCCTTTAATAGCAGCAGCTCCTAATTTTGTTGCAGGTACGCCTGCTAATGTTCCACCAAATGATCCCATTGCAGTTCTAACTGCAGAAACTATATATACTTCTTTCATAATTTTGTAATTTCTAAATAGATTTAAAACGTGTTAAATTTACGGTTTTAGAGGGAGGAGAATACCCAAATTCGACGAATTTGATTAACAAAAATGGGGGTTATTAACAGTTATTAACCAAGACGCAAACCTAAATGCGGAAAATGGGTTTATCTATGATTTATTTCCCGATTTTAACCGCTCAATATTTCTGTGGATATACTTCTCGGTAGCCAATAAACTTTGTTGAATACGTTTTGCATAATGAATACTATCTAAAACTTCACGTTGTTGCTCTTCAATAATTTGATTTTTTTCTTCCAGCGCTAAATTCATTTTATGTTTCTGACGGAAACCTCTGAAAATAAAAAAGGCAATAACTATCATTAAACAGGTTACAATAATGAATATAGTTTTCATTAACGATTCACTTTTTACCTGAAGATTTAATAATTCATTTTCCTGTTGTTTCTTTTCGGTAGCGAAACGCGTTTGCATTTCAGAATTTATTTGTGCCTGATCCTTATTATATAAAGTATCTTTTAGTTGCCAGCATAAAACACTATATTCTACTGCTTTCTCGAAATTCTTCATATCCTTGTGCAACAGAGTTAGGTTTTCGAGACTCACTATCTTTTTGGGAAGTGACCCTAAGTGCTCTGCTATGGC
Organism: Bacteroidia bacterium; assembly: GCA_018000995.1. Classification (GTDB taxonomy): domain Bacteria; phylum Bacteroidota; class Bacteroidia; order B-17B0; family Aurantibacillaceae; genus JAHEYG01. The sequence continues at coordinate 42,100 of JAGNIU010000020.1, forward strand.
ATACGACTTATCGTAGTATTCGAGAGCTTTAGCATATTCCTTTTTTTCATGATGGATCGATCCGATATTATTACAGGCAGGAAAAATACTTTTTTTATCGTCGATCGCAATGTAAATATCATATGCAGTTTTAAAATAAGAAAGAGCTTTATTGATATCTCCCATTTCATAATAAGTATACCCCAGATTATTCAATGAAGATCCTTCACCCTTTTTATTTCCTATCTTCCGTTTTACCGCCAATGAATGTTCAAGGAAATCAATAGCCTGCTTATACTCTTTTCGCATTGTAAAAATATTTCCCAGATTAGTATAGCAACTTGATTCTGCGTCAACATCGTTAGTTTCATGCGCAATCCTTAATCCTTTTTTGTAAAAATCGATAGCCTGATCCATATTACCGCTATCCTCGTAAAGTAATCCTAAATTAATATACAATCCAGGCAAACCATCTTTATAATTTTCCTTTTCGAAGATCTTTAACGCTTCACTGTAATGTGTAAGTGCGGCTCGCAGATCATTTTTCGCATACGCCACTTTTCCTAAACCCTGCAACGCTTCTCCGGTTCCGATAGGTGTTTTATCCTTATCATAATTTATTAAAGCCTCAGTGAAATTTTTTTCTGCCCGATCATAATTCTGCATATCAAAATTCGATTCGCCTTGCGCACAAAGCGCATCACCAAGATGTTTTTTATCGTTGTTGGCGCGTGATAATTCTTCTGCTTTAACAGAATATTGCAAAGACCTGGGTGGGTTTATAACCCAAAAGTGTTTCGCTAATTGAATATGGATCTTTATTTTATCCTCTTCTGTTGTTGCTTCTTTGAGACTTTTAAAATACGCTAAGGTGTCATCGTTTTGGGAAAACGAATTGAAGAAACAGAAAAAAGAAAATAATAAGAAGAGCTTCTTCACAGCAAAGGGGTTTATACAAATATAAAATTTAATACAGAACTACCTTATATTTCTGAGCCATTTTTTGAATTTGTTCGTCGGAAATTTGATGGATATTATGGCCTTTATGACGGTTTTCGACTGTAACTACAAAAATTTTGTATTTGAATTCAGAAGCTAATTTAAAATAGGGTTCTAATTCCCACTCCAGACTAAACACATTATCGATAAAAATTTTATCAAGATCGTTAATCATACATTGTCTTGTATTTTCTTCACATTGCTTGTAAGCTAAATGATTTTTATCGAATTCGAAACTATAGCTGCCTGTTTTTGAATCTGTAAAATAATCATCAACCGAAAACACAGGATATTTTCCATCATCACTTAATACCTTTGCTAAAGTTGTTTTACCTGAACCGGGAAGGCCGCGAAGAAGAATTAATGAGTTCATTCTGTAAATATAAACGTATGTGTTTAAAATTGGTAAGCTACCCTATATTATGTTAATATCCTGTTAGTAAGCTAAATCGATATTAAGTCGCCCAAGACCCTTAATTTGACACTAAAACATTAGCTTTTTTCATTCTAATTCCTTTATTTTACTTAACAATCCCAAATTCAGTGAAGACTAAAATAACTACCCTTTTGTTTTTTTTGTTTGCTAACGTTATTTCATTTAGTCAAACTGTTGCTTACACTACACCTAACCTAAAATATTTAAATTACGTTTTTCCAGCCGATTCTCTTTTTGGTTTTGATGATGCTACCACACAATTACAAGCTTTACAAGGCGGATTTTTTGGAATGGAATTTAAAGTTGTAATGTATCAAGCAAAACGTAGTTTCATTAATAAAAAATATGGTTATTCAATACCAGTCAATGCCGCTAATTTTCAAGTCAACAAAAATTTACCACCCACAATTAATGCAGCTCCATGTGTAAATGAAGATTTTGAATCATCAGCAAGCACTACAGGTACTACTGCTGCCACCGCAATTGGAAACGCTTTAGCCGGATGGGTTGTTACCTCGGGTCAAAACCAATGGCCAAATGGTTCTTGTTTACAAAGCGGTTGTTGTCCAACCGTTGGAACTAATGATGCCTGGGTAAGAACAACACCCTACACTGCCCCGGCTCCACTTGGTGTTATACCAAATTCTCCCTTGGGTGGAACTAAAGTTTTACAAATGAATGATAACATTTGGGCTCAGGGTGAAGTTGTACGAATCCAACAAACATTTCCTGTTACAGCAACCAACGCTTTATTTCAATTCGCTTATTTAGCTATGATGAATGGTGCAGGTCATGCTTGCTGCGATCAGCCCTACATGAGAATTGAATTAATGGATTGCATGAATACGCCTTTAGCTTGTCCGATGGTAACCATCACACCTCCCGGTCCATCTTGCGCAACCGTAACATCCACAGGTTGGGCCACAAATTCATTAAGCATTTCTTATACTCCAAGCTGGATAGTTAAATCCATTGATTTATCGCCTTACTTAGGTACATGTATCACCATAAAAATTACAGTTGGTGATTGTGACGGTTGGGCACATTACGGTATGGCATTTGTTGATTGTGTTTGTTTACCAATGACGATTAACGTTAATAATTTAGTATTTCCTGCAGGCACTTCGGCAATTGCTGTTGCAGCTTGTGGTGTTGCTACCGCTTCTTTAGTTGCTCCGGCAGGAATGGGACCTTATTCTTGGACGGGACCACCAGCTAGCGGAATAACAAGTAATACTAATCAAGCAGTGAATACAACTGTTGCCGGAAATTATACTTTAGTGATGAGTCCTCCCGGACTTTGTGCTCCAATAACTAAAACGGTAAGTTTAACTTTCAGTTCCTTTCCTAATGGTGGATTTACACGACCAAATACTTGTACTACTTACACACTCACAAACAGCGGATCAGCCTCGCCTGCTGTACAAACTTATTCCATCATCGGACCCGGAGGACCGCCAACGTTTACAACAACATCACCAACAACAGTCGTCAACCTGGCACCATCAACAACTTATACTATTTATCAAACTGTGACTAATGCAGCAGGGTGTTATGTTACAACATCACAAGTTATAACAACACCTGCGGGACCTTCACCAGCTTTTACAGCGCAGCCATCCTTTACACAATGTTTTACAGGTAATGCATTTACATTTACTGCAACAACATCGGCGGGAACTCATACTTACAATTTCACTTCAACGGTTGGCGCCCCTCCTACAGGTAATACCGCCAACTATGGTCCTGTAAACTTTACGGCTCCCGGTAGTTATACAGTTACTCATACGGTAAATTCAGGAGGATGCGTTACTGCCGCTTCATCTGTAATTGTTGTTAGTCCAACACCAACCATTAGCGTTGCAAGTGGTACCGCTCCCGGTTGTGCTGGTAATCAAGCAACATTAACAGCCAGCGGAGGACCAGGTAGTTTAACATGGACAGGGCCAAATAGCTATACAGCAGTTGGTGGAGGAACAACTACCATAAATAATTTTCAACCTATTAATAATGGAATTTATACTATAACTGCCAGTAACAATGGTTGTAGTACAACACGCACTGTAAATCTAACTATGACAGGTCAGCCTGTTGTTACAATTTCAAATAATGGTCCTTATTGCATTGGAGCTACTGCTCAATACACTGTAACTGTTAGTCCGGGTTATACTATTAGTTTCCCTGGTGGTTCTTATTGGTATGAAACATCTTGGTGGTGGTATGCGGGAAATATTACGGGTCCTGTAGTACCGAACATTCAATTATCTTCATCAGGAACTTATTATTTTGATGCCTATTTTACCAATGGATGTTATGCAACAGCAAGTATGGTAGTTACAGTTAATAATTGTTTTTTACCAATAGAATTAGTTGATTTTAGTACTAATTGTTATAATAATGCTATTGAAGTTAATTGGGAAACTGCAACTGAAAAGGATAATAAACATTTTACGATTTTACGTTCGGAAGACGGTATTTTCTTCGAAGTGATTGGAGTAGTGCCCGGCGCCGGCAATAGCAATGGTCTGAAGCAGTATAGTTACACGGATAAAAATGTTGAAGCAGGCAAAACTTATTACTACAAATTACGGCAGACTGATTTTAGTAATGCGGAAAGTGATATTGGGAAAATTGTTTCCGTGTTGTGTAATAAGAAAAATTATGTGTTAGATGTTTTCCCTAACCCATCAAGTAATGAAGTGTATGTTATAAGTGAGAAAGATTTAAATAACGTGACCTTAGATATTTTAGATGCTTTAGGTCAAAAAGTTAAAACCATTCACAACGTAAACTTAATTAAGAACGAACGTTTTGTAATTGATATACGAGATGTAATTAATGGTTGTTATCAGCTAATTGTTACAGGTAATGAAGTATTGCTACAAAAGAAAATATTGACTTATAAATAAATTTAAATCATTAAAAAAAGCCTGACTATAAATAGTCAGGCTTTTTTTTACCTTATCGAATTACATATTTCTTCTATACTGTCCGCCTACTTCAAATAATGAATTAGTTATTTCTCCAAGTGAACAATATTTTACAGCTTCCATTAAATCGGCAAAAATATTTTTGTTTTGAATGGCAGTTTCCTGCAATTTCTTTAATACTTCTGCGGCTTTTTCTTTATGTGAAGCGTGTAATTCTTTTAGCATGTTAATCTGATACTCTTTTTCTTCAGGCGTACTACGAATTACTTCTTTCGGAATAATAGTTGGAGAACCTTTTGAACTTAAGAAAGTATTTACACCAATAATTGGATATTCTCCTGTGTGTTTCAATGTTTCGTAATACAAACTTTCTTCCTGAATTTTTCCGCGTTGGTACATCGTTTCCATTGCACCTAACACTCCACCACGCTCGGTAATTTTGTCAAATTCACTTAATACAGCTTCTTCAACTAAGTCAGTTAATTCCTCAATAATGAATGAACCTTGTAAAGGATTCTCATTCATTGCTAAACCAAGCTCACGGTTAATGATTAACTGAATAGCCATTGCTCTGCGAACTGATTCTTCAGTCGGTGTTGTAATAGCTTCATCGTATGCATTTGTATGTAATGAATTACAATTATCATAAATAGCATAAAGTGCTTGTAATGTTGTACGGATATCGTTGAAATCAATTTCCTGCGCGTGTAACGAACGACCTGATGTTTGAATATGATATTTCAACATCTGACTTCTTTCATTCCCGCCATATTTTAATTTCATGGCTTTAGCCCAAATCTTTCTTGAAACACGACCGATAACAGAATACTCCGGATCGATACCATTACTGAAGAAGAATGATAAATTCGGAGCGAAATCATCAATGTGCATTCCTCTGCTCAAATAATATTCAACAAACGTAAATCCGTTCGCTAAAGTAAACGCTAATTGTGAAATAGGATTTGCTCCCGCTTCCGCAATATGGTAACCTGAAATAGAAACAGAATAAAAATTTCGAACCTTCTGATCAATAAAGTATTGCTGAACATCTCCCATCACACGCAGAGAAAACTCAGTACTGAAAATACAAGTGTTCTGCGCCTGATCTTCTTTTAAAATATCTGCTTGTACAGTTCCACGCACTTGTGATAAAGTTGTTGCTTTAATTTTTTCGTAAACATCTTTTGGTAAGACTTGATCGCCGGTTACACCTAACAACATCAAACCTAAACCATCATTTCCTTCAGGTAATTCGCCTTGGTACTTCGGACGTTTTGTTCCTTTGGCTTTATAGATGGCTTCAATTTTTTTCTCAACCTCAGCTTCTAATTTATTTTGTTTGATATAAATTTCACATTGCTGATCGATTGCTGCATTCATAAAAAATGCTGCCAAGGTTGGTGCCGGACCGTTAATGGTCATCGACACAGACGTTTTCGGATCTGCTAAATTAAATCCACTGTATAATTTCTTCGCGTCATCTAAACAACAAATACTTACACCTGAATTTCCTACTTTACCATAAATATCCGGACGGTAATCAGGATCGTTACCATAAAGTGTTACGCTATCGAATGCTGTACTTAAACGAGCAGCTGGTAAACCTTTACTTACGTAATGGAAACGTTTGTTCGTTCTTTCCGGTCCGCCTTCACCGGCGAACATACGGGTTGGATCTTCACCTTCACGTTTAAACGGATAAATACCCGCCGCATAAGGAAATTCACCGGGGAAATTCTCTTGTAAATTCCATTGTAAAATATCGCCCCAAGAAGTAAACTTTGGTGAAGCAATTTTTGGAACTTGTGTATGAGACAACGACTCGTAATGCGTTTTAATTTTTAATTCTTTATCACGAACCTTGAAAATATAATATTCGTTACTGTATAATTTCTTTTTTTCTTCCCAGTTCTCAATTGTTTTTAAGTGACGTGGGTCTAAATCTAATTTCGTTTTTTCGAAGGCTTCTTGCAATCCTTTTACCAAACGGTCTTTATCTTCCATAGTAGAAGCTTTAACTGTTTCGATAGATTTTTGTAAGCCGTATAATTTTTGTGCAATCTCTGCTTGTTCTTTTCCTTTTTTATCGTAGTTGCGATTGTTTTCACTAATCTCACTTAGGTAACGGGTTTTTGAAGGAGGAATGATATAAATTTTTTCGCTCATTTCGTTAGTAATAACGAAATTCGATTTTAATTTATCATTCTTAGTTTTCTCATACATCTTATCCATCACCGCACGGTACAAACGATTCATACCAGGATCGTTGAATTGAGATGCAATTGTTCCGTGAACAGGAAGCGAATCATCACTTGCATCAAATAAATTATGATTACGCTTGTACTGTTTTTTTACATCACGCAATGCGTCTAAGGCGCCACGCTTATCAAATTTATTTAAAGCAATAATATCGGCGAAATCCAACATGTCAATTTTTTCAAGCTGCGATGCTGCTCCGTATTCAGGTGTCATCACATATAAACTCATGGTGCTGTGTTCAATAATTTCAGTATCACTCTGACCAATTCCACTTGTTTCTAAAATTATCAAATCAAAATTCGCTGCTTTACAAATATCAACTGCATCCTGAACATACTTACTCAAAGCTAAATTACTTTGACGAGTAGCAAGAGATCGCATATAAACTCTATCGTTACGGATAGCATTCATACGAATTCTATCTCCTAATAAAGCTCCGCCTGTTTTGCGTTTACTTGGATCAACCGAAATGATGGCAATGTGTTTATCTTTGAAATCAACTAAAAAGCGACGAACCAATTCATCTACCAAAGAACTTTTTCCTGAACCACCTGTTCCTGTAATTCCTAAAACTGGTGTTGTTGATACTTTTGCTTTTTCGCGTGCCTTGTTAAGCATCGCTGTGCTTTCTTCATTGAAATTCTCAGCAGCTGAAATTAATCTTGCAATTGATTTATGATCGCGATCAATTAAATGAGCAACTTCTCCATTTAAATTTTTTCCTGTCGGGAAATCACATTGCTTTAATAAATCGTTTATCATTCCTTGTAAACCAAGAGAACGTCCGTCATCAGGAGAATAAATTCTGGTAATGCCGTATTTATGCAATTCATCAATTTCAGTTGGGAGAATTACTCCTCCTCCACCGCCGAATAATTTTATGTGTGTACAACCTTTTTCTTTCAATAGATCGTACATGTATTTGAAATATTCTACGTGTCCACCTTGATAAGAAGTAACAGCAATAGCATTTGCATCTTCCTGAATAGCACAGTTCACTACCTCCTGCGCACTTCGGTCGTGACCTAAGTGAATAACTTCAGCGCCACTCGCTTGAATAATGCGGCGCATAATATTGATAGCAGCATCGTGGCCGTCGAAAAGGGCAGCGGCTGTTACGATACGAATTTTATTTTTTGATTGGTAAGGGGTTGTTTCCATTTTTGGGACGAAATTTATAGCCCACTAATATAGATAAAATAAGGCTTTTTTGGAAAGGTTTTGAAAGGTTTCTCGCAGAGGCGCAAAGACGCTAAGTAAGACACAGAATTATAGGCTTTTGAGATATTCTTTAGCTCTCCTTTTAAAATCGAGGTCTTCCAGAACGAAATTTTGGCGGTTTTTGAGTTTAAGAACCAGGTTAAAATACACCCGCGCTTTTTCTATTTCTTTATTTTCCATCAACGCTTCGGCATAATAAAAATTATTAGCAACATCGGCAGGATAATATTTTAAGGCTTTTTCAAGAATACGTTTCGCTTCTGTTTTACTGGGCCAGGAAATAATTAGGGGAATGTAAGGCGTTTTGTAATTTAAAATTCCCAGAACTTTCCAACCTGTGCCTGAATAATACATAGAATCGAGTTCAATTAATTTCATAGAACATTTGCGCATATTTTCTAATATACCGTTTGATGCATTTGCAAAAGCACCGGTTAATTCAGCTTTTAACCCAACACTTGTTATGTACTCGAATAAAATTGGTCCTGACAAAGGAAATTTCTTCATATACATCTCAGAAAGTTCAATGTTTTTATCAAGTAAATTCTTTTTTTGTTTTTCATCGGTATAAATAAAACGAACCTTAAAATTAAGCGAGAGTAAATAATACAAAGCGCACTTTTCTGTAACATTTCCTTTTTTTATTTCAGCTTCCAGAGCAGAAATGCATTTATTGATATGCAACGAATCAGCTTGTAAACCATTTGCTTTTTGATGTCGTAAATTAAAAATTTCTATCGCATCATTAATAGGCGCCTGAGCGATTGAACGCAGACAAACCATTATTAAAAAAAAGATTGAAATCTTAATTCTCATTTATATCGGAAGAATAAAATTGTCGGCACCATTGACGGTATTTACCAATTGGGCCATCGCCTAAAGCGAGAGCCGGATTATCGATATACACTTTGTTTTGCCACACATCAAAATCCTGACTCACATCATGACAATAGCCTTTAAATGCTTTATTGAGAATAATTTTATTGACTAAACTTTTTGGAAGTAAAACTAAAAATGGATTGACACTAGAAGCCTTTTCAATTTTTTTTACTGACATTCCTATTTTGAGAATGATTTTACCATCTTCAGTTGGCGTTGGAAAAACATATTGGCGTGTTTGAATTTTATATTGAGGAATATCTACTTCAACAAAAGAATAGCCCAGACCATGAACATGAATATTAATATTAGCACGAATTACTTCATTTCCCATAATTCCTCCATGTCGACTGAATGCATATTTTGCATTTAGGTAAGGGCCGGAAATATTTAAATCGTGAAGTTCTTTTACATCAAAATATTTATGTACAATAGCGAAGTGTCCTATATCTACGCTGTTTTCGGTTGTTTCCTGAGGGTGACTAGTTAAATCGTAATCGGCGGTTAATACTTCACTCCAATTATTATTATCAACGGCAGGAACTTCCCAATTTGGCACTTCATTTTTTGAATGATGCCATATAATGATAAAGCCATTTACCTCACGAATGGTATACATTTTTAAAATAGCTTTAGCAGGAGGTTTTGTATCGTAACCTGTTTTTGTGCAATTCCCATCGGTATCAAAACAAAAATAATGGAAAGGACATTTAATAGTTTCCCCTTCTACAGAACCACCAAAACCAAAATGGGCACCCATGTGCGGACAATACGCATCGGATACTGCAGCTTTTCCTGAATTTGTACGGAACACAACAAGGTCTTTTCCGGCGAATTTTTTTGGGATTATTTTACCTTTTTCAAGCTCTGAAGATTTTAACAAAACATACCATCCATCAGGGAAAGGAAACAGTTTTTTTGAGAATGGAAGTTTGATCATAAAAGTCTAAAACAATTTAACAATAAAAGTAAAAATTGTATCTGAATTTTACTATTTTTACAGTCTAAATTTAAAAAATATAAACTCATGAAAAAATTTACTTTTATTTTTGCATTTGTTGCAATGGCCTTCGGATATTCTTTCGGTCAAGCAACATTTGTAGTAACAACACCATCAAACAACGCTACTTCATCTTTCAGATTACCGAATGGAACCAGCGCAGCTGCTTATTTTAGAGGAGCTTCTTTAGTTTTAACTTCAGAATTAACTGCAATTCCTGTTTCAACTACTTTAACAAGTATTGGTTTCACTACTACTACTGGCGCTTCAACTGCAGTTACAGGAACAATCACTATTTATTTACAAAATACCGGTGATGCAACTTATAACAAAGGAACAACTTGGACTGGTGTTACGCCTGGTATGACTACTGTTTATACTGGTACAATTACAATTCCGGCAACAGCCGCTTCGTTTGATTTACCTTTAACAACTCCATTTACTTTCTTAGGAAGTGGTATGTATGTTGCTTATGACTTTGTTTCAGCTGGTCCTTTTGCTACATCAGGAGCAGTTTGGGCATCTAATAACACTGGTTTAACTGGTGGGTGTATGTCAGCAACAAGTTCAACTGCAGCACCTGCAACTGGTGTTACTTCTAGTTTCCGTCCTTGTGTTCGTTTTGGATATCCTAACAGTTTAACAAATGACGTTTCTGTTGAAACAATAAATACATTAGGCACGGTTGCTCAAACTTTAGGTTTACCTGTTCCTATCTCAGCAATTGTTAGAAATAATAGCGGTGGGCCGTTAACCAACGTTAATGTTAGTGCTAATATAACAGGTGCAAATGCTTACACAAATAACCAAGTGGTAAGTTCAATTGCTGCTGGTGCAACAGCAACAGTTAACTTTGCTTTATGGACTCCTTTAGCAATGGGCGCGAATACTATTACTGTAAGCGTTCCTTCTGATCAAAACAATGCTAATAACTCAAAAGGGTTTAATAACATGGTTACTTGTAACACTTCAGGTAATAACGAAAGCCCAATTAACTATACTCAGTCTGTAGGATTTAACACTGCCTCAGGCATCTTATCTACTCCAATGCAAGCTCCTATCGCAACTACTGTAACTGGTGTTAACGTTGCAATTTCAACAAATACAGCTGGAGTTGGTAATGGTGTTTATGGTGTGATTTTAGATAATGTTGGTACTATTTTAGCTACTAGTACTAATACTTTAACGATTAGCGCTGGTGATTTTAACACTGTTCGTTCATTCTCTTTCAGCCCAGCTGTACCAGTTGCTGCAAGCCAATTAGTTCATTTAGGTATGGCACAACCTGCTAATACTACTTTAGGTTACTTCCCTTTTGGTGCTTATGTTAACTCATACTTAAACACTTCTTATTTTACTAACGCTATCGGTGGTGGTACTTTAGCTTTATTAGCTACTAACCTTGGTCAATTTGGTATTGAAGCTGAATTTGCTGGTATTTGTGGTCCAATGGGCATAAATAATGCAGTAGTTTCTTCTGATAACAATGTAATTGTTTACCCTAATCCTGCAAGCACTACTTTAAATGTGAAATTAGGTTCAGTAACTGATAAAGCTACTGTTACAGTTTACAACGCTATTGGTCAAATCGTAATCGCTTCTCAGGAAGTTAACGATAATTCAACTGAAATTAATGTTAGCACCTTAGCAAAAGGCGTTTACATTTTAAAAGTTGCTAATGGCAATGAAGTAAGCAATACAAAATTTGTAATTGAGCGCTAAGCCGTTATAAACTATAGGAAAGCCCGGACTCAGGTTCGGGCTTTTTTTATGTTTATAATTTGTAATTATGAAAAAATTAGTATTTTTGCACTCCATTTAGCAAATGGCCCGTTCGTCTAGGGGTTAGGACGCGTCCCTTTCACGGACGAAACACGGGTTCGATTCCCGTACGGGCTACCAAAAACCATCAAATTCTGATGGTTTTTTTATTTAATTATCTTTGTTTGCTCAAAATGGGATTTATCCTTCTATATATCCGATTACTCTTTTGAGTAATCGTTGTGTTCTTTCTTACTACAAAGTATTCTAACTAGAGAATTTTTATACTTACTTAAAAGCAAAACATAATGTTTTGGGGTGATGAGGAGTTTTAATTATGAACAAATACAACTGATGATTATATTTACCATATACCTAAAACCACTTTAATGAAAATAGCTATTAATGTCTCTTTAATACTTCTAGTATTAATTTTTAATTCTTGTAAGAAGAATGAAAAAAGTGAAGATCCTATTACTCCGATTTCAAATCCAGTCAGTCACACACCTGCCTATGTTACACCACAACCCGGAGCATTAAAAACTAATATAACTGAAATTAAATTACACCCAAGTGACAATTTAACTGTAATAGCACAGTTATTTAACGCAGATGGAACCATTTCGTTAACAATACCATCTTTAATCTGGCAAACATCAGATAATGCTATAGCAAGCGTTAGTAATGGCTTCATTACCGCAAATGCACCAGGTTTTGCAAATATTAGTGTAACTGATGGCATACATGGTTTACAAAACATTAATGTTACTGTAGTTGCTTCTACAGTTGTTATTTCCAATACCCCACATCAGGTGAGTTGGGGATTTGTAGCAGATGTTGTAGCAATGAAGACAAATACATCACAGGCCATCTCAAATTACACAGTTTATAATGAACAAGGCACGCCTGTTTCTACTTCATTAACCTTCATTCCACCGGCAGGAAGCGGACTGAATTTTTCCGGTAATACAATTATTTCCGGATCAGTAACCGGCAGTTACGAAGTATTAGTTAAATCAGGAAACGATACATTAAGCAATGCTTTAAAAGTTTTAGTTGTTTCGGATACAACTTATGCAATAGATATTGTTAGCGGGTCGTTACCAAGGGTCTTTCATCAAAAGAACATAAGCGCTAACCGTCCGGTATTACTTAATGTAACCAAGGCTTGGTTTGTCGGATCAACGCCAACTTTTTCCATGTATGTAGCCTCTCCTGAAAGCATCTTATTCGTTTCAGACGAATTCACTATTAACGGAAGTGGCTACATAACTTCAGTTAATATCGATCATGGTATGTTGGGATGCCTTACTCGGTTTTATTATAAAAATGCGGTGGTGGATCGTTACCTGTTTCATCATGCGAATTTTTCAGGAAGTTGGTCAGGTGTATTTGGTAATGAAAACTATACTTTTTGCTTAACCCAATACGGTCCTTTAATTTATTATAACTCAAATCAATATTTCATTAATTCTAATAATCAGGGATTAAGCGGCACTTACTTAAAAAAAGTAAATAATGTTGTGGTTAATAATCTAAATAATCAAGGTATTAATGGTCAGGCTCGTCACCATAAATCAACAAGTTGTTTGACCGTAGTAACTAATGATGGCGTATGGCCTGGTCCTTATTCATTTTATTTTATTAACGAAACAACATTGACTGGTATAGATGTGCCAACACAATTTGTAAAAGGTAATTTCAGTTGTGTGGGAACTACTACTACTACTACAGGGAATTTAGAACTCATTCTTAAAGGCAGCGGTTCTACCAGTTGGAAATGTTCTAATTTAAGCAGCTGGCCAATGCCTTGTACCACTATTCCAGCAGAAAATAATTTTACTTTTTTTGCTAATAACACTTTTCAAACACCAACGTATGACGGTACATGTAGTTTTCTTAGTTATGACACCCATACATGGTCAGTTATAAGTGATAACGGGACTTCCGGCGTAATAAGCAGTAGTAATGGAACGTTTAATGTGACAAATTATACATCTACTCAAATAACATTAAGCGGATTTACTTATATTAAACAATAGAATAATATTAACATAGATTAAATGCATTAGAAAACCAAAAAAACACCGCAAATGCGGTGTTTTTTGCTTTATGGGACGTTTTAAGAGGGTTTAGACGATTAGTTTAAGGGGAAGGATGGCTCATGCCTTAAGAGCAAACTGAGGGGAAAGAAGAGACTTGAAATTATTTTCTCATCCCTTGTTTTGTAATCGTCTTAAATTCTTATCAATATAATTCAGATTCGGTAAATGGGCTTTCTGTATTCTTTTGGCGTAATGTATACTATCTAATATTTCTTTTTTACTCTCTTCCACTTCTTTCTTTTGGTGGGTAATAAGAATATTTGCTTTTTGTTTCTGACGGTAACTTCTAAAAATAAATCCTGCTAATACCATCACCAAGGCAAATCCAATTATAAAATAATTTCTCTCTTTTTTTCTTTGCTCTAACTCTGCTTTTGCTAATATATTTTTTTTCTCTTGCTCGTTTTGTAATTCCTTTGCTTTTGCCTCATACTCATATTGCATTTGTTTTTTAACGGCAGCTTTTTGAGTTTCTTCATTATTAAT
>JAGNIU010000021.1 GCA_018000995.1 Bacteroidia bacterium
TGTCTTCCGCAAATTTCACTGATTCATCAACCAATGCTTTTACTTTCTCTTCCATTTTTTCAATGTCAGATTCTTCAATCCATTTATTTTTTTTCAAAGTATCCAATACTTTTTCAATCGGATCTTGTTTTTGATATTCTTTTACTTCGTCTTTCGTTCTGTAAGTTTGAGCATCGCTCATTGAGTGACCTTTGTAACGATAGGTTTTCATTTCTAAGAATGTAGGGCCATCACCGCGACGAGCGCGTACAACTGCTTCTTCCATTGCTTCGTGAACAGCTTCAACGGTTAAACCATCAACCGGTTTACTTGGCATATCGTAAGCTAATCCTAATTTCCAAAGATCATGTACGTTGCTGGTACGTTCAACTGAAGTTCCCATAGCGTACATGTTATTCTCTACAATAAAAATTACAGGTAATTTCCAAGTCATCGCCATGTTGAAGGCTTCGTGTAAAGCACCTTGACGAACCGCGCCATCACCCATAGAGCAAACGCAAACGTGATCAGTTCCTAAATATTTTTCAGCGAAGGCAATACCTGCACCTAACGGTACCTGACCCCCTACAATACCATGTCCACCAACAAAACCATGTTCTTTACTAAAAATATGCATCGAACCACCTTTGCCTTTACTGCAACCGGTAATTTTAGCATACATTTCAGCCATTACATATTTTGGATGCAAACCTAAACCAATAGGATGCGCGTGATCCCGATAAGCAGTAATATGTTTATCTCCTTTTTTTGTTGCACTAACAGTACCTGCAACAATAGCTTCTTGTCCTATATACAAATGACAAAAACCTTTAATTTTTTGTTGAACGTAAACTTGTCCGGTTTTTTCTTCGAAACGACGCATCAATAGCATTGATTCGTACCATTTCAAGTACTGTTCTTTAGTGAACTTTAATTTTTTTTCTACCGCAGTTTTCGACATAGAAATGATGTGTTAATAGCTACAAAATTAGCAGAATTTAGGGAATTTTCAGTAATCGTAAAACGCTTTATTTCAGATACTTACTATTAAACATTAAGGGAAGTAAAGATTCGATGCCATTGGCAGCATAAACATTCCCTTTTTCGCCTTGCATTATTATGCGGATGGCTTTACTATATTTTGTTTCGTACTCGGCAATAACTTGTCGGCAAGCGCCGCAAGGAGTAACCGGCCCATCAATAACTGCATTTAAAGATTTGCAACAAATGGCGATTGTTTTAACTGCAACTGAATTATGAATTGCACTGGCATGAAAAATAGCAACGCGCTCGGCACAGAGTCCGGATGGATACGCTGCGTTTTCTTGATTATTACCAATACAGATTTCTCCGTTCTCCAATAAAATTGCAGCGCCAACTAAAAAATTTGAATAAGGGGCATAAGCATTTTTTAAAGCTTCTTTTGCTTTTTGTAAAAGAGCGTTTTCTTCGGCAGATAAATCTTTTTCAGATTCATAAACTTCAAAATCGGAAGTGATAGATAGCTTTTTAAATTTTTCGCTCATAAATTAAAAGTACAAAATATTACCGACTCCAAATCTCCCAAGCTTTTTCGGCCTGCAATTGTAACATGCTTAAACCATTAATGGTTACCGCTCCTTTATCTCTGCAATTTTCAAGAAAAACAGTTTCGGTTGGATTATAAATTAAATCGTAAGCCAAATGATGATCTGTAACATAACTAAAAGGAATAGCCAGAGTTTCGCTTGTGTCAGGAAACATTCCCACCGGCGTGCAATTAACCAGTAAGAGAAATTGAGAGAATATAATCGGGCTTAACTCGTAGTAAAAAAAAGTATTTGGTGTTTTTTTAAATTCACGTGAAGTCACAAAAAAATAGTCGACACCAATTTGTTTTAAAGCATAGGCAACAGCTTTTGAACTTCCGCCCGTTCCGAAAATTAAAGCTTTATTATGTTTAGGTTCTAAAAATGGTTTGATGCTGGTTTTAAATCCATATACATCTGTATTGTATCCGATGCTTTTTCCCTCTGAAAAATGAATACAATTTACTGCTCCAATTTCCTTTGCCTCCGGACTTACTTCATCAAGATATGGGATAATTTGTTCTTTATATGGAACTGTAACGCTAAGTCCTTTTAAATTAGGATGCTGTTTAACCACATCAGGAAATTCAGAAATAACATTCAATTCAAAATTCTTAAACGACCCGATTACGTTTTCCCTCTTAAATTTTTCTTCGAAATATTTTTTAGAAAATGAATGGGAAAGTGATTTACCTATAAGACCTAATTGCATATGCGAATATAAATAAAAAAGCCCCTCCGATAACGGAAGGGCTCATTTCAATAAGGCTCTTATTTCATTAAATGTAATTTCTCTATCTGTAAAACTTCTTTAACCGCGCCTGATCCCGCATCCTTAGTATACAAAATAGCCACTACTGAAGTGTGTTTTAGGTTTTTTCTTAAACCACCCCACGGACTAACATTACTACAATAGGTTTTTGATATTTGAAATCCACTTGAAACAGGGCCTTCCTTTAATAAATCTCCCCAAGTTCCGTTAACATCTCTTCTTAGCACGTGCATGAAAACATAATCAGGAATTTCATCGCCATTCTCAACTAAGGCTCCAACAGGTGGGTTATAATCTTTTTGACGAGCAACAATGCTGTCTTCGGTTACTACTAAAACAAGTCTAACGTCAAAATTAGTTGCGGTAAGCATAGTAACTTTAACATCCACACCAAAGGCCATTTCTACAGTATCGAGACTGGTTTTCAAAAATATTTTTGCTTTTTGAGCTGAGGCCAATTGCGTGTTCACTTGTGATGCCCAGCTACTGCGTGGTTGTGCATATGGCTGTGTGGCCCAATTAACAGTTCCTTTTGGTAAACCTGCGGCCGACATTCCAAATTCCACATCCCATTGGCTACCCACTGTTGTTCTAAAATCTTCCGGAAAATCAGGTAATTTTGGTGGTGAGAATTGAGTACCTGCATGCACTGCGATACCTATAACTTTACCCGGATGAGTTGCGCTAATATTTTCAAGATCTTCTGCTGCTCTGGGACAATTACCACAAGTATGTCCGGTATAATCCTGAACCATTACTTTTCGTATATCAATTACAGAAGAGTTTGAATCTACAACATGTATCTGAGACAGGTTACACTTTTTTGGTATAACCGGATTCTTCACTTTATCGCAAGAAACAAATACGATTAACGAAAGAATAAATGTGACAGTTAGTTTTTTCATCTGCTTTAACATTAATATAAATATACTAAAAACTACTCGTAATTGAAAGTGTTATACCGTTAGATGCCGGAACTACCCTACAAACTCCTCCCACACAAAATATACCGGCACTTTGCTTACCGTAGCTTAATGATATACGGTGAGCGTCTTTGTTGTAACCAACAGTTCCTAAATAGTAATGTGTTCTAAGATCGCTATTCGGGTTGCCATAATTGAACTGATCGAATACTGCTACAAAAACATGACTGTTTGGCCACCACTCTATTAAACCTGTAGCCCAATTTCCTTTAGCAACTAAGTTTGAATTGGTTTCAACTTTTTGACTATTCTTAGCGTCGCCGGCAACAAACAAGCCTTGGAATTCGAAGCGGATTGAAGAAGCAGATTTGTATTTGTATGTAATATCTATCACCACAATATCTGTTTCCAGATTTTTATAGCCAGCATTGTTTGAATTGAATTGAATAATGTTTCTATTATAGAACTGATGAGAGTAAACAAAAGTTCCTTTTATTTTTTTGTTGAATTTTTTATTTATTTCAATAAAAAAATCGCGGTAATACGCTAAGTTTTGATTGTAAGATCCAACATCACTTTTATAATTATATCCGTTTACTACGCTATCCGTCCTAGTTTCAGTTGTTCCGCCAAGCTCAGCAAAATCCCATTTAGTGACATAGTAATTCAGATTATCAGTAGAATCATTAACAGCATATTGTTTTAAGCCATGAGCCTGAGAATAATTTAAGGTAATCTCCATGCCATACTTTCCACCTAACAAAGTTCCTTTTTTAACTTTGTATTGAAGTTCTCCCATCAAACCAATCTCGCCTTTTAATTGGGTAGCGTATGGATTTAAAGCTAAAAGTGTGTACGAATGTTGTTTTGTTGTAGCAGGTAAATAATTAATCAATAAATTTTGTAAAGATTCTTCGCGGTCGCTCCGATAACTCATATTATCAATTCGCTTTCCTTGAAATAACACTGAAAATCCATTGGTAGCATAAGAACTTGTTAGATAAAGCGCGTCTCCGAATTTATAAGATCCGATGGGGCGTTTTGGGTCTGTATTGACATTATCATTCGATGGGTCATTTATTTTATAGGCGTATTCTGAACTCAAATTGAACCCGCCGCGTATTAAATTGAAACGACCTGAATAACAACCAACATTTTCAGGAATAACATAATCACTGTTATCACTTTTCTGATATTTACTTACAAAACTTCCGCCTACAATCACTCGCGTTTTTTTATTTCCTAAAACAGAATCAAATAATTCGTTTATGTTCACCTCGCCATCAACGCCACGCACAATGCCAGGACCGGTTGTAAAAAATATTCTTTGTTTACCGATGACACCCTTTAGAGTTACACCTTTATATGGATTTGAAATAATTCGGGCGCCATCTATTGAATTGTCATATAATAAACCCGGCTCGTAATAGGTACGCAATGTTAAACCATTTCCAAATTGCTCATAAAAATTCCCAACCGTAATATCTAATAATTGCGTTTGATAACGTGCAAAGCGGTTAACAATGCCTTGTCCTTTATAACCCGGTAAAAATCCCTGACGAACATTATTGTACGCTTCATAACGCACACCCGCCGAAAATTTTCCTTTCGAATAATTGATGTTTCCGAAAACATTTGATAAAAATTTCTCAGGAACTTTAGGAGCACCGATTAATGAATCGTATTCGTAATACTGACCATCCAATTGAAAATTACCGTGCACCGAATTTAATTCTTCAGTTATCACATTTTGAGATTGAAGATGAAAAGCTCCAAATAAAAGAGCTACACAAAAAAATAATTTTTCGGTGCGTAAAAAGATCATAGATTTTTAGTGCTTTAGTTTTTCTCCTTTAGCAAGGGCCTGAACGTTTTCGTATAATTTATCTTCGTCACCCTCTGCATATGAGTTATGACTCCAAACTATTTTACCATTACCATCTACTAAAAAAGTATGCGGTACGTTATTTACATTCATAGCACGTTTAAAATCCTGATTCTCGTCAACATAAACTTCGTAAGTCCAACCTTTAGTTTTAACATCAGTCACCACCTTGCTTACACTTCTTGCATCATCAATTGAAATAGCAATTAATTTTACGCCAGTTTCTTTTTGCCAGTCGGCATAATTTTCGGCTATAGCGTCTAATTCTTTTTTACAAGGCTTACACCAGGTAGCCCAAAAACTGATAATAATAGGCTTCCCGTTATTACTGAATGTGGATGAATTAATTTTTGAGCCGTCTAAATTTTTTAAAGTGGCTGATGGGATTTTATCTCCATCTGAACTAATAAAAGCAGAACATAACATTAGAACTGCTGCTGATAATAAAATAACTTTCTTCATAGGTTTAATAATTACAAATATTGTCACTATTTACTTCAAATAAAATGCCAGTCTTCAACCCTTTTACTCAAAAACTGTAATCTTAACATATTTTACAGTCCCGCTAAATATCAGAATACAATTTTAGATTTTAGATACTTATTTGAAAGGTTATAAAGTTAATTTTTTAGGATGTAGGAACAAAGCTGAATTACTTCTTCTTTTTTGAAGATTTTATTGCCTTAATAGCAGAGGTTTTAATCGGTTTTTCCTCTTTTTTTGAAGGTTTCTCAGTTTTTTGTGATGCCCAGGTTTTATAAATATCCTGTTGTTCGGGTCTAAATGCTGGCATTCTATCTAAAGGTTCGCAGGCTTTTAGGGTGGCGTGGCATTCGTAAGGTAATTGTTGGTATAATTTAGTGCCTTGTGTTTTCCAGGCAATCATACTATCGCTTACATCTTTTACTATTTTACCGGGATTTCCCACCACAATTTTACGTTTAGGAATAATCATTTCGGCGGGCACAAATGTTAAAGCGCCAATAATACATTCATCACCCACTTCAACATTATCCATTACAACGCTGTTCATTCCTACTAATACATTTTTACCAATTGTAGCCCCATGAATAATGGCACCATGACCAATATGAGCGTTTTCCTTTAATAAAACTGTGGTCCCAGGAAACATATGAATAGTACAGTTTTCCTGAATATTGCAGCCGTCTTCAATAATGATTTGTCCCCAATCGCCACGAATAGCAGCACCCGGACCAACATAAACATCTTTACCAATAATTACATTACCGGTAACAGTTGCATTTGGGTGAATAAAAGAGGATTTATGAATAACGGGTTTATAACCGTTAAATTCAAAAACATTAGCCATAAAGAGAAATTACTTAGGGCTAATCACTTCACATTTAGTATCGGTAGTAGGTACGTTATTGGTTGTAACATACTCCGTTTGCCTATACATATCGAGACATTTATCATGTGCAGCTTCCTGACCGTACATTTTTACAGTGTACTGGGTTTGATTAACATAACCGCCATTTTGCAATGCAGTACTAGCTGTATTGCAAGTACAGTGGTAGGTTTTTTTGCACGATGCTAAAAAAACTACTGATGTAACCAGTATAAATAGCTTTTTCATTAGTAAAAGTTTTAGTAAAGATAACAATTTTCTTCATTATTTGCATTTTTGCATGAAGGTTTAATACTTATCTTTAGCCTCATCTTATGCAGGATATTATCCAAAAAATACCCCGTGAGGCCATTTTAGCCGAGTTAAACCGCGAGAGATACGTGCGAAAGACTAATAATGGTAATAACGAAATATATATCATAACCCACCATAATTCACCTAATGTGATGAAGGAGATTGGGCGCTTGAGGGAAGTTACTTTTAGGCATGCCGGAGGTGGTACAGGTAAAGATATTGACCTAGACGAATACGATCTTAGCGAACATCCATACCAACAACTTTTAGTTTGGAACCCAGAAGACCAGGAAATTGTAGGTGCTTATAGATATATAGCCTGTAAAGATGCCGAATACATTAACGGAAAAGTAAATTTAGCTACAACGGAGTTATTTGATTTTAATCCTGAGTTTTATAAAGATTTTTTACCCTATACTATTGAATTGGGCCGTTCTTTTATCCAGCCTCAATATCAACCATCCGAACAATTCCGTAAAGGTTTATTTAGTTTAGATAATTTATGGGATGGATTAGGGGCCATTGTGGTAGATAATCCTTTCATGAAATATTATTACGGTAAAGTGACTATGTATACCGATTTTAATATTGAAGCTAGGGATATGATTTTAGCATTTCTAAAATATTATTTCCCCGACGAGAAAAATTTAGTAAAGCCAATTCATAGTGTTGAAACCAAAACAGATGTTTCTGAATTTTTAAACTCTATTAAAGATTTACCTTATAAAGAAGGGCATAGTGTTTTAAATAAACGTGTAAGAGCATTAGGCGAAAACATTCCGCCATTAATGAATGCTTACATGAATTTATCGAGTACTATGCGTGTATTTGGAACTGCTATTAATCCTACTTTTGGTGGTGTTGAAGAAACAGGAATTTTAGTTCGCATTGCAGATATTTACGAAAGTAAGAAAGAACGTCATATTAACTCTTACTTAATCGAGAAGGGTTTACTTAAAGCTTAAGCTTATTTATTTTGATAGTTAAGAAAGCCATATTCACAAAAACTTCGGCTAAGATTTCGGAGTGTCCGAAACCTGTTTTTCCGGAGTATGCTTTTATTGGCAGAAGTAATGTTGGAAAATCTTCTTTGATAAATATGTTATGCAACAATAATAAGTTGGCAAAAACATCTTCAACACCCGGCAAAACAAAAATCATTAATCACTTTTTAATTAATGATGCTTGGTACTTGGTGGATTTACCCGGTTATGGTTATGCTAAAACCGCAAAAACCAATCGTGTTATTTTTGAAGACATGATTACAAGCTACATTACTAAACGCGAAAGTTTAGTGTGTTTGTTTGTATTAGTGGATTACCGTTTACCGCTTCAACAAATTGACGCAGAGTTTATGCAATGGTTGGGTTCAAAAAATATTCCGTTTTGTATTGTATTTACAAAAGCAGATAAACTGACAAAAACTGAATTGAAAAAGAATTTAGAAAATTACCTTTTAAAAATATCTTACATTTTTGAAGATGAACCGAATTATATTGTGAGTTCATCAAAAAATAAAAATGGTAAAGACGATATTTTAAAATTTATTGATGATCATTTAGATTTATTTGAAAGAAACTAAATGGAACTAACTCCCTGGCAAAATCTACAAGCAAAATTAAAAGAACGTTTTGGAAACGAAATGGATTACGATGCCATTTTATTTACCATCGGCTTACAGGAGCTGGGAAAAGATTTTCAGAAAAAATTTAAGAAAGACGAGAAATTGGAAGTGATGCACATTGCTATTTGCACATTACTCGAGCCTTTTGGTTTTTATGAATACGTAGGCAGAGATAAAGATGGTTGGCCACACTGGAACTCAAAAGAGACTTTACCTTTTTTAGATGCCAAACAACAAAACAAATTAATTATCGATTCGATAGTTGAATACTTTAAGAAGAATAATTTTTTGGATTAGCCGAATCCATGCCTAAAATTTTCCGGTAACTTTTGCCGCTAAATCTCAAAAACACAAAATTGCACTAAAGCTTTTGTGGGATTTCGTGAATTAGTGTTTTAGTGGCGATAACTTGATTAATTTCCAAAAATTTCCTGAGCGTTTTTAGTGGTGATTTCTCCTACCTCAGCAATGGATAGATTTTTTATCTCACCCACTTTTTGAGCTACCTGAATTAAATATCCGCTTTCGTTACGTTTGCCTCTGAAAGGATTGGGTGCTAAATATGGCGAGTCGGTTTCTAATACTAAATGTTGCATATCTAATTGCTCCACCACTTTATCTAAGCCTGAATTTTTAAAGGTCACCACTCCTCCAATTCCTAATTTAAATCCACCAAGCCCAATCACTTTATTCGCTTGTTCTAAGTTTCCGCTAAAGCAATGGAAAATTCCTTTTGGTAATTTTTTGTAAGAAGAAAGTATTTCGAAAATTTCATCAAAAGCTTCTCTGCAATGAATTACAATTGGATAATTATATTGCAAAGCCCAATCAATTTGTTGTTTAAACGCCATTTGTTGTTGTGGGAAAAACGTTTTGTCCCAATACAAATCAATACCAATTTCACCAACGGCACAAAATTTACGTTTGCCTAACCACTCTTCAACAAGCTTCAATTCCTCCTCCACTTTTTCGTTTACCGAACAAGGATGAAGTCCGATCATAGCAAAACAATTTTCAGGATAGTCTTTCTCTAATTGAAGCATGCCTTCAATACTGGTGCTATCAATATTAGGCAAGTATAATTTTTTAATGCCTGAAGCAATGGCTTTTTTAATTACAGTGCTGCGATCGGCATTAAACTCCTCGGCATATAAATGGGTATGGGTATCTATGAACATTTTATTCTGTAAACGATGTAAAGATAAGAACTTAAAGATGAAATATTAATAGAACTTGCCACTTATATAAAAAGAGTTGCCATATATTAAACATCACCCTGCTTCTTATTTTAATTGAGTAATTTCAATCTAACAAAATAGCGTCCCATGAAAAAAATATACATTTTAATGTGCATCACCTTTTTATTCCATGAGAATAAAGCACAACATACATTAACCGCCGCTTTTAATCCGACAATAGGAGATATTGAAAGTTATATAGGTTTAGATACGGCAGGACTTTCCCTTGGAAGTTCTGGCGCTTCGCAAACTTGGAATTATACAGGCATATCAACCGGAACTAATACACCTGGTAGCTATACATATGTTCCTATGTCCTCCGTTACAAATAATAGTTTGTATCCGGCAGGCACAATAGCAAGGCGCATCGGGATAGGTGGCTATGATTACATATACAATATCACATCTTCAAAAGTAGAATACTTAGGATTTGCGCAGCCAACAGCTAGCAATTGTCAGGTTTACAGTGATCCAGCGATATTTTATTCACTTCCCTTTACCTATGGCTCATCAAGCTCAGACACATATTCCTATACTTCAGGGATGGGGAGCTATGCCGGAACCATTATCGCCACTGGTGATGGAACAGGCACTTTACAGTTACCAAGCGGAATCTATTCAAATATTTTAAAGATTATTGTTTTCTATAATCAACCTGGTAACTTTACCAGTGTTGAACATCGTTTTTATTCAGCGTTGAGTAAATTTCCATTACTCACAATAAATTCAGATACAGTTGGTGCTTCAATTTACAAAAGCGGGAAAATAAACGTACTCGTTGCAACATCCATAAAAAGATTAGAATACCAAAGTGCTTTCAGTATTTTTCCAAACCCCATTACAAATGGAGAACTATTTTTAAAATCAGAGGATGGTGAGCCGGTGAAAAAAATAGAAATTACGAATGTTTTAGGGCAAATGGTTTACAATCGGTCTTCAGATGAAATGAATGAAACGAATGCCAAAAAAATTGATGTAAGCGCCCTCCAAAAAGGAATCTATTTTTTAAACATCAGTAACTCTAAGGGTACAATTAGCAAAAAAATAATAATTGAATAGATTTAGTACTTTTGTACTAAGTGAAAATTCTGATTATACGTTTTAGCTCAATTGGTGATGTGGTGTTAACTACGCCCGTTATCCGTTGCTGTAAACAGCAAGTTAAAAACGCGGAAATTCATTTTGTCACCAAAGCTTCATTTAAAAGCACTTTAGAGCACAATCCAAATATTGATAAGCTGATTACCTTCGAAAAAGATTTTAAAGAAGTTTTACCGCAACTTAAAAAAGAGAATTACGATTTCGTTATTGATTTGCATAATAATTTACGCAGCACGCGTTTAAAATTAGCACTCGGTAAAAAAAGTTCAACCTTTAAAAAGCTGAATATAAAAAAATGGTTAGCCGTTAATTTAAAAAGCAAAACAGCTTTACCGGATGTTCACATTGTACAGCGTTATTTAGAAGCAGCCGCTCCACTCGGAGTAAAGGATGACTCCGAAAAAAACGGAGCAAGTGGTAAAGGATTAGATTATTTTATTTCGGAAAAAGATACAGTTGATATTACATTCATCAACCCAATTTTAAAAAACGGATTTGTGGCTTTAGTTGTTGGGGGTTCATACTACACCAAAAAAATTCCGGTAAATAAATTAATTGAGATTTGTAATAACTCAAAACTTCCTGTTGTTTTAATGGGGGGAAAAGAAGATTCCGCTATTGCGGAGGAAGTTGTTTCAAAAACGAAAAACACTTTTAATACTTGCGGTAAGTTTTCTCTGAACCAATCTGCCTCCATCATACAACAATCGTCTTATGTTGTAACTTCTGACACAGGACTCATGCACATTGCTGCGGCCTTTGGTAAAAAAATATTTTCCTTATGGGGAAATACCATTCCTGAATTCGGAATGTATCCTTACAAACCAGGCGAAGGCAGTAAAATTTTAGAAGTAAAAGATTTAAAATGCCGACCGTGCTCCAAACTCGGTTATAACAAATGCCCGAAAGGACATTTTAAATGCATGAATGAGATAGATGTGAGTTCTATCCCATAAATTGCTTTTCATTAAAGATTTCTTTATATTTATTCTATGAAGAATATTTGTATACTAGTAACTTTTATTCTATTATCTAGTTGTGCTAAAAAAGATCGTGATGATGGTCTGGGTAGTGATGCTTGCAACATCCCAATCAATACACCAATTAGTTCTACAGATCTTTTAAAAGCGGATTTCAAAACAGGGAGTTATTGGATATTCCTCGACTCTATTTCACTTACTTATGATAGTGCTATTGTTATTCAGGAATCTAACGACTATCAACATACTAGCGGTTTCTGTGAAAACCAAAAGAATCAGATAATAACTTATAAAATTAAATATTTTCCATCTTTGGTTATAGAAGATTATAGAATCGGCGGTGACCTGGCTGGAATTACAAAAACCCCGTACACCACAGTTTATATTGAGTTTAACCAGCCACAAACTCCTTCAAGTCAATATTCATTTGTTTACTATGACTCATTATTTATTTATGATAGATACTATTATAGAGTTGAGAAAAGCACTATCACACAAGATGTAACTGAAAACAACAATACAGTTATTTATTACATGAACTCGGATCTTGGTTTCCTAAGAAAAGATATCATTAATACTTCCAGTGCTGTGATTTCCAAAAAATTTCTGATAAGGAAAAATATTATTAAATAAATTTCCCCTTAAGCAAACAAAGCTTTCAATTCAGTCGCATCATGTGCCTTCATTCTTCCCCCTAACACAAGAGATAATTGTCGGCGGCGCAAAGCACCATCATAACGTTTTTTCTCTTCTTCAGTTTCAGGTATTAACTCAGGCACAGGTAATGGTGAGCCTTCTGAATCAATAGCCACAAATGTAAAAATAGCTTCATTACACTTTTTATGTTCCCCTGTAACTCGGTCTTCAACTGTAACCACTACAAACACTTCCATACTACTATTAAAAGCACGACTAACCTTCGCTTCTAACGTAACAATACTTCCCGCTTTTATTTGGTGGTCGAACGAAATATTATTTACGGCTGCCGTTACAACCACACGCTTACAATGACGGTGAGCCGAAATAGCAGTGGTGGTATCCATCCATTGCATTAAACGTCCTCCAAACAAACCACCAACATGATTTGTATCATTTGGTAAAACGTGCTCAGTTGTAATTGTTAAGGATTCTTTTGCGAACTTTGGCTTCATAACATTGGTGTTTTTTGATACGCTAAATTACTACCTTTGTTTCAATATTTAACTATGGATTTCCTTTATATTAAGTCTTTACACATTGTTTTTGTGGTTTGCTGGTTTGCTGCCTTGTTTTACATGGTACGCCTATTTATTTATACCTCTGAAGCGCAAAAAAAGGAAGAGCCCGAAAAAACAATTCTCACCACCCAATTATTAATCATGCAAAAAAAGCTATGGTACATTATTGGTTGGCCCGGCATGATTGGCACTTTTATTTTTGGTTGGTGGATGATTTGGGAAAACACTATTTATTTAGCCCTTCCGTGGATGTGGTTGAAATTAATTTTAGTCGGTGCCCTGTTTTTATATCACTTACAATGTCAAATGATTTATAAAAAACAATTAGCCGGTACTTTTGTATGGGGCTCTTTTAAATTGCGTTTGTTTAATGAAGTAGCCACCGTGTTTTTAGTGGGAATTGTTTTTTTAGTGACTGTAAAATCAACCGGTAGTTTAGTTTGGAGTTTATTAGGCTTGTTTATTTTCGCTGCGTTAATGATGGCATTTGTTACCATCTATAAGAACATGCGAGAGAAGAACAAGGTGAATGACGAAGGACGAGTGACGAAGGACGAGGAAAAAAAAGGAATCTAATTATTACGAAGTGCTATTGACTAATAATAAGGTTCTAAATAATCATCTCGAAACTCGTACTTCTTAAATCGTACTTATTCTTGCGTCATTACCCAAGCGTTAGGGTATTTTGATTTGATAGATTGTAATAACGCAACAGCGCTTTCTTTATCGTTAAAAGCACCACAACTTACAACATGTAATCCTTTAGCATTAACACCGCTAATTCCTGCACGAAGATTTTCAGATGAAAGTGTACGGATGAATTTTTTTGCATTGCCTTTCACACTAAAACAACCCATTACCACCTGGTACTTTCCATTCATGATAATTTCGTGCGATTTACGCTTGGCAACTGTGTGTGATTCTGTTCTTACTGCGCTGATATTTACTGCTACAGTTTTGTTCTCGTATAAATTGATAGTAGCATAACCATTCGCATCCACCACATAAGGTGTTGCGCTTTTTATTTCGAGTTCAGCTACTGAAGAATTATAATTAAGCGGCGAATAATTCATCTCACTTACTCCTCCAAATAATTTAGAGTAAGAGATGCTATTAGGCTTCACAAAATTTACAGCAAATAAAATAGCCATTCCTAAAACAGGAATTCCAATAGCAAGTGCAGCAATACGACGGTAATTTGGTTTTTTAATTGTAGGGGTAATTTCTACTTTCTCAAAACGATCTTTTGTCTCTATAACTTTTGGTAATTCTTCTTTCTCTAATTCTTTTAAAGTAATACTGCTTAATCCAAAACTGTCAATTAAAAAATTGATATCTGTTTTTGGTTCGAAGCAGATATTCTTTTCAAAATCCAAATAAAACAAACCTAGGTTTTCGAATTCCAAACGGTGCTTGGTATCTAACAACACTTTGCAATGCGCTGCAAATTCTTCAATGTGCTTATTAGCTTGATTAAAATCGCAATTAATTTTTTCCTTTAGCCAACTTGCTAAAATGCCATCGTTCTGTTTTAACTGAACATTGAATAATATTTTTTTTGAAGGCGGGTTAAGCACTTCCTTATTTACTGAGTAATGTGCTAATTGATTGCGCGATACAAAGCCACCAAAACCGGGTACCACCACATAATCGTGGTTATACAACAGCTCGGAAATTCCGTTAATTATGGCTTTTTGAACAATCATTTTATAGGGACCGTAAATTTAGCATTTAATACCAAATTTAGTCTTTAGAAGGCTCAGATTCAATTAATTTTTTTAGCATTCATCAAGTTAATTTTCTCAATAGATACAAAAACAATGCTATTTTTGCAGCTCATGTTTTGTAAGTGGCTTTACGCCAAAATAGCGGTAGTTTTTACTTTGTTGAGTTTGAGCGGGTTGGCACAAACTAAGGAAAACATTGATGCTAAAACCGTTGCTCTTAAAATGGTAAAAGCAATTAAAGAGATTGACGGCGGCAAATGGAGTTTAAAAATTACTGAGCGCGGCCGTAAAGGATACAACTATTACGAATCGTCAGTAAAGCTAAACCGTAAGCCACGCATGCTTTACATTTATATTAAAGGCATTGAAGTGCTTTGGACTGCCGGCACTAATAATGGCAAGGCATTAGTAAAACCAAATTCATTTCCTTACATCAATTTAAATCTTGACCCTATGGGTTCATTAATGCGTCAGGACCAACATCATACTATTAATGAAATGGGCTTTGATTATTTTGGGAGTATAATTGAAAATAGTGCTGCCAAATTAGGTGATAAAGTTGATCAATATTTTTATTTAGATGGTGAAGAGCGCTGGAATAACAGACCTTGTTACAAATTAGTGATTAACAATAAAGATTTCGCTTACACTTCTTATACTGTTGGCGCAAACGAAAGCATTACCTCTATCGCCCGCAAATTATTCGTAAGCGAATATATGATTGTTGAATTGAATCCGAAGTTTAAAGATTACTTTGATATTCTTAATGTAGGACAAGTGATAAAAGTACCGAATTGGTATGCGAAAAATGTAATCATGTATATTGACAAATTATATTTTTTACCGATTGGTGTAAAAGTTTATGATGATAAAAGTTTGTTTGAAGAGTACAACTATTTCTTTTTACAGGTAAATCCAACGTTTGAAAAAGACGAATTCACAAGGGATTTTAAAGGGTATCACTTTTAGGTATTTCTTCTTTCCTGTATCCCAACCACAACAGCAGCGAATTAAAGTAAGCATAGAATGTTACGCCCGTTTGTGACTCAAGAGTATCTTCAGTTAAAAAAGAAATCAAAGCAATAAAAAGGAAAATGAAATACAATCCGTTTAAATTTTTACGGAGAGCAATTGCCGGATAAAACAAACTAAAAACAAAAAGTGCCAGACCAAAAACGCCAAAGCAAACTGTAATGGCTAAAAATTGATTGTGCGACCGCAAGCGCCAATCGCCCGATAATTTTGTCTCTGTTCTGTAATAAGCTTTATTAAATGCAGCTTGTGCATCACCTGTTCCAACTCCAACCCAAACATTACGTTGAATAATATAAACAGCTGCTTTCCAAAATTCGAAACGCATTAACATGGTATTGCCTGATGGATTTGCGCTGTTTTTATAATCCTGATACTCCCACAAAAATTCTTTTACGCGAATACGTAAAGCAGATGCGTTTGCATATTTATAATTAGCAATGCCCATTTCAATATTCTCAATATCCGTTTTATCTAATTGCTGCAAACCAACCGAATCTTTAGTGAGCCCTTTGCTCGACATATAGCGGATTAAAGTCCAGATTAAAGGATTTCCTCTCTTATCATTACCAAGTGCCTTACCGCCATTTAATTTTGGCCAACCTTTATATAATTCATCGTACTGGATATTATACGATACATAAAAACCATTTTCGGTTTGTTTGCTGTGCGTGATTTTGTAATACGGTCGGCCTGATACTGATTTTTCTTTTGCGGTATTATTTGCTGAAGTATCTACAAAATTAGTTGCTTTCCATTCGCTATTTATAAACCATAAACCAATGTAAGCGCCGATAATTAAAACCGTAAAGCTTGCTAATTTTAATTTTATGTTTTGCTTTATGATGAGATAAATAATAAAAGCAACGCTCACTAATCCAAACAAGGCAATACCGGTAACCAATCCGAACTTTAGCATGAACCACAATAAATAAATTATGGTGAGTGAAGAAATTAGTCGTGTAAGCGTTTTTTTATTCTCAATGATGAAATAAACTAGCGTACAAATACCCATGTTTATGAAAAGTCCGAAACGGATATGCGACATAAACCGTGATACTTTCCGCAAATCAATTATCACATGACTATAGTAATAATAAATGCACCAGAAACTGCTTAATACAATTCCTGTAATAAAAAGTCCTAGTAATACATTTAGTTCTTTTTTGTTTAATGGCTTTGCGCTAAAGAAAACTAATGGCAATAACATTAAAGGAATTTTTATTCGGATATCATTTAAACCCGCTTCCATATTGGTGGTGTTCAATAAGCCCAACACATGCATTAAAAAAACAGAACTCAATAACCAGAAAATTTTGTTGGATTTAAGATGACTGAATTTTTCTTTAAAATTACCTTCAAAAAGCCAGTTACTGAATAAGATTATTTGAGGGATACTGGTAGGAACTGTACCGAATAACATACCGCCCGCCATGGAGCAAATACCGAACAAAAAAATGTATCTATGTATGGTTGGGGAAAACACTATTCTTTATAACGCAAATTAGCCTATAATATTATGCAATTAATAGAAATAAATGAGACCATATACGCCTGACAAAAGAAGCTTCTAACAAAACCCTGTTTTAATTATATTTAAAAAAAGCGAACCTTTTTTAAAACCACCACGTACAAGTAAGTAAGCAAACCCTTAAACAACCCGGAACCCCTGCTAAACCTGTAGTTTGGAGGGGCTGGTAAAAAAGCAAAGAAAAATACATCAATTATTTTATTTCAAACCTTAAACCTGGAGGATTTTTCTACTCACAAAGAAAATCCAACAACTTAAAGAATCCAACGGGTTAAAACATTAAAAACAAACATGGAAACATTAACTTATTTAAAACTCATTTGTTATGAAAACAAAAATTTACCTTTTAACATTGTTGGCTCTTTCCATTCAGGTAATGGTAAACGGCCAAACACAAGAGAACCGAGTATCGGATGATAATTTTGGAATGGGATTAAGTTTCTCTAATGAAGCGCCCGCCAAAAAACAACTCATGGATGGCAAAGAAATTCTACAAGATAATGTTGTAGTAAGAACTGTAGCCAGCACCAAAACATCAGGACAAAATCTAAAACAACAAGCCGAAGAACTAAGTTTAAAATCTAAATACTTAAGAGAGGCTGCAGTAAACAACACCGGTTTAACCAAAACCGAATTACTGGAAGAAGCGAATACGCTTTACAAACAAGCTGAAATGATGTTTATTACCGCCTTAGAATTGTCAGGCGTAAAAAACAAAGAAGCTTATACCTTAAACAAAACCAATCTTAATCAGTTACTCGAAAAAGCAAACGTTAGCGCCATCACCGCTAAACAAGCTCAAAGTTTAATTAGCGATGCAGAAATGAACATGCGCTTTGCCTATGAAATGCGTGAAGAAGCCAACGCTATGCCAACCTCAGCCGGTAAATTAGGAAGCTTAAGTAATGCCGACGAAAAAGAAACTTTAGCATTAGGCGAACAAAACCAAGCTCTTACTCTTTTAAAAGGTTACGCTTTACGTAATGCAGGAGTTGATGTAAGCGGTTACGCTGTTAAATAAAAATACTAATCATCCCATAAAAAAGTCCCTCTGTTTTTAGTAGAGGGACTTTTTCACTTCTTTATTTTTATTGATTAGTTCGCATAATCAGAAATAAACTGAATACGGAGTAATCTGATTTCTTCTTCTGAATAATCGTTTTCGCCTAATTCTTTTAAAGCTTCTTCAACGCTATCCGTTTGTGATTCTTTAAAATAATCTAAGGCTTCATCACGTTTATCTTCGTCCATCATATCATCTAAATAATATTTGATGTTCAATTTAGTGCCTGATTCAACAATAGTTTCCATCTCGGTAATCAAATCGTTCATTTTTAAACTTTTTGATTTGGCCATATCTTCTAAACGGATTTTACGATCAACGTTTTGTATGATATAAACCTTTAAACCTGATTTATTAACTACCGACTTAATAACTAAATCACTTGGACGTTCAATGTCGTTTTCTTCAACGTAAGCTTTTATTAAATCGATAAATGGTTTACCGTATTTTGTTGCTTTTCCCGCTCCTACTCCCGAAATTTTTGTCAATTCCTCCATATTAATCGGATATTGAATTGCCATTTCTTCCAATGAAGTTTCCTGGAAAATTACATAAGGCGGTAATGCTTTTTGTTTAGAAATTTTCTTCACCAAATCTTTTAACATGGCAAATAAAGTTTCATCGGCTGCACTCGCCCCTTTACCACCCATCATAATATCATCATCATCACTCTTATCGGTATTGCTGAAATCGTGATCACGTGTGAATTTAATGCTATGTGGTTTCTTTAAAAATGCTTTTGCTTTATCGGTTACTTTTAATAATCCGTAATTCTCAATGTCTTTTGTGAGATAACCATTCACAACCGCTTGGCGTAAAATGGCATTCCAATATTTATCGTCGTTATCATCTTCAGCACCTTTACCCCAAACTTCTAACTCGTTATGTTTATACGATTTTGAAGTAGCGGTTAAAGTTCCCATTACTACATTAATAACATCTTTAATTTTGTGTTTCTCTTTCATTTCCAAAACAGCTTCAATCACCAACTCTAAATCTTCCTTGGCTTCGAACTTTTGTTTTGGGTGGCGACAATTATCGCAGTGCTCGTTACATTTAGTGTCGTTAAACTCTTCACCAAAATAATGCAATAAAAATTTACGGCGACAAGATGAAGTTTCGGCAAAGGCAGCAGTTTCGCTTAGCATTTGTTTTCCGATTTCCTGTTCTGCAACAGGTTTATCTTTCATGAACTTCTCTAACTTAATAATATCATCGTAGCTATAAAAAGTAACACAATTACCTTCACCGCCATCGCGACCGGCACGACCAGTTTCCTGATAATACCCTTCTAAAGATTTTGGAACATCGTGGTGAATAACAAAACGTACATCCGGTTTATCAATTCCCATACCGAAAGCAATTGTTGCTACAATCACATCAATTTTCTCCATCAAAAACTCATCTTGAGTTCTAGCGCGTTCTTTTGCGTCTAAACCTGCATGGTAAGGTTGTGCTTTAATACCATTTACTTTTAAAGCTTGTGCAATCTCTTCCACTTTTTTACGGCTCAAGCAATAGATAATACCTGATTTGCCAGTGTTAGCTTTAATGTATTTTATAATTTCTTTAATTACGTTTTGCTTTGGACGCACATCGTAATATAAATTGGGGCGGTTAAAAGAAGATTTGAAAACGTTAGCAGTTGTCATGCCAAGGTTTTTCTGAATATCCTGTTGTACTTTAGGAGTCGCTGTTGCAGTAAGTGCAATTACAGGAACATTTCCTACTTTATCAATAATAGGACGAAGACGGCGATACTCCGGACGGAAATCGTGACCCCACTCAGAAATACAATGTGCTTCATCAATAGCAAAAAATGAAATTTTAAATTCTTCGAAAAATTTTATGTTTTCTTCTTTGGTTAATGTTTCAGGAGCAACGTATAATAATTTTGTTTTTCCGGCTACAACATCTTTTTTTACTTTGGTGATTTCGCTTTTATTTAAAGATGAATTTAAAAAGTGAGCGATGCCGGATTCGTCGCTAAAACCACGAATAGCATCCACTTGATTTTTCATTAAAGCAATTAGAGGCGATACAACAATAGCGGTACCTTCGCTAACTAAAGCCGGTAACTGATAACACAACGATTTGCCTCCGCCTGTAGGCATAATAACAAAAGTATCTTTACCCGCAAGCACACTTTTAATGATATCCTCCTGAGTTCCTTTAAATCCTTCGAACCCAAAAAAGCTCTTAAGCGTGGCATTCAATTCTTTTGTTTCTAATTCGGCAAGCATGTGTTTTATTGATTAAAAGTATGTGTATAATGAGTGAGTAAACAACGTATCTACTATAAAGATATACAAATAATTTTCTATTATGCAAAACTTTTTGATTGATGAGACCCGTTTTTGGACAAATAATGCAAAAAAGGGGATGGAATTTTTAACACTTACAGATTTATGTCCATTTTACGGTAAAATCGTAAAAGAACAACTGTGAAGAATACAGCAAACACAATTCCGATAATTGTACCAACGCCGAGATCATTTATGAGAATAAGAAATAGTGTTTTTACGAAAAAGATAAACAGAAACAATAAAACGCCCCATTGTTTCATGTGCCACAATCCGATATAGGAAATAAAGCTACAAGCCACTATGAATCCATATAAGGCAGGCACAAAATCGCCAATCTTTTTTACTGAGGGCGAGAAAACGGCTGGGAAGGTGAATATAACCGATATAAAACCGAGTATACAGATAAAGGTTATGATGCCTGGTCGTTTCAATTAATTGCTTCTAATAGCTTCTACAGGGTCTAATTGCGAGGCGGTGTAAGCCGGAACGAAACCACTTACAATACCAATTAAAACCGAAATAGTAATACCTAAAATAATGTTGGATTGGGTTAGCGTAATTTCCATATCAATATTTCCCTTTGCTGCGAGTGTTATGAGCCACGTGAGAAATAATCCTAACATCCCTCCTATTAATGATAAAAAAACCGACTCACTTAAAAACTGCATGAGAATAAAATAATTTTTTGCGCCTAATGATTTTTGAATTCCTATCATGCTTGTTCTTTCCTTTACAGACACGAACATAATATTCGCAATACCAAATCCTCCTACTAAAATAGAGAAGCCGCCGATAATCCATCCCGCAATTCCTATAATATCAAATAGAATATTAAAATTTTTACTGAGTAAATTAGTTTCGTTCAACGCAAAATCATCATCCGCCATTGGTTTTAATCTGCGGATGCCTCTCATAATTCCTGTTAACTCATCTATCATTTGCGCATTGGTAATTCCGGGACGCGCTTTTACAGCGATATATGGATCACTGTTTTCTGAATGTACATCAATAATTAATTTGGCGAAATGATACGGAATCACCACTTGATTATCCATACTATTACCCAACATACTTTCACCTTCTTTTTTAAATACTCCAATTATAAATGCTTTCCGTCCTGCAATTTTTACTTCTTTACCAATAGGATCTTGTCCGCTAGGAAATAATCCATCTGCAATACTTTTCCCTAACAACGCCACATTGTTTCCAGCGTTGACTTCATTCTCAGTAAAAAATCGTCCTTCTGGAATTTCAAAAGATTTTATTTTATAATAATCGTAAGAACAACCGGTGATGATGGCATTCTCAACAATATTCCCTCTGTTTTTAATGGTGCGACGAGCGCCAATTCTGTAAGCAACTGCCTCTGCTGTTTTAGATCTTTTCTGAATATCAAATAACTCATCGTATTGTGGAACCGGACGGTTCATGTATTTCCACCAAGGGTAATCCGGACCGAACGTCCACGGCCATTTTTGCACGAACACTACATTATCTCCCAAACTGGCAATACTTTTACGGATGTTATTTTCTAAACTATCTACAATAGTAAATACAACAATGATAGCGAAGATACCAATGGTAATACCCAGTAAACTTAAAAACGTACGCAATTTGTTTGCATTGAGCGAATGCAAAGCAAAATAAATACTCTCTTTAAAAAGACTGAAAAATAACATCACAACAAAGTTAAGCCTTATACGCTTGCAATTACAGGAAAGTGATTAAAGGTTATTACGAAGTACGAGGCGCGAATGACGAATGACGAATAGTAAGTATGGGTAAAAAGAAATAGACTAAGTAATCTGCCCGCAAAACATAAACGAACCTGTCGCTATAATACAACTCGTCAATCGTCCTTCGTAAATCGTCACTTGTACTTCTCTCTTTCCTCCTGCTTCTTACGTTGATAGCGGCGGGTTAAAAACATAGCCGCCCCAATTAAAAACACAAAGAAAAAATAAATGGCGGCATCTTTATCACCTTTCACTAAAAAATAAACAGTCACTACAACCGAAAAAGCTGCGGTAAATAACCATAAATACTCGAGGGCTTTAAATATTTTTTTATTATCCATAATTATAATTCGTCGTTACCTAATTGAATTGTGCCTGTTACTTCTTTAATTTGATATTGGGTTAAATCTTCGTTACTCTCAAAACCTTTGCCCATAATAATTTCTTTTCCGGTAGTAATTTTAACAAAAGCATCGGAGTGAATTTTTTTAGTGACTTCATCCCAAATTAAATGTTCGGTATTTAAAGTTTCGCCATTTTTATTTACTACCACTACATTATATTTTACTTCCATGCGTTTGCGTTGCGGATAATGAATGCCGTAGTTTGCACTTAGAGTTGCTTCTTGTTTTTCATCTTTATTATAGAATCCCATAATTAATCCTTCAGGTAATAAAGTAAAAGGCTCCTTCACATTCTTATCGTAGGTTAACATCTTCCCTGCTTTCATTACCATTTTCAGGCGCGATGAATCGGTGTAAATCATCGTAATGCCTTTGCCTTGTTGTGTGGGAGAAACTTTTGGCATGGCCAGCGCCATGATGTCGGAACGTTTATTCTGACAGGAGAAAAAACAAATTGTTGTTGCAAGAATTATGAATTTCAAAATTCGCATGCATACCGATTAATCGTAACGGAATTTATTAAACCACTTATCGTTAAATGTGAAGCCAACAATAATACGAACGTATTTCTCTTGCATCAAACCATTGTTAATTGAACCCATTTGTCCGAACTGCGCACTTAAATTTACCATAGAGAATTGTCGGAATAAACCAACCGGTAAACCTAAACCAACTGTGGCTGCGTAATTATTAATCATGGTATTTTTTAGTTCGAGGAAGCCTGTGTTGTAAAATGCACCTATGCGATACTGGATGCGGCGAATATAAGCACCTGAACCGGCAGCATATTTATTTGGAACAAAATTTAAACCAAAGGATACGCGGTACGAATTTTTTAAAGTGTTTACATTATCCAAATAACGGAATTGTTGCCAATTGGTGTACGAAGCATCCACAGCAATATTTAGCATATCACCTTTTTTAATACTCATGCCAATACCTTGCTCGAGTGGCAAACGCACGCTCGTTTTTTGATCAATCACATAAATAAAAGTGTCTTTTGCTACTTCATCACCAAAACTATTGAGTGAATAATTATAAGCGAGGTAAGAATTTTTTACTGCAATAGTATTTGGTATCGATACAAAATAACCAAAACCAATTCTCACTTTCTTTTTCAGTTCGCGTTTGCCAACCGAATCAATTACGAATGAAGTTTGTAAACCAAAACAACCTGTAACATCACCATAATTAACAGAGCGGTAACGGCGCGTGTTGTAATAATTTACAGAGCCGGGATAAATAACACTTGAAGTTTGTAAAACATTTCCAAATAAATAATCGCCACGCACACCTAAACTTAAATCAGATAATAACTGCTTTCCAAATTTTTTGCGCTTGTATTCTTTTGTTTTTTTGTGGGCTATTAAACTATCGCGTTCGGCTGAGGAATAAAATTTAGTGAGTACTTTTTTAAATGGTAAAATACCAAAGCCCAGAAAAACACGATTCACGCCGCCTTCTCCAACATACTTATTCGTAATGTATCCGCCGGCCGCATCACTCCAAGTATCCGATTTTAAATTATATCCAACATTTGAGAATGGTAAAATACCAAAGACTGCACCGGCACGTTGTTTAATTGGAAATCCTAAACTACCGTAAGAAAAATTGACTGTTTTTGTTTTTACTTTAGAAATTCCATTATTAAACTCACTAAACTGAGCAATGCCACCCAATTCTAAGGTAGTTAAACGAATACCTGATATAGAAGCGGGATTTGCGACATTAATAAATAATGGTGCTGTGGTATCCGGTTTAAAGCCAATATAACTTCCGCCCATAGCGCCAATTTGTGCAAAGGCCGGACTATTTAATTCCCCTAAACCAAAACGTGAATAAGGACTAAAAGTTGAGTTTTGTGAAACTACCGAAGCCGAAACGCCAATTAAAAAAAACAGGAAAAATATTTTAGAGTTTAATTTCAATGGCTGTTTAAGAATTGTAAATCAAAATTTCGTTAAGCCCTACCAATACCAGGTGGGGGTGCGCAAAGATGCGATTTTTTAGGTGTTTTGCAAAGAAATCGGTATCGCCGCCCGTTATAACAATTGTTAAATCGGGATATAATTTTTTGTACTCATTTATTACACCATCTGTCTCTTGTAAAATGCCATTAACTACCCCTGATAAAATGGATTCTTCAGTATTTTGACCAATTAATTTATCAAAATTATCAGGCATTGAAATCAAGGGCAATTTATCAGTAAAATGTTGCAGTGCTTTAAATCGCATTTGTAAACCAGGCGATATTGCTCCTCCTAAATATTCGGCTTTTTCGCTGGTGAAATTAAATTTTAAGCAAGTACCCGCATCAATAACTAAACTATTTTTAAGAGGGTATAAACTGTAAGCCCCAACGGCCGCCGCCAGGCGATCAGAGCCTAAAGTAGAGGCGCTTTTGTACAAATTTTTGAGTGGGATTTTGGTTTCAGAAGTGAAGAAACGGACATCCTTAATATGAAGCAATGCCTCTG
Source organism: Bacteroidia bacterium (assembly GCA_018000995.1). Classification (GTDB taxonomy): domain Bacteria; phylum Bacteroidota; class Bacteroidia; order B-17B0; family Aurantibacillaceae; genus JAHEYG01. The sequence continues at coordinate 25,227 of JAGNIU010000021.1, forward strand.
TAATTTGAGTATCTGTATTAATAACCGAGCCAATAATACAACGGTTGGCAGCACTGTAAAAAGCCTTATCTGCCACTAATTCGTTTACCGAATTATAGGCTTTGGCCTCAGTTAATTGCTGCCCTTTAAACAAAGCAGCTTTTACTCGTGTATTGCCAAAATCAATTATCAGGTTCATGATGGGACTAAGTTAAGTAAAATGAGGGGTTTGCGAGTGATATAGGGTTATTTTTGGTTGCTTTTTGGCAGAATAGATTAAAATTGTATTTTTGCATCCTCAAAATGACGGGTAAAACTGTCGCGGCTGGTACCTTAGCTCAGTCGGTAGAGCAAAGGACTGAAAATCCTTGTGTCCCTGGTTCGATTCCTGGAGGTACCACAAAAAAGCCCTGATAATGTCAGGGCTTTTTTTATAGCTTTGACTATAAGTGGACAGTCTTCTAAAACATATCCGAAATATTTACAGCATTTCTGAATCTTCAGAAAAAGCTCTCCTTGAGATTTGTTCTGAAATTCAATTCAAAAAAAATGCCGACATCCAACCAATTGGTCACACCTGTAAAACTATATACTTCGTAAAAAAAGGATGCGCACGTATTTATTATTTTAAAGATTATATTGATGTCACTGAAAGTTTTGAATTTGAAAATGATTTTGTAGCTCGTGCTGAAAGTCTTTTTACCGGCAAACCATCCCGTAAAGGCATTCAGGCTTTAGAAGATGTTTCGCTTATTGCTATTAACTCCGACAAATTATTTAAACTTTTTGATTCGCATCACGACTTAGAAAAACTCTTCCGTAAAATAATTGAGAACGCTTACGTAGATACCGTAAACCGAATTGAAAGCATTCAATTTCATAACGCAGAAGAACGCTATAATGCGTTGCTGAAAGAAAGTCCTGATGTTTTAAAAAGAATTCCTCTCAAATTCGTTGCTTCTTACCTCGGCATCACCCAAGTTAGTCTTAGTAGAATAAGAGGGGTAAAGTAATTATTTATCATATGTTAAATACTTCCGGAAATAGAGGAGGTAACTTTGCTTGTAATGAAGCAAGGTATGAATACCATAAAACTCGGACTAAAAGAAAACTGGAAGCAATTTACTTTACTAGTAATTGTAAATGCTTTTGTGGGCGGAATGGTTGGCCTCGAGCGATCGATATTACCAAAAATTGCAGAAGGTGAATTTCATATTGCTGCTAAAACAGCTATTCTTTCTTTTATTGTTGTTTTCGGAATTGTAAAAGCTATTACTAATTATTACACGGGTACACTTGCTAATAAAGTGGGTCGTAAAAATCTTTTAATACTCGGTTGGTTAATTGGTATTCCTGTTCCGTTTATGTTAATGTATGCACCGGATTGGAATTGGATAATTGCTGCTAATATTTTATTGGGAATAAATCAAGGTTTAACCTGGAGCAGCACTGTGGTAATGAAAATTGATTTAGTAGGCGAAAAAGAACGCGGCTTTGCCATGGGCTTAAATGAATTTGCAGGTTATATTGCGGTTGCTGTTGTTGCTTTTCTTACGGGATGGATTGCAGGAAACTATGGCGTAAGGCCCTATCCTTTTTACATTGGCATAGCACTTTCGTTAGCGGGATTATTTTTAAGTTGGGTATTTATAAAAGATACAAAACATCATGTTGCTAAAGAATCCTCTAGTAACACAATTCCTAATCTTAAAAATATTTTTTGGGACACTACCTTGTTCAATCGCAATCTTGGGTCGGTTACACAAGCCGGATTGATTAATAATTTAAATGATGGTATGGTGTGGGGATTGTTTCCCATTTTATTAGCACAAAAACAATTTACACTTTCAGAAATAGGAATTGTTACAGCTATTTATCCTGCTGTTTGGGGAATAGGACAACTCTTTACCGGAAAAATGTCGGACTTCTTTTGCAAAAAAAGTATGTTGTTTTGGGGCATGTTTCTGCAAGGCATTGCGCTTTTGTTTTTAATTTTTGCTAATTCGTTCACGCATTTTATTATTATTTCGGTGGTATTAGGCTGGGGAACTGCAATGGTATATCCTACTTTTTTAGCAACAATAGCCGAAAACACAAATCCAAGCGATCGCGCCAAAAGTATTGGCACCTTTAGGTTATGGCGCGATTTAGGTTACGCCATTGGTGCTATTTTAACCGGCATAATTGCAGATGTTTTTAGTATTGGTGCTGCCATACTGGTAATTGGTTTATTAACTGTTGCCTCCGCTTTTATTATTGAATTTAGAATGCGATGCAAAACACATTCACTTAAACTTACTGAATGGCTATTTAAAAAATTTATTTCAAAACAAAATGGAAAAGAAGAAGTCTATAAATCTTGTTGAACTCGAACAGTTGATAGAGCAGGGAAACAGCCCGCTTGTTATTGATGTTAGGAGTGTTGAAGAATACAACCAACAACATATTCCTTATGCTATTAATTTGCCTATTGAAAAGTTAGAGGCAAAAGAAAAAAATCTGGATATATTAAAAACAATTATCACAGTTTGCGGAAAAGGCGGTGGTCGTTCTGAACGTGCTGCTGATTTCATAAGAAATAATTACATTGCTAAAGTATTTTTTTTAGAAGGCGGAACCATTGGCTGGTTTGAAAACGAAAATTTAAATTATATAACATGAAAATTTTAATCATCATCAATGATGCTCCCTATGGAACAGAAAAAGCCTGGAATGCTTTACGTATTGCAATGCAATTTCAAAAAGATTATGAAGGCGCGGAAGTGCGTGTGTTTTTAATGGCTGATGGTGTTTTTTGTTCTATACCAAATGAAACTACGCCAAACGGATTTTATAATATTGAGCGCATGGTTGAGGCTATTATTCATAAGGGTGGGATAGTTCGTTTTTGTACAACTTGCGGTGAGGCTCGCGGATTAAAAAGCATGAAGCTAATTGAAGGTACAGAATGGAGCGGTATGAAAGAGCTCACACAATGGATTGCTGATAGCGATAAGGTGATAAATTATTAAAAGAAAACTATTTTTTCTTTTTCTTAAACGAAGGAATATCAATACCGGTACCAACCATAAACATTAAACCGGTTTGTTCTTGATACATGCCTTGCACAGGATTTAAGTAAGAATATAAACCAATGCCAACATAACTACGCCATTGTATGTAGTTTAAAATTTTTAAATCTATCTCTGCTCCTATTGCCCCTTCAAGTGTCGACAATTTCACATCATTCCAATTTCTTGGAATGCTATCTTGTGTTAAAGACGTTTCCTCTTTAACGCGTTGGTAACCTAACTGCGTATTGTTTACATATTGCAGATAGCTAAACAAACTGATTCGCCAAGAACCATTATTAGATTCAGGAAATCCCATACCTAATTGTTCCTCACCATCCATGCCCGCTAAAATGTAAGAATAACTTAAACGTCCGCCCGTTAATTGCATAGAACGTTTGTGCATACACGGACCTAATCTAAAACTATTTCTTCCTTTACTCATCGTTAAATGAGCGGCATAAAAACCACCATGTCCGTTGTTAGATAAATTAACATCGAAACCAAAACCTATGTACATTTTTTTAGGAGCCTCTTGTGCCTTAAAATTTAAAGCGGCTAAAAATAATGCTACAGTAATTAATAATATTTGTTTTAGTTTTTTCATTGTGGTGTTGGAGGTGCAGGGATTTTCCGTTCAGTAAAATATTCTATCTTATATTTTTTCTTACCCTTCTTCTTTAGTACAAATTCACACTCGTTACCGGTTCCAAAAAAAGTAATAACCGTATTGGCTTCTTTTATTTTTGGATTATTGAAAATGATTTTGGTTTGGTATTTTTTTACAGTAAGATTTTCTGCCTTCACGCGGGTTTGTGGCGTCATGTTAACACGCTCACCATTTAAAATTAAAGTAAACTGCTCACCTTCATTACAAAAAACAACCATGTTATTTACAATTTGTGAAGAGGCTATAAAAGCAGAAAAGAAAAACAAGACTAAAAAGAGGCGTTCCATACTCGATAATTTTTCTTCAAGGTCTGAAAAAATATCCAATAAAAAAAGCCCCCCAACAGCATTGTTGAGAGGCTTTTTTAGAGCTTAAGTATTACTTCTTGCAGCAATCGTCTACCGGGCAACAAGTACCCTGCGGACAAATTGGACAATCAGTTGTGCCAAGGTTATTGGCAACTAATGCAGCTCCGGTTGTTACCAATAAGGCAGCACCGATAATTATGATCTTTTTCATATTAAAGTGTTTTTAAAATTAAATAAATAATTGAATTGCTTAAATAAATTAAGCCATTTTTGGCGGCTGCCAACAATCAGATGAAAAATCAGATAAGTCGAATTGACTTTCTGAATTTTGTTTATTGATATCCGTTTCGAAAATTTTTATTTCTGTCTTTTTGTTATCCATGGTACACATGAAGCAGCAAAAACAACAAGTAGATGGATTACACAAACCCGGACAACATTCCATATCAGCAATCGGACAAGTTTCGCCTTCTTCCATCATACCACATTCTGTTTGGCATTGCGACTTAACAGCATTGATTCCGGTTACAACAACAGGCGCAACGGTTAGCGTGATAAAACAAAATAATAATATGTGTGTGATGGTTTTCAATTATTCAAATATACTAAGCCTAATTTCTTTACAAATCACTTTAACATCTGTTAACCAATTTAGTTTGCGTCTTTTTAAAAGATGCTGCGTCTATTATATACAATCGACGTTGATTGTGATTAAAACTAAATATCATGAACGATACCAAAAACGAAAGCTGTTGCAATACTTGTAACTGCGGTAGCAACTGTTGCACAGGATGCAATTGTGGCTGTAACAACGGCAGTAAATGCTGTTAATCAAAAAAGGCTCCGCTTAAAGTGGAGCCTTTTTATTTTAGCACAGCTTACATTCGTGCTTTTCATCATGTGATAAAATATTTCCGTATTTATCGGTTGAAACATTACAGCATTGCTTGAAATAACTTTTCAATAATTCTTTCGCGCGTTGTACTCTGCTTTTTGCACCTGAATAGGAAATATTTAATTCTTCCGCTAATTGTAATTGCGAATAATTTCCGAATTCAGTTTTCATAATGGCTTCCTTATAAATTAAGGGCAATTTATTCAGATGAGGCTTTACACAGCCTGAAAATTGCTCATTTGTTTTTGGAGCTTCTGTTTCCACTGGCAAATCTAGTTCATCCGCATCCACCGAAAATTTTTTCTTCCTGAAATAATCAGTAATAGTGTTTCTGGTGATTTGATACAACCAGGGTTTTATTTTTTCATCGCTTTTTAATGTGTTGATTTTAGAATGTAATTTTAAGAATACATCTTGCAAAATATCCTTACTGATATCTTTATCTTTTATTTTGGATAACACAAAACGATTAAGTTCTTTGTTATGTTCTAACCAAATTGTTTCAGTTGTTGTTTTCATTTTTCTTCTTTTTTTATTCGCAGGCGGTTGAATCTCCCGCGGCACAACATTCTTCTTTCTCTACTGCGCAATCTGTTACACAATCTTGAGCAGCACTTGCCGCTTGGTATTTTGATACTTCGAAATAACTTAGGAAACCAATACTTAAAATTAAACCGAACCAAAAAACAAATTTTGCTATTTTGTTCTTTCTTTTCTCACTTGCAGTTGGTTCGCAAGCACAATCGTCAGGACCACAAGAAGTAAATTTTGGAAGAACATAAAGAGAGTAATAAGATACGGTAAAAGAAACCGCGCTCAACGCTATCAGAATTGGTTCTGCTACGCCCATCCAGGGTGAACTTGCCAATGTTGCAGAAGAAATTCCAAATAAAGATGCTATCGGGCTTGCGCATACTCCAACACAAGCTCCACTTTTACAACATGCAAATAAAATAGGAGCAGCTGATGTTACTCCGCCTGTTATACTCGTCCAAATAGATTTTTTAGGTTTCATACTTTATTTTTTACGAATTATTTGATTGAAAATTCTGGTTATAATATTTTTTTCGGAACCAAAAAGCTAGTCTAACCAGTAAGATTAAAGCCGGCACCTCAACTAGAGGACCAATTACACCGGCAAAAGCTTGTCCTGAATTAATTCCAAACACACCTATTGAAACAGCAATCGCTAATTCAAAATTATTTCCGGAGGCAGTGAAAGATAAAGCAGCATTGTCTTCGTAATTCGCGCCAAAATATTTTCCGACAAAAAACATCAGACTAAACATGATGGCAAAAAATATCACCAAGGGAATAGCGATTTTAATTACATCAAAAGGAAGCGACACAATCATATTGCCTTTCAGACTAAACATAACTACGATTGTAAATAATAGAGCGATTAAAGTAATGGGAGAAATAATTGGGATGAACTTTCTTGTCAACCACTCCTCTCCTTTTAATTTTATCAATGTAAACCGGCTTATCACAGCCGCTATGAAAGGAATTCCTAAATAGATGCCAACGGTTTTGGCAATCTCCGCCATAGTAATATCAAGCGACAAACCATGCATCCCAAAGAGAGGTAACATCACTTCTAAGTAAAAGTAAGCATACACACTAAAAAAGAACACCTGTAACAAAGAATTTAAACCTACCAACCCTGCAACTAATTCACGGTTTCCCTCTGCGAGTTCATTCCAAACAATTACCATGGCAATGCAAGGCGCTAATCCAATGATGATAAGTCCGGTCATATAATCAGGGTTGTCTTTTAAAAAAAAGATAGATAAACAGAACATCAAAAAAGGACCTACAATCCAAGTTATAAAAAAAGAAATCAGAATTAATTTTGGCTTAGCTAATATCTTGGGGATTTGTGAAAACTTGACCTTTGTTAATGGCGGGTACATCATTAAAATTAAACCAATGGCTAAAGGTATATTGGTACTTCCATCCGAATAAGAATTAATATAATCAGCTGACCCTGGGACAAAATAACCAATACCCACACCAATGAGCATGGCTAAAAAAATCCATAAGGTTAAATATCTATCTAAAAAACTTAGTCTTTTACGGTTCGCCGCAGGTGCACAATTTGTTGCTGACATATTTTATTACTTGATTAATGAAAAAGTATAAAGAGTTTCTAATGCGATTTGTTTACAGCGTTCATCGTATTTAGCATCTTGTAATGGTGTATTGTCAAAAGCTTTTGGATCGTCGTATGTTGTGCCTATGCGTAATTCAACACCTGGAATAAACGGACAGTTTTCTTCCGCATCGCTGCAGGTCATAATTGCCGCAAATTCTTTTTGTGGGTTTTGGGGATCGTCGTAAACTTTAGAGAAACACACAATAGGTTTTTCGTTTTCATCAAACGAAACGTGGTAAGTGGAATTTTTTTCTACGTTAATTGGTGTTAAATCAAAACCAACTCTTTTAAGTGCATTAATTGCATTGATATTAAAAGCTGTTGCTTCGGTACCACCCGAAAAAGTATTTACGTTTTTTATTTTGTAATATTCGCTTGCCACTTTTGCCCATACTTGCCCAAAATGACTTCGACGTGAATTGTGCGTACAAATGTAAACCAAGTTAATAAGCTTATTCTCTTTTTGTTTCGTATTTATGTAAGCGCTAATTTCCTCCAACAGTTCTTTGCGTTGTTGCGGAATGTTGCCGAAATCTTTCGTTAAATTATCGCAATAGATTTTTATTGATGAAAACATATACTTGTTTATATTAACAGCATTTACCGCCCGGCGTACAACTTGGTTTAGTTGCATTTTGTAAGTCGGACAATTTTACTTTTAATTTTTCCGGTGGAATGCCACAACTATCACTTGCCAAACAATTTGTTTGTTTTGAAGTTAAAAGAAATTGTTCGCCGTTAAATTCTAAACCATATTTTCCAATCGTATCACTTTGGTATTCTACTTCTATTTCAGCATCCTCAATACCAAGTTTGTTCTCGCTTAATTCAATTATGCTTAATAATTTTTGCGGGGCTAAACGATGATCGAAATCGTTTGCTTCCCACAATTGGAAATTCACCGTTTTTTCGTTGCGTACTGTTCCGCCGCAATCGATAAAGTGTTTTGTAATTTGTCCCACTTCCGTAACATGAAAATGTTCGGGCACTGTTATGCCGTTTGGTAATTGAAAAGTAACAGACTTAGCTGTACTTAAATGTTTTTTAATGTCTGATAGTTTCATAATTTCTCTTTTTTAATTAGCAACACTTCATTTTTACTTTATAGCTCTCGAATAAGGTATTAAAAATACTTTGCGCGTTTTTCCATTCCTTTTCATCAATACAATAACAAATTTTTACGCCGTCGATATCCCCTTTAATTAAACCCGCCTCTTTCAACTCTTTTAAATGTTGTGATACGGTGCTTTGTGATAAAGGCAACTCCTCTACAATATCACCACAAATACAACTTTGTTGTTTTAGTAAGAGTTGTAGAATGGCAATGCGTGCGGGATGTCCTAACGCTTTGGCATACTTGGCAATCTTATTATCCTTGCTTGTGAACTCTTCTGTTTTAGCTGTTCCCATATTAATCGTAAAATTACGATTAATATATTGAATAAAAAAGAGGTTTAACTTTTTTAACTAAACCTCTTTCTTAAAAACTTATTAAATGTCTTACTTCATGTGTTTTAAGTTAACGGCATACATAATAACAAAGGCTGCATCAAATAATAACATTAATCCGATGACCACAACTCCTGCTATTTCTCCGGCACCTCCACCGGCTGAGCCCATCATAGCCATGGTTTCTTTACCGGCTACAATAAAACCTAAATACGGCAATATTTCACCCGCCAAATACAAATAGAAACCTTTCTTCTGTAATTTCCACATCATTAAAATTCCCATAAAGGATAATAAAATGTAAACGAAATTTAAATACGGTGATACTTGCATATAAACACTATCCTGCATCGCCATCATGTTCTCTTCCATTTTATCGGCCATCTCGGGACTAAAATCTCTCATTTTTTCAATGCTTTCGGCCATGTTCTCAGGGGTGTTCTGAATAATATTCCACACACCACTTAACACACTTATACCACACATAATAAAACCTAATATGCAAATAACAGTAAGTAATTGCGGACGCTTAGGTTCCTGCATAGCTTGTTCAAACGAATTATCAATAGATGTTTCCATGTTTTATATTTTGACCCATTGGGTTCTGTTTTTCATTTATAAATATAGTATAAAACCCTACGGGTTTTATGTAAAAATAAAAAAAGCCGCTATATAAATAGCGACTTCTTTATAAAAGGTTGTAAATCGTTTTTAGTGGGCTGTAGTATCAGTAGGAGCAACTTGATCTATTCCGCTTTGTAACGAATCGACCATTTGCTGCATACCTTCCTTCATTCCTTCTCCCATTTTCTCTAATAATTCTTTACCTACATCACCTGCAGTTTTGTGTATTTCCATTACAGCAAATACTAATCTAACTGACATAATAGTAGCTAAAATACCAATTACTAAACCAGCAATTGCCATTCCTTTTTTAGCATTAGCCGCTTTAGCTTTCATAAAGCCCATTATACTTAGAACTAAACCAACAATACTTAAAATAGTCCAGAAAATTGATAAGCCCATACCGCCGCCTGCAAAAGCTGCTAAGCCTGCCATTGGTGCAACAATAAAATAAAGCACTAAGGCTACTAATGATATTACAAATCCTGCTATACCAAGACCTTTACCAGCATTAGCCGGTGCTGTGTTGTTTGTTTCTTCCATTTTTTATTTTTTTTAGTTTATGAATTAATATTATTCAAAAAAAAGCCAAATTTTAGAGGTACGCAAGTTGAAATCTTAAAGGTTATTAACAAAGAGTTTTGTGTAACGCAAAAAGTCCCGCTAAAGGCAGGACTTTTCATTATAAAAACGATTGACTTAAGCTGCAGGTGCTGCGTCTTCGATTTTCTTATAAACTGAACTATCGAAAGCTAAAATGCCATAAAATACAATGTTTAAGAAAATTAATCCAACTGTGAAGCCACCACTTTTTCCAAAAGAAAGCGATAAACGATGAATAATAATTATCATAAACACAATGTTGGCAATTGGAATTAGCATTAAGAAAATCCACCACCAAGGTTTGTTTACAATTTTTAAAATAATCAAGAAGTTGTAAATCGGTATTAAACAAGCCCATCCTGGTTGACCTGCTTTAGCGAAAATTTTCCAATGAGAAATAATGACGAAAGCTATTATAGCCAGCCATAATAAAATCATAATAATGAATCCAAAAATCATAGTTTAGGTTTTAAGGGTTAATACTACTAAATAAAAGCATTTTCAGTAAATACCCAAATTTAGTTTTCCAATAACCACTTACTATAATTTGCTTTTTGTTGTGCTGAGGCTGAAGTATTAAAAACCAATTTATACGAATCGAAATAACTTAAGCCTTGTTTAACATTCATGATTAATGTTTTTACTCTGCCCTGAGAAGAAACAGTTAATGCAATTTCTGCGTTTGAAAAATACTTTAACCAATTGTTTAAATCGTTTTTAATATCCTTCGCATTTACGGTCATAATTTCATCGCCAATCGAAAGTCCTGCTTTCCATGCCGGAGAATACGGTGCAACTAATGTTACTTTACTAATATGGGCTTGCTCTGCAACTTTAAATCCGAAATCACTTTCACTTTTAAAATTACTTAGCTTTTTTTGCATCTCAATGCCAACATAATCGAAACATTGATTTAACATAGGTTCAAAATCTTCAGTGCCGTAAACGAATTTTTTAAAGAAATCAGCTAAAGAAATTCCTGCGGCATCTTCACATAATTTTACGATATCGGTTTCTGAATAACCTTTATTCTTTTTTCCGAATTCATTATATAATATTCTGCAAACATCTCTAAGTGATTTTTTATTCCCTGTATTCTTAAGAATTAAAATATCTAACATAAAGGCCACTAGATTTCCTTCATCGTAAATGGATGTTTTACGATAAGGCGCACCCGGCACATATCCATCTAACCAAGTTTCCCAACTACTATCGGCAACCGATAAATTAAAGCGCCCGTAATTATGAAAATGTTTTTGCAAACGTTCTTCTAATGTTTCGAAATATTGTTCGTCTGTAAATACATTCGATGTCCGCAACATTACATCACCATAATAAGTAGTGAATCCTTCATATACATATCCTGTTTTGCAATAATTTTCCTTTGTGAAATCGTAAGGCAACATTTCAGTTGGACGAATGTACTTTACGTTCCAAGTATGAAACAACTCGTGAGAACTTACGCCTAATAAATCTTCATAGGTTTTTCCTTCATTTAAATTGTAACCCGGACCTAAAACAACAACTGTGCTTTTTTGATGCTCCACACCATGATAAAATTTAAAAGGAAGAACTTGAAAAATAAAATGGTATTCATCAACAGGAATGCCTCCCCAAAATTTTAATTGCACTTCTGTAAATGCTTTAAAGTGTTTTTTAATTTTCTCAAAATCAGGTTTGCACTCACCATTAAAGTGTAAATAATAGTTTACGCCATCCACTTCATAAAAATCAGTCTGTATATTAGCACTCGCCATAAAAGGTGAATCAGCTAACTCATCAAAATTTTTCGTGACTAACTTTCTCTTATCAGACTTTAACTGACAAGCGATTTTATAATTATCAGGAATATCTAATTCTAAAGTATGTTCTTCATTCATCCGGTTTGGAACATACATACACAAATGAACAGGATTTACATAAATCTGAGTTTCATCCGCAAAACAGGCTCCAGCGTTTAATTCGTTTGCGAAATAACTATATGTGATTTTTACTTCTGAAACGCCTTTTGTTTTAATGAGCCAACAGTCCTTTGTTGTTTTGGTAAACTCCAACACATTTTCTTTAGTATCAAATGCATCAACTCGCTTAATGTTCTTAGCAAAATTCCCCAATTCATATCTTCCTGGACGCCAAGCAGGCAATTGAAGCTCTAATGTGTCGGATTTAATATTATCAATATGAAGATCCACATAGATATAATGTGAGGCAGGGTTCTTTTGAAATAATTTATACTTAATCATACGTGGAGTTTACGCTATAAAATTATAAATTTGGAGTCAATATGCTACGATTTTTAATAGTTTTTCTTTTTTGCGGTTTTAAGCTCTTATCGCAAGATGCGGATACACTATTAACCACAATTTTGACTATTGAGAACGATACCACGCGCGTAAATCAATTATACAAGCATGGATTCGACCTTGTAGATAAAAATCCTCAATTAGCTTACGCTTACGCTCAAAATTGTGAACGGGCAGCCAAAAAAAGTAAATCGCTAAAACATATTTCAAAAAGTAAAAATTTATTAGGGCGTTTATTTTATACCCATGGTCATTACAAAAGAGCTGTTATTTATTTTGAAGACTATTTGGCCGGTAGCATTGCTCTCAAAGATACTTTAGGTATAGCTTTTGGTTATATGAATCTGGGAAACGCTTACATGCAATTAGAACACTTTGATAAAGTTGAACGTTTTTATTTAAAAGCTATTCACTACTATAATATCTTAAATAATAAAGAACAAGTGGCGAATGGTCTCACCAATTTAGCCGTCCTTAAACATTTGCAAAATCAATTAGATGCTGCCTTAGAAAATTATCAAAAAGCATTTGAAATTGGGAAACAATTAAATGATTACAACATTAAAGCCAATTGTTTAAATAACATGGCGCAAATTTTTTTCGATAAAGAAAGTTATGAAAAAGCATTAGCTTATAATTACGACGCCCTTGAATTAAGAGAGTTAATGGAATTAGATGTAGATGCTGCCGATTCGCGCTTCAGTATTGCAGAAATAGCGCTAAAACAAAAAAATACTACTCTTGCTGAAGAAAATTTAGAAATCGCTTTTCAGATTTGTAATAAAATTGGCTACAACCAGGGGAAAATAAATTATTACAAACTATTTTCTGAATTACAGGAACAAAAAAATAATTATCAATCGTCGATCGAAAATTTTAAACTTTACACCCAATTAAAAGATAGCATTCTCTTAACAGAAGGTAGCGAGCTGATATTTAATTTTAAAGAAGCCGTAGAACCAACATTTATTCACACAGAGAGTCAGTTTAAGAATATGTGGTTATTAGGTTTACTTTCCTTAATTTTAGTTATTATTCCATTCGTATTAATACGTTACAAACGATGAGCAAGAAAGATAAAAGCCGCGTAAACATTGTTTACTCTACCAATCCTGATTTCAATTACGAAAGGGAAACCAATTTAAGCGTACGCAGTTTACCGCCTCAACAACAAAACTTAAAAGTGTATTTAGACAGATTAGGTGGTGGAAAATTATTAAGTCGCGTGAATGGCTTTGTGGGACCGGAAAGTGATTTAGATGTGTTAGCTAAATTATTAAAACAAAAATGCGGCGTGGGTGGTAATACTAAAAACGGAGAAATTTTAATTCAAGGCGATAACCGCGATAAAATTATTCTAATTCTTACTAAAGAAGGCTACAAAATAAAAAAAGCCGGCGGTTAGTCCCGTAGTAATTGCAAATTATTATTTACATTACAGTACTAAAAATTTTATAATGCTCAGGCCGTTACTTTTCTCTCTTTTACTTAGTCTGACGTTTACGTGTTTTAATGCGCAGGAAGAACAAACAATTAACAAACTTCTCCTGAAATTAAAAACCGAAAAAGAGGATACCAATAAAGTAAAGACTCTGGATGCATTAAGCTACCACCTTGTATCGAAAGGAAATTTTGAAGAAGCTAAAGAATACATTCTTGAAACAAAAGCTTTAAGCGAGAAACTTAAGTTTAAACGCGGCTTCATATACTACCATAACAATCTTGGTTTGTACTACTATTTTCAAGCCAACTTTCCGAAGGCACTTGAACAAGGACTTAAATCTTTAAAGATAGCAGAGGAATTAGCAGATTCGGCAAGGATTTTAGATTCATACGGAAATATTGGAAATGTTTATGCCGATTTGCAACAAAGAAATAAAGCTTTAGAATACTACAACAAAGCCTTAAAAATTTGCTTGCGGAAAAATGATTTGCGAGGAACGGCCGCTTACTATATTAATATTGGCATTATAGCAGATAATACTGGTGATTATCCAACAGCATTAACAAATTATTTCAACGGTCTGGATATTTTTTTGAAGTTGAAAAACAAAACTTACACTGCCCTTTGCTATAATAATATTGGTAATGCATATGCTAACCTTAATCTTTATGCTGAAGCTTTGAAATACTTTTTAAAGGCGCAGGACATTCAAATAGAAGTTAATAATATGGAAGGCGTCTCAACCACTTACATCAATATTGCGAGTCTTTACAATCATACCAGAGATTATAAAAAAGCTATTGAGTATACCGACTTAGGATTGAACAAAGCCCTTGAAATAGGTTATACAGATAACATCAGACTTGGTTATGAAAACATGGCGGATCTTTATTCTCATCTTGGTAATTACAAAAAAGCCTATGAATACCATGTAAAGTTTAAATTGTTAACCGATAGTATTTTTAATATTGATAACTCCAATCAATTGAGTGATTTGAAAACTGACTTTGAAGTTCAGAAAAAACAAATTGAATTAGAGACAAAAGCTAAAGTTGAAAAAGAAAAAGTAGCGGCTGTAACTGCTGAAGAGAAAAAACGCCAGCAAATTATTATCTATTCTGTGTTAGCCGTTTTGATTATTGTAATTGTCTTTTCATTTTTTCTTTTCCAGCGCTTCAAAATTACACAGCGGCAAAAAAAATTAATTGAAATTCAGAAGGCAGAAGTAGAAAGACAAAAGCTAATTACCGAAGAGCAAAAATTAATTGTTGAAGAAAAACAAAAAGAAGTAATGGATAGCATACGTTATGCGCGAAGAATTCAACAGAGTTTATTGCCTACTGAAAAATATGTGGAAAGGCATTTGAAGAAATTAAAGAAGGATTAAAAACAAAAAGCCCCGACACATCGGGGCTTTCCTTTTCCAACGATTAAATAACATGAAATTTAATCTAGGGAGATTTTTTTAACCTGCGTGTGTTTTCCTTGCTGTATCTTCACAAAATAAATTCCTTTTGCATTACTGCTGATATCAATAGGTTTGTTGTATTCGCCGGTAAAGTTTGGCAATTTTTCGTTGTAAACTTGTTTGCCTTGCATATCGTAAACAGTAACTTCAGCATCAGCTTTCTTTTTTAAATTGAAGTTCAAATTAAATTTTCCATCGTTTGGATTTGGATATAATTTCATATTATCCATTTCCAATTTACTATCGTTACTGCCCAATTGGTCCTTTAAACGTTTCACATCTTCTTCACTTGCATCAGTGATATCCATATTTACCATTACAATTTTTGTATAATGCTTTTCTTTTTTATTGCCATCCTTATGCTCTCCGTCATCATTAATAATAATTACTTTTTTCACGTCCTTTCCGTTTGGATCAACGCCAGCTTCTTTCATCGCCTTTTCAATCTCTGCGTTTATTTCCCTTTCATTCATCATTTTGGCATCCGGACCAATTTCATCAATGGTAACTACTTTCATCACCTTGCCGTCCTTACCTTTTATTTCGTTAATTAAAACATTGCCTTCTTTATCCTGCCATTTAAAATCTTCAGGATTACTTGTTGTAAAAGTTGTGTCGGTTATTTTCTCTACACCATTAATATTCTCCACTTTTTTAATTCGGATAGTGGCTTCCTTCTTTTCTGTTGTTTGTGCGCTTAATGAAAGTCCTGCTATCATTAAAGCTACTGTTGCTAATTGTGTTTTCATTTTATTTAAGTTTAATTGTCTGATACAAAAGTACCCACGCAACAGAGGCGTCTTGGTTAAAGCGCGGTTAAACAGTGTTAAAGAAAGGTTAAAGTTTAAGGTTATGTGTTAAAGCTTCTCTAAATTTGATTCGGAAATGAAAACATCGAAACGCTATTTACCCATTTTAATAACCTTTGCGTTGTTGGCTTTAATTGCCTTGCAGATCAATTGGCTTTTTCTTGTTTTCAAACAAAAAGAACAAGAATTAAGTGATAAAACCCGAGATGCTGTTCTCGAAATGCGTAACCGTTTAAAAGAAGAAGAGGATGCTGAACTTATTGTGGAGAGCATGGACTCTTTGTTACTTACCGATAATATTATAGGTTCAGATTCTAAAGAGGACATTCGTGTTATTGTTTCCAGCATTAAGAATAAATTAAAGATCGACACTATAAAAAGTGGAGTTCATATAAACCAAGAACTCAGTTTTATTAATGATTCCTCTGAATCAACGACCATTGTAAATGTTGCAAATGGCAAAATGAAAAAAATCTTTATTTCTTCTGAATCCAATACCAATCCTGATTACAAAAAATATCTCGGTGAATTTAAAAAGTACGGGGAGGAGTATCATAAACACGCTAAAGAATTTCACCGCCTAATCAAGGAATCTAAAGAGCAACCCTCGAAAGAAAAAATAATTGAATTACAAAACCAAGCCAAGGAAGAAGAAAAAATTGCCAAGCACTTCGAGGAGCTGGCTAAAGAACAAGAATCTTTAGCAAAAGAATTTCAGAATGAATCTAAATCACTAGAGAAAAAAAGCAAAGAGCAGCAATTCGAACATCAGGTTTTAGAAAAGCAAAAATTAAAAAAGAAAGTCGGAGAACTTCAAACTTTGTTTTTCAAAATGGCGCTTAGTTCAGGAACAGTTGCTAAGGACATTGATTCCATGTACAAATACAACAGAATCCAACCCATTTTAAAACAAGAACTTTTAAAACAAGGCGTTGATTTAGAACCTGCATTTGCGCTTTATTTTTTTCCGAATCGCCATCCTGCCAGAATCAAATATCACGTCATTTGCGGCACACCCGACTTTGGAAAAATGTTGCCTGCGTTCTTTAATATGCCTTTTTATTCTTATTCAGAGAACTTCTATGATGGTGAAGTAATTATTAAAATTGATTATGCCTCAACAACAAATTTTGTAATAAGACAAATGGCCGGTTTGTTAGGTCTTTCATTTTTCATTACGCTGCTGATTGGCTTCGTTATGATTTATACATTCAGAAGGATGTTAAGTCAGGAAAAATTACATCAATTGAAAAATGATTTCATTAATAATATGACGCATGAATTGAAAACGCCAATTGCGACCATTTCGTTAGCGATTGATGGTATTAATAATCCCGCTATTAAAAATGATGAAACCAAATTCAATAATTATACTTCTATTTTAAAAGAAGAAAATAAAAAACTGAACAATCACGTTGAGCGCGTATTGCAAATGGCTTTACTGGAAAAAGGCGAATTACAGTTAGATAAAAAAGTAGTTGATTTAAAACTACTTCTCGAAAATTGCATCAGCACTCAACAATTACAAATTCAAAACAAAAAAGCCAAAGTGATGTTACATGCTGCTGAAGAAGTAAGTGTTAACGGAGATGAATTTCATTTAATGAATGCCTTTGCCAATTTATTAGATAATGCTTTAAAATATTCGGGTGAAAATTGTGAAATCACCATATCTTTAAACAAACAGGGGGAGATTAGTTTTAAAGATAATGGCATCGGAATTGATAAAGCCGTACAGGAAAAAGTATTTGAAAAATTTTACCGAGCTCAAGGCGGGAATTTACATGACGTAAAAGGATTTGGTTTAGGATTAAGTTATGTAAAATCCATTATTGAAGCGCATGGCGGAACTATTGAATTGAAAAGCGAGAAAAACAAAGGCAGTGAATTTATTATTAAATTAAAACCAAATGTCAACTAAAATACTCTTAGTAGAAGACGAGAAAAACTTCGGCATGGTATTGCGGGATTACCTTAGCTTGAATGGTTTTGAAGTAACGCTTTGTGAAAATGGGGAATTGGGTTTGGATGCATTTAAAGCCGATAAATTCAATTTATGTGTAGTGGATGTGATGATGCCGAAAAAAGATGGCTTTACTTTAGCTTCCGAAATAAAAGAATTTAATAAAAATGTTCCCTTCATATTTTTAACCGCTCGGGGTATGCGCGATGATATGATTAAAGGTTATAAATTAGGAGCTGATGATTATATCACTAAACCATTTGATTCAGAAGTTCTATTATTGAAACTAAAAGCTATTTTAAATAGAAATAGTGTAGATAATTCGGATACGTTTTTACATGAGATTGGGAAATTTAGTTTCAATGCCAAACTGCGAACTTTAAAATCAGAAAAAAATAAAGAAGAAAAACTCTCTCCAAAAGAAGCTGCGCTCTTAAATTTACTTTGTCAGCATAAAAATGATGTTCTCCCAAGAGAAAAAGCTTTAAAACAAATTTGGAACAACGATAGTTACTTTACCGGGAGAAGCATGGACGTTTACATTGTGAAACTCCGAAAATATTTAGCTTCCGACCCATCTTTAGAAATTAACAACCTTCATGGAAACGGCTACAGCTTAATTGTGCGTTAAACATACGTAGTACTGCGTATAGTCACGATTCACAATTTACTCTATCTTTGAATAAAAATAAGCTTATGAAATTTGCTCTTCCTTTATTGTTCGTGTTTCTTATCGCTTTTACTTCTTGTAAAAAAGATTACCAATGTGTTTGTACCAATACGAATACAGGAACTATTTCACGTGGTGATAAAATGAGTGCAGGTCCGTTCACAAAAGCAGCAACTGAAACTACCTGTGAAAACAATAATAATCTTTCAGCTGGCTCGCTAAAAGATTGTCATTTGGAAGATTACCAGTAATTGGAATTTTACTTTTGTTTATCTTTTAACTTTTGGTATTCCTTCTCAACCTTATCTACTGTATTTCCACGCATGTAAACACCAACTCCGTGCCAAAATAAACCAAAGCCCCAACCTAGTGTACAAAAAGTAGGCCATGGAATACCCGAATGATGTCCATCATCTGCATGTCTGTAATCCGTAAAATACCACATCACCCAAAAGAAAATATTAATCACAAAATAAGTGATTAAATGATTTTTGAAACCAACCCGACGTTTAGCTTCTTTCCATAACATTTTGTCTTTTTCGTTTTCTAACTCCATGATTTTAATTTTAGTGTTTAGTTAAATAGCTTTTTATATTTTTTACGTATTCTTCAAAAGCTTTAATACCTACAGGCGTTATTTTACAAATGGTTTGCGGATAATTGTCTTTAAACTTTTTTTCAACTTCAATATAGCCCGCTTCTTTCAACTTTTGTATTTGTACACTTAAGTTTCCGGCTGTTGAATCGGTTTGTTCTTTCAGATAAGTGAATTCCGCTTCCTTTACCGATACCAATAATGAGATAACAGCCAGTCGTAATTGAGAATGTAATATGGGATCGAGGTCCTTAAACATGTTTTGCTTGTTGCTTAAATTTAAATTGTAACAGGTGACCCGGGATAATGTACGACACCAATACAGAAAGTGCTAGTAATAAAATTTGTGTATGGAAGTCTACAAAAAATGCGCCAACACTTATTGGAAAACTTAAAGCGCCAAAAATAACAAGAGGCATAAATTTTAAAATGCCGCCGTAAATAAACGTAGTTAAAGCGTACAATAATATTACCATTGGATAACAATTGAGTTGGAGTTTCCAACCCATGACTAAAATAATTGTTAAACTAATACCGAATGCGATTCCGATATACATCATGTATTCATCAACAAATGATTTTACATTTTCTTTTTTGCTTTTACGCATAGCATATATCATAGTAAAAATTCCACCCGCCGGCATGGCATACCAAACTACAAAAGCATTTTCGAATTGCATTTTTACTAAAACATAAAATGTAGTGGCTACTAAAAATACCAACCAACCCCAGAAAATAAATAAGAATCCGTTTTCTTGTAATTTATTTTGAGCCTTATTAATCATGGTATTGATTAATGCTAAGCTTTCTTCAGGTTTAAAAATTTCTTTGTCTTCCATTTTTAATTTTTGTTATTGTTTTACATCACAAACGTAAAGTAGTTTATAATATAAACCAAATATATTTTATAAAATACTGATTATTAGCTGATTAAATTTTAATACTGGAAGATTATTGGTGGTTTATGAGGCTCAGTTTAACTATTTGCTGAGCATTTTTTTACAATCCTCAAACTCTTTCTTTGCCATTTCTGCACCCCAATTTGGCTCAGTGTCTGTTAAAGGTTTGAAGGTTCTGTATTTGTCAACCGACTTCTGATAATACTTCAGCGCGAATTTTGGTCCGCCTCCTAATTTCGCAGGTGTATTCATTACTGTTTTTGCTTTTATTAGCCAGGCGCGCGGATTTTCAGGATTAATAGATGTTGCTCTATCACTTTGTTTATTGGCAAGTGGTCCGAATTTAATTTGACGCCCTGCTCTATCCACAGTTATTTTTGCACCTGAACTCATGGCCATTAACACATAAGCTTCAGAATTATTTGGAGCCATTGAATCTAACTGATGTAAAAATTTATCGGCTCTTGCACAATAATCATCTGTGCGTAGTGTATCCGTAAAAGCTAAATATAAATTTGTAAGAGCGCCGTAATAATACGCCTCATGCAATTTTTTTTTGTCGGCAATAAATTTGTTGAAGTTTTGTTCAGCCGCCAAATATTCATCCACAGTTTTTGCGGATTCTAATTGCTGAATTGATTTACGCATCGATTGCGAGAATACAGCTGTGGTAATTAAAGTCAATACCACAAACAGTTTCAAAGCAATTTTTAAGGGCTGTTTCATAAATACAATTCAATATAAAATACTTTATAAAATAAAGCAATTCTATTTTCACATACTGCTGATATTCAGCATTGTAAATATTTAATTTTTCATCTTCTGAAAGTTAAATCCTATTTTAAAACCTGTTTCTATTATCGGAAATGTTTGAAATTGTTCTGTATATCCAACATCAGGAAAGCCTTTACTGGCATAATATATTGTTCTTGTTTCTATTGTATTTATCCTTCTTTCCCGATATCTTATTCCAAATCCATAAAAGAAATCGATATATAAAAAACCATTTGCAGATGCGTATTCGTGTCCGTGCATAATTGAAAATCCCAAAACAATAGCTTCTTCGCTTCTTTTATATGTCACAAAATTATCATAATGATTACCCTCATAAACTTTATCAGTGAATTCATGATTGTTATAAGATAGTGTTTTACCGAGAATCTGAAAATTCCAATAATCACTTAATGTACCCGCCGTATAAATTTTGACATTTGCCCTTAAAGCATACCCTTGGTAAACTGTGCCTGGCCATCTATCCTGACTTGGTGATAATGGAAGGGGGTCAAGCGCTTCGCTAGTATGAACTACTCCTCCCGCTACGCCTAATGCTATCCATTTATTAATTCCAAATTCTAAACCCAAATTATACTCAGCCAACATATTCTTTGGAATATTGGTATAAATTGAAAGTAGTTTTACATTTCGTTCCTTTTTTATTGGTGATGTGTTTTCAATTGTTGTTGGGCTACTTGGTAAACTTTTCTCGACTTTAAACTCATCAACTGTTCCGTTCTTATAATGAATTAAGCGTACTTCGCCTTTTAATATTGAGTATACAGGTCCTGATGGATTGTCGATATTTTTATATTTTACTAAATCTCCAATCTCAATAATGTTTGCCACTATTCTTAAATCATTCTTCAATATTATAGTGTCCTGCGCCTTAAGTTGGGTCACAAAAAAAGAAACTAAAAGGAAATATTTTAAACACCACCTCATATACTAAATTAAAAATACGGAATTTTATTTAGTTTTAAAAAACTCCCACACCAATTTAGCTTTAGAGTTGCCAATTATTTTAGTGAGTTCTTCGAGCGTCGCTTCTTTAATATTCTTTACTGATTTTAATTCGGTCAATAATTTCTGAGCTGTGATATCGCTGATACCTTTTATTTCACTTAGTTCGCTTTTAAAAGTTTCTCTGCTTCGTTTATTACGATGATGCGTAATACCGAAACGATGCGCTTCATCGCGGATTTGCTGAATCACTTTTAATGTTTCGCTCCGCTTATCTAAATACATAGGAATAGAATCTCCGGGAAAATAAATTTCTTCCAACCGTTTTGCAATTCCTATGATCGCCACCTTTCCATAAAGCTCTAATTTCATTAAACTATTAACGGCTGCGCTTAATTGCCCTTTGCCTCCATCAATAACTATTAAATTCGGCATTGGTAATTTTTCTTCCAACACTCGTGAGTAACGACGGAAAATAATTTCTTCCATAGTTGCAAAATCATCAGGACCTTCAACCGTCTTTACATTAAAATGTCGGTATTCCTTTTTTGCGGGTTTGCCATCAATAAAAACAGGCATCGCGCTTACTGCAAATTCACCTTGTATGTTTGAATTATCAAATCCTTCAATACGTCGTGGTTCTTCTTTCATTCGCAAATCTTTCATCATTTGTTGCATGATGCGATTGGTGTGTCGGTCTGGATCCGTTAAAGCCACTTGTTTTTCCCTCTCAAATTTGTGAGCCTTTGCATTCCGCAAACATAAATCGAGCAAGTGCTTTTTGTCGCCAATTTTTGGAATATAATATTTTGTATCCGGAAATTTAAATTCAGGTTCTTCTTCTACAATTATTTCTTTGCTTTGAGAATTATAACGCTGACGAATTTCATTCATGGCAAATACCAACATTTCTTCAGGAGTTTCATCTAATTGTTTTTTCAATTCTAAAACTTGTGCTTGAACAATTGCTCCGTTATAGATTTTGAAATAACTTACGTAAGAAATATTGTCCTCATGAATAGCGGCAAAAACATCCGTATCCGTAATACTTGGATGAACAATGGTTGATTTACTCTGATATTTTTCTAATAGTTCGATTTTGTTTTTTAACTCCTCCGCTTTTTCAAATTCCAAATTAGAAGCGAGAGATTGCATTTCTTTTTTGATATCCTTTAAAGCAAAAGCAAATTCGCCTTTGATGATTTTCCGAATTTGTTTCATATCCTCATCATACTCTTCAAAACTTTGCTTTCCCTCACAAGGGGCTTTACATCTGCCAATATGAAATTCTAAACACGCGCGGAACTTTTTCTTTTCGATATTGGATTCTGATAAATCGTAACTACAAGTTCTTAATTTGTACAGCTGTCGAATTAAATCTAACAACGCATGCATTACTAAAACGGAAGGATAGGGCCCGAAGTATTCTGAACCATCTTTAATTTGTTTACGTGTATAAAATAATCTTGGGAAGCGTTCATTCTTAATAATAATCCAAGGATATGTTTTATCATCGCGTAGATTTACGTTGTACTTTGGCTTTAAACTCTTGATTAAATTATTTTCCAGAAGCAATGCATCTAACTCCGTGTTTACTTTTACGGTTTTGATGTCGTTGATCTTTTTCACCAATAAACGTAAGCGTCCGTTATCATGTTCTTTAGTAAAATAAGAAGTAACGCGTTTTTTTAAATTCTTTGCTTTCCCAACATACAATAACATATTCTCTTTATCGTAATACTGGTACACACCCGGACCATCCGATAAAGTTTTTAATAAGGTTTGAATATGTTCAGGGAAATTTTCGGTCACTACATAAAGTTAATAAATAATCACTATGCGTGAGGGATTGTAGCGGAAAGCCCGGAGCTTTTTCAGCGAGGACTTGCAGCGGAAAGCCCGACCCGAAGGGGCACGCCCAAATTAAAATTCACAATTATTCGGCGTTCTCGGGAATGGAATTACGTCACGAATATTCGTCATACCTGTAACAAATAAAACCAAACGTTCGAAACCTAAACCGAAACCGGCATGTTCACAAGCACCGAAACGACGGGTATCTAAATACCAACTCAATTCTTCAACAGGAATATTCATTTCCTTCATGCGCGTTTCTAACTTCTCTAAACGTTCTTCACGTTGCGAACCACCAACAATTTCACCAATGCCCGGGAATAAAATATCCATTGCTCTTACTGTTTTACCATCATCATTCTGACGCATGTAAAAGGCTTTAATGTTTTTTGGATAATCAGTTAAGATAACCGGTTTGTTAAAATGTTTTTCTACCAAATAACGCTCGTGCTCACTTTGTAAGTCAACACCCCACTCGTTTACTAGATACTGGAATTTCTTTTTCTTGTTATGGTTACTGTCTTTTAAAATAGCAATTGCTTCAGTATAAGTAACACGTTCAAATTTATTGTTCACACAGAATTGAAGTTTCTCTAACAACGTCATTTCGCTGCGTTCGTTCTGTGGTTTTTGTTTTTCTTCCTCTGACAAACGTTGCGTTAAAAATTCAATGTCCTCTTTATTATTTTCAAGCGCGTAGTTAATTACATAATGTAATAACTCCTCTGCTAAATCCATGTTATCATTCAAATCATAAAACGCCATTTCGGGTTCTATCATCCAAAACTCTGCTAAGTGACGCGTAGTGTTTGAGTTTTCTGCTCTGAAAGTCGGACCAAAAGTATAAATATCACCAAAAGCCATAGCAGCCAACTCGCCTTCCAATTGTCCGGACACTGTTAAGTTAGTATGCTTCCCGAAAAAATCTTGTTTAAAATCTATTTCACCTTTATCGTTTTTTGGAATATTATTTAAATCGAAATTCGTTACAGCAAAAGTTTCTCCTGCACCTTCAGCATCACTCGCAGTAATGATTGGCGTGTGTAAATAAACAAATCCTTTATCGTTAAAAAATTTATGGACTGCATAAGCTAATGAATGACGAATACGAAATACGGCACCAAATGTATTTGTACGAAAACGCAAATGTGCAATCTCACGTAAAAATTCTAAGCTATGTTTTTTTGGTTGTAGAGGATATTTCTCTGCATCGCTATCTCCTAAAATCTCAATTGTCTTCGCTACTAATTCTACACTTTGTCCTTTCCCTAAAGAAGCAATTAATGTTCCCTTTGCAGAAATAGCAGCTCCGGTAGTGATGCGTTTTAATGTCGCTTCATCCAATAAGCCAAGCTCAACTACCACCTGTAAATTGTTATTGGTAGACCCATCATTTAAAGCAATAAATTGATTGTTACGGAAGGTGCGAACCCATCCTTTAACAGTGATTTCCTGACTTTCAGGCTTTAAGCCCAAAACCGCTTTAATTTTAACTCTGCTCATAAACCATTTTTAAGGGTACA
Source organism: Bacteroidia bacterium (assembly GCA_018000995.1). Lineage (GTDB taxonomy): Bacteria > Bacteroidota > Bacteroidia > B-17B0 > Aurantibacillaceae > JAHEYG01. Next base: position 50,225 of record JAGNIU010000021.1, read on the forward strand.
AATTTGCAAAATTTTCGGGATATTCCGCTCTTATTTTCTTATATTTGCTCTCTTATTTTTTTGAGGATTAGCAGATTACCTGTGCTGTACGTTTTTACAGGTATTCTTAAGAGTTTTAAAGGAATAAATTAGTATTAAATAAATAAAGGAATCACGGAACGAACAGCATGAAGAACATCAGGAACTTTTGCATTATTGCCCACATTGACCACGGAAAAAGCACCCTTGCCGACCGTTTGTTGGAGTATACCAATACCATTAACAAACGCGATATGCAGGCGCAGGTTTTGGATGATATGGACTTGGAGAAAGAGCGTGGGATTACGATAAAAAGTCATGCCATTAAAATGGATTATGAATTAAATGGCGAAAAATATTCTCTCAATTTAATTGATACTCCCGGTCACGTTGATTTTAGTTACGAAGTATCGCGCTCGATTGCTGCTTGCGAAGGCGCTTTATTAATTGTTGATGCAGCACAAGGAATTCAAGCACAAACTATTTCGAATTTATATTTAGCCTTAGAACATAATTTAACCATCATTCCTATTTTAAATAAGATTGATTTACCGAGTGCAGAACCTGAATTAGTAAAAGATCAAATTGTAGATTTGTTAGGATGCGACCGCGAAGAGATTATGGCGGCTTCAGGCAAAACGGGACAAGGTGTTCATGAAATGTTAGAAGCTATTGTAAAGAGAATTCCTTCTCCAAAGGGAGATGAGAATGCTCCATTACAAGCTTTAATTTTTGATTCGGTATTTAATTCGTTCAGAGGTATTATTGCGTATTTCCGTATTTACAATGGTCAATTAAAAAAAGGCGAAAAAGTAAAATTTGTGAATACAGGAATGGAGTACAATGCTGATGAAATTGGTGTATTGCGTTTAAAACAAGAACCACGTGACGTTGTAAAAACAGGCGACGTAGGTTATATTATTTCCGGAATTAAAGAAGCGCGCGAAGTAAAAGTTGGTGATACAATTACAACAGTTGCTAATCCAACGCAAGAAATTATTAAAGGCTTTGAAGATGTGAAGCCAATGGTATTTGCAGGGATTTATCCTGTAGATACTGATGATTTTGAAGAGTTACGTTATTCAATGGAGAAATTACAATTGAACGATGCTTCATTAACATGGGAACCTGAAAGTTCTGCTGCATTAGGTTTTGGTTTCCGTTGCGGATTTTTAGGCATGTTGCACATGGAAATTATCCAGGAACGTTTGGAACGTGAGTTCAACATGACCGTAATTACTACTGTACCCAACGTAAGTTACATTGCCTACAAAACAAACGGAGAAGTTATTACAGTAAATAATCCAACCGATCTTCCTGATCCAAGTGTTATAGATTATATTGAAGAACCGTATATCAAAGCAAACATCATTACTAAATCTGAATTTATTGGTCCGGTAATGAGTTTGTGTATTGAAAAACGCGGACAAATTGTTAATCAGAATTATTTAACTGCAGATAGAGTTGAATTAGTTTTTGAAATGCCTTTAGGTGAAGTGGTATTTGATTTCTTCGACAGATTAAAATCTATTTCGAAAGGATATGCTTCGTTCGATTATCATCCAATAGGCATGAAACAATCGGATTTAGTGAAATTAGATATTTTATTGAATGGCGATCCTGTTGATGCATTATCTGCTTTAATTCACAGAAGCAACGCTTATGAATTTGGAAAAAAGATTTGTGAAAAATTAAAAGAATTAATTCCGCGCCAGCAGTTCGAAATTCCTATTCAAGCTGCAATTGGTGCAAAAATTATTTCACGTGAAACTATTCGTGCTATCCGTAAAGATGTAACTGCAAAATGTTACGGTGGTGATATTAGCCGTAAACGTAAATTATTAGAGAAACAAAAAGAGGGTAAGAAAAAAATGAAGCAGGTTGGTAATGTAGAGATTCCTCAAAGTGCATTTATGGCCGTTTTAAAGCTAAACGACTAACGTAATAAAACGCCAAAAGAAACGTTATATACATAGTTTGAAAGGCATAAAATTCATATTACTATTTTTTGTTTGTGCTTTTAATAGCTACAGTCAGCAAAGCGATGGACTTGGCACCAATCTTCCTAATTTCTACAAAAACAAATTACATTTTGGTTTTGCCATTGCTGTTAATCATACTGATTTCAGGATTCACACTGTAAATAATGCAGCTTTCCCTGACACAGTTATTGATGATGTGAAATATCGTATTAGAAGTGTTTATACAAAAGGTGATCCCGGTTTTGCATTAGGTATTATTTGCGATGCAAGATTACATGATTATTTACGCGTTCGTTTTACCCCCAATATTAGTTTTGCGTCACGCTCGTTAGAATTTACGATGGAAAACGATAATCATGACAGTACCAAAATTTTTACCAAAAGTGTTGAATCTACTTTTTTAATATTTCCGTTAGAAGCAAAACTTCAATCGAAACGTTTAGGAAATTTTAGTGCTTATGTTATTGGCGGCGGTGGTTATACTTTAGATTTAGCATCTAATAAACGAGCAGCTAATGTTGGCAGTGGTACCAACAGATTAGATGATGCTATAAGAATTAAACGTGATGATTATTTCTATTCGGCCGGTGCGGGAACAGATTTCTATTTGAAGTATTTTAAGTTGGGCTTAGAAATAAAATTAATTCAGGGTACAAAAAATTTAATTTTTAAAGATCCGAATATATTTGCAAAGAGTGTAGATAAAGTGAATTCAAGGATGATTGTGTTCTCCATAACTTTTGAAGGATAATTTTAATTCGATGAAAAATATTTTGCTTGCTTCTCTTTTCATTATTTCCAATTTATTTATGGCACAACAATCCGTTACTCCACCGGCAAAAGAATATCAGCAATTTGATTTTTGGATTGGAAATTGGGATGTATATAAATTTGGTACCGAAACATTGGCCGGTAAAAGTCAAATACAATCTATTATTGATGGATACGGGATTTTAGAAAATTATTCGGTCGGCGAAGGAAAATATCAAGGCAAGAGTTTAAATAAATATAATCCTGCCAAACAAAGGTGGGAACAATACTGGACAGATAATACAGGTTTGACTTTATTTTTAACGGGTGGATTTATTAATGGTAAAATGATTTTGAGTGACGAAATTTCAGGCGATCCGAAACAAGGTATCAATCAAATTATTTGGGAATTAATGAAAAACAGTAACGTAAGGCAAACCTGGAACTTAAGTAAAGATGGTGGTAAAACATGGACTGTTTTATTTGACGGAGAATACAAAAAAAGTAAAGAATAATTAGTTTATCTTTACGCAACCCTTCGGCAAGCTCAGGGTGACAAAAGAGTTTGTACAAACTAATAAGGGATAAAAACCCTTCTTGTAAAAATGAAAAAAACAATACAACTTCAGTTACCGCCTCAGGTAGCTTACAACGAACAACTCTTAAAAGAAGAATTAGCTTTACAACTTTCTTTAAAGCCATCAGAACAATTTTCTATACAACCCATGAAGCGCAGCATTGATGCGCGTGGTAGAAGTATTAAAATAAATTTAACAGTTGATGTTTATATTAACGAAAGTATTCCCGAGTTTAATTACATCCCTAATTACTTACATGTAAATTCAAAATCTCCAATCACTACAATTATAGGAGCAGGTCCTGCGGGATTATTTGCAGCTTTACGTTGTTTAGAATTAGGTATAAAACCAATTATTATAGAACGAGGTAAAGATGTGCAAAGTCGCCGCAGAGATTTAGCCTCTATAAATAAAGATCATATTGTAAATCCTGAAAGTAATTATTGTTTTGGTGAAGGTGGTGCAGGAACTTACAGCGATGGTAAATTATATACCCGTTCTACCAAACGCGGTGATGTAGATAAAATTTTAAAGACCTTAGTTTATCATGGTGCCTCAGAAGAAATTTTGATTGATGCGCATCCGCACATTGGAACCAACAAACTACCGCAGATAATCGCGAAGATTAGAGAGACGATTTTAAATTTTGGCGGAGAAATTTATTTCGAACATAAATTAATTGATATTATTAATGATAAAAGTTCGATAAAAGAAATCACAGTTTTAGATTTAAATACAAATTCAGAAAAAATACTTCCTGTTCAAAAATTAATTTTAGCAACCGGTCACAGCGCCCGAGATATTTACGAATTACTAAACAAGAAAAATATTTTAATTGAAGCGAAGCCGTTTGCCATGGGCGTACGCGCTGAACATCCACAAGAATTAATTGACCGCATACAATATCATTGCGGTTCGTTAGATGAAGTAAATGAAAAACGCACTTATCTTCCCGCTTCCAATTATAGTTTAGTACAACAAGTAGATGGAAGAGGTGTTTATTCTTTTTGCATGTGTCCCGGCGGCATTATTGCACCCTGCGCAACCGCACAGGAAGAAGTAGTAACTAATGGTTGGTCGCCCAGTAAACGCAACAATCCTTACGCCAATAGTGGAATTGTAGTTGGATTTGATTTAAAAGATTTTGAACCGTATAAAAATTTTGGTGCTTTAGCAGGATTAGAATTTCAAAAACAATTAGAACATAATGCTTGGATACACGGCGGAAAAACACAAACGGCTCCTGCACAACGTTTGCAAGATTTCGTTAATAATAAATTAAGTTCTTCCCTACCCGATTGTTCTTATCAACCGGGAATTAAATCAGTAATGATGAATGAAGTATTAGGGAAATTAATTGGCAACTCCTTACAACAAGGCTTTAAAGCTTTCGGAACTAAAATGCGCGGCTATTTAACTAACGAAGCTTTAATTGTTGGTGTAGAATCAAGAACATCAACGCCGGTTCGTATTCCACGCGATAAAGAAACATTACAACATCCTGAATTAAAAAATTTATTTCCTTGCGGAGAAGGAGCAGGTTTTGCAGGAGGAATTGTTAGTGCAGCTATTGATGGCGAACGTTGCGCTGAAGCCAAATAAAAAAGCCCCACATTTCTGCGAGGCTCTTTTCTATAAATTTATTATTCTTAATCTACTTTCGACTGACGAGGTAAACAATTTACGTGTCCGATGTATTGGTGCACATTACCTTGCATGTCTTTCACTAATATTTTGTAAACATACACACCTTGTTCTGCTACTTTAGCAGCGCTTCCTTTTACAGAACCATCCCATCCTTTTTGGAACTCATCGCTTGTGAAAACGATTTCACCCCAACGATCGAAGATGTACATTTTGTAAGAGCTCTCATCGATGCCCACACCTTTTGGTTGGAAGATATCATTCACATTGTTTCCATCTGGTGTAAATGTATTCGGGATGTATAAGGCGTATTCAGATAAGATTTCGATCTTATGCATTACTGTATCTCTACAACCTTTATCGTTAAATGCAACTAACCACACACTGTAACTTCCTGCATTCTCATAAGCGTGTGTAGGATTTACAACCGTCGAGTTGTTTAGTGAACTGCCTATGTCACCAAAATCCCAATAGTAACTATTTGCTCCGATTGATAAATTTGTGAAATCAATTATCGGATTAAGTATTGTAGTCTCCCACATGTTTGCTGTAAATTCTGCAATAGGAACAGGATAAACCTCAATATAATTAGTTGCAACGGTATCACGCTTACAGCCGAATTGATTAAAGATAGTTAAGCTTACCGTATAATAACCCGCGTTCGGATATACCCAATTATTAACCGTTTGGCCACCTGCAGTTGATCCTCCACCGTTTCCTCCGCCTAAAGCCCAAACATAAGTATCATTACTTCCGTTTGAAGTAGCACTAAAGTTTACAGTAAGCGGCGCGCACCCTTTAAGGATATCACCTGTAAATGAACCTGAAGGAAGTGGATTTACATTTACAGTAAACACTGCTGTAGCACCCGGGTTTGTACAACCATCACCGATGTTAACAGTGTACATGTTTG
>JAGNIU010000022.1 GCA_018000995.1 Bacteroidia bacterium
ACAACGTTGCTGATTTATTCAGAATTGAAAAACGTGGCTATATTCGTGAAGGTTATTTCGCTGATTTAGTTTTAGTGAATTTGAATAAAACTGAAACGGTGAGCAAATCAAATATTTTATACAAATGCGGTTGGAGTCCGTTTGAAGGTTATACTTTTAATTCCGCTATAGAAAAAACATTTGTGAATGGTCATTTGGTTTTTGATGCTTCGGCTTCGCTCAGCACAGGTGCTGGCAAATTTGATGAAAGTAAAAAAGGAGAGCGTTTACTGTTTAATAAATTTTAGATGAGAATAGTTACACTAAATAGTATTCTACCCCACGTTGTAAAAACCGCTAAAAAAGCAGGGGCTTTCATTAAAAAAGAACGCGAAACATTTACCCCAGATAAAATTGAGATTAAAGGTCTGAATGATTTGGTAAGTTACGTTGACAAAACTGCGGAGAAAATTATTATTGAAGATTTAAAAGAACTAGTACCTGAAGCAGGATTTATTGTTGAAGAAAATTCAATTGATGGTCGTGCTGAATACAATTGGATAGTTGATCCTTTAGATGGAACTACAAATTTCATTCATGGTATTCCTTGTTACGCTGTTAGTATTGCTTTAGAATCTAACGGAGAAATTATTTTAGGCGTTGTGTATGAAGTTAGCCGTAACGAATGTTTTACTGCTGTGAGAGGCGGAAAAGGTGCTTATTTAAACAACAATCCTATTCGTGTTTCTGAAACTCCTACCTTATTTAAAAGTTTAATTGCAACAGGATTTCCTATTTATAATTTTGAACGTTTAGATAATTATTTAGAGGCGCTGAAATTTTTTATGCAACATACCCATGGCGTAAGAAGAATTGGTGCCGCTTCAGTGGATATGTGTTATTTAGCTTCCGGACGAGTGGATGCTTTTTTTGAATACAATTTAAATTCATGGGATGTAGCTGCGGCTTCATTAATAATTGAAGAAGCCGGCGGAACTGTAACCGATTTTAAAGGTGGTGCTAATTTTTTATTCGGAAAAGAAATTCTTTGTACTAATGGTCCCCTGCTAAATGAATTTGAAGAAGTGATACAGAAATATTTTCTTTAAGCACTTTTCTTTTTTACTACACAAACACATCTGAATCCAAGCCAAGCGGTTGGTTTTTCGTAATTAATATCTTTACCTACTCTACATTGTTCTAATCTGTGTCGCCAGCTTCCGCCTTTGGAAACACCTTTTTCTAAAACCATTTCTGATACGTTTCCTATCATACAATATAAACCGAAAAGATTTTTCCAATAAGAATAAACTGGTGTGGTAACATCAGCATTCTCACTAATATATTCATTTTTTCCAATTGTATCACTTGGCATTCTAACATGGTTAGATGTTGTATTGCCCTTTTCGTCTTTTCCTCCTTTAGAGAAATAACCTGTACCATTATTACTAACAAACTCCCACTCCCATTTAGTTGGCAACCTGTATTCAAATTCAATTATTGCATATTTTTTCGAGAGACAAATAAACTCCTTTACACGTTCCGTTCTCCATTTACAAAATGCGACAACTTGTTCGTAAGAAATTCCAATTACCGGATAATCTTTGTACGCAGAGTGGCGATAATAATGCTGAACGTAAGGCTCATTATCTGTATACTTCTCTCGCCAAACTAATGTATCGGGCAAGGTTGAGATGTGTTCGATTGAATTGGCCCCATATTTTCGTTTCATCCAAAATTCATACTCTTGCCAAGAGAAATTACTAATCTCAGTTTCATCAGCAAATAATGTATCGTTGATTTTCGCAGTACCCGGTGGTAAAAATTCTTTTTTCTTTTTTGGGACAAATGCGGATATCAAAACAATAATCACGCTAAATAAAAATAATTTCCTAATCATAAACACATTATTTTGTTGCTCGCAAAGACGCAGAGACGCTAATCCATTGTCAAATTGCCAAATTGTCGAATCGTTAAATTGCCAAATTATTAAATTTCCAAAGCTTTTTTGAATTCATTTATATCTGCTTCGGCTGAGAGTTGTATTAAATTAAATTTAGCTTTTCCATCTTTCACAGCTTCGCTAAATTCATCTTTGTTACAAACATAAACATTACCACCTGAAACAACACAAAGTGTGTATCTGCTTTTTTCGCTATACATAAAACGATAAGGGTTTGTGCTCATATTGTAAACAATATTTCTTCCTGCATCTACTAAATATACCCAAGTTGGATCTAATGGCGCAGAATTAGAAGCGTATCTTGGTTCAATAACCGGTCCGTGTGGCATCGAGCGTGGACAATCTGAATTATAAATTCCGAAATTACTTACATTAAATACACGAGTAACTGTTATTTGTGCAGCTGCATCTTTATTCATATTGGCTATTTTCGCTTCCATATCTCTACGGATACGAACTTGTTCTTTCAATAATTCGGCACTTAATTTTTTCTGCTCTTCAACGTAAGCTTTTTGTTTAGCGACCATTTCTTCTTTTAGTTTTTTCTCGTCGGCTTCACGTTTAGTTAGTAAAGTGCCGTATTCCGCAAATTTCTTTTCGTAAACTTCTGCCGCTTTTTCATAATCCTCTCCTGTTAAAACAGGATATACAACTAATTTTTCTTCGCGGTTCTTATATTTCAAAGTCAGCAAATAGTTTTTTCCTTTTTGTGGTCCCGCCGAGACGATGGCACTGCTCCAGGTGATACTGTGTAATTCTTTACTATAATTTTTATTTTCTGTACCCACTTCAAATACTGAATTTTTGAAGGCTGATAATTCAGGGAAATCTTTGAAATCGACTTCTAAATTAAATTGTGGGCGACCCATTGATTTTGCGGGCTTAGAAGGTTGTTTTGGTGTTGGTAATGCAACAATTTTTTTCTCATAAACAGTTTTTACACTGTCGATTTGTATTGGCACATGCTCAATTTTTTTAACCAGTTGCGTTTCCTTTTGACTTTGTGGTTTTTCTGCCGGCTTATTTTGTTGTGGAGCTGCAGGAATATTTTGTGGCGTATCGTGTTTTATAACTTGCCAGTTTTGTGCAATGGTGTCTAAATAATATTGATTGTAAGAATCGTCTGTATAACGCGAAGCTAATTCAACAGTAATAGGTTTTCCTTGTTTTAAATAAACTTCTTCGCCATTCTGATAACCTTTCACATCAAACATACCGGCGCTTTCAAAAGTGTATTGCGTTCCGGCACTATCGTAAGTCATTGGAATTCCACTCGCAATAATATCAGCCTGATCATGAAATTCTCGGTATTGTATTTCTACATCGCCAACAATTTCTTGTCCCGCCTTATTTACGAATGCGTTTTTAGGAATTTTTAATTTTGATTTAGTATGATGAGAAATTTCTCCGCCTTTAGCTGAATTAACTTTATATGTATTGTAAGGAACATCTAACTTCTTAGAAGGAGGCGAAATAAATGTTTTCTTAGCACTTGGTGTTTTTTTATTTTCAGTTAAAGTATTTGTTTTATCATTGGTTGCTGTTTGTTTGGTTTGTTTATTGAATACTGTGAAATAAGTAACTGTACAGATGACGGCTATTCCTGCTATGATTGCCGAATAGGTTGCTTTTTTATTCTTTAAAAAATTAACATCACTACGGGCTTTTTGAATGCTTTGTTGTTTAAACTGTTTGACTAATTTGTCAAAATCTTTATGCTTGTTAATCTCCTCATCACTAACCTTCGGGCGATTCATATTAAATTTTGGTTCCATATCAAATTTTATAATTCGTAATTGTCTTTTTAAGGCGTTCCAGTATCCTGTACATTCTAACTTTGGCGTTATTCTCGGTAATATTTAATATTTCGGCGATTTCTTTAAACGGACGTTGCTCAAAAAAGCGCATTTCAATCATCTGTAAATCATCCTCCGGTAAATCCTTAATCATGTGCTGTAGAGCAGGAATGTATTCTTCAAAAAATGGTTCCTGAACTTCTTCATAAATATTTTTCAAATCTCCCACATCAGCATTAATAGCGCGTTTATTTTTTTGGTCGCGGAATAATTGCATTACTTCGCTATGTGCAATACGGAATAACCAGCTTGCAAAAGGAACACCTTTAAATTCGTAACGGTTTAAATTAGTTAAGGCTTTTAAAAATACTTGAGAGGTTACATCAAAAGCAGTGTCTTTACAATCCATTCGTTGATATACATAACCAAAAATTTGTTTGTAGTACTTGTCGTATATCGGACCGAAGTGTTCGGGATTTAATTTCGCAGCTTCAATAATTAATTGCTCGTCCTGCAATTGAGAAGTAGTATGATGGTATCTGGGGTTAAAATTCATATAGGCTGCAAAAGCATTACATCCTTATAACAACTTCTTGCCCTTAGGGTTACGCCAAAATTTCAAAAAACGTTATTAGTATAACTAAGTATTTGATTATCAGTTACACTATTTATCATTTTATTGAGTGAGGCTTGTTAGTTTCTGGGTGAAATCGACTTATGAACGAGTGAGTGAGTTAATTTCTTAACCTTTACCGTCATCCTTTTTCAACTTTGTAAGGTTTCTCTCCATATATTTTTGTGTGGGAAGTAGAGATTGTTGAATTCGTTTAGCGTAATGTATTGAATCGAGAATTTCTTTATTCTTTTCATCTACCAATTCTTTTTGTTTCTCCACTTCTTCTTTCTGCGCTTCAATTAAAATATTCTTTTCACTTAATTCTTGATTTGCTTTTTTACGAATCTGATTAGAGCGATACAAACTAAATGCAGCGAAACCAACAAAAATCAGAATCACCACCGAACCTATAATCATATATAGTTGCCGATCTATTTGCGCTTGCTTTTCTTTTTGTGAGAGATTTAATTCAGCTATTTGTGCTTCACGCTTTACTGATTCATATTTTTCGCTCAACTCTGCACTTGCTCTAGCATTTTCCTGCTTCATCAAACTATCATTAAACTCTGCGAATCGTATTGCGTAATAGGCACTTTTTTTATAATCGCCATTCAATTCATAAACTCTTGAATACTCGTATAGTATTTCATTCATTAAATTATTGTCGTCATAATCCAGCGTTGTTGTTTTTGCGAGATTCAAATATTTTAAGGCCGAATCAGCTGAATACTTATCACCTTTATTGATAAACATTCTTGCTAACTGATATTGGCTATAATTCACCAAGGCTTTATCATCTATAAGTGATGATATTTTAATTGCATTCCTGAAAGCAATCTCAGCATCCGTATAATTTTCAAGATCAGTTTCAATTAAACCTTTACACTGATAAGCTAAATGCAAATCATCTTCTTTTTTAAGCTTAGTTGCAAGTTTAATTGTTAAATCGTTATACCTTCTCGCGCTGTCTAAAAAAACTTTATGTAACTCTCCATATGCATAAAAACAACTCGACATATTACCGTACAGCGTACATAAAATATCTTCATCATTAACTTTGGCCGCCATTCTTACCGCTCTTTTAAAATTAGCAATAGCACTTTCATACATTCCGCTTTCAGAAAATAAATTACCAATCATATTATAGACCACACACTGGTAATTTATATTCTTTGTTCCCTCACTTATTTTGAGGGCCTTTATTAATAATGGCTGTGTTTCAGCGAAATTAGCAACATCGTAAAAACTATACGCTAACCCAGTATACAATAGGAATTTTTGCTCGGCAGTGTTCAACTTCTCTATATTCTCATTCAGTTTTTTTAACAGCCTTTCCTTTAACTTATGCTTTACTATAAAAACACGCGCGTCCTCAAGTTTCGCGCCGGTTTTCAAATTAACAATCAGTTTTTCACAATAATAGTCGCTTGAGTCAAAATTGCCATTGATTTGAGAACGCCCGGTAGACAGAAATAGGCAGAATAATCCAATTAAACCATTGCAAAATAACTTCATAAGTCAAATATAAAAATTAAACAGATTTGTACTCAAAATTCTAGCTAAATGTTATATTTGAGACTCTATTTATGGCCATGAATCTCGATTTTAACAAGAATGAAGATAAGATGAAGTTGCTCATTTCACAGATGGAGCAACGCTTGCAAAAAATTTATTTAGGCGGTGGAAAATCGCGAATTGATAAACTCCATGAGCAAGGAAAAATGAGTGCTCGTGAGCGTATTGATTTTTTATTAGATAAAGACACGCCCCGTTTTGAAATGGGCGCATTTGCAGGTTACGAAATGTATCCTGAGCATGGAGGTTGTCCTGGTGGCGGTGTAGTAATTGTAATTGGATACGTAAACGGTAAACAATGTATTGTAGTTGCTAATGATGCTACTGTAAAAGCAGGCGCATGGTTTCCTATTACTGGAAAAAAGAATTTACGTGCGCAGGAAATTGCAATGGAAAATAGATTACCCATTATTTATTTAGTGGATAGCGCCGGAGTTTATTTACCAATGCAAGATGAAATTTTTCCTGATAAAGAACATTTTGGAAGAATTTTCCGCAACAACGCCATCATGAGCAGCATGGGCATTTTACAAGTGGCCGCTGTTATGGGAAGTTGTGTTGCAGGCGGAGCTTATTTACCAATTATGAGCGATGAAGCTATGATTGTAGATAAAACAGGTTCTATATTTTTAGCAGGAAGTTATTTAGTGAAAGCTGCTATTGGCGAAACTATTGATAACGAAACTTTAGGTGGGGCAACAACTCATTGTGAAGTGAGTGGTGTTACTGATTATAAATGCAAAGATGATGCAGATTGTTTAACACGTATCCGCAACATTATGGGTAAAGTTGGTGATTATGATAAAGCCGGCTTTAACAGAGAAACTCCTGCCCTTCCTAAAAAAAATCAAAAAGAAATTTACGGCATCATTCCCGATGCACGCGATAAACAATTTGACATGCGTGATGTTATTGAACGCATTGTAGATAATAGCACATTTGAAGAATACAAAGAATTATACGGACAATCCATTATTTGCGCTTATGCACGAGTTGATGGTTGGGCTGTAGGAATTGTTGCTAACCAACGCAAAGTTGTAAAAAGCAAAAAAGGCGAAATGCAATTTGGTGGTGTAATTTATAGCGATAGTGCTGATAAAGCAGCGCGTTTTATTATGAATTGCAACCAGAAAAAAATTCCATTAGTGTTTTTACAAGATGCAACAGGATTTATGGTGGGCTCGCGTAGCGAACATGGAGGTATTATTAAAGATGGCGCTAAATTAGTTAACGCTATGAGTAATTCTGTTGTTCCAAAGTTCACAATTATTATTGGTAACAGTTATGGCGCTGCAAATTATGCAATGTGTGGTAAAGCATACGATCCGCGTTTAATTGTTGGGTGGCCAACAGCACAAGTTGCTGTAATGGGTGGCGCACAAGCTGCAAAAGTATTAGTACAAATTGAAGTAGCGAGTTTAAAAGGAAAAGGCGAAGAAATTACGCCTGAAAAAGAAGCAGAATTATTTAATAAAATAAAAGATCGTTACGATGCGCAAACTACACCGTATTACGCGGCTTCACGTTTATGGTTAGATGCAATTATTGACCCACTCGACACACGCAAAGTGATTAGTATGGGAATTGAAATGGCAAACCATTCGCCCATTACTAAACAATATAACGTTGGTGTACTACAAACTTAATTTATGTTCTCAGAAGAAACCGAAGTAAAAATTATTCGTCAAATTGAATTAACGGAAGCTACACTTAGCCTAAGAGAGGATGGGATTGTTCTAGTTTTTTACCACGACAATACAGTTCTTGATATTCCTGTTCAATTAAAAATGGCCGATGCCTTTAATGAGATAGCTGATGGAATTCCATCGTTATTTGTTTTTACAGCCGGTGAAGGTGTTACAATTACTAAAGAAGCGCGCGATAACGCCCTTAAATTGGAAGATTCAACACCAATTAAAGCATCTGCTGTTGTGGCCGATAACTTAGCCTATAGAATTATCGCTAATTTCTTTCTTAAAGTTCAAAAACCAAAAGGTAAATACCGCGTGGTAGCCAATTTGGAGGATGCAATAAAATGGCTGAAGAGTTTGGATTAAGTTCTTTGGATTTTCTTGATTAACTCTGAAATTAATTTTTCCCAGGTAAATTTTTCTTTTATCAAACTTAAAGCTGATTTCTTTTTTGAATCTATCTCAGATACAGATGTCGCAATAATTTTTTGAATTGAAGTTTTAATTCCTGAAACAGAACATTTCTCCATTAACCAACCGGTTTTGTCATTCACTAAAACATTAGTAGCGCCCACATTAGTAGCCAAAACCGTTAATCCATTAGCCATGGCTTCTAAAATAACATTCGGCATACCTTCACTCCAACTTGGACAAACCAAAACATCACATTGTTTTAAAAGTGTGTTCAATTGTAATTTATCGCGGATTTCATCATGATATTTTACAAATGAAAGTTGTAATTGCTTTTCTGTTGGGATATTTCCTATAAAATGAAATTCAAAATTTGGATTATTGAACGATTTCAAGGCTTTGTTAAGCTCCTCTACTCCTTTTCTCCTCTCATAACGACCTAAATAAACAAATTTTATTTTTTGAGAGGTTGGTGCAATTTCATTTGCAACAATGGATTCTTCCACTCCTGAAGGTAATTCAAGAATGTTTTCAGATTTAACACCAATACTTTTTATAATGTCCGTGATTTTTCCGCCATAAGAAAAAACAACATCGGCTTGTTGTGAAATTTCTTTTACCGGTTTACGAAGCAATAATATCTGAGAAACTTTCGATTTTAAATCAGGTGCACGCTGAAACATTTCGTAACCATGAAATTTTACACCAATGGGCGGACATTTAATTCCTCTTCTTTTCTCCCGAATAAAATGCCAACCTGTGAAGCCTTTGGAGTAAATAAAATCGTAGTCGTCAAGCTTATCTTTAATTAATTCGTAAACATTTAAAGAGTAACGGTAAGAATTTATAATATAATGTCCGAAACCATTCGCTGAGTTTGGAAATTCAAGTACAGTTGAATGAATGTATTTCTTTTCCTCCTCAGTAAAAACATCCAGCGCATTAATATCCAATTCACTTTGATTGAAGTGAAACAAATCGACATGGATTTGATTTTTGGCAAAGTATTTACATAAATAGTAAGAATGCTTTTGCATTCCTCCCATTACATAAGGCCAAATTCCATCCGTTATTAACGCTATTTTTTTCAATTAAGCTTGTAAGAGTTTTAAGTACTCTGTTTTATAATTCTCTTTGGTTAAGTTTTGCGTGGCTAATTTATGGTTCTGTTGTTTTGTTTCGTAGCTAACATTTTCTAGTGAATTTACATCTCCCACAATCCCACAATTATTCTTTTTTACAAATTCAGAATAATCGCCAAGGTTCTCAGAAATAATTACACTTAAACCACAAGTTAAATACTCAGCAAATTTAACCGGAGAAGCTACTTGATTAGTAACCGAATTCTCTCGGTACAATAAACCATAATCTCCCGCTAACAAATAATTTTTTACTTCTTCAGGTTTTACCCAGGCTGTTTTAATTCTATTCTTAAATTGTTTAACGAAACCGGAATTTTCATTTAAATGATTAGTGAGCCAAAGTAATTTCACATTCGCATTCTGTTCAAAAACCTTTGTCAGCATTTTTTCCACTAACGAAAAAGATTGCCATCCCGCGGAAGAACCTGAATAAACAATTACTACATCCGAATCGCTAAACCCAATTTCTTTTCTTAGAAATTTTATTTTTTCAATAGAAGGGAACTCAAAATTAAAATCCGCACTTAAAGTACAGGGAACAACAATATGTTTGTCTGAATTATAGTTAAACTCCTTAATCCAGTAATTTACCAATGCATTTGAAACGGTCAATCTGAAATCCGAATTTAACACAACCTCTTTTTCTATTTCTATAATTTCTTCTTTTATAGTTTCATTTTGCACCACATCATATTCATTCAATTCAGCTTTATAAGCCCCACGTGCATCAAAAATCACGCTTTGGGTCTTCCCTGCTTTCTTCAACCTTAACGCTAAACTTGTGGCGAATGGTCCACGTGCCATTATGATTTTAGTTTTTGAAAGGAATACGGCAAGAATAAAATAATTTAACCGCCATAAACCCGGCTTAGGCACCATTGGTAAGACTTTGCTCTCCGGTAAGCGTTGCTGGATTAATTTTTTGTTCTTAAAAAACGAACGGATAGAAATGAGGGCCACTAATTTTACTTTTTCGGTATTTTGAATTGAATTAAGATATTTAACCACATCAATAACCTGACTATTGTATATGCCTGAGGGTTGATCGTTATAGGTTAAATAAATCACGAGTCTAAAATTAACACAAAAGCCTTAATAAAGGAATAATTAAAAATCTTTCAGCAATTTAATCTCATTACGGTATAAGATTAGTTTTTTGTCGTTCTCGAGCTGTTTCAAAAGGCGCGAAATAACCACCCTACTTGTACCCATCTCTTCGGCAATTTGATTGTGGGATAATTGTATGGCCGACTTACCGGTAACTTTGGCTTTATTTTTGAGGTATTTAATTAATCGTTGATCTAATTTATGAAAAGCAATACTTTCGAGCGAACGCAATAATTCATTAAAACGCTGAGTAAAACTGTTGAAAATATAACTCTTCCAGCTCGGATACTTTACCAACCACTCATCCAACTTTTCGTGCGGAATGGCAATCAATTCAACATTATCTTCTGCAATAGCTTTTATTTCACTTTTGCGCGCTTCCATACAACAGGTATAGGCCATAGCACAACTTTCGTTGGAACTTAAATAATAAAGCAAAATCTCACGATCTTCTTCATCTTTACGCATAACACGGATTGTTCCACTTAATATCAAGGGCATAAACTTGATACTCTTATTATAATCAATAATTACATCGCCTTCTTTAAACGACATGAATTTTCCTTCTTCGATAATTTCATCGATTAATTTTAGCTCCAGAATGCTTTTAAGTTTTTCCTTAATAGCTATAGTATCTTTCATATAGTATAAAGATATTTATAAAAAAACAAACTACAACAAAATTACCTGAACTCGTAGGTGGTACCTTTTAATTGGGTTAAAAGTGTTGAAGATTCATCGGTAGCTACCGACCTACCCTCAATTTTCGGGGAAACCGGAGAATTTTCCTTCAAGTATTCCGTAATTATATCATGTAATAAGAAAGGAGTTAACTTCGGATTCTTTACATGCTCTATTCTACACAAAGTATCATCAGGATCACCTTCACGTTCGCAAGCTACAATACTGTACTCTTTATTTAAATCAATTGGTTGCCCGGCTACTTTAACAGAATTAACTCTTTTTCCGAATTCATTACCAATCGTAAAATTAACTTCCATACCATTATAGCGCACAAACCATCCGCCAAAACGTTTAGAGGGGTCTTTTGCAAAAGCATTTTGTAATTCTTTTTCTAACCAGTCCCATAATTGCTTTCCTGTTACAAAACCTGTTTTAGCTCCGCTGTTTACCGGCAACATATTCCATAAAAATTCTTTCGTAATAGTTGCAACACCGGTTTTTGAATCCACATTTAGTGGCTGACAAAAACGAAAGCCATTTGATAAAGCGATATCCGGTTTAAATTTCCATTTAACAGCATCAGTAATTAAATTATCCATTGGCGTTTCTAAAACAAAATACCTAACCAAAGGCGTTTTGCTGGTACCAATAATAGTTTGCATATCTTTTTTAAACGGCTCATAGGCTTTGTCAACCAAAGCTTGTATTTCTTTATCGGCAGGATATTTTACAGGATCAACATCTAACAAATCGTAATTGGTTTGAATTAATTTTCCGTTTTCAATTATTAAATCTAATTTTCCTAAAAACGAACCAAAGGCACCACACTCAATTACTTTTGTGTATTTCCCTTGTATAGGCACGCGAACACGCTCGTGTGTATCGGCGCCCATAATCATATCCACACCTTCAGAAACCGGATTATTAGCTAATCCTACTTGCTGAGCTAATCCCATGTGTGTTGCTACAAGCACAACTGCACAACCTTCCACTTCACGTAAAAGCTTTACATACTTTGCTAAATTAAAATCAGCATGCTCAAATTTTAAACCTTCGCTATAAGCGGGTGACTGTCGCTTTGGAATTAAATGATCTGTATATCCAATAATTCCAATTTTTACACCAGCAATATATTTTATCCAATATGGCGGGTAAACTAATTCTCCATTATCTGAATCGGTTGTTTTGTGCCACATATTCGCGCAAATTTTTGCGGCGTTAGCGTGACCCATATCGTATAACATTTTTTTCTTTTTGTAAACCACTTCCCAATTTCCGGGTAACATTAAATCGTAACCCAGCTTATTAAAAATGGGAATCAAAGCTTCACCTTCTGTAAGTGATGCTACGGCGTGACCATGAAAATAATCGCCTCCATCATAAAGAATTGTGTTATTAGGATTTTTTTTGCGGAAGGATTCAATCATTGTTTTTAAAACAGCCATACCACCGCGTTTTTTATATACAGCTTGATTGTTTTCCCAAAAAAATTCGTCGTGTGTAAATAACTGTGAGTGAATATCGGTTGTAATTAAAATAGAAATAGTTTGTTTTTTAGCAACTGTTCCGTTTTCATTCTGCTCAAGGGATTCAGTTTCGTTAGTGGAAACAGGAGAGGCTACCATATTTGTAACCGGACTTAACACTGCACCTAATCCAACCAAAGCTGATTTCTTAATAAAATCGCGACGATTATCAGATTTATTCTCTATTTCTTTTTTATTTTCCATAATCTCATTTTTAGAATAACCCATTAAATTTTAAAGTCGATAATTAAATTAAAATTTGTCATGTTAACTTTATTGTAAACATACTTTAAATTATTATAAGTTTCACCTGCTTTTAACTTATATGCTACTAAAATTTTTACATCCAGTCCTCTTAAAAATTTACCGAAGGAGTATCCCATATCGAAATTTATATGATGATAGGAAGGCATTCCGTATTTGTTGAGTCGGTAATCTTTCACATCCGGTAACAAAAAATAACCATAAGCTAATCCGGTTTTCATTTTATTGCCAAAGGCGTTAAGCGAAGTTTTTATCATCATTGCATGTAGGTTCCCTAATCCTTCATTTCTTTCGCGGGGCATAAAGGTATAAAAGGGCTCTTTACCCCACTCGCGTGGCATTAAATAACGGCCATCACCGGTAATATGAGTATAATTAAGAGAAGTATTTATACGCTTACTTTTAATTCCTAATTGAGCGCTTATAACATTGGATTGGGCGCCCTTATTAATATAAGTTTTAGTCTGATTTGCATTGCTGCCATTATTCACCGCATCCTGATGCAAAAACATTAGACCCTGATACACTTTAGTTTTTTCATTGAGCGATTGATTGGTATTAATTTCAATCATTGCTGTATTCATTACGTTATCAAAATAACCGTTCCATAAATTAATTTTTATTTTATCGTTTGGCTTAATGTAAAAATTGGCTACACCGAAACCTTCACTTTTTATATAATCATGATAATCAGATTTACTGCCGTCGGTATTTACCCCCATAGGATTTATACCCATTGAATTTGCAACAGTAAACCATTGCACCGTTGAACGTGGTGATATTTCCCAAAGCCATCCGCCATTAAAACCTATTTTATTCGATTCATGTATATTCAACCAAACACCCTCTTCAATGGTTGGACGCATACGTCCGTCTTGCGGATTCATAAAAGGTGTATTGATATTTATTTTACCAATTGTGATAGCACTTTTTGAAAGATTATATTTTATATATAATTCCTCTAATCTATCTAAATCACTTTTGTTCTTTGGATTTTCAACATCAAACAAACCTAATTCATAACGATTGGAAAGTTTTGTGAGGGAATCAGGTAAATCAATACCTGAAGACATTATATTATAAATAAAAAAACCGCTTACTCCTGCTTGAAAGCCATATATGGGATGAGTTAATACACCAATTCCCGCGCCTGAAGCCAGAGCATAATCATCTTTTAAGTTACCTTCATTAATAGTATGCATTAAAAAAGTACGGGAATGTGCTTCCCAATGCGCTCTTAAAAAACAATCTTTTAAACAGGTTGAATCTTTAGGGCGTAAAGATATATGATGATTATCTACGCCATTATGAATTCCATTATCTTGCGAAAAAGAATAAAATGAGATAAGTAACAATAAATATGAGAAAGCGTTTTTCATTTTTTTTCTTTAGTAGTACTAGTTTCCAGCTTTGATATAACTCCACCCCTGCTCTTGTTTAATTACAATTTCAACTATTCCTGCAGGAACAAAACCCGAACTTGAAATGATTTTACTACGGTCCACTTTTCTTTCTTTAATAGAAAATTCACAGGCATTAAAAATAACACCCTTTTCTGCCAACGCTTTTATTTTATCTTCTACAATAGTTTTTCCACTCACCAACATATCTAAACCTCCACCATGACAAACCACTTCAATTTTTGTTGTTGGTGATACCGATAAAATATTACTAAACTGTTTCATTAATTGTTTGTGCGCTGTGGTATCGCCGCTAGTTAATTGAAAAATAATTTTATGTTCGGGCACTGTTTCTTTAACTGCATTTTGCGCAGTTAAATATATGCCGCTGAAAAAAAACAAAATCAGAGCCGTTAAATTTTTGATAGTCATTTTCATATTTAATTTTTTAATTATTTTTTCTTTGCTTTCTTCATGGCTTCCAGTTTTTCCTTGATAGGTTTAAACGGACCATACTTATGTTGTTTTTCAGTAAAGCCATCTGCAAACGGACCAAAAGGATGATCGAAAGGTTTTTCTGCAATGTTTGGCCAATCTTTTTTAATATCTTTTTTAGGGCGTGATTGAGAATTAACAAACGCTGCAACATCCCAAGCTTCCTCATCGGTTAATTGTGTTGCATCATGTGAAGCGCCAAGTGGCATATTTGATTTTACGAATTTGGCAAAGTTGGATAAACGATAAAGTCCGGCACCATCGTTATAACTGTTATTACCCCAAAGCGGCGGATAGGTAAATGCAGTTTTATCACCATTCATTATACCTTCACCGTTTGCCTGATGACAACTTTGACATTTAGCAATGTAAACTGTTTTACCGATTTCGGGGTCTGCTGCTCTATCTAACAAAGCCAGATCTTTAAATCCTGAACCTTCCGGTTTTTTTCCTTTAGGAACATCTTTGCCCAACCAATTAATATATGCAACAATAGCTGCCATTTCGTTAGATGCAGTATCTAGCACTTTACCATTTAAACTGCGCTCAAAACAATCATTCACTCGTTTATAAATATTTTCCATACCTCCCGAACGTGCACGGTATTTCGGATAAGTGGAAGCTACAGCTCCGTAATTATTTCCAAACACTTTTGCGCCGGCATCTAAATGGCAATTCTGACAATTCATACCATTGGTTGATTTATAAATTGAGCCATTCTCACCAAAATAAAATGAAGTGTGCGCAATTAAATCTTTACCGTATAATACTTTTGTCTTTTCTGTTTCCGAGAGAGATGATTCATCAGGTGCATGCCAGTAGTTGATGGTGTCTTTCAATTTATCAGCAGCTACTGCCTTTGCTTCTTCCGTAAAATTTCCAAACTGATCAGGTACCGGCGTTTCAACAACCTTTTCGGGTTTAGGAGCCGGTATGTATTTTGCAAGAACAATAACAAGAAGAAGAATAAAGATGATCAATCCAACAATAATTTGCGTAAGCTTAATTACTGTTGAAGCAAGTTCTCTATTTGTTTTTTCTAAATCGCTCATAACATTTAGTATTAATGAGGTAATTTGTCTTTTATAAAGCCATATAGGTAAGTACCAATAATTGCAAATAAAAACACAATAATCATAGCTACATAACCATAACCTATGTTAACTACCATTGGTCCCGGACAAGCGCCGCTTAAAGCCCAACCTAAACCAAAAATAGTTCCTCCAATTAAGTATCGCACCACAGATTTATCTTTTGGGAAAAAATTTATCGGGTTACCACCTATATCACGTAATTTATATTTTTTAATTATGGCTACACCAATCACACCTAGTATTACTGCTGTACCAATGATTCCATACATATGAAATGATTGGAACCTGAACATTTCCTGAATACGATACCAGGAAAATGCTTCCGACTTAGCCATAACTATTCCGAAAAGAGATCCTGCGATTAAGAATTTTAAAAATTTCATTTTTATAGAATTAATGGTAATAAAACAAAAGTCATTAATAAACCACCCGCAAAAAAACCAACAACTGCAATGAGGGATGGCATTTGCAAATCAGAAAGACCACTTATTGCATGGCCGGAAGTACAACCGCCGGCGTAACGTGAACCAAAGCCCACCATTAATCCACCAAACGCTAAAATTAAAAATCCTTTTAGTGAGAACATGGCATCCACACCAAACAACTCATTAGGCTGAGTAGATGTAGGAGCAGAAATACCAAGCTTTGCTAAATCCGCAATTGTATTTTCAGAAATAATAACCGGATCGCCGTTTGAGAGAAATTGTTTTGCAATAAACCCTCCAAGAATGGCGCCAATTAAAAACACAAGGTTCCAAATCTGACTCTTCCAATTGAAATCGAAAAACTTTACGAATTTACCACCCCCTGAAGCCGCACATATAGTACGAAGGTTTGAGGAGAATCCGAACGATTGCCCAAAGAACAACAGCATAAACATTATAACTGCTATTAAGGTGCCCGAAACCCACCACGACCAGGGTTGTTGAATGAATTCTAACATACTATTAATTTAAGTGAAAAGAAATAATTGGTTTAAATAAATGATTAATTAATTTTTCGGTAGCACTTGTATGAAACAAACCACCTTTACCGTGTGTTCCGATGCAAACCACATCCATTTCAAGCATTTGATTAAAATGTACAACACCGTTTTCAATATCACTGTCAATTAAGAAATGTTTTTCATAATTTATGATATTGTTTTCGGAAGCAAACTTATCCATGGCTTTTTCGATGTTAGCCTTCTCTGTTTCATTAGGCAGAATTTGCAAAAAATGAGTTTTCGTATTAAATGCTTTAATCAATTTATGAAGCAGTAATAAATTTTCTTTTTTTGCTTGCTTAAAATCATGGACAAGTAAAATATTACGAATAACTAAATCAGACCTGTCGCACATTAAGGATAATAAGGGAATTTCGGATTGACGGGCGATGATTTGCGTTTCGGATCCTGATAATTTTTCTTTGATACCCCAAGCGCCTTTGGTGCCCATTACAATTAAATCGAATTTATTTTGACGCGCGTAACCAATAATTTTATCTGTTAGCTTACCTAATTCTAAATGCGTATTAATTTGACTACCGTATATTGTTTTAAGATCATTGAGTTTACGTAAAGCGATTTCCTTTTGCGAAATCACATAATCCACACTGATTTCCCCGCAGGTTTCTATGTTTCCGTTTTTATCCATCGTTACAGTATCAGGTACACCTAATACGTGCATGAAGTGAATTTCAACCGGAATTTTTTCTTCCAGTTTTTTTACCATCAGATAGGCGTATTCGGCCTGTACTGAGAAGTCGGTAGGAATTAAAACTTTTAATGATTCCATAATTAGATTTTATTGATGTTTATTTACGTTTTGCCAACTTCCGCCGTTAGTAACATTTTTTAATCCTTTAGATTGTAGTACACGCTGAGCCTGCGCACTTCTGTTGCCGCTGCGACAGCAAACAACAACGTGATTATGTTTCTTCAACTTTTCGACGCTTGAACCTATTTGTTCAAGAGGAATATTGATTGAACCTTTCGCATGACCAGTAGAAAATTCAGCCTTGCTTCTTACATCCACAATTACCGCACCTTCTTTTAGCAGAGCGGTTAAATCAACCGGCTCTCCTCCGAATATTTTTTTCAATAGTGATAGCATAATTTATTTTTTTATAAAGTTACCCTTGCAAACGCCCTTACTCGGTTACATTTGTTACATTCCCTTAAAGTATTTAGCATTATTGGCTAATTCTTACAAACAGCATTTTGCCAAGGACCTTTGTTCTCGATGTTTTTTAATCCGGCGCCTTCCAGAATTTGTTTAGCTATTCCGGCACGGTTTCCGCTACGGCACACTAAAACAATATGATTGTACTTTTTCAAGTCTTCAATCTTATTCTGGATTTGATCTAAAGGATAATTTACCGAACATTCAGCGTGACCATCCATATTCCACTCTTCGGTGGTTCTAACATCAACAATTATTTCATTTGTATTTTTCATAACATCTGTTTTTTGAAGTTTAACTTCGTTTCTTTTTGTTTGTGATTCGCAATTGGTTAATATCATCAGAGAAAATACTACCAACATCACCTGCGTCCATTTATTTTTTAATATTTCCATGACTTTTTTACCAATTATTATTTAACTTTTCTGCAATTTACTTTGACATACGTAATCCGTTTTTGGTACACCCGATTCAGCTATCGCTTTAAATCCGCCCTCTACTTCTTTAAAATTATGTACACCGCGCGATTTTAAAATGCTGGCAGCAATCATACTTCTGTAACCGCCTGCACAGTGAATATAAAACGGCTTGTTAACATCCATCTCAGCAAACCAACTATTAATTTGATCGAGCGGTTTATTGTATGACTCTTCAACGTGTTCAGCACGGTACTCACTTTCTCGTCTCACATCAATTACATTACCGGCTTTCACATCAAACTCTTTCGCGAATTGCTCAGCGGTGATGCGGTTTACTGAATCAGTTTCTTTACCATTATTCTTCCATGCTTCAAATCCACCTTGTAAATGACCTAATATATTATCAAAACCAACACGACTTAAACGTGTAACAACTTCCTCTTCCATTCCTAGTTCAGTAATTAATAATATTTCCTGCTTTACATCTTTAACAAGAGCCCCAACCCATGGTGCAAAATCACCATTGATACCGATATTAATTGAACGCGGAATAAATCCTTTTGCAAAATCGGTTGCGGGACGCGTGTCTAATACAAGAGCACCGGTTGCCTCAGCAGCTGCTTCAAATGCATCAGGACTTAAAGCTCTCATTCCAAATTTCAATACATTATCAAAACTCTCATAGCCTTTTTTATTCATAGCTACGTTCATTGGGAAATAAGCCGGAGGAGGCATTAAACCATCAGTAACTGCTTTTACAAATGCTTCTTTGTTAGGTTGATTTAAGGCGTAATTCATTTTTTTCTGATTACCTAAAGTATCAACAGTTTCCTTCATCATGTTTTTACCACAAGCACTACCGGCACCGTGTGCAGGATATACTGTAATATCATCAGCTAAAGGCATAATTTTTGTGTTTAGCGAATCGTATAACAAGCCTGCTAATTCTTCCTGTGTCATCGACGCAGCTTTCTGTGCAAGATCGGGACGACCAACATCTCCTAAGAATAAAGTATCACCACTAAATAGAGCGGTATCTTTTCCGTTTTCATCGCGCAATAAATAACATGTACTTTCCATGGTATGTCCTGGTGTGTGTAATACTTTTATAGTAACACCACCAAGCTTAAATACTTCTTCGTCCTTAGCTATAATCGACTCGAACTCGGGTTTAGCAGTAGGACCATACACAATAGGTGCTCCCGTTTTTTTACTTAAATCTAAATGTCCGGATACAAAATCAGCATGGAAATGCGTTTCAAAAATGTATTTAATCTTTGCATTTCTTTTATTTGCAAGATCAATGTATGGTTGTACTTCGCGTAACGGATCAATAATTACAGCTTCACCATTACTCTCGATGTAGTAAGCACCTTGTGCTAAACATCCGGTATAAATTTGTTCTACTTTCATTTTATTTATTTTTATTAGTTAATTGTTTTATTTATGATTCAAAATTACACTGTATTAAACTTAAAGTGTGTAACAGGTGTTACATCCGTATTAGGTTTGTAACAAGAGTTACATTAATGACCTCCGCCCGATTTAAGAAATAATTCGTTAACGATAATGTAAACTCCCATTACCAACACAAACCATCCGAATCCTTTTTTAAGTTTATTACCATCTATTTTTTTCGATAAGGCATTACCAATAAAGATGCCTCCTATGGCTAGTGCAGTAACAATCATTAACAGATTCCAGTTCATATTAGCGGCATTAGTTGATAAATCACCAAGGAAACCTATAAGGGATTTTGCTGCTATAATTAAGAGTGAAGTACCTACTGCCATTTTCATTGGGAGTTTAGATAACACTACAAGCGCCGGAATAATTAAGAAACCGCCGCCTGCACCAACAAGTCCGGTAAGAACTCCAACAATCATACCTTCAATAATAATTAAAGGGTAATTAAATTTTTGTTCGCTTTCTTCGGAAGTGGTTCCGTTATTCTTTTTCTCACGAATCATTGAAACAGATGCGGCCACCATTAAAACAGCAAACAACACCATCATTAAAATAGATTTCGTGAAAATAAAATCGCCTATTTGAAATAATTGCGTTGGGATGGCAGGAACAATAAATTTACGTGTTGCAAATACAGCTGCTATAGACGGAACACCAAATACAATAGCGGTTTTCATGCTTATTAATCCTTGTTTATACTTAGGAAAAGCGCCAACAAGACTACTAGTACCTACAATAAAAAGTGAATAGGCTGTAGCCATCATGGGTTCAACACCAAAAAGGTACACAAGCACAGGAACGGTTAATATTGAACCGCCGCCGCCAATTAATCCTAACGAGATGCCGATAATGATTGAAGAAATGTATCCGAAAATTTCCATAATTTTTATTTTATGGATACAAATTTCGTGTAACAAAAAAGAAATAACGGTTACAATTGTTACATAAGTAAACCTGAGTCTGTTTACAAGTGAAGAAAAACCCGGAAACAAATGTGTTTAACAAAATTTACACCTCCGGCTATGCGGGTGTAAAATTCAGAGAAGTATTACTCCAGTTTATAAATTTCCATAATTCTTGCCAGTATTTTCGGAAAGTCGATTTTCAAATCAATTAATTTACCGGTACTAACATCAAACACCCAGCCATGAACTAAAAGTCCGCGCTCGGTATGTGCTTTTTGAATGGCAGCAGTTTTAATAAGATTAACACATTGTTCCTGCACATTTAATTCTACCAAACGATTGTATCTTTTATTCTCATCTTTAATACAATTCAATTCTTCCTTATGCAAACGATATACATCACGGATATTTCTCAACCATGGATTTAAAATACCCATGTCGGCCGATTGCATAGCAGCTTTTACACCACCACAATTATAATGACCACAAACCACAACATGTTTAACTTTAAGATGAACAACAGCGTACTCCACAACCGACATTACGTTCAAATCAATATTATTAACCAAGTTGGCAATATTTCTGTGTACAAAAACTTCACCGGGTTGAACACCCATAATATCTTCTGCTGTTACTCTGCTATCTGAACAACCAATATATAAAAACTCAGGAGATTGTCCTTTCGACAATTCATCGAAGTAGTTTTTATTAATGGATAACTTTTCTTCTACCCATTTCTTATTGTTTTCAAAAACGTTTTCAATTTTCATAAGCTTATACTAAAATATTATTCTCTGGCTTTAATGGTTCAGGAGCGCATACTTTTTCTATAAAACTAACATATTTTTTTCAAAAAAAGTTATTGGCGCCATAATAAAAAAGGGAGTTATCAAATTCAACCTCAAAATAAAAAAAACGACGACTTGGAGCGTCTTTACTTCAAAAAAATCAATACTTTTTCATTAACAACCGTCGCCTGATCGACCGACAAGAAGTGTCCGGCATTTTCTATAATCTCCGACTTGCCATTTGAGAATGTAGTTCTTGCTATATCAAGACTCTTAGCATTATTGATTATATCCTTATCCCCTATCAGCACCAGTATCGGCATATGGAGCGATTTCAATTCTTTTTCCGAAAAAGGTCTCATCTGTAAAAAACATTTATTCACCGAAGCTTTTTTTGTAGACAAGAAATAGAGATTGATATAATCCTGTTCTATGTTCTCAATATTAGAGGTCATTGTTTCCAAAACGCTTCTCAATCTTTTACGTTTAGGAGAAATTGTATATAAAACATTCTCCATTATTTTTGCTCCCGGCCTTATCCAAATAAAAGTTTGGGCCGGACTTAAAAGCGCCATTTTATTAATACGTTCAGGTGAATGAAGTGCGATATTTACTGCTAACCAACCTCCGCGCGAAGCACCAAGTAAACTGAATTTTTTAAGTTTTAGTTGATCGAATATCTCATAATACCAGTTTACAATCTGTTTGGTATCATTTATTTCTCCTTCACAAACCGATCGTCCCGGCTCCATTAAAAAATCAATGGCGTAAATTCTATATCCTTTCGACAATGCTTCAATGTTTGGATACCACATAGCAGAACTTGCATTCATGCCGTGCAATAAAACAAGTACAGGTGCGTCAACGGGACCGCTTACAAAAACATGCGCTGTTCCGTAAGTTGTTTTTAACTTCATCTGTTGAAAAGGCACTTTCCATAGTGCTAAGGCTCTATCATAAACCTCTTCATAAGTAAGGTTTTCAGTTATTCCTGATGGAATAGAATCAATTTCAATCAAAGAATCCTTTAAGGCTTCTTTTTCTTCCTCTTCTATTTTGTTACCTGTAGTATTACAACTGCAAATAAAAATTACCAGAGATATTATCACATATTTCAAAAAACAATTCATTTTAACGAATTTAATAGCCCGAAACTGGAATTTATTCGGTGATGATGTGAAGATACTCAATATATACTGAGATAAGATAAAACTATTAAGACTGGGAATAATAATACTCTTCTTATTTTTGGAAATTACTATTTTGGTGTTTCAGATTCCTTCTTTTCCTTTTCCACTTCTTTAGCTTTTTTCTTAGCTGATTTCTCTTCCGCCTCTTTTATCTCTTCATTCATTTTTTCAACTTTTTTATCCGCTTTATCTTTCTGTTCCATTCTTTTTTCAACCTTTTTATCGGCTTTTTTCTTGTCGTCGTTTTTATCGTCAACTTTATATTGCGCCTTTCTTAGACTTTCTGCCTTATCATCTGCTTTTCGTTGTGCTTTTCTTACCTCAGCATCTTTTTCGTCTGCTTTTTCACTTGCTTTTTTCACATCCTCAGCCCTTGAATCAGCCTTCTTCTGAGCATTTTTTAAATCCTCTTCATTCTCCATTTTTTGCTCTTCCGATTTTTTTTCCTCTTTCAGTTTCTTAGCGTCGACTTTTTCTTGTGCTGCTTTTTCCTTTTCAGTTTGAATGGGCGCATCTTGCGCTATTATAGGATTTGAAAATATAAATAAACCTAAAACTGAAGCTACTATTACTTTTTTTATCTGTTTCATTAATTATTATTTAGTGTGGGTGAGATTCTTTATAAATCATAAAGTTGAGACTTATCAAGGTTATAAGTATTACAGAATTCATTTTAAGAGTTACATTAATCACACTTCTGGGGGGGGGCAAAAAAAGAAGCAAACACAGCTTCCTTTCAGTTCATTAGCGAAATTGGTACACAATTCTGTTAAATCTACTACCCCCTACTCAACTTTCGATGAATATATTTTTCGCTTGGAAGTAAAGCGCGTTGTATACGTTTGGCGTAATTGATGGAGTCTAGAATTTCTTTCTGCTTCTCTTCCACTATATGTTTTTGTTCCTCAATAATCCCTTTTTGTCGTTGCGTTATTTTGAAACGATTATACATGAAAACCGCAAATATTACCATCATTGCCAAGCCAATGCCAACAGAATACGTAATTACTTTTTGTTTTCTGTTTTTTTCATCTGCAACAGCTTGCTGTTTATCTAATTCAGCTTTGTGTTTTTCTTTTGCTACAGCTTCTTGTTTCTCATACTCGTGATTCATTTCCGAACGAAGTAATTTTTTTGAATTTTCCTGAGAAAAAATAGTATCTCTTAAATCAATGTATTTTTTATAATGGTTAAGAGCCAGATCAGAACGCTTAGTTTTTTCATAAAAAGTATACAAACTGTGATGCAGCGTTTTTTCCAAATCTTTAGCTCCAATTTCTTTCGAAAAAAGTAATGCCCTTTTTAAGTAGCGTTCTGCCTCATGGTATTTACCAATAGTAGTGTAAAGAGATGCTATGTTACCCAGAGTATTTCCAAGAACTTCTTTATCACCAATCTCTTCAGACAACTTTAAACTCTTTAAATAATACTCTAATGCTTTGGGGTAATCCGCTTGCATTTGGTAGGTATCTGCTAAGCCGGAAAGAGTTCGTCCAATCAATTGTCTATCACCAATTTCTTCACATAATTTTAATCCCATCAAATAATACTCTCGTGCTTTTGGGTAATCAGTTTTTCGAAAATATATAATAGCAATATTATTTTGGGTACGTCCAATAGATAATTTATCACCAATTTCTTCGCTCAGTTTTAAACTTTTTAAATAATATTCAAGTGCTTTTGGATTGTCGCTTTGGCTTTTATAAACATTTCCAATATTATTTAGAATATGACTTACCAAGCCTTTATCTCCAACTTCCTCACATATTTTTAAGCCCTTAAAATAATATTCCAGAGCTTTTGGGTAATAAGCTTGGGAATTATATCCGTTACCGATATTATTTAAGGTACGGCCAACGGATTGTTTGTCGCCAATTTCTTGACTTAGTTTTAAACTCCTCAAATAATATTCAAGAGCTTTTGGGTATTCGGCTTGAGCCGAATACATAAATGCTATATTATTAAAGTTAGTCCCAATAGCTTTTTTATCTCCTGCTTCCTCACTTAATTTTAAGCCCTTTAAATATAATTCCAACGCTTTAGGGTAATCGGCTTGCCGACTATAAATATTAGCCATATTGGCAAGCGCTCTCCCCCACGTTTGTTTATCGCCTATCTGTTCGCATAAGGTTATACATTTAAGATAATATTCGAATGCTTGAGGATAATCAGCTTGACTATTATAAAGGTTTGCTGTTTTATTATATGCAAACGCAAGATATTTTTGATAATTCTTTTTTAACGCTCCACCATTAGCGCTATTTTTTTGAGCAAGAATTCGTAATTGTTCGGTGTATTTTACCTGCTCCTCAGGAAGCACATTGTTCGCTAATATCTTTAAAATATTACAGCTTGTAGTATCATGCGTAGCATTCTTCAAAGCAAGTTTTAAGGAGTCATTTGAATAGTTTTGGGAATAAAAGTTTCCAAAAAAGAGAATGAAAAGAAATAACAAACAAACCCTCCTACTATTTTCACTACCGATAATCGCTAAGAAATACAAGCTCCATTTTTCTTCTTTCATGAGGAAATGTTTTCATTAAAAATTGATTCTACTTTTTTGCCTGTACTATTACAGCTACAAATAAAAATTACCAGTGACACTATCACATACTTGAAAAAACTATTCATATTAACGAAATTTTAATTAACCGGGAACCGGTCTTAGGTCGGCGATTATGCAAAGATACTCATTATAAAAGTAGCCCCAATCGCTATTCCGATTAGTTTTTCGCATATTTGAAGTTTAAAATATAAATAAGTTAAAATTAAATGGACTCGGTTTCACATATCGTTATTGGCGCTGCAATCGGCGAAACCTTTCTGGGAAAAAAAATAGGTCGTTGGGGAATGCTATTAGGGGCGATTGCGAAAAGTATGCCGGATTTTGATTTGTTTTACACGGGCTTGACCGATCCGCGCGCTTATATGTGCGAACATAGGGCACACACACATTCTTTAATTATTGAGGCACTTTACGCTATACCAATAGCCTGGTTGTTAGTTAAACTATTCAAACAAAAAATTTCTTTTAAACGGATGTTAGTATTTATGTTGGCTTGTTTATGGGGGCACTCATTACTGGATTGGTGTACTGCTTTTGGCACACAATTATTATTGCCTTTTACCAATGAGAATTACGCCTTAAACAACCTTGCGATTGTTGATCTTTTATTTACGGTACCAATGTTATTTATGGTAGTAATTGCTGTTTTTTATAGGAGAAATGAAGTGAGAAGAAACAAACTTGCAAAAGCTTCTTTAATTTATTGTTTTGTTTATTTAGGACTCACTTTTGTGAACAAAGCACGTGCAGAGAGTATTGTTCAGGAATCGCTTTTAAAAAATAATATTCCCGCTACCAATCATATTACAAATCCAACCATGCTAAATAATGTTTTATGGTATTCGGTTGGCAGTAATGATAGTACTGTTTTTATTGGAGAAGTTAGTTTGTTGCATAGTCAAAACCCCATCAAGTGGTACAGTTATCCCCGCCATCAGCATTTAATGCAGCAAAGTAAAAGCAAAAAAGATGTAGCCATACTAAGATGGTTTAGCGACCCGTACACCATTGCGCAAACGGATGGCGACACACTTAATATATACGCTGTAAAATTTGGCAGAACAAACATGATGGAAAGCGAGATGCAAAAAACATTTGTGTTTCACTACAAACTCTATCAAAAAGACGGAAAGGAAATGATGGGTATGGAACAGGCCAATGAAAAAAACATGAATTTCAAAGAAAATTTTAACGACTTGTGGGAAAGAATTTGCGGCAGAAGATATTGATCATTTTACTAATTCATTCAGTTAATCTTTACCCCCACTCAACTTTCGATGAATGTATTTTTCACTTGGAAGCAAAGCCATTTGTATACGCTTTGCATAATTGATTGAGTCCAAAATTTCTTTCTGCTTTTCCTCCACTATCTTTTTTTGCATCTCAATAGTTGCATTTTTTTCGCCCAATATTAAATTGGCTTTTTGTTTCTCGCGATACCTTTTAAATATTACAATTAAAAGCAAAAGAAAAAGGATGGCGCCCGCAAGAATAGCATTCCTAAATACTTTTTGTCGTTGAAGCTCTTTGTCATTTATCGCTTTGTCTTTCGAAAGAAGTTTAATTTGCGTTTCCTTTTTTTCGGTTTCATATAACGTTTGTAATTCACTCACTTGTTTCCTGCCTTCTTCGCTAAGAATACTGTCATTCAGCGCTGTCGCTTGTTTATAATAAACAAGAGCTTTCGCTGCATCACCTGCTTCATTATATGTATCAGAAAGACTTAAAAGTGCCCATTTCATAT
The DNA here is from genome assembly GCA_018000995.1 of Bacteroidia bacterium. GTDB lineage: Bacteria > Bacteroidota > Bacteroidia > B-17B0 > Aurantibacillaceae > JAHEYG01. The sequence continues at coordinate 26,985 of JAGNIU010000022.1, forward strand.
CTTTTTTAGAACCCGACTCTTCGGCGAATTTAAAACTGAGTTCGCCATATTTTTTTGCCTTAGGATAATCTTTAAGCTTACGATAAATTTCACCAAGCCCGTTTGTTGCGCCTGCAATTTGATCTTTTGCTTTAATTTCCTCAGCTATTTTTAAAGCTTTTTCAAGATGGCTAAGTGCTTTCGGGTAATCTTTTAGTTCTAATAAAATATTTCCGATGTTAAGATTACTTATTGCTAACCCGCGTTTGTCTTGCGCTTCTTCGCGGATGTTTAAGGCCCTGATATGATATTCGAGACTTTTTTTAAAATCTCTTTTATAAAAATACACGTTACCTATATTTGTTAAACTAGCTCCTATCCGATAGTTATCTCCGATTTTTTTTCGCATTTCTAAAGCTTTAAAATGACATTCAAGAGATTTGTCATATTGTTTCATATCCTCATAAATCCGTCCAATGTTATTGAGAATAATAGCCACCTTCGCTTCATCTTTTATTCCTTCATAAATTCGCATGGCTTTCAGGTAATAATTCATACCCTCAGTCAAGTCACCCTGGTCGTAATAACAAGCTCCAATACCATTGTAACCTTGAGCAAGTCCGGCGCTATCTCCTAATACTTGACGGATTTTAAGAGATTCGAAATGGACACTTAATGCTTTTTTAAAATCGCCTGCAAAAGACAAAGCTTGTCCTTTAAGGGTAAGAGCTTCTGCTTCTCCTTTCTTAAAACCGAGTTGATGCGCGAGTAAAATGGATTTCTCAGAATAAGATATTGCGCTATCATAAAGGGATGCGGATTTGAATTTAGCACTTAAGCTATTCCATGTTTTTACTTTATTGGTGTCGGGTTTTTGAGTGGCAGCAACTGTTCTAAGGGAGTCGATCTTTGCATTTTGAGCAAGACTTAACTGCATGAATGATATCAGTATGATCAAGAATATATAAAAATGTCTCATGCTCTAAAATACAGTTTTTATTTCGGGAAATATTAAGTGATGGTATACTGTCCTAAAAAAAAGGCCTGATAACAAATGTTACCAGGCCGTGTACTCAGGAGGAGATTCGAACTCCCACACCTTGCGGTATACGCACCTCAAGCGTACGTGTATACCATTCCACCACCTGAGCATTTACTAAGGCGGTACCTCCCGATAAATCGGGACCACCACCTGAGCAGGAGGTCTTTAGGGATACTTCCGAACAACAGTTCGGACTAACACTAGAGTTGAAGCCGCAAATTTGGTGATTTTTTAGCTAAAAACGGACTAAAAAAAGGGCTAAAATTTGTCAAAAGCCAATAAATACCTATATTTGCGCCTCGCTTTTCAGCCGCTGTTTACACAAGGTAAAGTATGCTACTAGCTTAAACCAAGCCTTCGCAAGCTACGGCTGGCAGGCATTAAAAGTTTATAAAATGAGTTTATTATTAGATTACGTAAAACAACAGTTAATCCCTGTTTCTAATCATCCAAATTTTAAAGCCGGTGATACAATTACCGTTCACTATAAAATTAAAGAGGGTGATAAAGAACGTGTACAGCAATTTACAGGTGTTGTTATCCAAAGAAAAAACGAAAGAGCTACAGCTTCTTTTACAGTAAGAAAAATGTCGAACGCAGTTGGTGTTGAGCGTATCTTCCCTCTTGCTTCTCCATTTATCGAGAAAATTGAAGTAGCTAAAGTTGGTGTTGTTCGCCGTGCTAAATTATTTTATTTACGCGACCGTACCGGTAAAGCAGCTCGTATTCGTGAAAAAATTCAAAATAAAGACGAAGTTAAAGCATAATATATTTCCACATTATTTAAACCCTGCCTCAAAAAAGGCAGGGTTTTTATTTGAACTTTATTCCGTCATTTATTTTCGTAACTTTGATTGAATGCCAATGAAAGTAAAGTTTCTTTATAGCCTGCTGCTAGTTTTATTTGCAAAATTTATTTTGGCTCAAAGCCCAACCGCTTTTGCCGGTCCCGATTTTACACTTTGTCCCGCAAGCTCAGGAACGCTAGGCGCAACAGTTGCAGCAACAGGCGGAACCCCACCCTATTTTTATTTTTGGCAACCTGCTACCGGTTTAAATAACGTGAACCTCGCTAATCCAACAACAAGCGTTACCACCCAAACTACTTATACGTTAACAGTACGTGATGCAAACGATAGTATAGACACCGATATAGTCACAGTTTTTATTTCTGACATTCTTAAATACACTGAGGGTAAAGACACTTCCTTTTGTTTAAGTAAAGCCTCTAATATTGTTTTAGGAAATCCTCTTAATTCAAGCGCAGTCGGTGCTACGTTTACATGGACTCCTTCCTACGGACTCAACAATCCCAACTCTCCTAATCCAATTGCCAATCCAAGTGTAACTACAAGTTATTCTTTAACTGTATCAAAAGACGGATGTACTGCCTATACAGGAAGTGTGAATATCAATATCAGTATGTTCAATGTCAATCTCGCATTTAATGATACAACAATTAAAGAAGGACAAACCATTACTTTAATTGCGAATAGTTCTGCTTCAACTTATACTTGGTATCCGTGGAATATATCTTGGAGTTACGGCAACACTAACAAACCGGATGTAAGCCCAATCAAAACAACTACTTTTTATTGTTTAGCTTATGATGCTAATGGCTGCCTAGGCTTCGATACCGTTAGAGTAAATGTAATTCCTGATGATGATTTAATTTTTTACAGCGCCTTTACACCAAACAGCGATGGTAACAACGATTTCTTTTATATTGGAAACATCGGCAAGTATCCTGATAATATTTTAAAAATATATAACAGATACGGACAAATAATTTATACTTCGGCGGGATATAATAATGATTGGGATGGTTCTTATCAAGGAGATAAAGTACCTACAGGGACTTACTTTTATATTCTGTACACCAACACCGATAAAGGAAATTACAACGGCTCCGTTACTATTTTACGATAATTGATTTACTTTTTTTTAAATGAAGATTAAAATTGCTTCATACTTAATTCTTGCTTTGTTTTTATTTACGACTTGTAAAAAAACGAAATTAAAAAAAGAATATGCTTCATTGGAAGGAACCTGGCGTTGGAGTCGCGGTTGGGGTGACGGCGGTACTAAAGAATTAAAATTAGATTTAAAAGAAAGAGGCAAATACAAACTCTTCCGCAATAAAGATAAAATTGATCACGGTCGAATATTAAAAACCGATGGCTACCTTAAATTTATTTCAGAAAAACTCTTTAATAATAAAGACCTGATGCTAGATAACAAGATGATTGTCTATTTTTCTAACGATAGCATCAACATCACCAAAACAGATTGTACCGATTGCGCTTTCTCTACTTTTCGTAAAGATTAGGCTAGCCCCCCCCCCTCTTTTCAGGCAAAATTATCCGATTTATAAACTATTTCAGATCAGACCCCCTAAAAATTAGCCTCATGTTACAAAAAAGTTGATAATTTTGGGTTAGACCCCCTAAAAAAGATATATATTTGTCAAAAAAAACGAAAATATATGTCAACACGCCGAATTTTAGCCATGCAGGACGTTGTAAAACGAGTTCCTGTTCAGATTGAAAAATCTAAAGAGCAAGTTTCAAAATATTACGGTTCTGATGTTTTTGGCCTTGATGCCATGCGTGAGTTCCTTTCTGAAGAAGCTTTTCAAAGTATTCAGCAATCTATGAATCAAGGTACAATCGTCGACCGTAAAATGGCCGATCAGGTTGCAGCTTGTATGAAAGCTTGGGCTCAAAGTAAAGGAGTGACACATTTCACACACTGGTTTCAACCATTATCCGGTGCAACTGCAGAAAAGCATGATGGATTTTTTGAACCTATTGAAGGCGGTCGCGCTATTGAACGTTTCAGCGGTAACGCATTAGTTCAACAAGAACCTGATGCTTCTTCTTTCCCTAACGGAGGAATTAGAAATACTTTTGAAGCGCGTGGTTACACTGCATGGGATCCAACCTCACCTGCATTTATATGGGGAGAAACTTTATGTATCCCAACAATATTTATTTCTTACACAGGCGAATCATTAGATTTTAAAACGCCTTTATTAAAATCATTAAGCGCATTAGATAAAGCGGCAACAGATGTTTGTCAGTATTTTGATAAGAACGTAACTAAAGTGGTGGCTACTTTAGGTTGGGAACAAGAATATTTTTTAATTGATTCGGCTTTATATAATATCCGTTACGATTTACAACAAACAGGACGTACTTTATTCGGTCACGCTCCTGCTAAAGGACAACAATTAGAAGATCATTACTGGGGTTCAATTCCGGAGAGAGTTGCAGCTTACATGCGCGATTTCGAATATGAATCACATTTATTAGGAATTCCTGTAAGAACAAGACATAACGAAGTGGCACCAGCACAATTTGAGTGCGCTCCAGTTTTTGAAGAAACTAATTTAGCAGTTGATCATAATTTATTATTAATGGACGTGATGGAAAAAGTAGCTATCCGTCATAACTTCCGTGTATTACTTCACGAAAAACCTTATGCTGGTGTAAATGGAAGTGGTAAACATAATAACTGGAGTTTAGCAACTAACACCGGTAAAAATTTATTATCACCGGGAAAAACACCTAAAACAAATTTACAGTTCCTTACTTTCTTTATTAATACTGTAATGGCAGTTCACGAGCACGCTGATTTATTACGTGCTTCAATTGCTTCTGCAAATAACGATCACCGCTTAGGTGCTAACGAAGCGCCTCCGGCAATTATGTCGGTTTTCTTAGGTGAACAATTATCAAATGTGTTAGATGAATTAGAGAAATCTGTTCACAGCGGTAAGATGAGTCCTGAAGAAAAAACAAAATTAAAACTGAACATCGGAAAAATTCCAGATATTTTATTAGACAATACGGATAGAAACAGAACTTCACCCTTTGCTTTCACAGGAAATAAATTTGAATTCCGCGCCGTAGGCTCTTCACAAAATTGTGGTGGACCAATGACTGTATTGAATGCAATTGTTGCTGAGCAATTAAATAAATTTAAAGCGGAAGTTGATGATTTAATGGATAAGAAAGTGGAGAAAGACGAAGCTATTTTCCAAGTATTGAAAAAATATATTATTGCCAGTAAAAAAATCCGCTTCGAAGGAAATGGTTATGGTGATGAGTGGAAAGCAGAAGCTAAAAAACGCGGTTTAACAAATATAGCGACTACACCAGGTGCATTAGAAGCAATGATTTCAAAAAAATCTTTAGAGATGTTCGAATCACAAGGTATTTTAAATCACCGCGAACAAGAAGCCCGTTACGAGATTGCTTTAGAGACTTACACTAAGAAAATTCAAATTGAATCGCGCATTATTGCTGATATGGTAGATAATCAAATTATACCGGCAACTTTAACTTATCAAAAAAGTTTAATTGATAATGTAAGTGGTTTGAAAAGTATTTTTTCGGCAGAAGATTTCAAAAAAACGGCTGCAACTCAAATTGAATTAATTAAAGAAATTTCAGAAAGAGTTTCAGTCATTAAAAAAGCATCTGATGATATGACCGAAGAAAGAAAGAAAGCAAACAATTTAGACAGCGCTAAAAAACAAGCACACGCCTATTGCGATAAAGTAAAATCATACTTTGAAACTATTCGCTACAATGTAGATAAGCTAGAAAACATTGTTGATGATGCTACTTGGCCATTGCCAAAATACAGAGAGATGTTGTACTTGAGATAGTCAAACTAACCTATATAAAAGAGCCCTTCAGAATCCTGAGGGGCTTTTTTATTATATCAAAATCTCTTCAACAATACGTTGTCATGGTGAGCTTGACGAAGCGCCGTGCTGCCCTTCGTCAAGCTCAGGGCTGAGATCATTTGGAATCTACTACATGGTTCGGCAAGCTCACCATGACTTATTACTAAATAAAAAAGCCCGAACAGATTATCGGGCCTTTTAAATATTTTCATTCGTACTTCTACAATCGTACCTCGTAATTCGCTTACCCTTTCACCTTCACCATACCTTGCGCCATTTTAACGGCTTCGTATAGATTTACAATTCCACCTGATTTAGTTAATTTTTCAAACTCAACTAATTCATCCTTTGTTCCAGGTTTAATTACTTTTTTGCCTTTGTATTCTTTAATGCTTGAAGCAACTAAAATCTTTTTTATTTGTTTTGCAGTTAACTCAGGGTAATACGATTTTAAAACGCTGGCTACACCTGCTACAACCGGAGCTGCCATACTGGTACCACTTGCGTCTTTATATTTACTTTCAGGCGCTGTAGAATGAATATCAACGCCGGGCGAAAATAAATCAGATGTTTTTTTACCGTAATTACTAAATGGAGCAGCTACTTTTTCACCGGCTTTCCAACTAAGTGCAGATACATCCATAAAATTAGAGGCTTCTTTTTTTCCACCTTCAAATTTTTTGCAAGGATAGTGTGTGGTTACATCAATATCAATGCCATCGTTACCCGCAGCGTGAATTAATAAAACACCCTTGCTCTCAGCATATTTTACTGCATCATCAACCACTTTCTTATCCCAGCTATATTTTTTTCCGAAACTCATGTTTAAGATGGAAGCACCATTATCCACCGCATATCGAATAGCATTAGCAACGTCTTTATCACGCTCATCACCATTTGGCACGCAACGCACGCTCATGATTTTTACATTATCAGCAATACCATCCATCCCTATTCCATTCTTACGGCTTGCAGCAATAATTCCCGCTACGTGAGTGCCGTGGAAGCTGAACGGTCCTTTACAATCACCATTACCATAGTACTTTTCATTGCTATTAGCATAATCATCACCAACAATTGAACGCGGATCGAAATCTAAGTTTAATGAAGTGCTTACTAAATTATTTATTTGCTCATACCCTTCTTCAATTTCTTCCATTAACTCCTCTATATTTCCACCGGGTTGTTGTTGCAACATAGTCATTGCTAAAAATTTCCCCTGCTTTCCTTTTTGATCTGTTGGCTCGTATTTTTTTAAAGCTTCTGCATCAATTTTTTCAACACCTGCATCTTTCAATTCCTTAACTAAACCTCCCAATGATTCCTTTATAAAAACAAGTTGATTTAAAGTTGCTTCATACTCCTCTTTTTGTCCTTTATAATCATCCTTTACCTTATTATAAAGTGCGAATTCCTTTTTCTCAGCTTTAGTTTTTAAATCTTTTTCGGTCTTCCCTTCGTATTTTGGTTTATAGAATCTATACAAACGGGTTAATTCCAAATTATCTTTCTCAACGTTCTTTCCGTCTTTCCCGCCAATAAAATTCCAACCATGAATATCATCAATATACCCGTTCTTGTCATCATCAATACCATTACCGGCAATTTCTTTAGGGTTAGTCCACATCACATCTTTTAAATCTTCGTGCATGTAATCCACACCGCTATCTAAAACACCGACAATAATAGTTGTTGATTTTTTACCTTTCAGTAACTCTTCGTAAGTACGTTCTGTACTAACACCATTTACATTGTCTTTTTTTGCATCAAGGTTAAACCAATTATCCGGTCGTTTTGATTCTTGTGCGTTTGTTAGTGTTGCAAACAACACGGCAATGGCTATAATAATTCTCTTCATATTCAGAATTTTAATAAAAGTATAATGATAAAGTAAGTAAATATATACAAGCATTGCAATGGCTTTCATATATTTTAACGGCCTTTTGGTTAAAACCCCGCAATGTGGGGGACAATAGCCTATTTAGGGTTACCTACTGAGGTAGCCACATCTCCCGATTTTAAATCAGAAAGAATATTGGTAGTCTCATAAATGTAAATATCCTTGGCAACGTTCTTTGCCCAACGGTTTTCTCTGCCTAAACGTGTAGTATCAGAACCATAACGGTCGGTATCTACTTTTAAAAGATCAGCGCTAAAATCCTTAATCTCTTTTCTAAGATTTTCGTATTTTTTATTTTGTTCGCGCCATTCTTTTTGCTCAGCACGGTATTTATCCATTGCTAAATTATATTTAGTATCATCTTTCTTTGCCTTCAATTCTTTCGCTTCTGTTTCAATTAATTTAAAAGTAGCATTAGCTTTTACGCGCTGATCGCTATTCTTTTTCATTTTATCATAATCGATATATGTGTATGATGAATAAAGTGCTTTAGGCATTTCATCCCATTCCATTGGGAAATCCATATCTTTTTCACCAATATCAAAAAACGCATAAGGATCCGGTAATACTACATCCGGTGTAACACCTTTTAACTGCGTAGCTCCACCATTTATACGGTAGAATTTTTGCATAGTAATTTTAACCTGTCCTAATGGTTTTAAACTATCTAATTGCGGAATTAATTGCTGATCTAAATCGGCAAACGATTGCACAGTACCTTTTCCAAAAGTTGGTGTACCCACAATTACTGCACGTTTATAATCTTGCATTGCAGCCGCTAAAATTTCAGAAGCACTTGCACTACCATGGTTAACCATAATGGATAGTGGACCAGTCCAGGCAATATCCGGATTGTAATCTTCCATTACCATACTCATATCATTCTTGCCTTTCACTTGTACAACCGGACCTTTATTAATGAATAAACCCGCCATTTCAACAACTTCTTGTAATGAGCCTCCACCATTATCACGTAAGTCGACAATTAAACCATCGATGTTTTGAGTTTTTAATTTTTCAATTTCCTTACGCATATCCGTTGCGCATTTGTGAGCACCTGTTCTTGTAAAATCGGCATAGAAAGTAGGTAAATAGATGTAACCGATTTTCTTTTTACCTGAATTAAGGACTGCTGATTTAGCATAGGTTTCTTCAGTTTCAACAATATCACGGATAATCGGAATCACTTTCATAGTTCCATCCGGTTTTTTTACTGTCAATCTAACCTCTGTTCCTTTTTTACCTTTAATTAAAAGAATGGCATCGTCAATTTCCATAGTAGTAATATCAACAGGCTCAGCTGTTCCTTGTGCTACTTTATAAATCTCATCATCCTTTTTTAACTCACCTTGTTTGTAGCTTGGACTTCCTAAAACAATCTCACTAATTTTTAAAGCGCCGTCATCTTTTTGTTGAAGACGAGCACCAATTCCTTCAAATTGTCCGCTCATTTGCTCATCAAATCTCTTTTTATCTACAGGAGCGAAATACTCAGTATGCGGGTCATAAATACCGGCAATACAGTTCAAATAAGTTGCAAAGCGCTCTTTCTCTTTCACTTTATTCAATCGTTTAAAATAACCTTGATTCGCTTTTAATGTTTTACGACGTGCATCCACTTCTAAACTATCAAATGATAAAATTTTAACAGCTGTATCATTTTTTTCTTTTGCTTTTTCCTGAAGCTGCAATGCTGCATCAATTTTTGCAATAACCTGATACTTTAAAGATTTGCGCCATTCTTCTTTTGCTTCTGCTTCATTAGCAGGAAACTTTGCTTTTTCGTAATCACTCTCAAATTCTTCTTCCTTACTATAATCAAAAGGTTTAGCTAATAATTCCTTATACCAAATTTCACGTTCTTTTAAACGCTTAGTATATAAATCAACAGATAATTGATACAATTCAAACTTTCCGTTACCGGTAATAATTTCATCGTCGATGTTACGGCGGAATTTTGCTAATTGATCAACATCACTTTGTAATAAAAACTTTTTTGTAGGGTCTAAACGTTTGTTAACGTAAAGATTGAATACCTTCTCACTAAATTCATCATCAATTTTAACAGGCTTGTAATGCAAATTATCAAGAGCTCCTACTAAACGCTCCATTAAAAATAAATGGCGGGCCGAAACATACTTATAAATTGTAAATGATGAAAGCAGGAAAATACCCGCAATTAACAGGAGGTTCTTTTTCATAAACGAAGGCTTAATGCGCATACCGCAACGGTTAGTTTTAAATTTTGAATTTATGCTATTCTTCATATGTTTAAACTTTATAAAAACCCGCGCGGCACAGGTAGACCAAATTTACTACTTGTAACGCTATTCTGCTACCCCAGGTTACGGGAAATTGACCACTTATCAATTATTTTGTTTAAATATTGTTAAAAGCCTAAGCTAACATTAAGCTACATTTAGGGCTTTAGAAATAGAATTATGATTGATTTTTCGAGAGCACAATTAACCAATTTCATCATTCACTATGTTGGAAACAAAGGTTTAGGAGAAGAACTGACTTTAAGCGAAAATTGCTTTGAGTTTAAAGATGATTTTGTGAAGGAAACTATTCTCCGCTATTTTCAAACGCCTTTCAAAACCGATATTTATCACAAGTTTAAAAACAAAAGTGAATTCAAATTAAAAGGTGTGAAAGATGCGAGCGAAGCGATTTTTGAATCGCGCAGAAGCTTCGTAAAAAACTCGAAAGAAATTGCAGAACATTTGTACGACCAAAGCATGCACCCAAAAATTAAAGGTGGTGAATTTTATGTTTGCTATTTTAAAGATGTAATTGTTGACGGCGAATTATGTGATAGTATTGGCTTATTCAAAACAGAAAACAAAGAAACATTCTTAAAAGTGTTTCAACACATGGATGAGTTTGATGTAGATACCGACACAGGAATCAATATCAATAAACTGGATAAAGGCTGTTTAATTTACAATACCGAATCGAAGAAGGGTTATAAAATGAGTATTGTTGACACCAATAATAAAGTGGCAGAATGCGCTTTGTATTGGGAAGTTGATTTTTTAAACGCCACTTTAGAAGAGAATGCTTATTACCACACCAGTAATTTTATTGAAAGCTGCAGAGGCTTTTGCGAAGAAATTTTAACGGAAGACAACAACGTTAAAAAAGAAGACCAAATGATGATGTTGAACAAAAGCGCTTCATATTTTAAAGAACGTGATAAGTTTAACGTTAAGGAATTTGAAAAGGAAGTAATGGTTGAACCGGAATTAATAAAAGCTTTCAAAGATTACAGAAAAGATTTTACAGAACGTTTGGATCTAACTGCCATTGATGAATTCGATGTATCACAAACAGCTGTAAAGAAAAACCAAAAATACATGCGCAGTGTTGTGAAATTAGATAAGAACTTCCACATCTACATTCACGGTCGCCACGATTATGTTGAGCGTGGTTATGATGAAGCGCAAGGCTTGAAGTACTATAAGTTGTTTTACGTTAACGAGGAGTAAACAATTAGTCAATTTGGCAATTCGGCAATTTGACAATGGGGGCTTTGCTTTTCTGATGGATTTTACTACCTTTAATAGATGCAAAGGTTTTTAAAAGTCCTTTTATTTGTCTGTTGTTTCGTTTTCTCGAAACAGAATTTTTCGCAGGATATTAGAGGGGGTTGGGTAGAATATAAATGGATAAGTGGATATACGTATTCCTTTACCACCACTTTATTAGTCGACTCTACTTTAGATGCCAATAGAATCGGAATTTCTATGTTTGGTTGCGGACCTACTTCTACTTTATCTGGAAATCCAAATACTGGAAAAATAAGAATCTATAAATTTTCAGAGATAAATACTCTTAGTGGGCCAGGTAATTGCGTAGGTTATATTGAAGAATTCAGTAGGGTTCAATACATAAGAAATATGCCTCAATCTCATCAGCAAGCACTTTATGTTTACAGTATTTTAAACATTAATTCTTTTGGAGGACCAAACTCGACACCAATACTAACAAGTCTGCCTGTGAATTTAACCAGTAGTTTAAACACAATTACCTACAACCCTGGCGCCATTGATCCAGACGGTGATAGTTTATCGTATCAATTAGTTCATTGTCTAAGAAGTCCATCAATGTCATATCAGCACATTTTCTTTCCAAACACAACGCTTGATAATTATGGGACGTTAACAATTCCTAACGATTCAACAGGACTATTTGCTTTCTGCATTAAAATTTCAGAATGGCGAAAAGATGTAAATGGAAATTACCAACCTATAAATGAAACCCCCATAGATTTTGTTGTGGACATGATTTCTTCTGTTGGTATAAATGAACTTGACAAAAAAGAAATCATCAGCCTTTACCCCAACCCCACTTCAAACATTCTAAACATTAAAACAAACTCAAAAATTAATTCAGAAATTGAAATTATAAATCAGCTTGGACAAACTGTATTAAAACAAAAATATTCTGAGTCAATTGATGTTTCTAAACTAATTCCCGGCTGTTATTTTATACGGGTAGATAACTCGTATTCGAAATTCATTAAGGAGTAACTCACTAAATCCTTAATCCTAACTCCTTATTCCTTATAATTCACCATGTAATGCAATCCCACACTCTCTTTCCTTTGACGAGCGTGTTTGATAATCAGGTATCCGATACAAATGATATTACGTAGCTCGCCAAGCTTTGGAGTCACTACTGTTTTTTCGTAAAGGGCTTCGTTTTCTTTGAATAATATTTCTAATCTGTCGAAAGCGCGTTGTAATCGTAATTCACTTCTCACAATCCCAACATAATTGCTCATGATTTGCTGAACTTCTTTTTGAGATTGAGTAATTAAAATCATTTCTTCCGCCTGCTCTGTTCCTTCTGCATTCCAATCAGGAATGTTTTCTTTAATTTTAATTTTCTCAATTATTGAAGACGAATGTTCGGCAGCAGTATGTGCAAATACGCAAGCTTCCAATAATGAATTACTCGCTAAACGGTTCGCACCATGTAAACCCGTACAAGCACATTCCCCAATAGCGTATAAATTATCTATGGTAGATTTAGAATTTTCATCCACAATAACTCCGCCGCATAAATAATGCATCGCGGGTACAACAGGAATCATTTTCACAAAGGGATCAATTCCTAAACCCATACACTTATTATAAATATTCGGAAAATGCTCAATGAATCCTTTTCTATCCAAATGCCTGCAATCTAAATACACATAATCATCACCACGCATTTTTTGTTCGTTGTCGATAGCGCGGGCAACAATATCACGTGGTGCTAATGAACCACGCGCATCATATTTCTGCATAAACTCTTTTCCGTCTTGTGTTTTTAATACCGCACCAAAACCACGAATAGCCTCAGTAATTAAAAAACTCGGATGCTCAGTTGGATTATACAATGAAGTGGGATGAAATTGTACGAATTCCATATCCTTTACATGTCCTTTTGCACGATACACCATTGCAATTCCATCTCCTGTTGCAATTTTTGGATTGGTTGTTGTAGCATAAACATGCCCTGCCCCACCCGTTGCCATTACTGTGACTTTAGCAAGGACAGTTTCAATTTTGTACGACTTAGTATTTAAAACATAAGCGCCATAACACTCGATACCGGGAGTTTTTGAATTCACTTCAACACCTAAGTGATGTTGTGTAATAATATCAATTGCAAAATGATGATCGAGAACAGTAATATTAGGATGTTTATGAATTTGCGTGATGAGTGCACGCTCAATTTCATTTCCGGTAACATCTTTATAATGCAAAATGCGGTGTTCGCTATGTCCGCCTTCTTTAGCTAAATCATATTCACCATTTTGGGCTTTATCAAATTTAGTTCCGAGTTCTATTAATTCTTTTACGCGTTGAGTGCCTTCAGTAATTACCTTCCTTACAATTTTCTCATCACATAAACCCGCACCGGCAATTAAAGTATCCTGAACGTGTTTTTCAACCGTATCCTTATCATTCCAAACTGCTGCAATTCCACCCTGAGCGTATTTAGTATTGCTTTCGTCTTCATTGGCTTTGGTAACTAAAAACACCTTATGCTTAGTTGCCACTTTTAAAGCGAAACTAAGTCCGGCTATACCTGAACCTATGACTAAATAATCGGTTTTGTGTTGCATTTTCTAGCTTAATTTAACACAAATATAAAGTTTATTAATTGTAAATTTGTACCATGTTAACTACCGAAATCCCCTACATAATATACGCCGAGGAAACACCAAATCCGGCCAGCATGAAATTTGTGGCTAACCGCTTATTATTAGTGAGTGGTGCAACGGCTGAATATAAAAGCATTGCAGAAACAAAAGATGCACCCATTGCAAAAGCTATATTTAGTTTTCCTTTTGTGAAATCCGTTTTTATTTCATCTAATTTTATTAGTGTAAACCGACATGATTCTGTGTTATGGGAAGAAGTTGTACATGAACTCCGTTTCTTCATTACAGATTATTTAAATAAAGGCAATGTTATTATTGATAAACTCCCTGAAAAAGAAGTTGCAGCGGATAATACATTTACAAAAACTGTTAGCATCAACACACAACACAACGTTCCAAAAAACGAAGTGGAAAATAAAATTATTGAAGTATTAGAACAATATATCCGTCCAGCAGTTGAAAGTGATGGCGGTTTAATTACATTCAAAGACTTAAAAGACGGCGTTGTGACTGTGCAAATGCGCGGCTCATGCAGCGGTTGTCCAAGTAGCACTATGACTTTAAAAGCAGGAATAGAAGCATTATTGAAACGTTTATTACCTGAAGATGTTAAAGAAGTGGTTTCAGAAGCGCTTTAATACCCAATGAAAACAGCCATTATTTTCGGAGTAACAGGATTAACTGGAAGTGCTTTATTGAAAAATATTGTCAACGATTCCCGTTATAGTAAAATTTATATTGTTACCCGTCGCCCCACAGGATTTATTCATCCTAAGGTTGAGGAAATACTTTTCAATTACAAAAGCTTTTCCGACATGCCTGATTTAAAAATAAATCATGTGTTTTCTTGTATGGGAACAACTATTAAAGTAGCAGGTTCGAAAGAAGCGCAACTGGTGGTTGACAGAGATTATCCCATTGCTATTTCTAAATATGCAAAACAAATTGGCGCTGAGAAAATGATTTGTGTTTCATCAGTTGGTTCTGATATTAAATCAGGAAATTTTTATTTGCGCACTAAAGGCGAAATGGAAGAAGGCGTAAAAGCTAATTTCCCGAATTCTGTTTTTGTTCGTCCGTCGTTTTTAATGGGCGACCGTGAAGAATTACGTTTAGGAGAAAAAATTGGAATTGCAGTATTTAAAATCTTCAACCCTCTTTTAATGGGCGGTTTAAGCAAATACAGAGGTATTAATGTCAATAAACTCTCAAAAGCCATGATTGAGGCTTGTTTTAAGGAAACTAAACAGGTTTTATATTACAAAGATTTCTAATACTACAATTCGTAGCAATCAATAGCTCAACAATTCATTAAATTTACCCCGGTGTTTGCAATTATTGATATTGAAACCTGCAGCGGGAAATTTGTTTACGGTCACGGACGTATTACAGAAATTTGCATTATTAAACACGATGGCTTACAGGTTATAGATAAATTCACAACACTCATCAATCCGGAGTGTCACATTACCCAATACTTTAGCAGTTTAACAGGAATTACCAATGAAATGGTTGCTGATGCGCCAAAGTTTCATGAGGTGGCTAAGAAAATCATAGAAATGACTGAGGGTTGCATTTTTGTAGCACACAATGTGGGTTTCGATTATGGTTTTATAAAAGAAGAGTTCAAATCTCTTGGATTTAATTACAGAAAAGATACTTTATGCACAGTAAGATTAAGTCGGAAATTAATTCCGGGAAGGATTTCTTATAGTCTCGGACATTTATGCGCTTCTCTTGGAATTGAAATTGAAGGTCGGCACAGAGCAGAAGGCGATGCTGTTGCTACTGCACAACTATTTGATTTGTTATTGCGATTAAAAGCTGATCATCCTCAATACAAAAACATGGGTGTTGAAGATATCATGGTGCGCCGCATTGATAAAATAAAAGAATACATCTTAAAAAAATTACCGGAAGAATGTGGCGTGTATTATTTCCTGAACAAAGACAAAGAAATAATTTACATAGGCAAAAGCACCAATATGTACGGTCGCGCCCTCGCCCACTTCAATAGTAAAGAAGGAAAAAGCAAAAAACTACTGAATGATTTAATGAATGTTGATTTTGTGACAACCGGAAGCGAACTCGTTGCCTTACTATTAGAAGCAGAAGAAATAAAAAAACACAAACCAAAATACAACCGCATGCGCAAAGCCGATATGTTTACGCATAGCATCGATTGGTTTACCGATAAGGAAGGAATAATTAATTTTAAGATTGTGGAGTATGAAGAATCAGAAAGTTCTTTATACGGCTCTGTGACTTATTCTTCGGCAAGAGAAAAACTGGAGCGCTGGATTGATGAACACCAATTATGTTTACGCTATTGCGGTTTAACCGGTGAAGAATCTATTTGTTTCAATCACCAAATTAAAAAATGCAACGGCATTTGTAATGGCGAAGAGGAAATTGAAATCTATAATAAACGCGCTAAAGAAATTATTAAAAACGTTACTTATTCAAACCCTAACTTTTTAATTCTTGACAGAGGCCGTACGAATGAAGAACGCTCATTGATACTTATTGAAGATAGTAAATACAAAGGCTACGGTTATATTGATTCAAGTCATCAGATTTCAACCGTTAGCGATTACCGTGATGTAATAAAACAAAGTAATTACTATCCTGACTCAGACGAATTAATAAAAGGTTGGATTAAGTCGAGCAAACATTTCAAAACCTTAATCCTTCGGCAAGCTCAGGATGACAATCGTGATTTATAAAACATTTTCCTAAACATCTCGACTACTCCGCCTAGGCGGACTACGTGACATCACCCATAATGGGTGAATAGAAAAATTCCTCCTCCCCCGCACTTCGTGATTTTAACTTGTGTTTAACGCCTATTAACACTTCTTTAACCTTGTATTGTAACTTTTCTTTGAAACTTTACGTCTAATTACAAAAAACAAGAAATCATGACAACATTAAAAATCATTCCCGCACTTGCATTATTAACTCTAAGTTTAAATGCTAAACCAAATTCAAACAACACTAGTCTGGTGGAAACAGTAAAAAACAAAATTACTTGTCCGGCTGAATTGCTTAGCGACAAAAACGAAAAATCGGTACGTTTATCGTTTAAGGTAAATGAAAACGGAAAAGCTGAAAACGTTATTATTAACGCAGAAGACGAAAAAGTAAAACAGTTTGTTAATGAGAAATTAAATAAACTGGAGTTTCCTCAAAAAAATGAAGAGGTGAGTATGGTCATCCACTTTAAGTTAGTGTGATTCTCCTTCTTGCTTATACTGTTGTTGGCATAAAGCAGCCCAATTGATAAGCAAACGTGCCTGCTCATCGTTTAATTTGGCGTTACCGTGAATCCAGGTGTAAGATTCCATTGGCATTTCACCTTCACCAACCATTTCGCCAATTTCTTCGAATTTGTGAGCTTTACGTTTGTCCTTATAAGAATTGAATTCAGAAAAATTTAATTCACGCTTGCCTTCATTGATATGATTCGCAATCCACCAACCAACGGGCTGAATGTTTTCGTACCACATGTGATTGGTATGGTTAGAGTGACAATCGTAACACGCTACTGCCAAAACATTTTTCACTTCTTCAGGCACATTTACGGCTTTCGTAAAGTCGTTTTCACCATAAACTTCTCCGGTATTTTTTCCGGGACGGATAAATTGAATGACAACAAAAATTATTGCAAGTGTAATGAAGATGCTTTTTTTAGTGAAGTACTTTTTCATAATGAAGTTTTAATGTCTTTTTCTATTGTATGAATTGTATGCGTTTCCAAAAGTACACCTTTTTCATCCAATTTAATACCGGTTAAAGATTTCCCTAAATACGCCCCTGTATCAATATTATAAGAATTGGTTTTAGGATCAAACGCCGGTTTGTTGCCTTTTACAGGGGTATGCCCGTAAACCTGAACCTTTTTCAAACCTTTTATCTCTAAACGATGCCAGAGCAAACCACTGTAATGATTTTCATCCATACAAAAAGGGGAAACACTAATACCGGCGTGACTAACCATAATATGTTCATTTTCCCAATACGTTTTCATGGTTTTCATCCATTCGGCATCCTCTTCAAATTTGCGTTCAGCTATAACATACTGCCACAACACTTGCTTTCCAAATTTATCATACCATTTATCGTCTTTACTTTTATGATAATATTGTAAGGCTGACCATTCATGATTTCCTTTTAAGAAAACCGAATTAGGATGTTCTTTTTGAATTTCCCTACACAACTTCACAACCTCAGGTGTATAATTCCCGCGATCGATTAAATCTCCCAACTGAATCAAAATTTCCTTTGAAGGATCCCAAAATTCGAGCATAGCTTTAAACGTGTAGAAACAACCGTGCACATCGCCTATAATAAACAGATTCATTTAGTTTTTATCCTTTTTATTTCTTAAATCACCCATCTTCTTTGTAATATATTTATCACTTGGTAAATGAGCTTTTTGAATACGCTGAGCATAATTAATACTATCGAGAATTTCCTTTTGCTTTTCATCCACCAAATGTTTTTGTTTTTCAATAACTATCTTTTGATTTCTTGTTACTCTAAATCTATTAAACATAAATATGGCAAAAACCATTACTAACAATAAGCCGCCGTACAAACTATACTTCTGAACTCTTTGTTTCTCTATTTCACTTCTTAAAACTTGTTTATTAGCTTCATTCTTCAAGCTATCTTGCGCCACTTTTTTGTCGTAAACATAAGTATACTCCTGCTCCATCATGTAACGTTTGTTCGTATTGTTTTCAACCGAATCCGATAAAACCTTAAACTCTTCTAAAAATCGTAAAGCTTCAACCGCATTATTTTTATTTTTATAGGTAGAATACAAACAATTGCAAGACGCAGATACGTCAGCCGTTAAATCTAATTCCTTAGCCAAATCATATCCCTGCTTACAAAATTTTTCAGATGAGCTATAATCTTTCAACGCCAAGTAAAGATTTCCTAAGTTAATTAAAGCTTCTACTTTACCTGATAAATCATCGATGGCTGTTTTTATATCGAGACTCCGTTTAAAAAAAGCTTCCGCCTTCGTCAACTCTTTTTTTTGCATGTATACTGAACCCAGATTATTATCCAACATTGATGTCATGTATTCGTCGTTCAACTCGCTTGCAATATCATACGAGAGATTATAGTTTTTAATGGCTAATTCAAAACTTTTAAGACTTACATAGATATTCCCAATATTATTATAGGAAGTTGCTATGTCGTATTGCAAATTAAGTGTTTTGCGGATTTCAAGGCTTTTAAAATTATATTCTAAAGCTTTATTGAATTGTTTTTGCTGTTTATAAATGATAGCGATATTATTATAAGCTGTTGCCAGGCCTTTTTTGTTATCAAGCTTTTCTGATATTTTAAGTGCTTTAAAATGATACTCGAGCGCGCGTGGATAATTCCCTTGTTCATCGTAAGTAATTCCTAAATTAGCATAGCAAGCAGCTTTTCCTGCTTCGTTATTCAATTTTTCTCTTAATTCTAAACTTTTCAGATAATATGTTCTTGCCTTATCATAATCACTTCTTCCCTTTAAAATATTACCAAGATTATTGTAAGTTTTTGCCAAGCCTTCATAGTCTTTATCAGCTTCCTGCGTTTTTAAATTTTGCAAATAACATTCTTCTGCCTTTTTTAGATCATTGGCGAGGTAGTAACTATTGCCCAGATTATTAGTCGCTACCGAAATCCATTGGAGGTTATTCAGCTTTTTTGCTAATTCCAATTGCTCCAAAATTAAGCTGCGAATACTATCCGGTTGATTCATGATGTTTATCCGAATCAAAGAATCCATTTCAAAAAATCGCTTTTTACCCTCATCAGCTATTAGAGGGCTAATAAAAACAAAATAAAAAAGAATTATTTTTAACAAACTATTTTTCAAATCTCTTTCGAACATCTGACTAAATCCATCTTTTTTTAATTCGATTATTCCTTATATCGTCTAGATGGATTATTACAAATATAACAAAAGGTTCCCTTTATTTCTTATGCCTATTTTAGGTTAAAACTATAAGTATATTAAGAAATTATATTAGATTTGATACTCATTTTAAGAGTTATACCATGAAGAAATTTGGATCAGTTTTAATTTTTACACTAATAGCAAATTTATCCTTTGCACAGAAAAAAATTAGTTATCAATACGACCCAGGTGCTGCTATGCGCGAACATAATCTCGATTTTGAACGTATGCGGCTTAGTGTTGAATTTGAACCTGAAAAAGGATTAGTAAAAGGGAAAATCACTCACTTCTTTACTCCTATTCGTGCAACGGTTGATTCATTTTACTTGGATGGTCCGGGTATTACTATTAAGGAAGCGAAATTAAATGGTAAAGACATAAAATATAAAACAGATGCAAATGGTATTTCGTTTTTTCCAAATACTATATTAAAATGGGGCGAAAAAGATAGTTTAACAATTACCTATGAAGCTACTCCGCGCAAAGGACTTTACTTTATTGGCTGGAATGATCCAAATAATTTAAGTCGCAAACAAATTTGGTCGCAAGGACAAGGTATTGATAACCGTCATTGGTTTCCTTGTTATGATACGCCGAATGATAAATTACTGACTGAAGTATATGTAAAGTTTAATAAAGATTATAAAGTATTATCTAATGGTGTAAAAGTGGCTGAGAAAGAAACCAAAGACGGCAATAAATTATGGCATTACAAAATGAATCATCCTCACCAATCGTATTTGGTAATGTTAGGCATTGGCAAATACGAAATAAAAGAAAGTAAATCCAAATCAGGCGTGCCGATGTATTCTTGGTATTATCCGGAATGGAAGAATAGAGTTGAATGGACTTATAAATACAATGAGAAAATATTTGACTTTTTAGAAAGTGAAATTGGTGTGCCGTACCAATGGGAAACATATTCACAAATCCCTGTACAGGATTTTATGTTTGGCGCGATGGAAAATACAACGGCTACTTTGTTCGGAGATTTCTTTTGTGCTGACAGTCGCGGTTATAACGACCGTAATTATGTTGCTGTTAATGCACACGAATTAGCGCATCAATGGTTTGGAGATTTTGTAAGCGCCCGAAGCGGCAATTCGCATTGGCTACAGGAAAGTTTTGCAACCCATTATAATGTTTTAGCAGAGCGTGAATGTTTTGGTCAGGATCATTTTGATTGGCAACGCAGACAAGCCGGTATTGCTGCAATAAATGTTCAGGATAAAAAATCTATTTCGCATTCTGAGACTTCATCCACCTTAATTTACCAAAAAGGTTCTCAGGTTTTAGAAATGTTGAAATACGTTGTGGGACGTGAAGGTTATAACAAATCGGTGAAACGTTATTTATTAGCTCACAAATATGATAATGTAGATTCTGATGATTTACTGAACGCCTTTCAGGATGAATTAGGTTATGGTTTAGAATGGTTTTGGGATGAGTGGGTTTATAGAGGCGGAGAACCTATTTATAACGTCACCTTCGACGATTTTACAAAGGAAGATGGAAAACATGTTTCTCAATTCATGGTTACACAAACCCAAGCTGTAAGTGATATCAGTGGTTTATTTAAAATGCCAATTGCTTTTGAAGTGTATTATACTGATGGAACAAAAGACACAAAAACCGAATGGATAGAAAAAGAAAGTCATGTTGTGAAAATTTCAAATCCAAATAATAAAAAAATAGATTTTGTATTATTTGATCCGAATAGTGAGGTAATGAAAACCGTAACCTTCAACAAATCGTTTGAGATGTTAACAGCACAAGCTTTACGTGCTCCGAAAATGATTGACAGATATGATGCCGTTTTGGCGATGAGAAAAATATCTGTTCCTCAGAAAAAAATTGTGTTAACTGAAGTTTACAACAAGAATACATTTCACGCCATTAAATCTGAAGCCGCCGCACAATTATTAGAAGACAAAACAGAAGAAAGTATTCAACTGGTTAAAAAAGCACTTACTGATAATGATGTTCAAGTGAGGAAGGCAATTTTAATGAGTTCTAAAAGTATCGAACCGAATCTTTTATCGGATTACGAAAAATTACTCTTAGATTCTTCTTACCAAACTATTGTTACTGCTTTAGAAAAATTATGCAACAATTTCCCTGAGAATACCCAAAAATATTTAGACATTACAAAAGGTATTGAAGGGACGAACGGACGTAATGTTGCTTGTAAATGGTTGGAGATTGCTGCAGCTGCTTCTAATAATGATAAAAAATATATTGGTCAATTGGTTAACTACACCTCTAACTCCTACGAATTTATAACACGTGGAAATGCTATGAACGCATTACGTAAATTAAATTACATAGATGAAACCATGGTTAATAATTGTATTGAGGCTTGTTTAAGCAGCAACGGAAGATTAGCAGGACCTGCCAATGAAACCATAAAATATTTTTATGCGCAGACTCAATTCAAAAAATTAATTAGTGAAACTATTAAAAAACGGAATAGTAAAAACTGGGAGAGAGATATTTTATTCAGACTATTGTAAAAATTAAATGCCCTTACTATCTTATATATCCTCCTTAATTTCTATCTCAAAAGAGTTGGAGAAAGAAATCATTTCCGTTTCAAAAGAAATTTCTATTCCTAAAAACACCATCCTTATTAAAAACGGAGAACGTTGCCGGAATTTATATTTCATTAAGAAAGGTTTACTAAGAGGTTTTTATTACGATGAACAAAAAGAAATAACGCATTGGTTTGCTAAAGAAAAAGAATTTGCCACTTCATTTTACTCTTTTATTACGAACGAACCTTCACCGGAAAGCATTGAAACTTTAGAAGATTGTGAACTATTAAAAATTGCGCATACCGATTTAGAAAATCTTTATAAATCATTTCCTGAAACAGAACGCATTGGAAGAATCATTACCGAAACCTATTATATCGATTTGGAAGAACGCTTTTTAAACATTCAATTTAAATCGGCGAAAGAACGTTATCAAAACCTCATTACAAAAAACCCTTCTTTAATACAACGCGCTTCATTAGGACAAATAGCTACCTATTTGGGGATTACCCAGGAAACATTAAGTCGCGTTAGGTCCGAAAAGTAAAAATTCGTTAAGAATATCTCTTTTTGACATTTGTCAAAAGCCATCGTTTTCCTCCTACCTACTTTTGATTCATAAATTAAAACCTAAATCATGAATCAAAAACCATCAAATGCTTTTATAGCTGCCTCATGGGTAGCTTTATTAGCGGGAGGAATTTCTTATTGCGTTGGATTATGGAACGCATATATCTTCTTAAACGAAAAAGGTTACTACTTTACTGTTTTAATGTATGGATTATTCTCGGCTGTCTCACTTCAAAAAGCTGTACGAGATCAATTAGAAGGAATTCCAGTTACCGGAATTTATCTCGGCATCAGTTGGTTCTCTACCCTACTCTCAATTCTCTTATTAGTAATAGGATTATGGCATGCTGAAATGGATTTAAGTGAGAAAGGATTTTATGGTATGTCATTCCTGTTAAGTTTATTCGCCGCCATTGCTGTGCAAAAAAATATACGCGATACCGCTGTTGCGGAAAGGAAAAATATAAATGAAACGCACGAATTAAATAAAGAAGAAAACTAATTTGAAAGCTTACCTCCTGATCGATTTAGCATGGCGCCCTTGTCGCAATGCCGTTCAATTAATTGAGATGGAGTCCGGCCTTTCGCAATTTCGCTGATGGTAGGGAAATTGTATTTAATGTCAAAGAAAAAATAATTTACAAAATCTCTTTAGGAAGTGCTTTGTGCATCCAGGTTTTTACTTTTACTTTTTTATCAGCTTTATCATCAGGATTAAAAGTTAAAGTTGTTTCCCATGAATTCTCGGGTTTAAACTCTTCTTCCATTCCCTTTAAAACACCTTGCGTTATCTTTTGAGAACGAATAACCGTAATACACTCCGTATTTAAGTTAGCGCTCCTTGGATCTAAATTAAACGTGCCTATAACAGTTATATGCCCATCAATTACCATCGACTTTGCATGCAAACCAAAAACAGGCGTGTAATTCATTTTTTGTTGTAAATCACCGGTCATAATTTTATAACGGCAGGCAGCATCCGGTTTAAATTCAAAGATTCTAACGCCCGCTTCCAATAATTGTTTTCTACAACCTTGATAACCTGCAAATGCACCAAGATTATCGTTTGATAGCAAACTGTTGGTCATAATCCTCACCTTAACGCCACGCTTCACCGTTTCCCTGAATAAATTTAAACCTAGGTCTGTTACAATTAAATATGGTGATTGAATGTCGATTGAGGTTTTTGCGTTTCTTACTAAACTAATTAAAGAATCAGTTGTAATTCCGCCTGTAGTTTTATTGCCGACGTTTTTACCTGGAATATCCGGAATAAAACAAATACTATCTACCCAAACTAAATCACCTGATTCTTGAATATGTTTAAAAGCAGCGGGTAATTTTCGAATGCGTTCACGAACTTGTGGCCAAAAGTTTTCAGGATTACAAGCGTATTGATGTAATCTGTCAAAGCGATCAGGCGAATCAAACTTAGCGTCTTTTTCTTCTACTAAATTTACAACCGGTACACTTAAATTATCGTTCCAAAATAATTCGAATGACTTTTGAATTGAAGAGACTTCTTTTCCTAATAATAAAACATCTCTGTCGCGGAAATTAAATTCATGGTCGTAATCAAAATATTCATCTGCAATATTTCTTCCGCCTGTAATAACCACTTTTCCATCTACAGTAAAAGTTTTATTGTGCATGCGTTGGTTAAAGCCTTTAAAATCGGCACTCAACTTTTTTAGCTTACCAAAAATACTCTTCCCTAAATTGCAACCCGGATTATAAATTTTAATTTCAATGTTTTCATGTGAATCCATTGTTAAAATCTCATGCACACCCGCATCCACCATAATATCATCAACTAAAATCCTAACTTTAATGCCACGGTCGGCCGCACGGATTAAATAATCACAAGCAATTAAACCCACGTTGTCGGTAGAGAAAATAAAATATTGAATATCGATTGTTTTTTCGGCGTACTCGCTTAACCAAGCACGGGCTACCATAGAGCCACCACCATCTTCTAAAACATAAACGCCTGTTTTATCTTTCATTAAATCCGCAACCGGCTCTAATTCTTTTGATAAGGTTAACGAATCGTTGCGATGGATGGAGCTACAAAAATCTTTTTCGGCGACAGGAATTTCGGTATGATGTTCTGAACAAGAAAAAAGAAAAACACTTAATATAAATACGGAATATTTTATAGGCTGTAACATCCCATAAAATTAAAATAATTTAAGAAAGGAACTAAATCTTTTTCCAGGAACTTTGTCCGGGTACCGAGGCGGCGTCTTTTATACTCAAATGCAAGCCTTTTGCCAATTTTTCGGCAATAGTAAAAGCTTCTGCTTTGTTCTTTGTTTCGTGAGCAATAATTTTTCTGTTTTTATTATGAACCAAGCTTATTTGATAATAAGAATCAGCATTTTCATCAAGCGAACAAGCTTCACATTTTGCATAAAAACTTCTGAAGACTAAAACGTAATTTAATTGAGGAAGGGGTACAAATTTTCCCCATCTAAAAATATTTAATAAACTTTCTTCTACCTTGTATAATTTATGGTCCAAGTCAATAAAAGTTCTGAACTGCCTTAACCAATTATTTAAAGCTTTTCTATAACCAATAAATATGTCTTTTGCGTTTTCCACTTTTAAACTTCTTAAATTATTACTTTAGGATTGAAAATTATTTTTGATTTAATTGAATTTGAAATAAGACAATTTGATTCTGATTTTTGCAAAACACGCTCTGCCTTTTCTTTATGTTGAATATCTTTAATAATAAGAATGGGTTCCAAAGTCACTTCACTCATCATGTATTTACCATCAATTATTTCCAGTTTACCTTTTGCGTTCGATTCGAATGAAACGTAATCTAATTTAGAGTTCTCTGCAATAGATAAAAAAGTAGTCATTAAACAGCTATTCACTGCTGCAACAAATAAATGTTCGGGCGACCAAAAACCTTCAATACCTTTTGGGAATTGCGGAGGAGTTACAACCTCAACGTTTGAATTTAATTCGGGTGAGCTTAGTAAACCTTTACGGCCAGACTCCCATTTAACGGATACATTATAATAATGCGCTGCAGCTTCCATACTAACTATTTTGATCGATTAGTTGTTTTAAATAATCAGCCGGAACTACACCTGATTGACGCCATTTTACCTCGCCCTTTTTAAAAATAATTAAAGTTGGCACGCCTTGAACTTTATAAGCATTGGCTGCTGACGGATTTTTATCTACGTCTATTTTTATGATAGTGGCTCTCTCACCAACCATACCTTTTAATTTTTCTAAGATTGGAACCATCATTTTACATGGACCGCACCACTCTGCTGAAAAATCAACAAGAACGGGTTTATCTGAATTTATTATGTCTTGAAAAGTTGCCATTTATTTTATTTTTAAATTGTTTGGTGTTAATACTGAATACTTTTTGTCGTAGCGAACAAAGAAGTTTATCCAAAGCGACCGCGCCCATCTGAACGCCAAAGGAAATAATACTAACATACTTGAAACTACAATTGAGAACAGAACAATAGGATCTAAGTGCAACCAAATTAAGTCGACCAAAAACCATATAATAAATACTCCTGCAAATAGAGCATACGAAACGTACATGGCACCAAAAAAGAATCCGGGTTCACGTTCGTATTTCAAATTACAGTGATTGCAATTGTCATGCATTTTAAAAGTACCGGTTAGTTTATAAGGGTTGTTACTCTCAAAAAACTTTCCCTGATGACAACGCGGACATTTATTAGCGACTGTTGAATATATTATTTCCGGAACTACCATATTATTTACTTTTTACTTCCTCAAAAATCACTTCCTTGTTTTCGTTTTCAGTTGATTCCGTTTTACCAGTATAACAGGCTCCTCCGTTACAACATCCAACATTAAAAATAGTTTGTAATAGTAATACAGAACCAATAATTCCAAACATCACATCATAATTGCGAATGGCTTCAACAAGAACAAACACTCCCAAACCAAAACGCAAAAAGCGCATGAAGTTCCAGTTACTAAAAATTATATTTTTCCAATTATTCATTTTGTTATTTTAAATTATGCCACGAACCACCGTTGTGTACATTTGTAAAACCTTGTGCTTTTAAAAAACTTTTTGCTGAACTGCTCCGCATTCCAGAAGCGCAACAGGTAATTATAATTTTATTTTTATCTTTAAATTTTTTAAGGTTATGTTGTAACTGATCGAGAGGAATATTTAATGAACCTTTAACGTGCCCACCAGCATATTCGCCTTTAGTTCTCACATCAACAATTATAGCACCATTGGCTATTAACTCTCTCGTATTTACTTTAGGACCCAGTCCTAAAATACTTTTCAATTTATTTATCATAATTAACCTTTTTATCTTCCTTTTTAAATAATCCGAATACTAATACTCCCATTATGGCCATGTAAATTGTACTATTAACAGGACTTGATGTGATGGCGCAGGTGCCGGATGAACAACCTATAAAAAACCAATAACTCCATCCTGCCACTGCACCAACACCCAGTCCAATTATTTCTAATTTATATTTTCTAATTAGCTCTTTCATTTTCATACTACAAATGTCGGGAAGTAAAACACCTTAAATTGTAACATTTGTTGGATAAGGTCGATTTTTTTGAAATTATTTTTTCTCTTCCTCTTTGCGGGTTGATAATCCGAATGGGAGATAAAGAGGACAAAAGCTTATAAAGCTTGTAAGAATAAATACAGCAGCAAGCACCAAGCCAATAATAGCAACCGTGCCGCTAATTTGATTCATAAAATAAAGTGCAATAATTGCAACGGCTACAAGTA
>JAGNIU010000001.1 GCA_018000995.1 Bacteroidia bacterium
GCTTTATATGTAGCACGACGTGAATCTCTGCGTGAGCGCGATAGTTTTCGTTTAGGATTTGGCATGGTTTCTTATTTTTTAATTTTTATTAATCTTTAATTTATTCAATTTCTCCCACATGGGATTTGTTTCTTTTTCTTCATCAACTGAGCTTTCGTTTAACTTTTTTAATGTGTCTTCATCGCATTCAAAATCCTCGTCAATTTCACAAGGCACCCGGCGATAAGGCAAAGCTAAAGTAATATATTCGAATAAATAGTGAGACACATCAGCTTGTCCTTCGCCTTCATTAATCACCATAATTTCATCCGTACTTTCTTCAGGGTTACCAAATCTTACCACAAGATTTTCTGAAGCTTCAATAGGGAAATCATAAGCGATAAGGCAGCGGTCGCAATCTAAATTAACCGTTCCGTTAATATCAAACTGCAATTGCATTAAATTGTTTTGCTTTAATAACACTACAACTACTTGCAAATTGGCTTTTGTAATTTCACAATCATCAAACTGCTCAAAGAACGTC
Source organism: Bacteroidia bacterium (assembly GCA_018000995.1). GTDB lineage: Bacteria > Bacteroidota > Bacteroidia > B-17B0 > Aurantibacillaceae > JAHEYG01. The sequence goes on from JAGNIU010000001.1 coordinate 524, forward strand.
CCGTTTATGTCGAACTCAAATTCATGAGAACCAACAGGCAAACCGGCAAATTTTACTATGTATTGTTTTTTGCCCACTTTGCTCTAAAAAGGGATGCAAATTTACTAAAAAAGGCGTATTCGGCAAATTAATTTACAGACTTTCAAGCTCCTGCCTAAGTTTTTTAGTGAGACCCTTAACTACTTCATCATAACTATGGTCGATCCATTCTTTCAACAGCTTTGAGGGTAGGGAATTATCGCAAACCACTGTATTCCAATGAGTTTTACTCATATGAAACCCCGGTTTAACGCAGTTGTATTTCTCACGGAGCTGAATGGCTAAGTCGGGATTACACTTTACATTAAATTCCACAGGTTTTGAGTCGATTCCGGTCAACAAAAACATCTTTCCCATGACTTTAAACACTAAAGTTTCTTCGTCGAAAGGAAAACATTCTTCAACGGCCTTTTTACTAATGCAGTAATTTCTAAGTTGTTCTATGTTCATATTATGTTGTGAGAAAACTGAAATAAATTTAGTTTAAAATTACCACTTATAGTTAAACTGCAACCACTTATTAAACTACCGTAATTTGAGGGAGAAACACCACACTATTTGTGCTGTAAATTCGTTCTTGAATTGTTAATACAGTATTAATTTTAAAAACTTTTTGATTTAAAACCTTTTTACTAAGTTTGGCATTCATATTATATTTAAAAATAACTAATAACACATAAAATCTATGAGCAAGAACAAAACATCAGGAGGATTTCCATTAGTGGTATCTGCATTAGCCATTGTAATTTGTATTGGAATTGGCTGGTTTATTTACAAAACAATTTTAGGTTCAGCTGCCAACTTCGAAGGTGGCGATGCTGAAAAAGGTCATCCACACAACATTTTAGGAACCATGTATAAAGGTGGTTTTATCGTACCTATCCTAATCGGTTTCTTATTAACAGTAATCACTTTTGCTATCGAGCGTTTCATTACTATTATGAAAGCAGCAGGTACAGGAAATACTGATAAGTTTGTTTCTAACATCAAGTCATTAATTTCTACTCACGATTTCGACGGAGCTGTTGCTGCTTGTAATAAGCAAAAAGGTTCTTTAGCGAATGTTGTTCACGAAGGAATTGAAAAATACCGTTTCGTACAAAACGATTCTTCAATGGATAAAGAAGCAAAAGTTGCTGCCATTCAAAAAGCTTTAGAAGAAGCTACTTCATTAGAATTACCAATGTTATCTAAAAACATGGTGGTTATTTCAACAATGGCTTCGATTGGTACATTAGCCGGACTAATCGGAACGGTTGTGGGTATGATTCGTGCGTTCGCGGCTTTATCTGCTGCAGGTGCACCTGATACTTCTGCTTTAGCAACAGGTATCTCTGAAGCCTTAGTAAATACATTAGTAGGAATTTTAACTTCTGCTTTTGCAATTATTTTCTATAACTACTTCAGTAACCGTATCGATCAAATTACTTACGCAATGGATGAAGCCGGATTCTCAATAATCCAGGAATTCCAATCAAGCGGTAAATAACGGTAATACGGTTCTCCGCCTAGGCGGAAAGCTCACCATGACTCACGTTTTGGAAAGAGTTTGAAGAACTTTATGGAAAATTAAAAGATTATTCATCTAAATATTAAACAAAAAGAAAATGTCAAAAAAACCATCAAAAGGAGGAGCCCCCGCACTGGACATGACGCCCATGGTGGATTTGGCTTTCCTACTGGTTACCTTCTTTATGTTGACAGCTTCGTTCCGTATGGCCGAACCTGTAGTAGTTGATCCTCCTTCTTCAATTGGGATGGTTGATTTACCTGACAATCATATTTTGGTAACAGTAGATGATAACGGACGTGCTTTTTTTGGAATCAGTAATTCAACTGCTAAAATGAACGCTCTAAGAGAAATGGCTAAACGATATAAAGTTCAGTTTACCGAAGAGCAAATTGTGAAATTTAGCGGGTTGCCAAGTTTTGGTGTAGATATTAAAGATCTTCCAAAATATATTGACCTGAAAGAAGACGATCGCAAAAAGTTTCAGCCACAAAAAGGTGTACCATTAGATACTATTACTCCAAACAATCAATTAAAAGATTGGATTAATATTGGCGGTACAGAAGCAGTAAGAGTTTATCAAGCCGCTAAAGAAAAAGCAGCTGAATCTAATACTGAATTTAAAGCTGAGAAACCACGTTACGCTATTAAATGCGCAGCGAAAACTAAATACATTTATGTTAAAGATGTAATCAGAACGTTTACTGATTTAAAAATTTATCAGTTTAATTTGATTACATCATTAGAGGGCGGCGGTACAATTATACAGCCAACCAAATAATAAATATTAATTGATGAAGCGGATTTAAAATCGCTTCGCATAAAAAATTAAACAATGGCAGAAATAGCAGATAGCGGTGGTGGCGGTCATAAGGGCGGTAAAAAACGCGCGAAGAAACAATCCACACGCATAGATATGACACCAATGGTTGACTTAGCGTTCCTGTTACTTACGTTTTTCGTATTAACGGCAACTTTCAGTAAACCAAAATCAATGGAACTTACTTTTCCTGCGCCCCCTGAAAAAGAAGAGGATATGCCTCCAATTAAAAAGGGTATTACTTTTTTATTATCTAAAGACGACCGCATTTTTTATTACGAAGGTCAGTTTAGACCGGTAGCAGATGATAAAGGTCCTGCAACTGAATTAAAAGAGTTAAGTTTTGATCAAAGCAGCTTACACAAATATTTGTTAGAGAAAAACAAAGAGATGGATGATAAGATTAAAGCATTGCAAGCAAAACACGAAAGTAAACAGTTAGCTGATACTACTTACAAACGTTTGGTAAGAGAAACAAAAGCAGATAAAGATTCTTACACTTACTTAATTAAAACCGACGACCAAGCTACTTACAAAAACGTAATTGATGTTATTGATGAGTTGAACTTTTTTGTAGTTGGTAAATATGTAATGGTAGATATTTTAAAACCTGAATTTGATTTAGTGAAAGCAAAAACCGGTACAAACTAATAATAGGAGGTAATTATGTTATTTATTTTAATAGGAATTTTCGCAGCCATATCGGTAGTCATGCTAATGCTTGACTTGAAAACCGGATGGAATGGCGAAACCTACGCCACTAGAAATACGGTAGTATTTGGTGGACGAAACACAGGTTACGGCGCTTATGAATTAAGAACCAATTACAATAAGCGCGTAATGCTAATTATTGGCGGGATGATTATTTTTTCAGTTGCTTTATTTGGCTTGAAAAAATTTATGGACCGCCCAAAAACTGAAGAGGTTACTGAAACACTTAAAGTGGAACAGATTGATTTAACACCTCCTCCTCCGGTTGAAGAACAACCACCACCGCCACCGCCACCACCACCGCCGCCAATGGTTGAGATGGTGAAATTTACACCGCCTGTAATTAAAGATGATGCTGTTGAAGAAGAGCCTCAAAAATTACAAGAAGATGTAAAAGACGCTAACGTGAGTACAAAAGATCAAGAAGGTGAAAAAGATCTTCCTGTTGTACCAACTGAAGATACTGGTCCGGGTGAAGCTGCAGCTCCTGAAATTTTTACAGTGGTTGAAGAGATGCCAGAGTTTCCGGGTGGAGCAATGGAAATGATGAAATACATTCAGAAAAACATTCAATACCCTGCAATGGCTCGCGAAGCCGGAATAAGTGGTAAATGCTTTTTAAAGTTTGTTGTTAGCGGCGATGGTGCAATTAGTGATGTGCAAATTCTAAAAGGTGTAGCTGGTTGTCCTGATTGCGATAAAGAAGCAATGCGAGTAGTTAAATCAATGCCAAAGTGGAAAGCCGGAAAACAAAACGGTCGTTCAGTATCGGTGTTCTTTAACTTACCAATTAACTTTACTATTAAATAATCTTGCTGACTTCGGCTACGCTCAGTCACCAAATAAAATTAAAAAGCCCTTCGGAAACGAGGGGCTTTTTTTATGCAATGTCCTATCGAGCGTAGTCGAGACATTTTACTGCAGCAATCATTACTAGTTCTCGACTACGCTCGAACTGACAAAGCAATAAAAAAGCCGCTCCATAATATGAAGCGGCTTCTTCTGAACCTTGTTTACTCCTCTCCTCATAGGAGAGGACGATTTGGTATTCACCAAATCGGGTGAGGTTAGTTAACCACTAATTTTCCCTTACTTACAACAGTTTTGTTATTGTAAACACTGTAGGTGTAAATTCCTTTAGAGAAATCACTTAAGCTTAATTCCGCCTTACCATTTTTCATTTCAGTAATAGAAACATCACGACCTAAAACATCAGTAATTTTTACTTCACAATTTTTTTCAAACAGTAAATCATTTGCTTCAATAGTCGTAAAATCATTTGCAGGATTTGGATATACTTTACTTTCGATAGCTAGCGGATTAATTTCGCTTATGCCTGAAAAAATTTGATTTAATGGGCGACGAACAATTGTTCCATTACTTGTAGAAGCAAATATATAATTAGACGTTGCTGTTATTTTTCTCAAATAATTTTCGCTATTACTATAATTTAATCCAACATTATTTTTCTGAAAGGTTGCTCCCCCATCCTGACTATAAACAAAACCTGAATCACAAGCCACTAAAATGTTATTGTTCGACATAACATAAATATCGCTTATAGATATTGTTGCTCCATTACTGATGCTATAAGCTGTTGTCCATGTAGCACCATTATTAGTTGACTTAAATAATCGACCACCATAAGTTCCCATAAATAATGTAGTACTTGTTGCGCCTTGACATAAAACATATTTATCCCACCAATTTGTTGACGTTAATGTGCCATTTGCAGCAGCCCAAGTAGAGCCTCCGTTAGTAGATTTTATACTTAATGTTGAAGTAGTACCAATCCACAATTCACCATTCATGTTTTCTACACAAAGACCCAAAGTAGCCGTGCCAATAGGAACATTAGCTTTAAAATTCCAGGTTGAACCACTTAATTGATAAACTTTAATTCCATTACCGCTTATTGGATTAGTAATTGCAAAAACAGAATTAGTACTTATAACCGCTATGCCTTTTATAACTTCAGTTCCGCTTATTGCGCTTGTTGTCATGGCTGTCCAATTATTACCAGTTGTAGATTGATAAATACTTGTGTTACGGTAGGCATAAAGTGTTGTTCCGTTAAGTGCACCAAAAGATAAACCTGAAGCCGGTACTCCGGTATTTGATGATATCCAATTAGCACCATCATCTGTTGAAGCATTTAGTGCGTTAGTGCCGTCATCACTAGCTAACACCTTACCAAAGGCGGTAAAACAATCTTCACCTGTACTAAAAATCGAAGTGGTTGACCACTGCGAAAAAGAAGTTAATGAAGTAATCGTAAAAATTGAAAGTAAAAGTTTTTTCATATAATATATTTTAGTTAAACAAAATTAAGGGAATAATTCAGTTATCCAAGTCATTAATCACTAAATTAGAGCTCTAAAACAGAGAGAATAAATGAGAAACGGAATTAACATGGTAACGCTTTGGTTTAGCGTATTAATGGTGCTGATAGTTATTGCCGGCGCCTTTGCTTTTACATTTACCGATTTCATGATTGACACTGTATTCGGTACTAAACGAATTGTTTTAACAGTTGTATTTTTAGGTTACGCCGTTTTTAGAGGCATACGTATTTATCAAGTATTTAAATCTAATCAGAATGATTGAAAAAATTCAAAATTCAAAATTCAAAATTCAAAGATTGTTTTTTGCGATTACTGTTGCTGTTAGTCTTTGTTCTTGTGATAACTACTATAAAAACGATTACGTAGATAATTCTCCTACTTCCGGTAAATTAAAAGTGTATTATAGTGAAGGCTTACAATTGCACATCAAAAACCAAGCGCTTAGTTTTTCATCGCAATATCATAACGCTGAAATTGAATGTATTCCTTCCTGCGAATCAGAAATCATAAACGCGTTTTTAAATGATAGTTGTAAAGCCATTATCATTAGCAGATTATTAGGAGAGAAAGAAGTAAAAGCTTTCGCTCAAAAAAAATTAACACCTATGTATTCGCCATTGGCAAAATCAGGTGTGGCTTTGGTGACTTCCGCAAATACAAATATTAGTAAACTTACTGTAGAACAAATAAAACAATTATTAAGTGATCAGTTAACTCTTAAAGATTCTTTAGGAAATTCCATTTCACCACTCGCTGTTTTAGACAGTAAATGTTCTTCCGTTTCATATTATTTAATAGATAGTCTTACTCCTACGAAAAAATTTGGTGCAAAATGTTTTGTAGTGAATAATGCGTTAGACTTACTCCAAAAAATTACTGAACAACCCAATCACATTGGCTTTATTGATTTTGCTATGTTGAGCGATGGGGATGATTCGCTGACGAAAGTTTACAAAGACAAACTAAAATTTATTGCAGTAGGAAAAACGGATTCCATTTATTTCGCCCCAAATCAAAGTTCATTTAAAACCGGAGAATATCCTTTTACACGCACCATTTATTTATTGCGACGAACAGATGATTTTAGTTTAGCCAAAGGTTTCGAATCTTATTTAGCTGGACCAAAAGGACAAATGACTTTTCTTAAACAGGGCTTGTTACCGGTGCGTCAATCTGAGCGGAAAATCGAGGTAAATATGAAGCCTCCCGGACAATAAAAGGACTTAAAAATCGTTTAATTATAAGTATTTAATCCTCATTTGGTTAGCTATCTATTTTTAAGCTTACTAAAGCCCAAAAAATGCTAAAAAACTCGCTTTTTTATTAATTGGCACTTAACTTGCTTTATTAATAATTGTATTAATTTTGAAGCTCTATAAAAGAATATGAAAACTACATTAACAATAGCAACTCTGGCCCTAAGTGTTTTTGCAAATGCTCAAACCTTAAACGACATCATTGTAAAAACCGATAACGAACGTTATGAAGCTGCTGCTGCAGATTTCGTAACCTTACTTAGCAAAGAGGCTGGTAAAGGCGAAAATTATTTTTACTACGGTGAGAACTTTTTTAAGAATGAAGATTTAGATAATGCAAATGCCCAATACCAAAAAGGTACTGAAGTAAATGCAACTAATCCTTTAAACTATGTTGGTTTAGGAAAAGTACTTTGGTATAAAGGAAAAGAAGCTGATGCTAAAGCTATGTTTTTTAAAGCTGCAACTTTAGGTGCTAATAAAAATACTGAAGTGATGCGTAAAACAGCTGAGGCTTACATCTTCGCGCCCAATAAAAATTTAGATGAGGCTATCAAATTATTAAATGAAGCTATTAAACTGGAACCAAAAAATCCAATCAATCATATTTTATTAGGTGATGCGCAGTTGGAAAAAAATCCAACCGATGGAAGCACGCCTATTAAGAGTTATCAAAAAGCAAGCGAGTTAAATCCGAAATCCACTTTAGGTATTTTACGTGAAGGTAAATTATACCAACGCGGAAGAAACTATCAATTAGCTTTAGAACTTTACAAAAAAGCAATTGGTATTGATGCTACGTTTGCCCCGGCTTATCGCGAGATTGCTGAAGTGTATATGTTAGCAGGACAATCAAAAAACGCGATTGAAAACTGGAAAAAATATTTAGAGTTAAACAACAGTAACGATGCGCGTTACCGTTATATGACAGCTTTGTTTAACAATAAACAATATACCGATGCGATTAACGAAGGTGAAGGTTTAAAGAAAGGTGGTTATAACAATTATACTATCGAACGTTTATTAGGTTGGGCTTATGGTGAGATGGGAAATAAAAACGACACTACAGCATACTCAAAAGGTTTACGTGCGTTGAATCAGTTTTTTGATATGACTAAAGATAAAGCAGGCTTCAAATATTTACCGGGCGATTACAAATACAAAGGTATGTTGTTATCAAAAACAGGTAAAGACTCCTTAGGAACTTTAGAACTGGAAAAAGCAATTGCTTTAGACCCAAGTGCGAATTGCGAATTGTGGACTGAAGTTGCTCGCATCTGGAATAAAGCAAAAAGCTACGACAAATCAATTGCTGCATGGGAAAAACGTGCTACTTGCACAAAAGCAATGGGCGGACAAGATTATTTTGAATTAGGACGCACTTTATATTTTGCAGGTAACGCTAAAATGCGTGAAGCTGCAGGCATTAAAGATGCCAAAGCAAAAACAGCAAAGGAAGCTGAAGCAACACCTTATTATGTAAAAGCAGATACTTGTTTTTCTAAATTAATTCAAGGTTCGCCGACATTTGCTGCAGGTTATTTTTGGAGAGGTCGTTCAAGCTCACAATTAGATCCTACAAGCGTTGCAGGTTTAGCTAAACCTTATTACGAAAAAGGATTAGAACTAGCTAAGCCTGAAGAAAAAACTAGCACCTACAAGGCAAACGTAATTGAAGCTTTAGAATATTTAGGCTACTACCATTTGGTGCAAAACAAAAACAAACCAAATCCGGATTCAGATAAATACTTTAACGAAGTAAAAACAATAGATCCGACTAACGAGAAAGCAAAAAATTATTTTAACCCGCCAAAAACTACGGCACCAAAAGGAAAATAAATTAAAAGCCCCGACAGAAGTTGGGGTTTTTAATTTATTAGATTGAATTGTACAAATCTAATATGAAATATAAACTTCAGGTACTATTGATCTTTATCGTTTGGACATCATTCGCCCAAAACAAAACGATAGACTCCCTCAATGTACTTCTACATTCAACTAAAGAAGATACAACACGGTTGCGTCTGTACTTCGCACTTGCAAATCTGTGCGATATAAAAGACAATTTAAAATATGCAGAACCTGCAATAGCTTTGATTGATAAACTGATTTTGAAAACTTCTGATGAAAAGGAAAAAGGGAAACTACTCAAAAGAAAAGCTGATGCGATTAATTTCATTGTATTCTACTATCAAAGAAACCCGAACGAAAACAAGTTGCTCGAAAATATTCAGAAAAGACTAAATCTCTGCCAGCAAATTAAGGATTCAGCATGTATCTTATATAGCCATATGAGTATAGCCGCTCATTATCGCAGTCAAGGTAATCTCCCTGAAGCTTTAGAATATTACCAAAAAGGACTTTCCGCTTGTGTCAAATTAAATTACAAGGAAGGCATCGCTAGGTCAAATGCTGAATTAGCGGATATGTACTTAGACCAGGGCGACACAGTTCATGCAATAGAGTTATATAAAAAAGTAGTGTCTATCGTAGAGGAAATGAACAACAAGCCTCTTTTAGCACGCGCCATCATGCAAGCCGGGGGTGTATACAACGCTATTCGAAATTTCACGAAAGCTTTGGAATATTACGAAAAAGCAAGGCTGATGTTTGAAGAAGCGAACGATAAACTTGGTTTAATGGAAATTTACAAGAACTCAGGGGATACTTATAATGCAAAAAAGGATTATGAAAAAGCCTTACTCAATTATAAAAAAGCTGTGCAGCTTGCTGAAGAAATGAAAAAGCCGGTAGCTGTTGTGAATTTTATGGGAAGGATGGCAAACGCATATGCAAACATGTCGGACTATAAAAATGCCATAGAATGTATTGACCAAGCTATTCAGTATAATAAAGAACATTTAGAGTCAGGCGGCAATATGCAGACATGGCTTAAATCAAAGCTAGCGGTGATTTATTATAAGAAAAAAGATTTCGAGAAAGCCAAACAATACAGTGATATGACTTTGGCAACTATGAAAGAGGCGAACGACGCTGACGTTGATATGGAGCTCGAAAAACTCGCAGCGAAAATTGATTCAGCCTGTGGGAATTATAAAGAAGCTTATTTTCATTATCAACAATACATACTACTACGTGATAAGTTGAGCAGTGAGGAAGTCCGCAAAGCGGCCACGAAAGAAAGGTTCCAAAGCGAATACGACAAACAAAAAGCGGCGGACAAAGTTGAACAGGATAAAAAAGATTTACAGGCGGACCAAGAAAAGCAGAGACAAAAACTGATTATATCTTCCGTAATAAGTGTGCTTGTACTTGTAGTAATTTTCGCCGTATTTATGTTCCGTTCATTGCGAATAACACGGAAACAAAAAGAAATCATTGAAATTAAAGAACAGGAAACGCTTCGGCAGAAACATTTGGTGGAGGAAAAAAATAAAGAGGTTATGGATAGTATACGTTATGCAAGGCGGATTCAAAATTCACTCTTGCCTACTGAAAAATATCTCGACAAAATTTTTAAGATCTTAACTAAGAAGTAATAAATACAGGAACAATCCTCAACTCGCGGGGATTTGTAATCCGCGACAACATCAAGACAGAAAAAATTACTTCACCGAATTATAAATCTCAGTCAGTTTGTTTTTAGTTTCCGTAACTGTTTTTAATTCTGCATTCATTGCAGTAACGTCCTTATTTTCTTTTGTTGCCGTTTCTATAGCTGATTTTAATTTGCTTTCGCGGCCTTCGTAATTCTCAACTAAATTTGTTTTTAAAACGCGTAAGGCGCCATACTTAACGTATTTATTACCACCTTTTGTCATAGCCGCAAAATCATTTGCACCCGCAATAGCAGTCTCCGGTTTTGTACAACGCTTTAAAAATTTACCGTAAATACTTGCGAAGCCTAATAATTCAAAACCGTTAAATTGTGTTTTTGCTTTAGCGAAGAACGAAGCATTCTCATCTGAACCATGATTAGAATATAAATCTGCAATAGCATAAATTAATTTTTTACCTGTTTCATTTTCTAATGCCTTTGCTTTTTGTAATGCAACTGTTGGATTTACTTTTGTCATTGCTTCCAAACTCTCTGCATTAATTGCATACGATTGTTCACTTAACCCTTTTTCATACAAAGCATTTAAATCATCGCCTTTAAAATGCATGGATAAACCATGTATTGCCTCTGCCCTAACTTTTGTACTTGCATCGTTATTGGCAATGTTTACTAATAAAGATTTTAAATCTTCTTCCGTTCCTTTCGCATTGTCTCCTAAATAAGAAACAGCATCCATTCTTATGCCTTTCCACTTATCCGATTGCGCTAGTTTTTTTACAGCTTCATAAATATCTTTATCGTTTAATTTTTTCGAGAAATAATTTAAAGCTTCCTCTCTATCTCCCCACAATGGCGCGTTAGCAGCTTGAAATAAATATTCTTCTTTTGTTTTTTCGTAATTGATTTTCGCTAACAACTGACGCTCGCCATCGAAGTTCACTAAGTTTGGAGCAGAGGCCACATCAAATGTAAACGTTTGAGAAACATCATCCACCCAAACTAATTGACGCTCTACTTTACCACCTGAATAAATATCAATATTGATTGGTAATTTATACAATGGCACTTCTGCAAAATCTTGTTTTTGGTTTACAGTTACTGTTAGTTTATGCGTTGCTTCATTATAATTTTTTGTCACATTTAAAACCGGATGACCTTTTGCTAAAAACCATTGATTAAAAAACCAGTTCATGTCTCTACCCGTTACTTCTTCAAATGCTAAACGTAAATGATGAATCTCTCCCGGCTTAAAACTTCTTGATTCTAAATATAATTTCAACGAAGCAAAAAACGCATCATCACCTACAATTTTACGCAACATGTGTAATACTTGTCCGCCCTTATTATAACTGAAGGCATCGAACATTTCTTCACGTTGTTCGTATTCGAAACGAACTAAATCCACTTCTTTACGCTCTGAAGAAGCAAAATAGCCGAAGCGAGAACCGGCGTGATGATCGTCTGCAGCATCTCTTCCGTATTTAAATTCTTCCCATAAATATTCTCCGTAAGTAGCAAACGATTCGTTCAATGGTAAATTACTCCAGCTTTCGGCAGTTACTAAATCACCAAACCATTGGTGAAATAATTCGTGAGCGATAACATCTTCTCCTTTTTTACCATCAATCATTTCGCGGGTGGTTTGATACACCATAAAATCTCCGTGTAAAGTTGCAGTTGTATTTTCCATGGCGCCGCTCACATAATCGCGTGCAACAATTTGAGAATATTTTTGCCAAGGATAATCAACGCCTAAACGCTTCGAATAAAAATCAATCATTTCTTTTGTGTTTCCGAAAATGGCTTTCGCATGAGGCTCATATTCCTTCTCAACATAATAACTTACTTCTTTTCCTTTCCAAGGCTCGTCAGTTACTTTTTTAAATTCACCAACGCCCATCATCACTAAATAAGCTGAGTGCGGTAAATCCATTTTCCAATGATCAGTACGTGTACCATCAGCATTTTTTTTCGAATCCAATAACAAACCATTTGAAAGTGTAGTGTATTTATCTGCCACCGTCATATAAATTTCAGAGGTAGATTTTTCGTTCGGACTATCAACACAAGGAAACCATGCCGAATTACTTTGTGTTTCGCCTTGCGTCCAAATTTGTGGCATTTTATTTGGATCTTCTCCTTTAGGATTAATAAAGTATAAACCCTTATCGTCGGAAATAGCATCGCTACCACCCTTTTTTAATTCGTTTGGTTTAGCGGTGTATTCTACTTGAATATAAAAACTTTCTTCAGGCTTTATCTCTCTTCCTAAATTAATTTTAAGAGAATCATTCTGATAAAAATATATTGCCTTTCTAAGTTCAGGATATGAACTTTCAGTAACTTCCATTTTCTTTCCTTTTACTACACGTGATGAAGTAACAGTTGATTCTATACTTACCGTTACACCTTTAATATCAAAACCACGGGCGTTTAAGTAAACAACATTTGTAGGATAGAAATAAGGTTTACCATAAATATGAGCCTTGCCGTTTAAGCGGGAGTTCTCCCAATCAAAACTTACTTCCAATTTAGTGTGAGTAATATCAGTGATTAGCGGATTAGATTCGCGATAGATTTTTTTCTTCGGCGTTGGATTTGCAACAACGCGAATCGTATCTAAATTAATTGAAGGGTCTTCAATGGTTATTGCTTTAGCTGTTGATGTTTGATTTTTTTTGCTGCTTGAACAAGCTAACATCACTAAGGTTAAAATACCGACTACAAGTTTATTTGTCATTTGGGGTGTATGTAATTTTACACAAGATAGAATTATTCTTTATCCTTTAAAATACCCCAATTCGGGTGAATTGGAAGTCTTTAAAATGTTGGAACTTTACAATGGTTTATTTGGCATGGCATTAATTGTAAGTTTTTGTCATGCCGAATCATCGAAAAGATGATTTCATGTTAGTCCTAAAATCGAAGAAGCCCCTGTTATCTGAATCTATAGCTACACTAAGGATTGGAATAACGGGGGCTTCGGATTTTATGGTTCGGCTAACTCACCATGATGATGGTTAGTCTTTAACCCTGTTCATTTTTAAGGTCTTTAACATCCAAGCAGGAACCGGTTTTTCGGGAGCGCGCTTGCGTAAATCTAAATACCAACCCCATTTTTTCATGATTGGGATTTTCTTGGTTTCAACAAATTCTATGAGTGTTCCGTCAGGATCTTCTATATAAGTAAAATGACCGGCAGCTTCTCCCATTTCAAAACCTGCACCACCATCAACTGTAAATGGATGTCCAGCTTTTTCGCAAGCTTCTTTCAAACCTTGCATGTTTCTGATATCAAAACATAAATGAATAAAACCTAAGTCACCCCAAAAACGATTTTCAAAAATTTTACGTGGTGTATAATTTTGCGCTTGTACTAATTCAATATAACTCGAGCCAAACATTTCAGCGAAACTCGCTGTACGTTTTTTAGAATGCGTTAATAATATGCGGCGGCATTTTACATTTCCTCCGGGAAGAGATTTAAAATCTTCGAATTCTCCTTCTTTATCATAAACTACTTTATCGTAACCTAAAATTGCAGAATAGAATTTTTTTGACTTTTCAATATCACTTACGCCAATAATCATTCCAACCGGACCGCCAGTTGTTTTCAAACCTTTCCCGAACCAATCTTTCCCTTCAACAATTTCAAAAATATTACCGTATAAATCTTTAATAAAAAAATGCTTTTCGTTATTGGGAGTTGTTGTAAGGCCGGAAAGCATCTCTACACCTTTTCCTTTTAAAAAATCGTAGCTCGCCTGAACATTTTCACTCTTAATTTTAGCTACAAAAAGACCTAAATCGCCCAAATGCGCCTGAAAAGTAGCCGACTGAGGGGTACGGCTTGTATATTGCCATATTTCAAAACCACCTCCACCTTTAAGGTTTATGGCTAAAATTGCGTGACGTTTATGAGGTTTTCCGCCAGTGTAAGGCAACATTAAATTAGCTTCGGCAGCTTCTTCAAAAATGGGAATATCCATTCCAAAATGCTGTCGGTACCACTTAAAACCATCGTGTACATTGGGAACACCAATGCCCACCTGTTGTATTCCTGCTATAAAATAATTACTCATATTAGAAGCAAATATAACAATTTGACAATTCGGCGATTTGACAATTTGACAATTTTATCCTATTCATTGATAATTATGAATACAAAATTGATATTCTCTCCACAAAAAAGAGTGAAAAATCTGGGTTTTAGCTTGGTATTTGCTAATTTTAAGAAAATTTTCATGTCATGTACGGAGCATTTAAAAATCATTTACAAAACCAGCTAAACGAAATCGAATCGAACGGCTTATTTAAGAAGGAACGCATAATTACCACACCTCAAGGGGCAGTTGTAAAAGTGAAAGATGGCAAAGAGGTTATTATTTTTTGTGCGAATAATTATTTAGGATTATCATCTCACCCAAAAGTTATTGAAGGCGCTAAAAAAGCATTAGACACTCACGGTTACGGAATGAGCAGTGTTCGTTTTATTTGCGGTACACAAGACATTCATAAAACATTAGAAGAAAAAATCGCCAACTTTCTCGGACAAGAAGACACGATTTTATACGCCGCAGCATTTGATGCAAACGGCGGTGTGTTTGAACCTTTGTTTGGTGAAGAAGATGCAATTATATCGGATGAATTAAATCACGCTTCTATTATTGATGGTGTTCGTTTATGTAAAGCACAACGTTACCGTTACAAAAATAGCGACATGGCTGATTTGGAAGAACAATTGAAAAAAGCACAAACCCAACGTTACAGAATCATTGTTACGGATGGTGTATTTAGCATGGATGGTTATGTTGCGCCTTTAGATAAAATTTGTGATTTAGCTGATAAATACAATGCGCTTGTAATGGTTGATGAAAGCCATGCTTCAGGTTTCATTGGGAAAACCGGTCGTGGTACTGTTGAATTAAAAAATGTAATGAACCGCGTTGATATCATCACCGGAACTTTAGGAAAAGCATTAGGCGGTGCAATGGGTGGATTTACTACCGGTAAAAAAGAAATTATTGAGATATTGAGACAACGTTCTCGTCCGTATTTATTCTCGAATTCATTAGCGCCAAGTATTGTTGGGGCGAGTATTGCTGTTTTTGATATATTAAGTAAGACCACTGAATTACGTGATAAATTAGAATGGAATATTAATTATTTCAAAAAAGGAATTAAAGAAGTTGGTTTAGAAATTAAAGATGGTGATTCGGCCATTGTTCCTGTAATGTTGTACGATGCAAAATTATCTCAAACCTTTGCGGATAAATTATTGCAAGAAGGAATTTATGTGATTGGATTCTTCTTCCCTGTTGTTCCGAAAGGACAAGCGCGTATTCGTGTACAATTATCAGCAGCACATGAAAAAGAACATTTAGACAAAGCTTTAGCGGCGTTTGAAAAAGTTGGAAAAGAATTAGGTGTGATTAAACAAAAGGTAAGTTAAAATATACCGTCTGTTTAACTTAGGATGATTAAAATAAATGGCTAAGCACACTTTACATAACGATCCTGATGAGTTCAACTTTTTACTGTTTGGCATTGCTTGCTCTGATAATCAATATGTATTAGCAACAAATATTAATAGCGCATTAGGTATTGATTTAAGTCTGCACGATTATATAGATTTAAGTCACAAGATGGGAAAAGATTTCAGGTTCTCGTTTTTCAACTATTTGGATGAGGAATTTAATTTAGAATATAATCTGATTCCCAATAGAAGTAATTATGTAGCCAAAGAAGGCGGGCAAAATGAAGATGGTGATTTGTTTTCGATGTTTAATGAAAACATAGATGAAAGCAGTCGCTTAATTCCGGAACTCACAAAAACAGATTATTTACTCTTAATAAAAGGGGACGAGCATTACAATTTCACTTATAAAATTACAGATGCCCTCAAAAAAATTCCTGAAATAATTTCATTACAAGAAATCATCCCGGAAAAACTCAGTAATAAAAACAATCTTATTTTTTAATTCTGAATTTCATCAGCCAATGTTCAGCGTCGGTTACTTTTGTAAAATAAGCAGCCGGAACAACTGGCTTTCTTATCTTTATAAAATAAAGACTTGCAAGCAAACGTTGGGTAGTGGAATGTATAATAAAAGCTTCAGCTCTAATAAAGCTCGCGTGCGGTCCTTGATTTACGTAATAACTCGCCTCGGAAGTAATGCCGGTATATTTTCCAGTGACACTATATACTAATATGGGCTCCCCCTTTTTCTGAGATATTTTTTCAAGAACCGAGTGATTTTCTGTGATTTGTTCAATATCATACATAAACTCATCTTTGCAGATTATTTCTACAAGTCCGTTTTCGAGTTCTGTTATTTTTGAGTGCCCTAAATCAATCATTTTATTCTTTCTTACTTAGGGAATTAACCTAGCTTTTTTTAAGCGCATCCCAACCTTGCGCTTGCAATGGATGCGACGACCCCGATTTACTTACCAAATTTGAACCACTATCCTTATGAGTAATGTGTCCTATTATTGTAAAATCCAATTGGTTTTTTACTTTATCATAATCACTTGTTGAAATAGTAAATAGCAATTCGTAATCCTCACCGCCACTCAGCGCACACATCGTAGGATCTAAATTAAATTGACGGGCTGTGTCGTAGGTTTGAGGATCAATTGGAATTTTCTCTTCGTATAATTCACAACCTACACCTGATTGATCACATAAATGCAAAATTTCAGAAGCTAATCCATCACTCACATCAATCATTGATGTGGGTTTCATTTCTAGAGCTTCAAACAATTTAATAATGTCTTTTCTGGCTTCCGGTTTTAGTTGTCGCTCTAAAATATAATCCTTCCCTTCTAAATCAGGTTGAATTTTTGGATTGTCTTTAAATACAGCTTTTTCTCTCTCCAAAATTTGTAAGCCCATATAAGCACCGCCTAAATCTCCACTAACACATAACAAATCTTTTTCTTTAGCGCCGTTTCTATAAACCACTTTGCTTTTATCAGCCTCGCCAATTGCGGTAATACTAATCACTAATCCGCTTAATGAAGAAGTTGTATCGCCACCAATTAAATCCACTCCGTATTTTTCGCAAGCCATTAACATGCCGGCGTATAATTCTTCCACCGATTCTAAACTAAATCTATTTGAAAGCGCAATACTAACTGTAATTTGTTTTGGATTACCGTTCATTGCATAAATATCACTCAAGTTCACTACAACCGATTTGTATCCTAAATGCTTTAAAGGAACATAAGTTAAATCAAAGTGAACTCCTTCAACTAACATATCAGTTGTGATTAAAGTAACTCTTTCGCTCTCTGTGTAATTAATTACAGCGGCATCATCCCCTACTCCCTTCAGCGTTGACGGATTTTTAATTTCGATGTGTTGAGTTAAGTGCTTTATCAAGCCAAATTCACCTAATTGTGATAACTCTGTTCGTGTACTATTTTCCAGCATATTTTATTTTTTTGCGTAACCGTAAACTATATAATGAGAACTGCCCGGTAATTTATTAAACATCATTGAATCTATTTTTCCAAGAAACGTCTTACTTCCTTCATTAAATCCAAAGGCTCCTAAAAATCCTGTTGTTTTTATACTTACTTCAGAAAATGGTTTTAGATACTTTTCAAATTGTGTTTTCTCCATGTAATTCCAATCTTTTGCCCAATGCACAAAATTCTTTCTGAAAAAAGAATGAAACTTCGTTGCTTTCAAATTCTCGGCAAATAAAAACAATCCTCCCGGTTTTAAAGCTTTATAGATTTCTTGCACTGCCAATTCTATTCTTTCGTTTTTTCCGTCCCGTCCAACTCCCCCTAAAACTGATTTCAAAATAATGATGTCAAATTTGTTTTGGTATGGAATGCTTACTGCATCAAAACTTTCATAATCTATCTTGCCACTATAATTAAACTGTTTGTGATATTGAATTACATCATCGCTAACAGGCCTTATATCATTACAAATTATATGATGTCCCTTAGACGCTAACCATAAACTCAAGCCGCCATTATTCGCTCCTAACTCTAAACATTCTAATGGCTGAGAAGGTTTTAAAATACTTTCCCAATATTTAAGTGCGCCTGACCAATTGTAAACATCCCATGCTAAAATATTTTTTTCATTCAGGGATTCAGCCATTATTTTATTTTAATACAAACGTTTTTAGGTTCGGTGAAAAAATCGAAAGCTTCAAAACCACCTTCTCTTCCAACACCCGATGATTTAACCCCGCCAAACGGCGTACGTAAATCACGAAGCAACCAACAATTAATCCAAACTATTCCAGCATGAATTTCATTGGCAACACGGGTTGCTTTTGTAATGTCTTGAGTCCATACCGTTGATGCTAAACCATACATAGTAGAATTCGCCATCATTAACACTTCCTCTTCTTTATCAAATGGCATAATAGTTACAACGGGACCAAAAATTTCTTCTTGATTTGTGCGGCAATCATATGCTAAGCCCTCAATAATAGTTGGTTCAATGTAAAATCCATCTTTAAATTCGCCCTCTACAATTTTACGTTTACCTCCACACAAAACTTTTCCGCCTTCTTGTTGAGCTAATTCAACATAACTCAATATTTTTTCCATGTGCGATTTTGAAACTACTGCACCAACTTTCGTATCTGCATTGGTTGGAGGACCAACAGTTAATTTTTTAGCGCGCTCAACAAAATCAGTTTTGAATTTTTCGTAAATACTTCTCTCTACAAAAATGCGAGAGCCGCATAAACAAATTTGTCCTTGATTAGAGAATGAAGAATGCATTGTTGTAGAAAGCATTTTTTCATAATCACAATCAGCAAAAATTATATTTGGATTTTTTCCGCCTAATTCAAGAGATAGTTTTTTAAACATGGGCGCTGCAACACTTGCAATATGCGCTCCTGTTTTTGTTCCACCTGTAAATGAAATTAAAGGAACATCCTTACTGGATACTATTGCATTTCCTACTTTTGGTCCAAGACCATGAACAATATTTAAAACACCTTTTGGTAAACCTGCAGTAATACAAATTTCAGAAAGCAAATAGGCCGTCATTGGTGTTACTTCAGATGGCTTTGCAACAACTGTACAACCCGATGCTAAAGCAGGAGCGATTTTCCATGTAAATAAATACAAAGGCAAATTCCATGGCGAAATACAACCTGCTACACCTACAGGTTGACGTAAAGTATAATTTATAGCAGTATCTTCCATACTATGCGCATGAGCAGAATAATGTAAAATACCAGTAGCATAAAAATTAAAATTCGCAGCAGCACGAGGAATATCAACTGTTTTTGCAAGATGTAATGGCTTACCATTATCTACGCTTTCAATTAAGGCAAGCTTATCTAAATTCTCTTCAATTAAAAAAGAGATGCGTTGCAAAATACGCGCACGCTTTTCTTTAGGTGTGTTACTCCACTCTTTAAACGCAGCTTTTGCAGCAGCTACAGCTAATTCAACATCACGCTCATCACTATCCGGAATTAAAGAATAAACTTTACCTCGCGAAGGATCAACGTTATCGATATAAGCTTTGCTGATTGGTTCAACCAATTCGCCATTAATATAATTTCTAATTTTTTCCATCACTATTTAATTTTCGCACATCTCTTTTAAACTGTTTAAACCTTGTACGAATTGTTGATTTAAATTTTTTGAAATAATCGGTCCCATTAAACGAGCTACCGGATACGGAAGTGGTCCGCTATTGTGCCAAATAACTTTTGTGGAACCGTTTTTTAAATCTTCAAATGTCCAATTATCTTGAGCTTCCGTTTTCCAAGGTTTAATGAATTCTAAACTTAATTCAATATTTTTATTTGGACTTAATGATTTAACTGTAAGACTTCCGCTCCCAATTTTTCTTCCATCCCAATCATATTTATGCCCAACCGAAGAAGGATTGCCTGAGATTTTATATTTAGCAGTTGGCTCACTTTTTTGCCAAGGATTCCAAGCGCGGTAATTATTAAAATCAGATACTTTGGTAAAAACTTCAGCTTGCGTTTTATTGATTACAACTTCTTTCTCAATGGTGTATTTTCCGGGCATAATAGCAGCTGCAATTAATATAACTGCAATTAAACCTAATATAATATAGAGTACTATCATGTATTGAGTATTGAAGTATAAAGATACTTAAAACAAAAATGCCCCTCCGCCTGAGGCGGAAGGGCATCCCTTAAAGCTTGTTAATGTTCGCCTCCGTCGTGCTCTCCGTCGGCTAGTGGTACGGTTTGAGGTACGAAGTCCTCTTCTTTACCAGGCTTGCTGTAATCGTAAGCCCAACGGTGAACTACAGGTAATTTACCAGGCCAGTTACCGTGAATATTTGCCATTGGAGTTGTCCACTCTAATGTATTTGAATTCCATGGGTTTTGAGGAGCCTTCTCGCCACGGAAAATGCTATAGAAGAAGTTGAATAAGAACACTAATTGCGACAATGCACCTAAGATTGCGAAAATGGTACAAATTTCGTTGATGTCAACTAAATTGTCGAACATCGGGAAGTTACTGTTTGTGTAATAACGGCGAGGTACACCTGCTAAACCTAAAAAGTGTTGCGGGAAGAATACACCATAAGCACAAACGAAAGTTAACCAGAAATGTAAGAAGCCTAATTTCTTATTCATCATACGTAAGAACATTTTCGGGAACCAGTGATATACTCCGGCAAACATACCGAAGATAGCAGATAATCCCATTACAATGTGGAAGTGAGCAACCACGAAGTAAGTATCGTGTACGTTAATGTCTAATGCAGAGTCGGCAAGGATAATACCTGTAACACCACCAGAAATAAACGATGATACTAATCCAATTGAGAATAACATCGCAGGAGTATACTGCACATTACCTTTCCATAAGGTAGTAATGTAGTTAAAGGCTTTTACAGCTGAAGGGATCGCAATTAAGAGTGTGGTAAATACGAATACCGAACCTAAAAACGGATTCATACCAGTCATATACATATGGTGACCCCAAACAATAAATGATAAGAAACCAATTGCTAACATAGAACCAATCATAGCACGGTAACCGAAAATTGGTTTACGTGACATGGTTGAAATTACTTCTGATGTAATACCCAATGCAGGTAATAATACGATGTATACCTCAGGGTGACCTAAGAACCAGAATAAGTGTTCAAATAAAATAGGGCTACCACCAACGTTATCTAACGGACGACCGCCAATGTAGATATCTGATAAGTAGAAACTTGTTCCCATACTTCTATCAAAGATTAATAATAGAGCACAAGAGAATAATACAGGGAAAGATAATACACCTAAAATTGCTGTAATTAAAAACGCCCAAATAGTTAATGGCATGCGGGTCATTTTCATTCCTTTAGTACGTAAATTAATTACAGTGATGATGTAATTTAAACCTCCTAATAAAGAAGATATAATGAAAATAGCCATTGAAATTAACCACATAGTCATACCTAATTTAGAACCAGGCATTGCTTCAGGTAATGCAGATAAAGGAGGGTAAATTGTCCAACCACCAGATGCAGGACCATCTTCAATAAAACAAGAAGCTAACATGATTGCACTTGAAGCGAAGAAGAACCAATATGATAACATGTTCATGAAACCAGAAGCCATATCACGTGCTCCAATTTGGTACGGGATTAATAAGTTAGCAAAGGTTCCGCTTAATCCTCCAGTTAAAACCATAAATACCATAATAGTACCGTGGATAGTAACTAAAGCTAAATACATGTTTGGATCAAGGATACCGTCCTTCGCCCATTTATCTCCAAGTAATGCATTAACGAACGCAAATTTTTCTCCAGGCCATGCTAATTGCATACGGAAGATGATAGACATCGTCATAGCAATTACCGCCATAATTACAGCAGTAATTAAAAACTGACGTGAGATCATTTTGTGATCCATACTGAAAATGTACTTGCTCACAAATGTTTCGTGGTGCTCGTCATGGTCGTGCGCGTGATCGTGGTGCGTCGCGTGCGCGTGTTCCAATGTTGTATCTGTGTGTTTAGTTCCCATATTTATTTGATGTTAAATATTAATATAAATTACTTTGAAGCAACTGCTTTAAATGGTTTTTGTTTTGCTAACCACTCGTTATAATCTTTTTCGCTTTCAACAACTACATTCATTTGCATATTGTAATGTGATGCGCCACAAATTTTATTACATAACAAAACGTAATCAAATTCAACCGGTTCTTTTCCTTCTTTTTCGCGTTGCTTATTAATGCCTGCCATTAACTGAATAACGTAAGGATCTTTACGCATTTCTGCTGTAGTTTTAATTGGTTTGAATTTAAATGCCGTTACTAAACCAGGAACACAATTCATTTGCGCACGGAAGTGAGGTAAATAAGCAGAGTGAATTACATCACGAGAACGCATTAATAATTCTACTTCTCTTCCTACAGGAATGTGGAATTCATTTTTAATTAAAATATCATCGTTACCTAAAACATCAACGGTATCCATACCAACAGAGTTTGAACCTCCAATTTGGCGATAATCAGTTGTTCCTAATTTACCATCTTTACCAGGGTAACGGGCAGTCCAGTCAAATTGCTTAGCATAAAGTTCAACTGTTACTTTATTAGGATCATTTGCATCCGCCATAATTTCATTCCAGTATTTTAAACCGAAGATGATGATGAACGCTAAAGCAACAGCAGGAACTACAGTCCAAATCATTTCTAATTTATTGCTATGCGCAAAGAATGTTGCTTTGTTGTTTGTGTTACCACGATATTTATAAGCGAATAAAAATAAAAAGAAGTTAGTAAGAAGGAATACGAAAGTAATTAAATACATATTTGCATCCCAAAGTACATCGATTTTTAATCCATGCTCAGATGCAGCACCCGGTAAAGCTCTATCGCTCCAACGATTTACTTGCCAAAAGAAAGCAATGAAAAATAAAACCATAAAAATTAACATGCCTTTTCCCATCATGTCATTGTCGGAGTTCGTTAATTGCCACTCTTTGGTTTTTTTCAAACCTCTTGACAATTCAATAATTCTTAATAATTGATGACCTGCAATTATTAGGAGTACGATGGCTAATAGAACTAAAAGTTTCATCTTATATATTTTTAAATTCTTATAATTTTAATTTCTTCTTTACTTGTTATTTAAATTGAATGGTATAAGCTCTCTTGTAAGAACGGGTGGTTCTTTACACGAAGTGGTGCTTTTGTTAAAGCATTTAATACAACATAAATAAATACACCGGCAAAGAATGCAAATGTTCCGAATTCCATCCAGCTAACACCAGTCCAGTGATGACCAACTGTGCCCGGCATTACAATCATAATAACATCTAAGAAATGTCCTGCTAAAATAATTGTTCCAATAAAAATTAAGAAGAAGAAATTGCGTTTGCTATCGCGACTCATTAACATAACCATAGGGAAAGCAAAGTTCACGAATAAAACTGTCCACATTAAAGCCTTGTAACTCTCCCAACGTGTTTGGAAATAAATTACCTCTTCAGGAATATCAGCATACCAAATTAACATGAATTGAGAGAAGTATAAGTATGTCCATAAGAATGAAATCGCGAACATCCATTTACCCATATCATGAATTGTGCTTTCAGTTACAAATTCTAAGTAACCTAACTTCTTTAACCAAACTACTAACATGGTGATTGTAACTAAAGCGCTAATCCACATACCAGAGAAAATGTACCAGCCATATAATGTAGAGAACCAGTGAATGTCGATACTTAATAACCAATCCCAAGCAGATGTAGAAGACGTAACTGCAAACACTACCATAAACCAAGCACCTAATTTTACGTTTTTCCAGTGGTAACTGCTGTTTACATCGATGTCTAATTTATCAGCATCTAAAGAGTTCTTACGTAATTTTAAAGTAAACCACGTCCAAGCAATCATGTAAAGTGAAGTCCGTGTCCACCAAAACCATCCGAAATATCCCATCTTACCGGCAATGATTTCGTCATGTGCTGCAGCTTCAGGATCCATCCAATGATAGATATGGTGTACGTGTAGCTGACCTAAAATAAACAACAACATCATAATGCTTAAACCCCACGGTAAATACATTGTTACTGCTTCGATAACACGTTTGATAGATGTAGCCCAACCAGCTTCCGCTGCATACTGCAAACCTAAAAAGAATGACGCCGCTAAAGCAATTGCCATAAAGAAGAAGGCGCTAGCAAAAATGTTTGACCATGCACGGTTGTTATGATAATTAGGATCTTCATTATGATCCATCATAAACATGCAAATGATTGATACCAATCCTATAGCCATTAAAATGAAAGAGGCCATTTTGGCTTTTGAAGGAATTGTGAATTGTAGTTTATCAGTATTCATATTATAATTTCTATGAATTAATTAATGTGTTTTTGTTTCTTCTTTTTTTACTTCCGCAACAGCAGAAGTTTTTGTTGAATCAGCAACTGCTGTTTCTTTTGGACCTTGTAATTTTTGAACGTACAATACAAGCTTCCAACGTTCTTCCTGAGTTAAGATGCTTGCATGATTTCCCATTAAACCTTTACCATAAGTAATTGAATGGAAAATTTTTCCTTCTGATAAATTTTTGATTGCAGCGCTTGTATATGCGGGAGGCGCGCCTGGTAATTTCTGTCCAACTTTTCCATCACCTGCACCTGCAGCACCATGACAGTGAACGCAGTTCTGAGTGTATAAAACTTCTGCTTCAGCCAACACTTTATCTGAAGATGCAATTGGATTTTTTAAATATAAACCGGCTTGCTCATACCCTTCAGGAGTATTAGCGTAAGCATATGGTAAATAACCACGAGCAATTGTTCCTGCTACTGGTAAAAATTGAGTTGAATAAACATCATCACCGTTAAAAGTGCTTGTGCCATAAACTTCAATTGAAGGAGAGCGGTACATGTCGGGCATAAATTCAACGCCAGGACTGTTAGGGTCTTTTTTGCCACTAAGCATAAAGCCGCAAATTATCAGTAACACAAGGCCGATAATGCTCGCAAGTTTTATTGTATTAAAATTTAATTTCATATTCTATCAATTGCTAATAAAATTAATATGCAGGTTCAATGTATAATGTCCCCTTATAGTTTACTTCTTCAACGCTGTTCTCTTTTAAAATAGCTTCTGCTTTTTTAGCTTGCTCATCGTTTAATTCTAAGTACACTAAAAATTTATCGTCAGTACTTCTTGGATCAGGGTTTTTAGCTTTTGCACCCGGCACTAACCAACAACGTAATAAATATGTTAACGCCATACCATGAGCAGCACAAAATACAGTTGATTCAAAAGTAATTGGGATAAATGCAGGTACAGCAAAATAATAAGCCCAAGTTGGTTTACCACCAATATCATTAGGCCAATCGTGTATCATCATATACCACATCATTAATGTAGCTAAGCCTGTACCTGTAATTCCATAAATGAAAGCGCAAATTGCTAAACGTGTTCTTGGAACACCAATTACACCATCAATACCATGAACCGGAAAAGGAGTATAAACTTCTTTAATACGGATACCTGATGCGCGCAACTTTTTGCAAGCTGCCATCATTGGCTCTTCGTCGCCAAACACACCGTGTATTATTTGTTTTGTAGTTGCCATATTATATTTTAATATTTTATTTAATTTTTAGTGTGCGCTAACGTTTTCGTGTTTGTGATTAGCTGCCGCTTTCTTTTGTGATTCTCCTGACTGTTTTAAAATTGTTTTTAACTCAGCCTGTGCAATTACAGGGAAATAACGAGAGAACAATAAGAAGAACGTTCCAAACATTCCTATTGTACCAATAAAAATTCCAATATCAATAAATGAAGGTGTGTAAGTGTTCCAAGTAGATGGTAAGAATGTACGTAATAAAGTAGGTACGATAATTACAAAACGTTCGAACCACATACCAATATTTACAACGATTGATAAAATAAATGTTGCTAAGATTGATGTACGGATTTTCTTGAACCAGAATAACTGTGGAGAAATAACGTTACAAGTCATCATTGCCCAATACGACCAAGCTAACGGTCCGGTTGCACGGTTTAAGAATGCGTATTGTTCCCACTCAACACCTGAATACCAAGCCATGAATAACTCAGTTAAATAAGCTACACCTACAATTGAACCTGTAACAATAATTACAATGTTCATGTACTCGATATGTTTGATAGTTAAATAAGCTTCTAACTTGTAAATTTTACGAACAACTAACATTAATGTTAATACCATCGCAAATCCTGAGAATACGGCGCCGGATACGAAATAAGGAGGGAAAATTGTTGTATGCCAACCCGGAACGATTGATGTCGCGAAGTCAAAGGATACAATAGAGTGAACCGAGAATACTAACGGTGTTGACAAACCGGCAAGTACTAAAGATACTTCTTCAAAACGACTCCAGTGACGTGCACTTCCGCCCCAACCGAATGATAAGAAGCTGTACATTTTCTTTTGCCAAGGTTTGATAACGCGGTCGCGGATCATACCAAAGTCAGGAATTAAACCAATATACCAGAATACTAATGATACAGTGAAGTAAGTTGATACCGCAAACACGTCCCATAATAATGGTGAGTTGAAGTTAGGCCACAATGAACCAAATTGATTTGGTAAAGGGAATAACATATAATCTAACCAAGGACGACCAGTGTGAAGTGTTACGAAAATAGCAGCACACATTACGGCGAAAATTGTCATCGCTTCAGCCGAACGGTTAATTGCCATACGCCATTTCTGACGGAATAATAATAACACTGCAGAGATTAACGTACCAGCGTGACCGATACCAATCCACCATACGAAGTTGGTAATATCCCAAGCCCAATCGGCTGCGTTGTTAGAGCCCCATGCTCCAATTCCAACACCAATGGTGTAAGCTAAACATCCTATACCCCACAAAAAAGTTAAGGCACAAATGGTAAGTAAAATATACCAACCTTTTTGAGCTTTTCCTTCAATGGGAGCAATAATGTCATCAGTAATTTGTCGGTACGTTTTTGTACCTAAAATTAACGGTTCCCTGATTTCTGATTCTGCGTGCATATCTTTTATTTAATAAGATTAATATTATGCGTGTTTTTCTTCAGTTTTTTCTTCTTTGTGATCACCATGTTTTTCAGAACCATGATGTTTTGCTTCAAGAATTGCTTCTTCTTGATTTCTTACTTTAACTAAATAAGAAACAGTTGGCTTCACACCTAAATCTTCTAATAAGAAATAGTTGCGTTCGTTAGCGCGCCATTTAGCAATTTCTGAATTCTCATCATTCACATCACCAAACATGATAGCGTTAGTAGGACAAGCTTGTTGACATGCAGTTCTGATTGAACCATCAACAATTGGAGCGCCTGCTTTTTTAGCTTCTAACTTACCAGCTTGTAAACGTTGCTGACACATTGAACATTTTTCCATTACACCACGAGAACGAACAACAACATCAGGGTTTAAAACCATACGGCCTAATTCCTGTTGTGCAGGGTTTACATCAGCAAACCATTCGTTAGCGTTATAATTAAACCAATTGAAACGACGAACTTTAAACGGACAGTTGTTTGCGCAATAACGTGTACCAATACAACGGTTATACGTCATCATGTTTAATCCTTCAGTACTGTGACTAGTTGCTAATACCGGACAAACTGTTTCACAAGGTGCGTGATTACAATGTTGACACATGATAGGTTGGAAAGTTACCTTCGGATTATTTGAAGGCGTTTCCATATCTAAATACATTTGCTTGTAAGCAACATGTTCTTCCTCACCCTTAGCTTTATTCATATCAGAAGTATAGTAACGGTCGATACGTAACCAATACATATCACGTGTTCTTCCGATTTCTTCTTTACCTACAACAGCAACGTTATTTTCAACACCACAAGCAACAACGCAAGCAGCACATCCAATACATGCAGTCATATCAATACTTAATCCCCACTTATGGTTCATGCGAGGATGTGAATCCCATAAATCAATTTCAGCGATTGGAACTTTACCATCATGAGTTGTTATCATGGTAGCCGGATTCCAAGCTTCTTTATCTTGAGTTTTAAATTCGTTTAAAGAAACCTCGCGTAAAATTTGTTCTTCGCGACCCATAATTGTATGCTGAATTTGTGTAGCAGAGAATTTATGAGTCTCTTCAGTTTTAGTAATTGTAACTGAAGGAGAAGTAGATTGAATTGTTTCGTTAGCTACACTTTGGAAAGGGAATGCATTCACACCAACTCCAAAAGCAACTTTTAATGTTTTAGCAGTACGTCCGTAACCTAAAGCTAAACCAATTGTACCTGGCGCTTGACCTGGCTGTGGAAATACTGGAACTTTAATTGTTACACCATTAGCAGTTAAAGAAGCAATACTTCCCTCGATATCCTGACGTAACATTTCATTTAAGCCCATTGCCTTAACATCGGCTGGAGCCATAGTAATGTAATTATCCCAAGTTACTTTAGAAATAGGATCTGGTAATTCCATTAACCAAGGGTTATTAGATTGATTACCGTTACCTAAACCAATTTTTTCGTAAACCGTTAATTCAAAAGCACCACCTTTAACTGAAGTTGCCATTGAAGCAGCTTTATTATAATCAGGTGTAGGTAATACTTCTGTTGGAAGAGCTACTTCTTCTTTAACAGGAGTTTCAACTTTTAATGTATCAGCAATTGCTGCAACAGCAACGCCATTCATTATTGGCATACCTGCAGAATCTTTTGCCATTACAACTACCGGAGCTTCTTTAGCAACATTTACTTTTAATACACCATCGTGTAAAGTATGTGTCCAGAAAGAAGCGAAATCTAAATATTTACCTTGTTGAGGGAAAATATGATTTTGCCAATAAGCTTGTAAGTAAGTATAGTAATTTGATTTTACACCAGCCCAAGCTAATAATGTATCCTGGAACTGACGCGTACCTTCGTAACGCGGAGCACTGAAGATTTGATTAATAGTAGGTTGTTGTAAACTGAAGTGGCCTGCTTTTGGATTTGAATCACCCCATGATTCTAAATAATGATTATCAGGACAAACAACATCTGCCATTGCAGAAGTTTCATCCATTACTGTTGAGAAAGAAACTTTCGTTGTAACTTTTTTATAAGCATCAGCAAATTTTAAAGATGCAGGTGCTGTATAAACCGGATTACAACCATGAGTCATTAATACAGAAACTTTTCCTGCACTCATATCAGCAACTAAATCAATAAATGCCTTATCGTTAGCTTGCTTTAAGTTAAGATGATTAACAACATCAACTGTTTTACCATAGTTGTCTAACATCTTATTAATGCCATTCACTAAAGTTTGAACACCTTCGTCGTTTGCACCTGAAACAACTAAAGAATTGCCTTTGTTCTCAACTAATTCTTTAGCGATTTTTGCGATTGCTTTTTCAGCTTCAGCGTTTCCTAATTTAGTATCTGCAGAAACTTTTGATCCACCTGTTGCAGATGCAACTTCATTAAATAATGCAGCAACCACTTTGCCGTATTCAGATGGCTTAACCATATAACGGTAATCAGCATTTGCACCAGTTAAAGATAAGTTAGCTTCGAAATGATAATGTTTGCTCATTACCGGATTCTCTTTGCTAACCTTACGGGTTTTGCTGTATTGATTTGCAAATTCTATCGGACTTAACCATGTTCCTAAAAAGTCGCAGGCAATTCCAACAATAGTTTTTGCTTTATTAAAGTTGTAAGAAGAAACTACAGATTTTCCGAATACATTTTTATTAGCTGCATTTAAAGCTGAATAAGAAACTGCATCGTAAGTAACGTGTTTTGCTTTTGGATATTTAGCTGTGAACTCAGCAATAACTGCTTTTGTTGACGGACTAATAATAGAAGAAGTTAAGATGGCAATATCACCACTGCCTAAAGCTTTAGCAACTGTTTCATCAGCGTTTTTCCAAGTAGTGAAAGCACCTTTCATTACAGGACCGATTAAACGGGCACCATCATATAAACCTAAAATTGAAGCTTGAACACGCGCACTTGTTGCACCGTGAGAAACTTTTGAAAGCTCATTACCTTCAATTTTTACAGGACGACCTTCGCGTGTTTTAACTAACACTGATGCGTAATCGTGACCATCATAAAAAGTTGAAGCATAAAAATTAGCTACACCAGGTGTAACCTCTTCCGGCTTTACAACATAAGGAATTGCTTTGTTAACAGGAGTTTCACAGGCAGCTAATGCAACTGCGGCTGTAGAAAAGCCCATTACTTTTAAGAAATCTCTACGGCTTGTGCCGGATTTTTCCTCATCTCCATTTAGAAATTCATCTATAGGAAGTGGTTCAGCAAACTCGCTTTGATGTTGCTTTAAAAACTCAGGGCTTTCGTTTAATTCTGATAAGCCTCTCCAGTATTTTTTTGACATAGACATCTATATAATTATCGTTAGTACCGCTTTATTAATAATGACATTTTGCACACTCAAGACCACCGATTTTTTCAACAGTGAACTTAACGTCGTATTGTCCTTTATATTTTTCTTTTAATGCTTTGTGCAGACGATCGTAGTATGCATTACCTTCCATTGCAACTTCAGTTGTGCGGTGACAATCAACACACCATCTCATTGTTAATGGAGCTTTTTGCTCTACAGTTGTCATAGCTTTAACATCACCGTGACATTTTGCACAATCAATTTTTCCAACTACAACGTGTTGTGAGTGGTTGAAATAAACGTGATCTGGTAAGTTGTGAACTTTTAACCAGTTTAATGGATTTGATTTTGATTCATCGTATTTTCCTGTTGAAGGATCGAAACCTGCTGCAGTATAAATTTTTGCGATTTCAGTTTTTCCGGTTGTAGGACCTTCTTGAATTCCTTTATGACAGTTCATACAAACGTTAACTGAAGGAATACCTGCGTGACGTGATTTTTCAACTGTGTTGTGGCAATATTGACAAGCAATTTCGTTGTCGCCAGCGTGAATTTTGTGAGAGAATTTTATTGGTTGTTCAGGGTGATATCCTTTGTCCGTTTCCCAATCGTAATAAACACCGATATCATAACAAGCATCCCAACAGCTTTTCATTCCCATAAAACCAAGAACGATGCAGAACACACCAACTAAACGGCGGTTACTTGACATCCAACCTTTTGCTTCTTCCATGAAAGTCATTTCAGGATTTTCAGGTTTTCCTTCAGTGCGGTTAGCAGAGTTTTGTAATGAAGTACGAACGCTGCGGAAAGTAGTAATCATAATTGCTAAAAGAACAATTACACCTAACACAAAATAAAGAGGCTCGATACCTGGCTTTACTTGATCAGCAACAGGACCACCAGAATTTGGATCACCTTTTGGAGTACCAACTACAGGAGCAGGAGCTTGTAAGAATGCTATGATTGCATCAACATCTTTGTCGTTTAACTGACCTTCGAAAACAGTCATTGCAGCTTTACCGTTCTCAGTAAAAATTTTGTTGGCATAAGCATCTCCGCCTTTGATTAACTTTTCGTTATTCAAAATCCACTTAGCCATCCAATCGCCTTTTGGAGCGCGATCGAAAACGCCTTTTAGGCCCGGACCGGTTAATTTTTGATCAGTGTGCGAAGCGTGACAAACTGCACAGTTTTGCTTAAACAATTTTGCTCCGTCTTGTGCGTTGATGTTGCCTGAAAACAGCACAAACATCATTGCTACAGTCAGCAAAGATTTGAAGGAAAAATGAAACATACGGCTATTCATATTTTTACAGGAAGAATTCCCGGGGTTTAGTTTGCTTAATGACACTATAATGACAGTTTAATTGGGGCAAATTTAGCAGAAGTTGTGAGAATTAAATCGTAAAATTTAAATTATTTTAACACATTTGTTAATTTATAATTATTCTAAATAAGGGCTTTCTGACCAATGTCAATTTTCTTTCGATTAAGTTTATTTTAGATGGAAAGATTAGTTTTAAGGACGCTTATTCTTACCTTTGAAATGACCTGTGAATTTTGAAAGAATTTAAGCTCATACTTGCCAAATTAAGTTTTGGAAAAATAATAAACGCCGCGCGGGTTTTCACATCTTACTATGTATCAAAAATTTACAAAAAGCCATTTATTAAATCGATGCCCATCAGCATCTCCATCGAACCTACAACCAGTTGCAATTTGAGATGCCCCGAATGCCCAAGTGGCCTCCGTCAATTTACCCGCCCAACAGGAATGTTAGACCAGGATTTTTTCAAAAAAATTATTGCAGAACTTAAAAGCACACTCGTAAATCTCACGTTCTATTTTCAGGGCGAACCCTATTTAAATCCTAAATTTTTAGATATGGTTAAACACGCTTCCGAAAACGGAATCTTTACCATAACCAGCACAAATGCCCATTACTTAAATGATGAAAATGCTAAGAAAACTATTGAAAGTCAGTTAGATAAATTAATTATTTCGGTTGATGGCACCACTCAGGAAACTTACGAGCAATACCGAATTGGTGGCGACCTCAACAAAGTTATTGAAGGCACCAAAAACATTGTAAAATGGCGCAAACAATTGAACAGCAAACGGCCGCTTATTGTATTTCAATTTTTGGTTGTGAAACCTAACGAACATCAGATTGCAGACATTTACAAACTTGCTGAAGAGCTTGGAGTAGATGACGTGAAATTAAAAACCGCACAGGTTTATGATTTTGAAAATGGAAATGATTTGATTCCTGAAAACGAAACTTATTCGCGCTACAAAAAAAATAATGATGGTAAGTGGTCAATCAAAAATAAATTATTAAACCAGTGCTGGCGAATGTGGAGTGGCTGTGTAATTACATGGGATGGATTAGTTGTTCCGTGTTGCTTTGATAAAGATGCGAAACATCAATTAGGCGATTTAAAAAATCAAACTTTTAAAGGAGTTTGGTTATCGGATGGATATAACAATTTCAGAAAATCTATTTTAAAATCACGTAAAGAAATTGATATCTGTACCAATTGTACTGAGGGCACAAAAGTGTGGGCTTAACGCTTATTCGCTTCTTTAATATAAGCATCCAAAGCACCACTCATACTCGGATTCTGAGGGTTCGGCGCAAAAACATCTAAACGATATCCCAACTGTTTTACACATTGCGCAGTAGCATGACCAAAAGCTGCAATTCGTGTATTACCTTGTTTAAAATTAGGGAAATTGTTTTTCAGTGATTTTATTCCTGCCGGCGTAAAAAACACCAACACATCATAATCATTTAGATTTTTAATATCAGATAAATCAGCCGAAACAGTTTTATAAATTACTGCTTTTGTATACTGAATTTGAAGTTCGTCAAGGAAATCCACAATTTGTTCTTTGTGAACATCAGATACCGGTAATAAAAATTTCTCGTCACGGTTCTTACGAATCACATCAACCAAATCAATAATGGTACCGTGACCGAAAAATATTTTACGCTTACGATACTGAATATATTTTTGAAGATAATAAGCGGTTTGTTCGTTGATACAAAAATACTTCATGGTTTCAGGAACCGTGATGCGCATTTCGTTGCATACACGGAAATAATGATCAACCGATTGCTTACTGGTTAAAATTACTGCCTGATGCAATAAAATATCTACACGCTGTGTTCTGAAATCAATAGCCGAAACCCCTTCAACTTTTATAAATTGGCGGAAGTGCATAAATAAAGAATGCTTTCGCGCTAACTCAACGTAAGGGTTTTTATCGTTATCGGGTTTTGGTTGTGATACCAAAATATTTTTTACTCTCGTTTTAGGATGATTGCTGATTTCAATTACCGGAAGTGGTGGCGGAACATACAAAGGTTGCTTAGCATTCTTTCTCTCCTTTTTTACAACAACTACTTCTTCCTTTTGAATTTTTTCCGGCTTTATCGCTTTTACAATTATTTTTTTTGCGGGTTTAACTACTGTTTTTTTAGCAACTATTTTTTTAGGCTTAACAGCTTTTTTCGCTTTTAACAGCTTTTTCTTAACCGGCTTTTTTGATGATTTACTTTTAGCTGCAGGTTTTTTCACAGCTTTTAATTTTCTGGCTTTGCCTCCGCCCTTCTTTAAAGACTTCGATTTTGCTTTTTTAACCGCCATAAAAATTAAAAATTAACTACTAAAAATTTTATTAAAACCAACAATGGTAAAATTTCTAAAGCGCAAAGATAAACAAATAATTGTAACAAGCCCACACCCTGTTGTATCCCGGCATACAAAAAACCACGGTAAAGCCTTAATACATAGCCTAAAACAAGGAATAATGTGGCTGGGAAAACAATCCATACAGGGTTGACGGGCGCCAGCTCTACAATTATCATTACCGGCAATAGTATTACCCCTATCGATTGATTGATGATTAATGTGTTATTAATATAATCGTTGAAGATGTTTGAGGTTTGTGTAACATAACCAATTATGTTAGACCCGATAAGTTTTACTGAGTAGGTTAATATTATTACCATTACAAAAAACAGATACTGAAAGAAGCCTCCGTTTTTACTAAGAACCGACCCGAAAATTAAATTGAGTTTGTAAAATAAAAACGCAGTAATTAAAACAAACACTACACTTAATACAATTGAAACTCGCTTTAAAGGACCGTAATCCTCACGCTCAATTTGATGCGCCACTTGTAAACTGTAGGCTGCGTTTAAAACTCTAAATGTTTTTTGTGGTGAAGTAGCTTTTAATAATACCAACAAACAAAGAGCAATAAATAAAACAATGGATGGCCAATAAAGTGTTTGTGCATTATTAAAAATAGCCGTGTCGTGAATGGGTTTTAATAAATGATTTTTAAACAGAGGCTCATAAGTTAAGCCTGTTATTATTTGGTTTGTATAAAGCACCAAACCCATTATCATAAATTAAAAATTTTAAAGTGCGAATGTTCTTGAAATGCAGAAACCAAATTTAACCTGGCTCTTACTCCAGGTATCATTAGTATATGGAATAAAACTATTTTCGATAAGTGCAGATGAATTGGTGAAGAACATGCTGAATACGTGTCCACCTGTTTCCATTTCAAAACCTAAAGCCAATGGATTAAATGCTGAAGTATTGTTTTGATAAAAAGGAGAGAAGT
This sequence comes from Bacteroidia bacterium, assembly GCA_018000995.1. Taxonomy (GTDB): domain Bacteria; phylum Bacteroidota; class Bacteroidia; order B-17B0; family Aurantibacillaceae; genus JAHEYG01. The sequence goes on from JAGNIU010000001.1 coordinate 35,728, forward strand.
TATAAAAGTAATCGCCGATTAAACTTAAACGTTTAGTCACTTTTATACGAGCACCAAATCCACAAGAAAATAATCCATTCACATCTTCAGAAGAATTCTCTGTATTAATACGCTGAGCAATAAAATTACGGTGTAAGTAAGAAGGCAAAACCTCAACAGATAACCATTTATTTATTTTACTTGCAATAATTAATTGCGAAAAATAACTGAAACGGTGTAAATCATTGGTCTCAAAATCTTTTATAACGCCTGAATATAATTCATCTGATTTTACTGAGGTGTAACCCATATCTAAAAATAAAGCGACCGAAACAGGAACTTTAAATTTTTCTTTCTGACTTAATAATTTCCATTTAATACTTCCATCATAAGTTTCGCGGAAACGGCTACGACCAATACCAATAGTTAAATTATCAGTTACACCATAATCAAACGACCAACGGATATCACTTGCATTATCAAAACCAAAATAAGAGTGAGCTGCTTCGTTTAAAGCATTATCACCATTATTCATATCATACACATTTCCAAAACGGTGAGAGATGCGGAAATCAAGATTGCTCTTCTTTACTGTTTCAATAGTTTGAGCATTACCTAATTTGTAGGTTTTAAAAGTGGCATACACTTTTTTAGGTTTGTCGTCTTTTTTATCTTCTACCAAACTCAACAAATCTTCCTGAGCGAAAACAGAAAAACTAAATAATAACGACAAAAAAAGTATAGATAATCTCATAGGTTGGTGTTTAAACATTCAAATATAAAAAAAGGACTGAAATATATCAGTCCTTTCGCATAAAATAGAGTAACAATTATTTTTTAACAAATGGTTCAAGAGTGATGTTGACATTAACATCAACTACCTCAGCAATGTTTTGTACATATAAAGAAGGTACCTTAATGTTATAATCCGCAACCTTTATTTTAAATTTCGATACCACAATCAAATCATCTCCTTTTTTGGTAATAGTTCCTTCGGTAGTAACATCTTTCGTAACACCGTGTAAAGTCATTTTTCCGGTAACAGTAACTTTATTTTCGCCGTCTTTAGTTAAATCAATTTTCTCGTTTAATTTTCCTTTAAAGGTTGCTGTTCTATTAGGATATGTGTCTACGCCCGCCGCATCAACAACTTTCTTATCAGTTTCGATATAATTCTCGTTAAAGTGCTCTTCCATTAAAGCAGCTTTAAATTTAAATTGTGACATCACAACCGCAAATTGTAAATCTCCACTTTCAACTTTATAAGCTGCTAATGGGTTTTTATTAGTTGCTTCAATATCCTCTAAAGGAGATTTTGATAAAAAATGAACGCTGCTTGCGTCTTTTTTGCTTTTGTAGGTTTGTGCATTGGCAGTTAAACCAACAACAACTAACAGACTTAAAATTAATTTTTTCATAATTGTATAAATTCAATAATCATACCAAAAATAGAATTATTTAATGATATTCTCATCTTTTAAATACTTTTCTATTAATCGGGGGAAAGCATACTTATTAATAGAGCTGATATTTACTTTTTTTAACAGCTTTGTTTTAAGGGGCGACTTCAACTCAATACTATAAAATATAGTGTGAAGATTTTGATGTGAAAGCACATGTTTATACTCATGCGAAACCGATTTCAAAATCATGTTTTTCGCACTTGTAATTTCAGATAGTTGTTTACTTTTTAAAATGGCGTCAGTCTTTTGTTTTTTATCCGATTCAATTAAATAAAACTCATACAAATCCTGCCAGATATCTTTTTTGATTCGCTTACTTATATATATATCGTTTTTAAATCTGAATATTATATAATTAAAATAGCGGTCGCGTACTTTTGTCTTTTTCGATTTAAATGGAAGTTCGCTTACCATTTGTTTTTGAAACGCAAGGCATTTATCATTAAAAATACATGAAGCGCAATCCGGATTTACAGGCCTGCAATACAAAGCCCCAAATTCCATAATCGCCTGATTGTAATTAGCCGCTTCTTTTTTATTCAGTAATTCATCAGCGAGCTTTTGAAAATATTTTTTTCCTTCGCCGCTATCTATCGGAAGATCCACTCCAAAAACTCTGCTCAAAACGCGATACACATTCCCATCCACAACTGCATGAGGCAAATCGAAAGCTAAACTTGCAATTGCGGCTGCCGTATAATCGCCCACTCCTTTTAATTCTTTTATTTCATCGTAAGTTTTTGGAAAGACCCCTTTATGCTTATTAGCCACCAATTTAGCCGCTTCATGCAAATTCCGGGCTCTAGAATAATATCCAAGCCCTTGCCAATGTTTCATTACCTCATCTGAGGGCGCCTTAGCTAAAAGCTTAACATTGGGATAGTGTTTTACGAACTTTAAATAATACGCAAGTCCTTGAACCACTTGTGTTTGCTGCAAAATAATTTCCGATAACCAGATTTTATAAGGGTCGTTTATGCCCCTCCAGGGGAGGTCCCTTTTGTTAATTTTATACCATTTTAAAAGCCTTTTTCCGAAAAAATCCATGTTGAAACAGCAAATCTAAAATAATTTTTAACTAATTATTTTTCAGTTATATAATTAATACTATCTTTGCCTCCCATTTTTGAATATTCAAATTATTGATTTTAAATACTTTGTAAAATGACTAAAGCTGACATTGTAAACGAGATTTCTGAAAAGACTGGCATTGAGAAAATTGCCGTTCAAGCTTCTGTAGAAGCATTTATGAAATCCATTCGTAACGCCATGATTGAAGGTAAAAACGTATACCTGAGAGGTTTCGGAACGTTTGTTGTAAAAAAACGCGCTGAAAAAATTGGACGTAACATTTCTAAGAATACAACGGTTGTAATTCCGGCACACTTTATCCCGGCATTTAAACCTGCGAAAACATTCTCTGAAAGAGTTAAGAAAAACGTTAAGGTTGCAGAACCTGAACCAAAAAACGACGACTAGTTAAATGACTAAAGTTAAAAAGACACAGCTTTTACTTATTGTAGCGGCTGTTGTTTTGTCCGTTCTTTTATATTTTGCTCCAAAAAATTCTGATGCCACGGTTAAAGAAAATTTAACCAACGTATCAGGAGATAACACCGGAACTATTGAGGTTTTTGTAAAAACAGCTTTAGGTAATTTAAGTAACGACTTAAAACCAAAAGCCGAAGACAAAAATTTAGATAGTCTTGTTGCTTTTTGGGATAAAAACAAACGCCCTGATATTGCGTCGTTTTATTTCGAACAAAAAGTAAACACTATTAATAAAGCAGTTGATTGGTTTAAAGCCGGCGACCGTTATTATTACTCGGTACGTTTCATTAAAGATCCTGAAGAAATTCCATTATTGTATTCAAGTGCAATACGTTGTTACGATAAAGGTTTGAAACTGGAACCCAACAACACGGATGCTAAAATTATGTTAGCCTCTTGTTTAGTGGAAGGTTCACCAGATCCGATGAAAGGTATCAGCATGCTAAGGGAAATTGAAAAAACCGATAGCAACAATGTTACCCTTCAGTTAAACTTCGCTTTTTTCTCGGTGAGGTCGCAACAATGGGACAGAGCAGTTAAGCGTTTCGAAAAAGTGATTCAGATAGATTCAACTTATATTGAAGCTTACTTACACTTAGCCGATGCTTACGAACAAATGGGGCAAAAAGAAAAAACTATTGAAGTACTGGAAAAGTATAAATCGAAAACCGATGATGCTATGACCAGAGAAGAAATTGAAAAGTATATACAGCAATTAAAAAATAATTTAAATAAATAGTATTATGCCAAGCGGAAAGAAAAGAAAAAGACATAAAATGGCGACCCACAAACGCAAAAAACGTTTGAGAAAAAATCGTCATAAGAAAAAGTAATTAAATGCCATCTCGTTTTAACGAGATGGCTATTGAATTTTTGCAACATACGGGAAAGCTTAGCTTCATTCCGTTTTTGTTGCTTGTATTAACTAAAAATATTTAGAGCGTGAATTACGATTTAGTTATCAATTCAACGCCTAACGAAGTTGTTATAGCTCTGTTAAATGAAAAACGTTTAATTGAGCTTCATCGAGAAAAGAATAACTCCAAATTTTCGGTAGGCGATATCTACTTTGGTAAGGTTAAGAAGGTTATGACCGGACTTAATGCTGCCTTTGTTGATGTAGGATATGAGAAAGATGCTTTTTTGCATTACCTCGACCTTGGGCCGCAGGCCAATTCTTTATACAAATACGTTGAACAAGTTCGTTCAGGCAAACAAAACGTGAGTAACCTCATGTACTTCAAAAATCAACCCGACATTAAAAAAGAAGGTAAGATTAATGAGATTGTAAAAAGCGGACAACAAATTTTAGTTCAGGTTGCCAAAGAACCAATCTCGGCAAAAGGACCACGTATTACTTCAGAAATTTCTTTAGCCGGACGTTATTTAGTTTTAATTCCGTTCGCCGATAAAATTTCAGTGTCTTCAAAAATTAAAAATTTCGAAGAAAAAAACCGCTTAAAGCAATTAATGCAAACTATTAAACCAAAAAACTTTGGTGTAATTGTGCGTACCGTTGCCGAAAGCAAATCAGTTACCGAATTAGAAAACGACCTTAACGAATTAGTTGCCCGTTGGGACGAATGCTATAAAACATTAAAAACTGCTCAGCCGCCACACCGCGTTTTAGGTGAGGTTGACAGAACTAACGCTATTCTCCGTGATTTTTTAAATGCATCGTTTAACAACATTCATGTTAACGACAAAAAATTATTTGACGAGTTAAAAATTTATATCCGTGGCATTGCTCCTGAAAAAGAAAGCATCGCTAAATTTTACGATAATACTAAAGTTCCTATTTTCGATCACTTCGGTATCGAGAAACAAATAAAATCATTGTTCGGGAAAACCGTTCACATGAAAACCGGAGCTTATTTAGTTGTTGAACATACTGAAGCGCTTCACGTAATTGATGTGAACAGCGGTAACCGTGCAAAAAGCGATAACACACAAGAACAAAACGCATTTGAAGTAAATATGGAAGCTGCTATTGAAGTAGCGCGCCAGTTAAAACTTCGTGATATGGGTGGAATTATTGTGGTTGACTTTATTGACATGCACAATCAGGAAAACCGCAAATTGTTATTCGACAAGCTGAAGGAAGAAATGAAGACCGACCGTGCAAAACATAATATTTTGCCGCCAAGTAAATTCGGTTTAATTCAAATTACTCGTCAACGTTTACGTCCTGAAGTTAATGTTGAGGTTTTAGAAACTTGTCCAGCTTGTAACGGAAGCGGAAAAATACAACCAAGTTTATTGTTTGTTGATCAAATTGAAAACGCCATGCGTTTCGTGATTCAGGAACAAAACGAGAAAAAATTAACGCTGAATGTTCACCCTTATATTGAAGCTTTCATTACAAAAGGAAGTTTATTTAAAAAGAGTTTACTAAAGAAATGGGCTTCAACTTATAAAGCAAAGATCAATATTCAAGCCATGGCCAGTTATGGCTTTATGGACTTCAAATTCCTGAATAAGGACGGCGATGAAATTGTGATATAATACTGAAACCCCGAAGAGATTCGGGGTTTTTTGTTAAAGTTCCTAAAAACCTCTCCCCCCTATCTTTTAACAGAATCGTTTAGTAAATTTGTGTAAAGCGTCTTCTTTCTGCATCTAAAGAATAGAAGCAGTTCGACCCCTCTGGGGTCGGAAGTTTGGTGGAGATGCTTTTTACAAACATTTGACCCCTCTGGGGTCATCAAAAAATAAAACAAAATAATTAGCGACCCCGGAAGGGTCAAATGTTAATAGAACAAGAAAACATACAACAGCAACACAACCCGACCTCAATTGCGGTCATGAAAAAATAAAACAAAAAGAATATCAAAACGACCCCAAGGGGTCAAATGTTTATAGAACGAGAAAACATACAACAGAAACACAACCCGACCTCAATTGCGGTCATGAAAAAATAAAACAAAAAGAATATCAAAACGACCCCAAGGGGTCAAATGTTTATAGAACGAGAAAACATACAACAGAAACACAACCCGACCTCAAGTGGTCATGTAAAATAAAACGACAAAAAGAATATCAAACGACCCTGGAGGGGTCAAATGTTTATAGAACAAGAATGCCCTCACAACACCACGACCCCAGAGGGGTCGAACTAAATGAAGAACGAAAACAACATACTAATTAATAAGCTTGATGAATTCATCCGCAAGTATTACAAAAACCAATTAATAAAAGGGGTTTTGTATTCGAGTGGATTACTGGTTAGTGCTTTTTTAGTTGTTGTGCTTTTAGAATATTTGGGTGAGTTCAATATTGCAGTCAGAAGCATTTTATTTTATTCTTTTTTAGCGACAAGCATTTTTGTTCTGGTAAAATTTATTGCAGTCCCTCTATTAAAATTACAACGTTACGGCAAAACTATTTCTTACGAAGAAGCGGCTGCTATTATCGGAACGCATTTTGGAAGTGTGCAGGATAAACTTTTAAACGTACTTCAATTACAAAGCGAAAAAAGTTTAAGCGGATCAGATGAATTATTGTTTGCAAGCATCAATCAAAAAATAAATGAATTAAAGCCCGTTCCGTTTTCATCGGCCATTAACATTGCTGATAATAAAAAATATTTGAAATACGCTTTGCCGCCACTTTTCTTAACCATTGGTATTGCTGTTATTTGGCCAAATATTATTTCAAAAAGTACCGAGCGGTTAATGCATCACCAAACTTATTTTGAAACTGAGGCACCGTTTACGTTTAATATTCAAAACAACGAGTTAAAAACGATGCAGCAACAAGATTTTGTATTGCAGGTAAAATTAACCGGAAGTGAAATTCCCAATGAGTTGTTTATTAAAATTGATGGTAGCGAATTTAAATTAGAGAAGGAAAACAACATCACCTTTAATTACACCTTCAAAAATGTACAAAACTCAACTGATTTTTTATTGAGTGGCGCAGGTTATAATTCTAAAGGTTACAAATTAGAAGTAATGCCGAAACCTTCGTTGATGCAATTCAGCGTGAAATTAAAATATCCTGCCTACTTAAATAAAAAAGATGAAACAATAACTAACAGCGGCGATTTACAAGTTCCGCAAGGCACAAAAATTCAGTGGGATTTTAATACTAAGAACACCAACAATTTATTTTTAGGTTTTAGCGATACCACTTTCAATTTAAATGAATCAGCAAAAGATAAATTCACTTTCTCAAAATTATTATTACACAGCACAGCGTATTACGTAAAAACAAAAAATCAATTTGTTAGTACTTATGGCGATTCCGTGAATTACGGGATAAATGTTTTAATAGATCAGGTACCGTATATTGATGTAAGTGAAAAAACAGATTCAACTAATTTCAAAAGCATTTACTTTAGCGGTAGTATTAAAGACGATTATGGTTTTAATAAACTCGCATTTCATTACACACATTACACCACTGATTCTTTAGGAAATTCGAGTCAAAAAACAGGCGAAAACATTTTAGGGGTTAGCAAAAATCAAATCTCACAAGCTTACTATTATTATTTTGATGCCAACGCTTTCGAATTAAAGCCGGGCGATAAAATTGAATACTATTTTGAAGTGTGGGATAATGATGGCGTGAATGGTTCGAAGCCTGCTAAAACAAAAGTGATGGCCTTTAAAGCACCAACCGCTGAAGAAGTGGCCGAAGCTGCCGGAAAAAATAATGAGGAAATTAAAAAAGACTTAGACGAAAGTATTAAGAAAGCAAAAGAACTTCAAAAAGAATTAGATGCCTTGTCGAAAAAAATGAACGACAAAAAACAATTGGGCTGGGAAGAAAAAAAGAAAATTGAAGATATCCTCAACAAACAAAAAAGTTTGGAGAAAAAAATTGATGAGGTGAAACAGGAGAATCAACAAAATAATCAAATGCAAAGCGAGATGTCGCAGCAGGATGAATCTATTCTTGAAAAGCAAAAGCAATTAGAGAAGTTGATGGAGAATGTGATGACGCCGGAAATGAAAAAGATGTTTGATGAACTTCAGAAACTGATGGACCAAATGGATAAAAACCAAATCCAACAGAAAATTGAAGAAATGAAATTGAGTAATAAGGATATTGAAAAAGAGTTAGACCGAGCTCTTGAAGCCTTTAAACAATTTGAAGTAGAACAAAAATTACAACAAGCTATTGATAAATTAGATGAGTTAGTGAAGAAAGAAGAACAATTAAATAAAGAAACCGAAGGAAAGAAAGACACGGAAGAGAAAAAGGACGACGGCAAGAAAACTGATGACAAAAAACAAGACGGCAAAAATCCTGACGATAAGAAACAGGATGGAAAAACGCCTGATGATAAAAATAACGAAAACAAAAATCAGGATGCAAAAAATCCTGAAAACAAAGACAACAAGAATGCTGATGAAAAAAATAAGGATAATAAGGATAACAAATCTCCCGATAGTAAAGAATTAAAACAAAAACAAGATGAGATTGCAAAAGAATTTGATAAATTAAAAGAAGAGTTAAAAGATTTAGATAAAAAGAACGCCGAATTAGAACAACCCAATAAATTGCCTGACACAAAAGAAGACGAGAAAAAAGCCAGTGAGGAAATGCAAAACAGTTCTGAACAATTAAGTAAGAACAGCAAGAAGAACGCCTCCAAGTCTCAAAAAGAAGCAGAGAAAGAAATGAGTGAGATGAAAGAGAAGATGGAAGCAGCAATGGAGGAAATGGAAGAAAAAGAGGAAGAAGAAAATGCCGCAGCACTCCGTCAGATTTTAGAAAACTTATTGAACTTATCTTTCTCGCAAGAAGATTTAATTAAAACGTTGCCAAAAACAAGAGTTGATAATCCTCAGTACACTAAAATTCCCCAGCAACAAAAAAAGCTGCAAGATGATTCAAAAATTATTGAAGATAGTTTATTGGCTTTAAGCAAACGCGCTCCACAAATCAGCGCCTTCGTTAATCGCGAAATAAGTTCGATTAACGATAACATGAAAAAAACGGTGCAAGCTTTAGCAGATAGAATTCCGAGTGATGCAGCCATGCGTATGCAAGGTTCTATGACCTCAATAAATAATCTGGCCTTGTTACTAAATGAGGAGTTAGAAAAAATGCAAGCCAATCAAAAAAATAAAAAAGAACAAAAAGGCGAAGGCAGTGGTAAATGTAAAAAACCAAAAAAACCGGGAGATGGCAAAGTTCCAAAATCCGGACAAAGCATGAGCCAAATGCAAAAACAATTAAATGAACAACTCAAGCAATTAAAAGAACAGTTAGCAAAAGGTCAGAAACCCGGAGAAAAACCAGGACAAAAACCAGGTGAGAAGCCAGGGCAAAAACCCGGAATGGGAATGCCTGGTGGTCAACAAGGTCAAATGCCTAATATGATGCCCGGAACCTCCGAACAATTGGCTAAAATGGCGGCTCAGCAAGAGGCTTTGAGGCGACAATTAATGCAAATGATGGATCAGATGAAAAATAAGGGTCAAAACCCCGGCGGAAATCTGGCTGATATGATGGAACAAACCGAGAAAGACATTGTAAATAAGGCAATTACGCAAGAAACCATTAAGCGTCAGGAAGATATTTTGACCAAATTATTAGAAAGCGAAAAGGCTGAAAGAGAGCGCGAGCAGGACGAAAAAAGGAAAAGTAATGAGGCAAAAAATGCGAATTTAAGTAACCCTAGCCAGTTTTTAGAGTATAAAAGAATGAAAGAAAAAGAACTGGAACTCTTAAACACGGTTCCGCCAAGTTTAACACCATTTTATAAAGAGAAGGTAAATAATTATTTTAATAGTGTGAGTAAATGATACCGGCGAAGGGACAGAAACTTAAAATAGAATCATCATCAGATAATTTAAGATTAGTTGAACGACTTATTGAAGACGTTTGCGAAATTTATAATGTAAGCGAAGATAATTTCGGAAATATTTTAATTGCTGTTACTGAAGCTGTGAATAATGCCATCTCACATGGTAACCAAAACAATCCTTCAAAATCTGTTCAAATTGGTTTTGAGAATATGGAAAAAAAACTCACCTTCTCGGTTAGCGATGAAGGAAATGGTTTTGATTATAATGGCCTCCCCGATCCTACCGACCCAAATAACATCGATAAAATAAATGGACGCGGTGTTTTTTTAATGAAACACTTAGCTGATAAAGTAGAATTCAATCAAAACGGTAAAGAAGTTCTTCTTACGTTTGTTTTAAACTAAACATTTTGGGCGTGCCCCTTACGGGTCGCGCTTTACGTTACAAGTCCTCGCCCTTCAGGCTCCGGGCTTTCCACTACAATCGCTCACGCACATTCTCCAATAAAACATTTTTCTAAAACAGGAAGCTTGATTAACATTAATTTAGATACCACTGTTTCTATCACCCTTTAAATTAACTAACTTTACTTACATTCTATTTTGCTTTTTTTAAGTCGATATTCCATTTTCTCTTTGCTGATTATTTTTATCAGTCTGAATTTATTTTCCCAAAAGAATAATGATGATAAATTGGCCATGCAATATTTGGAGCAAAAAGAATATGATAAAGCCAATACTTATTTAGAAAAACTATTTGACAAATCGCCTGAACAATGGTACACTTACTATTACACCGGCTTAGTTGGAGCAAAAGATTATAGCCGTGCCGAAAAAATTTGTAAGAAAATTTTAAAACGCAATCCCCAAAACGTAAACGTTTACATTCAAATTGCAAAACTTTATAAAGCTCAAAACGATACTAAAAAAGAAAATGAAAATTACCAGAAAGCTTTAAAAGAAGTTGTACCTGCACAAGCCTTTATTCAACAGCTGGCTTTTGCTTTTATGGAAGAACAACTTTACGATTACGCGATTGATACTTATAAAAAAGGCCGTAAACAAACACCAGAATATCCCTACTATTATGAAATCGCTGAAGTATACAAACGTAAAGGTGATTTAAAAGCCATGATTAATGAATACCTCGATGCGATTGAATTTAAAGAAAGTGAATTATACACAGCACAGAATTTTTTACAAAATTCTTTAGGTTACGATGAGGAAGAAGGCGGATTTAAAAACCCAATTCTAAAACAAGAATTAATAAAACGCATTCAACAACATCCTGATAAAATTGTTTTTCCTGAATTTTTAATTTTTATTCAGAAACAACAAAAAGATTTTGAAGGTGCCTTTACACAAAGTAAAGCATTAGATAAACGCCAGAAAGAAGACGGTCGCCGTTTGTACGACTTAGCTAAACTTTGTGTTAGCAACGAGCAATATGAAACTGCACAAAAAAGTTTTCAATACGTCATTGATAAAGGTGATAAGTATAGCTATTATGATTTGGCCAGCATTGATTTAATTAATTGTGATTATCAATACCTCACTCAAAAAGCAAATGCAGCCCCTGAAGAATTAATTGCACTCGAAAATAAATTTATTAAGGCGGTTGAAAAATATAAAGGAAGTCAGTTGTGTAATTTTTTGGTTTCCAATTTAGCTAAACTTCAAACCTATTATTTAAACAAGCCTGATGCTGCAATAACTTTAATTGAAGAATTAATCAGTAACCCGGGAATTGATGCGACAACTAAAGCAGAATTTAAAATTCAATTAGGAGATATTCATTTAATTAAAAATACAATTTGGGACGCGTCTCTTTTATATTCTCAGGTGGAGAAAGATTTTAAATTTGAGCCTATCGGTCAAGAAGCAAAATTCAGAAACGCAAAACTCAGTTATTACGCTGCTGATTTTAATTGGGCAAAAACTCAAGCTAATGTCTTAAAAGGTTCCACAACAAAATTAATTGCAAATGATGCTTTAGATTTATCTTTAATTATTACAGATGCAATTGGTGTGGATACAAATGCTGCACCTTTAGCACGTTTTTCGGCTGCTGATTTACTAATTCTGCAACACAAATACACCGAAGCTATTGCGGAAATGGATAGCATTAATAAAGTTTTTCCGGTGCATACTTTAGGTGATGATATTAATTTTAAGAAAGCAGAAATATATACAAAGCTTGGGAAATATCCGGAAGCTGAGAAAATGTATAAAGATATTTTAGAATATTATCCCACTGAATTGTACGGCGATGACGCACAGTTCAAATTGGCAGAGCTTTACGAGAAAAAAATAAAAGATATTGAAAAAGCAAAACAAAGCTATCAAGAGGTGTTAACAAAATACCCCGGAAGTATTTACGTAGTGGAAGCCCGCAAACGTTACAGAACATTGCGTGGCGATAATTTAAACAATGGATAGGAAAAAATTCATACAATCATTATCACTCCTTATGGCTACACCAATCGTTACAAAAGCAGAAACCGTTTTAAACGAATTAGGTAAAGGCGAAACCACCGATAAGATGCCCGTTATTTTTATTGGTCACGGTAATCCTATGCATGCTTTAAATGATAATGCTTTTACAAAAACTTTAAACAACATTCAAAAAACAATTTCAAAACCAAAAGCTATTTTAGTTGTATCGGCGCATTGGTTAACGCGTGGTACTTTTGTTTCTACAAATCCTAATCCAAAAACTATTTATGATTTTGGTGGTTTCCCTGAGGAAATGTATAAAATAAAATACGAACCAATTGGTGCGCCCGAATTAGCAAAAGAGGTAAAAGAAAAAATTACGCATACAAAAATTGAAGCTGACAACTCAATGGGTTTAGACCATGGTGCATGGACAATTTTAAAACACATGTATCCTGCTGCTGATATTCCAACATTTCAATTGAGTGTTGATTATTACAAACCCGCTTCGTATCATTTTGAATTAGCGAAACAATTAGGTTATTTAAGAAATAAAGGTGTTTTAATAATTGGCAGTGGAAATTTGGTTCATAATTTAGGAATGGTGGATTTTAGTAAACCTAACACTGGTTACGATTGGGCTATTGAGTTTGATGCAACAGTAAAAAATTTATTAGACAAAGGAGATTTTAAACCTTTATTGGAATATGAAAAATTAGGAAAGAGTGCCTTGTTATCAATTCCAACAAACGACCATTATTTACCGATGATTTACCCATTAGGTTTAAAAACAGAAAAAGAAAGTTTAATGTATTTATACGAAGGCATGGAAGCCGGCAGCATAAGCATGCGTAGTTTTGTAATAAAATAAATTTTATGTTTATATATAACGTTACCGTAAATATTGATGAGTCGGTTCATGACGAATGGCTCGATTGGATGAAACAAGCTCATGTACCCGATGTAATGAAAAGCGGCTGTTTTGTAGAAAGTAAGATTATCCGTGTACTTCATGTAAATGATACCGGACATACTTACTCTTTTCAATACACATTTAAACACATGTCTGATATTGAAAAATACCAGAAAGATTTTGCTCCTGCTTTACAAGCAGATGTAAAACAAAAGTATGGTGATAAGTTTACAGCTTTTCGTACATTGCTTGAGATTATAGAATAAATGAGCCAACACATCAGAGCCAAAAAACATTTAGGTCAGCATTTTTTAAATGATGAGAACATCGCTAAAAAAATTGTTGATTCTCTGCTAGCAGTTAATAATGGATTAACCGTTATTGAAGTTGGTCCGGGCACCGGCGTTCTCACCAAATATTTAGCACCTGAATTGAAAAATAATTTCTGGGCTTTAGATGTGGATACCGATTCCGTTCCTTATTTAAAACAACATTATCCTGATATTGCTGAACATGTTTTACTGGAAGATTTTTTAGAGTTTGATATCAAGAGCATTATTCCCGGTAAATTTAATGTTGTGGGAAATTTCCCTTATAATATTTCTTCTCAAATTTTATTTAAAGTTTTAGATCATCGTCATGATGTAGATTGTGTAGTAGGCATGTTTCAAAAAGAAGTGGCGATGCGTTTGGCAGAAAAGCCGGGAAGTAAAACTTATGGAATTATCAGCGTATTGCTTCAAGCTTATTATGATATTGAATATTTATTTACGGTGAATGAAAATGTTTTTACACCGCCGCCAAAAGTGAAATCGGCTGTAATTCGTTTAACACGAAATAAACGCCACACTTTATCTTGTAACGAAGATCTTTTTACTAAAGTAGTAAAGACAACTTTTAATCAGAGAAGGAAACAAATCAGGAATTCAATCCGTCCCATCATTACAATTGATGATTCACTTTTAACGCCCATGTTTCAACAGCGACCGGAACAATTAAGCGTTGAAGAATTTATTGAATTAACGGATTTTGTAGAGAAGCATTTGAAGAATCAATAATTCAATTTGAAATACTTCCTTGCGATGCTGTCCCATTTGAATTCTCTTTCCAATAAATTACCTACTAAAACTACGTTTTTAGCTTGCCAAAATTTATCCGGCACTCTATAAATATTATTGTATTGATAAAACCTATAATTTGATCTTGTTGAATATTCAAAAGAATAGGTTGCTTCATTATTATTATAACGAGTGTCTTCAGTATAATAATTTTGGATTTTCTCGTCCGTCGGCAAGGAATCTATTTTTAATTTTATTAGGCTATCAATAATAGAATTCCAGCTTGTTTTTGGTGTCAGATTCCATGTGTCAAACTTATTAATTGTTTCACTTAGGTGGCGAGCATCTAAATCTACTCGCATAAGTATCAGACGACCCGTCCATTTAGAAGAATCATACTTGATTTCTATTAAACCATGAGATTGATTTTTTGTCCCAATCGGATTAGTGATCCAAACTCTATATCTTAAACTATCTATGGTTCTTTCCGGACTTTCCAAGCCTAATTGTTTTTCCTTTTGCTTACAAAAATGCCAATATGTAAATGGATAACCGTTTGCATATTTTGGAATGTCAAGTGTTTTGGGTGTTTGAGGAATAGACGTAATATATTTACCTCTGTCGTTTTTCAATAACGGTGTGCAACCCGCAATACAAAAGGTAAAAAATAATATATAGTTAGTAAGTCTATCTAACACACTAATCTAACCTTTATAAAATTCATTCATTTGTTTGCCTACTGCTTCGTACGAAGCATTCTTAACCACAAATTCATGCATAGCCGCAGAATCAAAATTATATTCTTTATTGAATAATTTTTTCAGAGACTCTACCATTTGCTCTTCATTATCTTTCTCTACTGAAACACCATAATCTTCCCGAATTAAAAATGGTAATTGTCCAACCTTAGTACAAAAAACAGGCAGTCCGCAACTTAAAGCTTCGAGCGCAACAACAGGCATGCCTTCATAATTACTAAATAAAACTAAGGCTGAACTTTTTTGCATGAGCTCAGAAATTTTTTCTGGAGGTAAATTTCCGGTAAAAGAAATGTTTTTTAGTTTTAATTGCTCAGCTAATTTTTTTGCAGAACTCAATTCGTTTCCATCACCACCTGCCATTACAATATCGAAATCTAAATTTTGGTCTTGCAGTTTTTTAAATACACGGAATGTTCCGCTAATATTTTTTTCTTTCTCTACCAAAGAAGAAACATGTAATAATTTTATTCGTTCCGGTTTCCAATTGCTTAAAGGAAATGTTTTTACATTAACGGCATTATAAAGCAATTCGTAGTTTCCCTTTAAACCTGCCATGTTCATAGCTGCTTTTTGATAATGGGAAACGTGCCAAATTTTTGAGGCCCCAGAAATACATTTTTTTGTAAAGTGTTTTAAGATAGAGCCTTTGTAACTTCCATCATCAGGCAAATAACCACTCCAATGTTCTACTACGGTATGTTTTACTCTGAATAGTTTTTTATACAAACTTAAAACAACCGAAGCCGGAAAAATAACATTCACTTGCAAAGCTTTTACTTTTGTTTTCTTTTGTAATAAATGCTCGATTAAAATACGGTGTGCTTTCTTATAATTTAAAAATGAATTCAGAAATTTTAAAACGCCGGAAGATTTTGGATATTTGACAATGTACTCCGTTAAATTCTCATTAACGTTTTTATGTTCTACTTTAAAGTAAGGTCCCTCAGCGCAAGCATAAGCATAAACAACAATTACTGTTTGAAAATGTGATAAGGCAATAGCGTGATTTCTTACAAAAATTCCGTGAGAAGGATTTGAATTAACCGGATACCATGACGTTAAAAACAGTATGGCACGGTTACTGGTTGTCATTAAATAAAAAAGATTATTCTAAGTTAACTGTAGACTTTAACATGAAAAGCGAAAGTTTATCGCTTATTTGATCGAATGCGTAACCTAATTTGTTACCACTCTTCATTGCAATTGTAATAAATCCTAAGCCGGCTCCGCCTTTGTCGCTAATCTCGTTTTTCTCAAGATGCTCCATGTAATATCCTTTTAAATCTGCAGGATCATCAAATGAATTTAATCGCTCTACATCGTTCTTTAAGCGCTCTATAGAAGTATTAGGAACTAAGTTGGCTGTTACAATTTCAACCTTAGTTTGACTCTTAGATAAAATGAAATAATTATGTTGGTGACCTAGTTCATCCTTACCACCATGTATCAACATGTTTTGTAAAGCTTCTACCGAAATAAAAAATATTTTCTTTAAAGGACCTTTAGGAATTTGAAGTGCGGTTACTTTACCTTCTACTTCTGTTTCCAAGCGTGAAATTGTATCAACGTTCAATACACCATCGTAGGCCAGCAATACTTCGCTGCCATTCTTCAAAGAATCCATTACTTTTAAAAAATGATTTTTAAAAAATACTTCTTCGTTATGTGTACCGTCGCTCAAAATCTATTTAAATAATCCGTTTAATTGACTGTCGATTAATCTTATTACTTTACCTAAATCTTCTTTGTTCTCGTTGAAATTAATATCATCCACATCAACGATTAATAATTTTCCTGATTCGTAAGTTGTAGCCCAAGCTTCGTAACGTTCGTTCAAACGTTTTAAATAATCTAAACGAATTGAGTTTTCGTAATCGCGACCACGCTTTTGAATTTGTTTTACCAATGTAGGAACTGATGCGCGTAAATAAATAATTAAATCGGGAGCTTTAATTAAACTCTCCATTAATTTAAATAACGCAAAATAGTTTTCGTAATCACGGGTT
The DNA here is from genome assembly GCA_018000995.1 of Bacteroidia bacterium. Lineage (GTDB taxonomy): Bacteria > Bacteroidota > Bacteroidia > B-17B0 > Aurantibacillaceae > JAHEYG01. Next base: position 52,655 of record JAGNIU010000001.1, read on the forward strand.
GTCATTAATCCCATTGCATGAAGATTAGGCGCAAAAATATATGCATCTTCATAAATAGTTCTATCCTGTACAACAGTGTGTTTTCCTTTTCTGATATCTAAAACCTGACTGAAGCGATTATTTAAAAAATATACTTGCAGGTTAAATGACCAGCGTTGCATATCTTCATAAAAATCGTTTAAGTAAGGATTGTCGTCAGCGTCTTCGTAGTGCGCATGCCACTTATAGTGCTTTGCAAGTAAAGATGTTAAAGTTGTTTTCCCTGACCCAATGTTCCCCGCGATGGCAATATGCATATAACTACCTTAAATTAGTAGACTAAGATATATATTTTACATACAAAAACCAATTTTTTTACTACCAATGCCTTTTTTAACAACCTGATATTAAAATAGTTACTCAAGGCGGCTAACCCCTGTTTTTATAGCATTTAGATGCGAATTTAACACATTCGTCGATAGAAGTGTACTTATAATCTAAAAACAGCCCCAATTTCTTATTGGAAAAGGTGGTTTTTGAGCTTAGGGCTGAAATGGTTGAAGAGGTGAGTTTTTGCCCAACTGGCATCAAAAAACTGAACCATTTGCCAAGTGTTAAAAGCGCCATTCCGGCCTTAATTTTTGGGAGTGGTTTTCCTAATTCTGTATGAATTGCGTCAAGAATATATTTAAAAGAATAATTATTCTCCACCAAAATAAAACGTTCACCAAATATTTTTTTGTTTACTAAGGCTACCATCGCACCGGCTACATCAATAGCGCCAACAAAACCGGTAACACCTTCAGTGTAAAATTTTACACCTTTTGCACTTAATGAAACTAACTGTCCGGTGCCCCTACCCCAGTTACCAGGACCAACAATAACACCAGGATTTACAATTACAGTATTTAATCCCTCTTCCATTCCGCGCCAAACTTCCTGCTCCGCTAAATATTTACTCAGTGAATAAGCGCTTTGTCCAGGCGCGGTTTTCCAAAAAACTTTTTCATCGATATCTGTTCTAATATCTTTGTTTTGTAAAGTAGCGATTGAACTCACAAAACAAAAAGCTTGAATTTTATTATAGATACAAGCGTTTACCAAATTAGCCGTTCCTTCTTTATTTGCTTTCAGTAGTTGATCTCTATCTTTATCACACAAAGAAATTAGAGCCGCGCAATGATAAACAGTTGTTACATCTTTTAACAGTTCGTCAAAACCTAAAACGTCGGCCAAGTCTCCTTCGCGCCAAATAATTTTATTGTATAGCTCTTTATATTCCGGAGTGTAATACGAAAAGATTTCTTCCACTTCCTTTATATTACTGGAAGGTCGTTTCATAGCAATTACCGACTGCCCTTGCTGAAGCAATGTAAGCAGCAAATGTGAGCCTACTAAACCGGTTGCGCCTGTTACTAAATTCAAAATCTAATTAAAATTAAAAAATAAAAAGCTCAAGAACACAACAATCTGTGTTAAGAGCCCTAGAAAAAAACCTGAATAAATTTGTTTTGGTTCGTGTGCCTTTAAATATAAACGAGAAGTGGCTATTACGCCTGCCAACAAAACCAGAAAAGCAATTTGAGGAACAGCATTGTACTTTAAAACATACGATACAATAATTAAAGAACCCAACAATCCACCAATGCCCACCATGTGCGCGCTAATTTTATATTTCAAATTTATGATTGCAGTTAGTAAAATCGCTAATCCTCCTCCAAAAATGAGCACTTTAATACTTGGCCAAACGCTTAAATCTAAAAACAAATAAAACAAGCCAAAATAGAAACAAGATGTTAATACATATGGAAAGGTACGTTCACTTTGATTTTCTAAACGCAAAGAGCTTATTCTATTTAAGCGGTAAAGAATGTAAATATTGATAACAGGAAGAATAAATGAAAAAGAAAATATCATAGCGGAGATAATCCATTTCAAATTAGTTGGCGTGAGATAATAATAAATGGAGCCTTTTAAAAAAAAGAAAAATAACAAACTACCATAACTGCACATTAACAGCGGATGAAATAAGACAGAAATAATATTAGCGAAGGCTCTCAATTAAGATAATTTTTCGGATAACAAACTCATTTCGCGACGAGGATCTTTATTATCGTAAATAATATTGTACACCGCATTGGTGATTGGCATGTCTACTTTATACTTTTTGTTGATTTCGTAAACACACTTTACAGCGTAATACCCTTCCGCAATCATATTCATTTCTAATTGCGCTTGCTTAACACCGTAACCTTTTCCAATCATCGCACCAAACATTCGGTTACGACTAAATTGAGAATATGCGGTTACTAATAAATCTCCCAAATAAGCTGAAGCTTTTATATCTCTATCAATTGGATGAACTGCATCTACAAATCGTTTTATTTCTTGAATAGCGTTGCTAACCAATACTGCTAAGTAATTATCTCCGTAACCAAGGCTATGACAAATTCCTCCGGCAACAGCAATTACATTTTTTAATACGGCTGAAAGTTCCGTTCCATAAATATCATCACTTGCTGTTGACTTTATATAACGACAATTAAAAGAAGAACAAAGTAATTCTGCATTACTTACTTTAGAACAAGCCAAAGTTAAATAAGACAACTTTTCCATTGCTACTTCTTCAGCGTGGCAAGGTCCTGTAATAACACCAATATTCTCAAATGGAATTTCATAAACCGTATTCAAATATTCGCCCACAATCAAATTATATTCAGGAATGATTCCTTTAATAGCAGAAAACACTAATTTGTTTTTGAAATCAATTTTATCCATTCCCTTTAAACTGGTATGTAAAAAGGCTGATGGAATTGACAAAATAACAATATCAGATTTTGAAATACATTCCTTAACATTGGTGAAAAAATTTATTTTCTTAATGTCAAAATCAACAGAGCTTAAATATTTCGGATTGTGGTGATTGGTTTTTATGTATTCAACGTCATCCGCATTACGAAAATACCAATTGATGTTGTCGCAATTATTAGATAATATTTTTACAATAGCAGTCGCCCAGCTTCCACTTCCAATTACACCAATATTTTGTTTAGTACTCATAACTTAAGCGAAAACAATGTCCTTGTCTTCAGGCGATTTTTGTCCGGTATATTTAATATAAATTCTTGCTAAGGTAATAACATCCTTCATGCAATAGGTTTTAATTTTCTCGATATTCTTTTCTTCGTAATACACCTTTGCAACCTGACTTCCATCCATATCATCCTTAGGCGAAGGAATATTTAAAACATTAGCCAATAAATTTAGCGAGGTGAAGTTTTTAATATCACCGAAACGCCACATTTCCATAGTATCTAAATGTTTTACATCCCAAGGTTTTAAGCCTTGCAACTGGAAATTGCGAGGGAAGGCAACGCCGTTAATTATCATTCTACGACTCAAAAAAGGATAATCAAATTCCTTACCATTATGTGCGCACAAAAAATGATCTGCTTTGTTGAAATGTGTTTTTACCAATTCAGCAAACTCTTCTAATAATTTTTTTTCGTTATCGCCGGTAATTGCTTTTACTCTGAATTTATTTTGGTGATAATAGCCAAGTCCGATACAAATCACCTTAGAGAATTCAGCGTAAACGCCTGCTTTGTTATAAAGTTCTTTAGGTTTGTTATCAGGATTGTATGCCCATTTTTTATCCCATAATTCCTTTGTTACAGGATTTAAGTCGGCATATTTATAAGTAACAGGTGCTGTTTCAATATCCAGAAACAAAATGTTATCTAATTTGGGTTGTGCCATTTTCATTACTCTAATGTATTAGTTTTAATTAAATAAAAAAAGGGCCGTTCTTATGAAACAGCCCCGTTATAACAAATCTTATATTATCAGCATCGCATCGCCGTACGAATAGAAGCGGTACTTTTCTTTTATCGCTTCCTTGTATGCTTTCATTATTAAATCGTAACCACCAAATGCACTTACCATCATCAATAATGTTGATTCAGGCATGTGGAAGTTAGTAATCATACAATTTGCAACGTTAAAATCAAATGGAGGGAAAATAAATTTATTCGTCCAGCCCACATAAGGATTTAATTGTCCTGTTGTAGAAACTGACGATTCAACAGCGCGCATTACAGTTGTACCTACAGCACAAACTCTTTTCTTTTTTGCTTTAGTTTCGTTAACTAATTTACAAGTATCAGCAGAAATTAAAACTTCTTCGCTTTCCATTTTGTGTTTAGTTAAATCTTCAACCTCAACAGTTCTGAACGTTCCTAAACCAACGTGTAAAGTAAGTGGCGCAAAATGCACGCCTTTAATTTCTAATTTCTTTAATAATTCTCTGCTAAAGTGTAAACCTGCTGTTGGAGCAGCGACTGCACCTTCGTTTTTTGCAAACACGGTTTGGTAACGGTCGATATCACTTTCTTCGGCTTTACGTTTAATGTATTTCGGTAATGGAGTTTCCCCTAAATCATATAACACTTTTCTGAATTCTTCATACGAACCGTCGTATAAAAAACGTAATGTGCGTCCGCGTGAAGTAGTATTATCAATTACCTCAGCTACTAAACTATCGTTTTCGCCAAAATATAATTTATTACCAATACGGATTTTACGGGCAGGATCAACTAATACATCCCACAAACGACTTTCTGCACTTAGTTCGCGTAACAAAAACACTTCAATTTTAGCACCTGTTTTTTCCTTGTTGCCATACATACGGGCAGGGAATACTTTGGTGTCGTTTAACATCATTACATCACCATCATCAAAATAATTTATAATGTCTTTAAATTTTTTGTGAAGGATTTTTCCTGTTGCGCGATCAACTACCATTAAACGGCTTTCGTCACGATTTTTTGCAGGATACTCTGCCAATAATTCTTTCGGCAGATTAAATTTGAACATGGATAACTTCATAGGTCTACTTTATTTTAGTCGCAAGAAAAATGAAGTGGATGTTTTCCGCGGAAGAGCGGAAACCGATTCATTAATCTTACGGGATTAATTACTATTTAACAATTTATCTTAATGCTTCTGCATTAAGATAAATTTGAGATTAATTTTACTCCGTAAACTGCGCAAAATTAATCTCGAATCAAACGGATTATCCGTTCAATGCCTCTGCCCCACCAACAATTTCTAATATATCATTAGTAATTGCTGCCTGACGCGCTTTGTTATAAGATATCTTTAAATTCTTTAATAATTCTTTCGCATTATCAGTTGCTTTATGCATTGCTGTCATACGAGCTCCGTGTTCAGAAGCTACTGAATCTAATAATGCTTTATAGAATTGTGTTTTAATAGAACGCGGAATTAAATCGTTTAAAATAAATTCTTTTCCGGGCTCATAAATATAATCTGCAGTTGTTGCCTTTTGATTTACATCTACAGCAGGCGGAACAATTGGCAATAACTGTTCAGTTTGTACAATTTGAACAGCTGCGTTTTTAAATTGATTGTAAACTATAACTACCTTATCGAATTGTTTATTCGCAAAGGTTTCCATTATCTTTTCAGCAACCGGAGCCGTTTTAGCAAAAGTTAAACCGTCAAATAATTCGTTAAGATTATGAGGCAAGTCCTGACCACTGATAATATACTCAGTGCGTCTGAAAGCATCAGCAACCTTTTTTCCAACCGGTAATACTGTTACGTGATACCCTTTATACTCTTCGCGTATTAAATTCCATGTGCGTTTAACAACATTTGCGTTAAATGCACCTGCTAAACCACGATTAGAAGAAACAGTAATAATTAAAATATTTTTTCCGTCAGAATTACGCGAAAATGCATTCTCAGAACTATCCAAACTGCTGCTTACATTAGCTAAAACTTCTTTTAACTTTTCAGCGTAAGGACGCATTTGCGTTATTGCATCTTGTGCACGTTTCAACTTTGCAGCACTCACCATTTTCATGGCGCTTGTAATCTGCATGGTTGAACCAACTGATGTTATTCTATTTCTTACTTCTTTTAAGTTTGCCATCTCTTTTTATTGAGAATTCAAATTATTTATATTTTGATACTAAATCCTTTGCAGCTGCTTCTAAAACGCCGGTGATAGCGTCTGTATATTGACCAGCTTTTAATTCATCTAAAGTACTTTTGTGTTTACGCTCTAACATATCCAAGAATTCTTTTTCGAATTCGCGCACTTTGTTAACCGGAACATCACGTAATAAGTTTTTAGTTCCTAAATAAATAATTGCAATTTGTTGTTCAACGCGTAATGGAGAGAATTGTCCTTGCTTAAGGATTTCCACGTTGCGTGAACCTTTATCTAATACTGATTTTGTAGCGGCATCTAAATCCGAACCAAATTTCGCGAAAGCTTCTAACTCGCGGTATTGTGCCTGATCTAATTTTAAAGTACCTGCTACTTTTTTCATCGATTTAATTTGAGCATTACCACCCACACGTGATACCGAAATACCTACGTTAATTGCGGGACGAACACCTGCGTTAAATAAGTTACCTTCTAAGAATATCTGACCATCAGTAATCGAAATTACGTTGGTTGGGATATAAGCAGAAACGTCACCCGCTTGTGTTTCAATAATTGGTAAAGCTGTTAATGAACCACCACCTTTAACTAACGGTCTGATAGACTCAGGCAAGTCGTTCATGCTTTGAGCAATTGTATCAGAGGCGTTAATTTTTGCAGCACGCTCTAATAACCTGCTGTGTAAGTAGAATACGTCACCAGGATATGCTTCACGTCCCGGAGGGCGGCGTAATAACAAAGACACTTCGCGGTAAGCAACTGCTTGTTTTGATAAATCGTCAAATACAATTAATGCAGGTCGACCGGTGTCGCGGAAAAATTCTCCAATTGCAGCACCAGCGAATGGAGCGTAGAATTGCATTGGCGCCGGATCAGAAGCATTAGCAGCAACAATAACTGTATAAGGCATTGCACCTGCTTCGTCAAGCGTACGTAAAATATTTGCAACTGTCGAACCTTTTTGTCCAATAGCTACATAAATACAGAATACAGGGTTACCTGCTTCATAAAATTCTTTTTGATTGATGATAGTGTCAATACAAACCGCAGTTTTTCCGGTTTGACGATCACCAATAACTAACTCACGCTGACCACGACCAATTGGAATCATTGCATCAATCGCTTTGATACCTGTTTGAAGAGGCTCAGTTACCGGTTGACGATAAATAACACCAGGTGCTTTACGCTCTAATGGCATTTCGTAAGTTTTTCCTGTGATAGGGCCTTTGCCATCAATAGGAGTGCCTAATGTATCAACAACACGACCTAACATACCTTCACCTACATTTAAAGAGGCGATACGACCTGTACGCTTACAAGTTGAGCCTTCTTTAATATTATCACTTGAACCTAATAATACCGCACCAATATTATCTTCTTCAAGATTTAATACGATTCCTTGTAAACCGGTTTCAAATTCAATTAACTCTCCTGATTCAACTTTTGATAAACCGTATACGCGAGCGATACCGTCACCAATTTGTAATACAGTTCCTACTTGTTCTAAATCAGTTTCGCTTTTGAAACCTGATAATTGTTGTCTTAAAATTGCAGATACTTCTGCTGGTTTTACTTCTGCCATTTGCTTAAGTATTAATTTTTAATTTAAATCCGGAACGTAAAGATTAATCGAGAAATCCTTTCTCAAATCATTTAATTTACGCTTTATCGTTGTATCAACTTGCTTGTCACCAACCGTTAAAATAAAACCACCGATTAGGGTTTTGTCTATTTTCTCGATTAATTGAACTTCGCCTGTTACATTCTTTTTTACTATCTCCACTATTTTCGCTTTTGTTGCAGCATCTAAAGAAACTGCTGTTGTAACAACTGCGGTAGTGATATTTTTAAATGTTTTATATTGCTCATCAAACGCATAAGCAATATCATCTATATATCCTTCACGGCGTTTACGTGCAATTAAATCTAAAAAGGTTGATGTGGTTGCTGAAATTTTTCCGGCAAAAACTGAATGGAAAATAGCCATTTTCTTATCTGTTTTTACAACAGGACTTTCCAATAAAATAACAAACTCACGATTCTCCTTACACACTTGTTTAATTAAGCGCATATCATTAGCAACCTCTTCTAACTGTTTGGTTTCAACAGCAAGGTCGATAAGTGATTTAGCGTATCTTGAGGCAACAATCATTTTAGTTAAGGTTTACGTCTTTCATTAAATTGTTAACCAATGCTTTTTGTTTATCATCAGAAGATAATTCTGACTTTAAAATCTTTTCTGCAATTTCAATTGATAAAACAGCCACTTGATTTTTCAATTCAGTAATCGCGGCATTCTTTTCGTTAGTGATTTGTTCACGTGCTGAAGCTAAAATGCGATCTGATTCACTTTTCGCTTTTGATTTTGCTTCGTTAACAATAGAATCTTTTGTGTCGCGGGCTTCCTTTAACATAGCGTCGCGTTCTGCGCGGGCTTCTGCTAAAATCTTTTCGTTACCGGCCATTAACTTGGTCATTTCCTCTTTTGCGTTTTCAGCACTTGCCAATGCATTCGTAATACTTTCTTCACGTTCCTTAATTGAATTAAGGATTGGCTTCCAAGCGTATTTACTAAGCAAAAACACTAAAAGTAAAAACACAACGGTTGTCCATACAATAAGACCAATTCCCGGTGTTGTTAACGAACTTAATATTATTAAACTATTCATTTTTTTGTTTTTTGTTGTTTTACCAATTTCAGTTTTTTCATAAAAGCCCCTTACCAACCGTAAGGGGCATTATGATTATTACTTCATTAAAGATACTACCACCGCGAATAAAGCAACACCCTCTACTAGAGCGGCTGCGATAATCATTGTAGTTTGAATCTTTGAGTAAGCCTCGGGTTGACGAGCAATAGCTTCAACCGCGTGACCTCCAATTTGTCCGATACCGATGCCGGCGCCTATTGCGGCTAAACCTGCACCCAGTGCTGCGATACTTCCTGTCATTTTACTTGGTTTTTATATATGGTTAAACAAAACTTCTAATTAGTGTGCGTGTTCTTCTTCGCCATGCTCTTCTTCATGATGCTCAGCACAAGCTGAACCAATAAATAAAGCAGTAAGCAAAGTGAAAATGTAAGCCTGCAATAATGCAACCAGACATTCTAATACGTCGATAAATAAAGCAAAGCCTATAGCTACCGGAGAAACCCAAAGTGTTTTAAATACAAATATTAATCCAACTAAACTTATTACAATAATGTGACCAGCTGTAATATTGGCGAATAAACGAATCATTAAAGCAAAAGGCTTAGTGATAATTCCTACTATCTCTAAAGGCACTAAAATGATGTAAAGTAATTTTGGTGCAGGTGGCGCAAAAATGTGATGCCAGTATTGTTTGTTTGCGTTTACGTTTGTTAGGATTAAAGTAACTACAGATAAAACTAAAGTAAAAGCAATATTCCCAGTTAAATTAGCTCCAATTGGAATTAAACCTAATACGTTGTTCAATAAAATCAAAAAGAAAACAGTTAATAAATACGGAACAAAGCGCTCAGGACGATTAGTAATATTACTTGCAGCAATATCATCGCGAACAAACACAATTAATGGTTCAAAAAACGATTGCTTGCCTTTTGGTGCAGATGTAACGCCAGTACTTTTATAAGCTTTGGCTATTGATGTGAACAAGAAAAATAAAATAGCTGATGACAAAATTAACTGGACAACGTTTTTGGTAATTGAAAGATCGGTGATGCTTTCTGTTGGATCCGACGAAATGATTTGCTCTTCTTCTAAACGGTAACCATTGTATTCGGCATGACCGTGCTCAAATTTACCTGATGAAAATACTTGAATACCTTTTGTGCTTGAATATAAAATAACAGGTAACGGCATTGCAACTGCATCATGACCCTCACCCCAAAAATGCCAAGAATGAGAATCTAAAATATGTTCAAAAGCAACTTTAGTAAGATCTACCTTGTCGTCTTCAGCAGGAGCTCCATGTGCTGAAGCATGCGTCGAAGAATGTGTTAAAGTATCGTCTGCTGAATATTCAATCGGTTCCGATGCCGAAATTTTATTGAAAAAAAAGACAGAAATAACTACAACTAAAAATAAAGTTCTCTTACCCATGAAATCTAACAATAAATGCGTTTTTTCTAATTTGGGTGCAAATGTAGGTATATTTTGATGTTTGTTATAATTTTTAGGTAGAAAATCATTTTTTTACGTTTTCAATATAAAATATTGATTATAAGCGTCTTAATACAATTTTCTAAATCGATGTGGGGTTTGAGATAGTAACATTTTTTGCACAATGTTTTTGTCGGAAAAAAAGACTGTTTTAACTACCTCATTCGCTTGTAGGTCTGATAATAAAAACTTACCCCAACACAGGCTCCAAAGAAAATAATCAGTTTTACGACTTGAATAGCAATTCCTCCAAAACCTAAACCCCTTAAAAACACTCCGTAAAATGCCTCAAGCCCCCAATTGAGAGGTGAAATTGAACTAATATTCCGCATTAACTCCGGCATAACGAAAGTGGGAACCCAAACTCCACCTAAAGCAGCCAAAATCACAACACTCACCGCCCCAAACAATGAAGCTTGGTCTTGAGAATTCGAAACTGTTCCAATTAATAGGCCATATCCTGTTGCGGCCAGACCTGAACTTAGCGCAATGCTAAATAAAGTAATATAATTATGTCCTATATCGAGTTTTGGTAGGCCTAACATCGGTAAAATATAAATTCCCACCAATAGCATTAATAAGAACTGGATTAAATTTACAACTAAATACAAAGAGATTTTCCCTAACAAAACATTTAAATAGGAGCCAGGCATGGTTAACAAACGGAATGCACTTCCATCTTCGCGTTCTTTAATAATATTTCCTGCTAAAGGAATACAAATAAAAAACATGGCGAACATAGTCCAAGCAGGCACATTATGTTGAACTGAATTGGGAACGATGGCCGTTTCATTTTTTCCGGCATAAGCCTGAATAGTTTCTACTAATGGTTTATTATCAATTGATGCAGCTTTACTATCAGGTGAAATATCCTTTAATTCTTCCCCTAAAGCAGAAATCATACTTTGCATTTCAATAGCTGATACAATTCTATCAATAGCACCACTGATACTTACTTTAAACGATTGCTTCGTGATGGGATCAAAAAATACTTTTAATTGTATTGGATTTGCATCAGAAGTTTTTGTTGCACTATCCTCTTGCGGAAATAATTTTGAAATTCTTTCTTTTGCTTTGTCGCTTAATTGCTTGGAAGTGTTTTCAGGAACAATAATTCCAATTAAATATTTTCCCTCCGCCACTAAAGTCTTTGTTTCCTCTTCCGAAATATCCTTCTTCACCACTTCAAAAAAATGAGTTTGCACTAAAGCATTTTCTAATTTAAAAGAAAGCGAATCTTTATCCATATCCACAAATAAAAGCGGAACAGAAGTTTCATTTACCGATTTAAATGTTGAATCCTGAATTATGGTAACAATAAAAACCAAAGCCATCGGCATCAAAAACATAACCGCCAATGCAGCCTTGTCGCGCACCAACACTTTATATTCTTTATATATGCAGTAAAGCAGTTTCATTAATCCCTGAATCTATGTCCCGTAATTTTTAAATACACTTCTTCAATAGTGTTGCAATTGTTTGTGCTGATTAATTCTTTGGTTTCCCCTTGTGTAATTAATTTTCCTTCATCAATAATAGCAATGTGCGAACAAAAATCTTCCGCTTCATGTAAATGATGTGAAGTATAAAAAATAGTTGTTCCTTGTTCTTTATTTATTTTTTTTAGAAGTTCTATTATGGCAGTTTTCGATTGAATATCTACACCTACAGTTGGCTCATCCAGTATTAATAATTTAGGATGGTGTAATAAACCTGCAATTAAATTTACACGCCGTTTCATTCCACCTGAAAAAGTTTGCACTTGTTGATTGGCGTTTTCTTCCAGACCTAAAATTTTTAAATTTTCAGCAATGCGTTTTTTCAATTCAGCTGTTTCAATTCCATACATCTGTCCCAAAAACATTAAGTTTTCGTAAGCTGTTAGTTTTGCATACAAAGCAATTTCTTGCGGCACCACGCCAATAAGTTGTTTGGTTTCCTTTAAATGGGAGCAGGTATTTAATCCATTGATAAAAATTTCTCCGGTATTTGGTTTAAATAAGCCACACAACATCGAAATTAAAGTTGTTTTACCGGCGCCATTTGGTCCTAATAAACCAAAAATACTTTGTTGAGGAATACTAAGTGAAAGATTATTTACGGCAGGACGAGCAGCATTTTTATAGTGCCTGCTAACATCTTTTATTTCAACCATAAATTGTTGCATGTAAATTCCCAATAAACAAAAATAGTATTATTCCTGAATAAAAATTTTCATTTCGCATTCGGCAACAGGCTCACCGTTACAAGTAGATGTTGCAATAACCAAACTCACATTCATGACGAACGCTTTTTGCTTTACAACGGTTACCACTTCCGAATTTATAGGGGGAAGTGAATGAATTTTTAAATCTTTTATGTTGGCGATAAACCCAACTTTAGGTGGTATGTTTCTTAAACTACAAACATAACCTGCTTGTGCGGCACAACTTTGAGCTAAATTTTCTACAATTCCAGCTTCACTTAATGCGTTTTCATTTATAAAAAAATGATCGGCCTCAACCAGAAAACCTGTTTTCACACTTTCTTCCGAACATTCGTAAATAGTGTGAACTAAGCAAATAGGGTCACGTTGCGGAATGTATGTTAAAATATTTTCTTTGGTAGCGAGAGCCATTGCAAATTATGTTCCGTAAAAGTAATGTTTCCTGAGCAATATCATAGTAAAACTCTTAAAATAAAATCAGACTGAAGAATCTTTACGAAGTTTGCCTTAAACTATTTTGCTTGTAATAAGCGATTTGCTTTTTGAATTTATTTCCCGCTAAAAGAGGAGCTAAGCGCGATACAATAGTAATAATAGGAGATAAAATAAGAATAGCAGTTGGCAATACTATTCCAAAAATACGAACTCGACCTCTACGTTCGGCACTACTTGCTGTCCCGTTTTTTGAAACATATTTTGCATAGAGCGGAAACAAAGCCCTTCCTCTGCCTTCCATTAAAAGCAAATTCGATTTTACCGTAACAAAATCTTTCATCACAATAAGTTCCTGTAATTTATCAAAATTGTTTTGTTTTAGAGATGTTTCAATAAGTTTCCCTAATTCAGGCGCTGCTTCTAAATCTATATCGGAAACACCATAGCGGGGAAAAATTCCCATATAGTTTTCTTTAATTCCTTTTAACTCAAAAGCCAAAACAGTTACCAAACTTGTTAGATTCGAAGACTTATCTACAAACGTAATATTCCCTATTAATTTTGCACTCACATCCAACAAACGCTGTTTCATTTTTTCTTGCGCGCCTAACCACATGTTACGGCAATTAATAATGGTGATAATAGGTTTATTGTTCAATAATTTCTTTGCGTCTTCGCTTAGCAAGAATGAGTTTATAGGTCGGCAAATACTCAAAAACCAAGGTTGGTAACCAATAATTACTAAATCAAAATTTTCGCTTGGATTAACAGTTAGTGGCTCCAACTCGAAGGGAACACCTTGTACATTTTCAGGAAACACATCAAAAAATTCTGAGTACTTCCAAGGATAAGGTAATTGTGCTTTTGGTTTTACTAATTCGTAATGAATAGAATATTCAGGATTTCCAATAAATGGTTTTAGTACCGCATCTAAAGCTAATTTGGCCTGACCGGTTTGCGTAAAATATATTACCAGTATTTTTTTCAAGTAGAGCACAAATTTAGCTTATATTTGTTTATCAAAAGTATTATGAGTTCAGAAAACACAAAAATAGAATCAAGCAAGGCGCCGGAGCCTGTTGGTTTATATCCACACGCACGTCGCGTTGGCAATTTTTTATTTTTAAGTGGTGTTGGTCCGCGCGAACGTGGCACAAAAAAAATTCCGGGTGTTGAATTAGATGAGAACGGGAATATTGTAAGTTACGATATTGAAGCGCAATGCCACAGCGTTTTCAGAAATATAAAATACATTTTGGAAGATTCGGGAAGTAGTTGGGATAAAATTGTTGATGTAACTGTTTTTTTAACCAACATGAAAGATGATTTTCCGAAATACAATAAAATTTGGGCGGAGTATTTTAAAGAAAATGCACCTTGTCGTACTACCATTGAAATAAATAAATTACCAACCCCCATTGCCATCGAATTAAAAGTAATGGCAACCATTGACTAAAAAATAATAATATGAAACATTTAATTTTATGCTTTTTGATTTTAGTTTCAAGTGTTGCACTTTCTCAAAACACAAAACCGGACTTGGCCAATTTGCCTACTACTGATGAAGTGGCTTTAACATTAAAAGGTTTAACAATTGAAAACACAATTTTACAACAACAATTAATTCCGTTAAAACAAATTGACTTAAAAGGTGAAAATGCATCAAAATACAAATTGGTTTACTATCATTTTAAAACCACTTACGTACACACTTTTTCGAAAGATGATTTGTTTTATGACAATGTAATAACTGAGGCGATGACCCGGTTTTTTACCGACCTTGAGAAAAACTGTAAACTTATTTTTGATGAAGTGGTAGTAACAAATACCGAAACAGGTAAGTCTTACAAAATTGCACCGCTAAATGTTGTAGTTAAAGTAGGGCAATAATTTTATCCATCCTGCGTTTATTTATTATCCTTTGATTTTGTTTTATAGGTTTTAATCTGTATATTTAAATATATATGAAGCGCATCTTAATTATTTTATTTCTCACCACCGGCGTAAAAATATTTTCGCAAGATCAGCTATTTAAAAAAGATAACAGCAAACTTGAAGTGAAAGTGTTGGAAGTAACTCCCGATGAAGTAAAATATAAATTAAAAAATAATGCTAACGGGCCTCTTTATATTGTAAGAAAGAGCGACGTTGCATTAATCATATATGAAAACGGCACACACGAAACGTACCCTGATGCAAAACCTCCAACGCAAACGGTTTATATACAGCCAATGCCATATAATACACTTGATTCGTTACGCGCCAGAAGAGTACGGGAGCGTGAAAAACAATTTCTTGCTGTTACAAAAAACAAAAATATTGTTTTTCTAAATGCATTGGGCTTTTTAAATGCTGGTATTTCCCTAAGTTATTTTCGTGAATTTACAGGCGGCTTATTCGACATTCATATTCCAATCGCGTACGCATCTTATCCACAAGGCCAAAATTATGCTAGCCTAAGCGCTTCATTTTTCGGAAGCGGCAATTTTTATGGATATAAAATAACTCAAAAATCAATTGACGTTGGGCTTGGCGCTTACATTAATACCAGTGGAAAAAAACCTGTAACTCATTTTGTAGGACCATTAATACGTTTTGCCCAATACAATGGAACTTTCGAAGAATACGATCAGTCCTATTATTATCAAAGTATAAAAACTCATGGCTTTGTAGTAAATGATGTTTATTTTATGCTAAATAATGGGGTACTGTTTCGTTTGAGTTCTCGTTTTAATTTAATGATTAATGGCGCTATAGGTTTTGTAACCAGCCGAACTTATATCGGGAACAATCCCATAAACTTTCAGTCGGGATATTACTACGATTCCTATAATAGCGCCCCTGTACTTCAATTTGGATTTAATTTTGGGTATAGATTTTGAGCTAGAGTACTGGGAGATTAGATAGGAGTTACTAGAATTTTATTCCGATGATAAACATCCCTTCGACATCCCGATAGCTATCGGGATCAGGGCAGGCGCCTCGTTTTCTTTATAGTTTGATACCTATTACACAAACATCCCTTCGACAAGCTCAGGGCAGGCTCCTCGTTTGCTTTATAGTTTGATACCTATTACGCAAACATCCCTTCGGCAAGCTCAGGGCAGGCTCCTCGTTTGCTTTATAGTTTGATACCTATTACGCAAACATCGTCCACTTGTTCATATTCACCCTTCCACATTTCAAATTCCTTTTCGAGGGATTGTTTTTGTTGCTGATAATTTTGTGAAGAATTTTTAAAGAGTAATTCTTTCAAGGCTTTATTTTTAATTTTCTTTCCTTGTTCACCACCAAACTGATCGGCAAAACCATCCGAAATTAAAAACAAACTATCACTCACTTTTAATTCGAAAGCATGATTCATAAATGGCTTTCTATTCTCAAATTTTCCAACAGGTTGTTTATTGGCTTTTATCTCGCACCAAACATTATCTTTAATATACCACAAAGGATTGTTAGCGCCCGCCCATTGTATATTGAACTTTTTATTTGCTTCAACAACATCGGCAAAACTTTGTCCTTTAGGAATAATCAATTTTCCCTTAGGCACTTTATTGTCGGGGTGACTATCAATCAAATCAATTCTCAAAAGACTAATATCCATTCCGTCTTTCACCTCACTTGCGCTTTTCCCGAAAGTTTCTTCAACCAGTTCATTTACTTTGTCTAAAATCTTTGCAGGTTCTGTTAAACCAAATTCTTTTACAGCTGCATTTAATGCATTAGCGCAAACTACACTTACCATTGCACCCGGCACGCCATGACCTGTACAATCAGCAACAGCAATTAAAAGCTGATGATTTTTTATGACGTGCATCCAATAAAAATCACCTGCAACAATATCTTTTGGTTTGTACAATACAAACGATTGTGGTAATTGTTTCTGAATTAAATCCACCGACGGCAAAATCGCTTCTTGCAAACGTTTGGCATAGGTAATAGAATCAACTATTTCTTTATTTTTTTCTGCAACTAAATCTTTTTGTTTTTGAATTTCAACATTCTTACTCTGCAAAATAATATTGTCTCTTTTTTTGTTTCTGAAATTCAAATAAAAAGCAATAGCTGCAAAAATCGCCAATACCAATCCGCCTAACGAAACCCACAATAGTTTTTTTCGGTTTTCAGAATTTTCTTTTTGCAGTTTATTTTCTGCATTCAGCAATTCAATTTCTTTTCCTTGTTTTTCCGTTTTGTAAATAGCCTCTAATTCGGCAATGTTTTTAATATTCGATTCATTGGTTAAACTATCAACAAGCCGGTGGTACTCTTGTTGCGCTAAGTAGGCATTTTTAAAATCATTTTGAGAAAAATAAAATGTGCTTAAATCCTTATAAATATTTTTTTCGCGGTAACTGTTACCAGTTTCTTTTGCCATCTTCAACCCCTCATTATAAAAATACAAAGCAGAATCTTTTTTATTCGTCTTCTCATACACTCTGGCCATAGTTTGCATGATAGACGTTACGCGTTCCGGACTATTCACCAAATTCTGCATCGCTTTAAACAAATAACTCTTTGCTAAATAAGGTTTCCCTGTTTCTACATAAAAAGAAGCAAGATTATTATAAGCATTTTCAACACCTACTTTATTATTTGTTTCGTTAGCAAGCGCTAAAGATTTAAGCATATACTCTTCAGCTATTGTATCCTTATACATAGCAAAATAACATGCTCCCAAATTATCATACAATTCACCAATTAATTTTTTATCATCACCACCTTCAACTAAGTCAAGTGACTTCTTGGTATTAATTTCACATTGGTCGTATTTGCCCATGTAAAAATAAACAGCTCCTATATTTTGATAACTTGCTGCGATATGTTTATTGCTTTTTAACTCCTGACGAATAGTTAAAGCTTTTAAATGCATTTCGATAGATTTACTATACTTGCCGGTACGCTCGTAACAAATACCACGATTGTTATAGATAGCCGCCAAAACAAATTTATCGCCACTTTTTTTAATGTATTGCTCAGCTTTATCAAGAAACTCCATACATTCCTTGTATTTAGCGTTTGCCGAATAAACATTACAGAATTCGTTATAGGCTCTGGCAGTAAGGGTATTGTCATTCAGTTGCAATGCCAAATTCAGAGCTGAATCTGCATACAATTTCGAGGCAACAAAATCATCATGCCTTAACTCCTCAGCTTTATCGTTATAATGCTCAAACTTGGTATTTTGACTATATGCGAGGGTGCCAAGAACGGCCCAGAATAGAAAAAATATATTTTTAGCTCTTAAACGCATTAAAATCAATACCCTAAAGGTATTACAATTTCTTTTTAATGAGAGGGGTTTTTTGCTATTTATCAGTGAATTTTTACTAAATTCGCTCTCCTTTTTTAAGGCTTTATGAGTAAGTACTCCGAATATAAACAATTGAACCTTCCGCAAATTAGTGCGGATATGCTACGCTTTTGGGAAGAACAAAAAACGTTCGAAAAATCAATTAGCAGTCGCGAAGGCAAAACGCCTTGGGTTTTTTATGAAGGTCCGCCTAGTGCAAATGGTTTGCCGGGCATTCATCACGTAATGGCGCGTGCGATTAAAGATATTTTTTGTCGCTTTAAAACATTGCAAGGTTATCAGGTAAAACGTAAAGCCGGTTGGGATACACATGGTTTACCAATTGAATTAGCAGTTGAAAAAGGATTAGGCATTACAAAAGAAGATATCGGAAATAAAAATTCACCGAAATATTTATCAGTTGAAGATTATAACAAAGCCTGCCGCAAGGAGGTAATGAAATATACCGATAAGTGGGAAGAAGTAACTAAGAAAATGGGTTACTGGGTAGATATGACCGACCCTTACATCACTTACGATAACAAATACATTGAAAGTGTTTGGTGGTTGCTAAACAACTTGTACAAAAAAGAACTATTGTACAAAGGATTTACTATTCAGCCATACTCGCCCGCAGCAGGAACAGGATTAAGTTCTCACGAATTAAATCAACCGGGATGTTATAGGGATGTGAAGGACAGAACAGCAACAGTTCAATTCAGAGTCCGAACTTCTGAATTTGAGAAAAGGAAATTTTTAATTGACTTGCCTACCGCAACCGAATTATATTTTCTTGCCTGGACGACAACTCCTTGGACTCTCCCTTCAAATACAGCATTAGCTGTTGGAAAAGATATTGAGTATGCTATTGTTGCAAATAACAATCCTCTAAACGGAAATTTTCAAATTTGCATCTTGGCTAACGAATTGTTTTCAAAATACTTTGATGAAGAGTTTGTTTTAGTTGGTGATGACAAATTAAAGCAATACGATTCCATCCACCAATTGGACGGAAAACTAAAATTCCTAAAAGAGAATAATGTTACCAAAGGTAAAAATGGTAAACCAATTGGATTTAAAAATACAAATCTTGTAAAAGGTTCCGATTTATCCGGAATCCGCTATGAGCAACTTTTGCCATTCGGACACGCAAAAATAGAGGACGCTCAAAATTTATTTCAAGTTGTAGTTGGAGATTTCGTTACCACAACAGACGGTACCGGCATCGTACATATAGCCCCAAGTTTTGGAGCCGATGACTTCAAAGTTGCACGTGATAACAAAATTCCTGCTTTTACCTATGTCGACAAAAGAGGGAAATTTTTAAACTTTATTAAAGATGATGTTTTCCTATACGGTGATGAATATGTTAAGGAAGCTTATTTAACTGACGAAGAGAAACAAACAGAATTCGAGAAACAGAAAAAAATATTAGAGGCTGCCGGAAAAATAAAAGAATTAAAAGCTTACCTGAGTGTTGATGAACGTATCGTTTTAAAATTACAGGAAGAAGGAAAATTATTTAAGAAAGAAACTTACGAGCACAGTTACCCACATTGCTGGAGAACTGACAAACCTGTTTTATATTATCCATTAGATTCTTGGTTCATTAAATCAACTGCTGCAAAAGACAGAATGATTGAACTGAACAAAACCATTAACTGGAAACCGGAATCAACAGGTACCGGTCGTTTCGGAAATTGGTTAGAGAATTTGAATGATTGGAACTTATCACGCTCACGTTTTTGGGGAATTCCAATTCCTATTTGGACAAGTGAAGACCGTTCAGAACAAATTTGCATTGGCTCAGCAGAAGATTTGCAAAAAGAAATTTTAAATGCCGTTGCGAAAGGTGTAATGAAAGAAAATCCGTTAAAGGATTTTAAAGCTGGAAATAATTCAGAAGAAAATTATAATACGTTTGATTTACATAAACCTTACGCTGATAATATTGTATTAGAGAAAAACGGAAAACAATTATTCCGCGAACCGGATTTAATTGACGTTTGGTTTGATTCGGGAGCAATGCCGTATGCACAATTGCATTATCCTTTCGAGAACAAAGATTTAATTGATAACAAAAAGTATTTTCCTGCAGATTTTATTGCAGAAGGTGTTGATCAAACCCGCGGTTGGTTTTTTACTTTACACGCAATCGCCACAATGAATTTTGATTCTGTTGCTTACAAAAATGTGGTGAGTAATGGATTAGTGTTGGATAAGAACGGAAACAAAATGAGTAAGCGTTTAGGCAATGCTGTTGATCCGTTCATCACTATTGATAAATACGGTGCTGATGCAACACGTTGGTACATGATTGCAAACGCTGCTCCTTGGGATAATTTAAAATTTGATGTGGATGGCATCAGTGAAGTACAACGTCAGTTATTCGGAACACTTTATAACACGTATGGCTTTTATGCTATGTACGCTAACGTTGATAATTTTTTAATTGACGAGAAAAATACCGTTCCTGTAAAAGACAGACAAGAATTAGACCGTTGGATTTTATCGAAACTACACAGCTTAATAAAAGACACAACAGAACTTTACGAAACATTTGAACCGCATCGTGCTGCTCGTTTAATTGAAGAATTTGTTGATCAGCATTTAAGTAACTGGTACGTGCGTTTAAGTCGCCGTCGTTTTTGGAAAGGTGAAATGAGCACTGATAAAAAAGCGGCTTACGAAACTTTACACGAATGTTTATTGGTTGTTGCGCAATTGATGAGTCCTATTGCTCCTTTCTTTGGTGATTGGATGTATCAGAACTTAACAACCCCAATTCGCGAAAAAGCAATTGCTAGTAAGACACGTCTACAATTTGAATCAGTTCACTTAACTGAATTAGTTAAAGCTGATAAGACAATTATTGATGTGGCTCTCGAACAACGTATGGACTTGGCGCAGAAAATTTCGTCAATGATTTTATCTATCCGTAAAAAAGAAAATTTACGTGTTCGTCAGCCCCTACAAAAAATTCAAATTCCTATTTTAGATAAAGACACGCAAGCGAAAATTGAAGCCGTAAAAGATTTGATCTTAGCTGAAGTGAATGTAAAAGAAATTGAATTTGTTGATGAAAGCAAAACAGCCATCGTCAAAAATTTAAAACTCAATTTTAAAACCTTGGGTAAAAAGTGTGGCGCTAACATGAAAGCTGTTCAGGCTTATGCATTAGAAAACGGAACGAAGATTATTCACGATATTGAGAGTACCGGAAAACACATTTTAAATGTGAATGGTGCTGAAGTTATTTTAGAGACTGAAGACGTAGAAATTATTCCGGTTGATATTCCGGGATGGAAAGTAGCGAATAGTGGTTCTATTACTGTAGCTTTAGACATTACCATATCGGAAGTGTTAAAACAAGAAGGATTAGCAAGAGAGATTGTTAATCGTATTCAAAACATGCGTAAAGACAAGGGTTTAGACGTAACTGACCGTATTTTAGTGAAAATTCAGGAAAATGCGGGACTTAATACGGCTATAAATAATAATTTAAATTATATTTGTTCTGAGACTCTAACAGGCGATTTGCAATTGGTTCAAAACCTGAGCAATGCAACTGCAACCGCCGTAGAAGTTGATGAAACGATATCCACATTGATATCAATTGAAAAGTTAAACTGAGAAAGATGGCAAAGAAAGTAATAAAAAAAGCGAAAGCTTCGAAACCTGCTAAAAAAGCAAGTAAACCCGCAGCTAAAAAAGCAGCTAAGCCTGCAAAAAAAGCAGCGAAACCTGCAGCTAAAAAAGTAAAACCCGTAGCAAAAAAAGCAGCGAAACCTGCTAAGAAAGTTGCGAAACCTATAGCTAAAAAAGCAGCTAAGCCTGCTAAAAAAGTTGTTGCTCCAAAAGTAGCAGCTAAAAAAACAGTTAAAGATTTAATGGTAAAAAAGGCCGGAAAGCCAATTGATGCTATTAAAAAAACGGGAAAGCCAGTCGATGCTAAAGGAAAAAAAGGCAAGAAAAAAGGTGGAGATGATGACGATGACGATGAGGCAGACGTAAAAGATGATTACGAAAAAGGTGATGATGACGATGTGTTAGTTGGTGATTTGGAAGAGCCCGCAGTTCTTGATGATGGTGAAATTCCACCTCCTTCAGATGATGATGATGACGATGAGATTCCAATTAAAAAAGGACGTGGTCGCCGTAAAAAATCAGATGGTTCATCAAAAGGTGGAAGCATGGAAGCTTATATCCGCAACCGTCCTTTACAAATTGATTTATCAAAACCATTAATCAAACGTAATCTTGAAGCGGAACCAAAACCTTTTGTAAATACAAAAGATAACCGTTCTCGTTATCCGGATAAAGAATTAGCTGAGTTTAAAGAATTGATTCTTGAGAAATTAAAAGAAGCGCAAACCGATTACGATTTATTAAAGCAAACTTTATCTAACGAAGATAATCATGGTACTGATGACACTTCACCAACTTTTAAATTATTAGAAGATGGTAGTGATGTTTTATCGAAAGAAGAAACAGCGCAATTAGCAGCTCGTCAGGAAAAATATATTATCAACTTAAAAAATGCTTTAGTGCGTATCGAAAATAAAACTTACGGTATTTGCCGCGTAACCGGTAAATTAATTCCGAAAGAACGTTTACGTAGCGTACCGCATGCAACTTTAGGTATTGATGCTAAATTAAATCAAAACAAATAATTCTATTGTAAGACTTAATAAGTGCCAATCCGGATAAAAACGTTTGGCACTTTTTTTATTTAAAATGCTCAAAAAATACAAAATACCTTTACTTGCTATTTTCTTAGTTCTGTTCATCGATCAGTTCACAAAAATTTACATTAAACTAAATTATCCTTTTGGTGAAGTAACACGCGTGGCGGGTGATTGGTTTATTTTACATTTTACCGAAAACCCGGGAATGGCTTTTGGATTAGAATTTGGTGGCGATTACGGAAAATTAATTTTAAGCTCGTTCAGAATCTTAGCCTCCATTGCCGGCATCTGGTACATTATTCATATTGTGAAAAAAGGAGAACACCCGGGATTTATTTTATCGGTATCCTTAATTTTAGCAGGAGCGATAGGAAATATTTTAGACAGCACTTTTTATGGCATGTTGTTTAGCGAGAGTGATGAGTTTAACACCGCTAAATTTTTACCATCTGAAGGCGGTTACGCCGGATTTTTACACGGACGCGTTGTAGATATGTTTTATTTCCCCATTTGGAACGGAACATTTCCAAGTTGGATGCCAATTTGGGGCGGAGAAGAATTTCAGTTTTTCAGACCCATATTTAATTTTGCTGATTTTTCTATCTCGTGTGGCGTTGGTATTATTTTAGTGTTTCAAAAAAGATTTATTAAAGATCACAAAGAACCCGTTTCGCTTACAGATTCTCCGGCAGAAAATGTAAATAACGAAACTCCGAATCCATAAAATGAAAAAAGCTATTCTGCTTATTAATTTAGGCACTCCCGATTCGCCTTCTGTTTCTGATGTTAGAAAATATTTAACTCAGTTTTTAAACGATGCAAGGGTTATTGACATTTCACCTGTTGGACGATTTGTTTTAGTGAATGGGATTATTGTTCCGTTTCGCTCTCCAAAATCCGCAAAGCTTTATCAAAACATTTGGACTAAAGAAGGTTCTCCGCTTTTACTCAACACAAAAAGTTTAGCTGAGAAATTACAAAAAGAAGTGGGCGACGAGTATATTGTAGAATGGGCTATGCGTTATCAAAAACCTTCTGTAAAAAGTGTACTTGAAAAATTACGCAAACAACAACCTTCCGAAATTATTATTCTTCCACTCTATCCTCAATACGCTTCTTCATCAACCGGGTCAACAGCTGAATTATTTTTAAAAGAATTATCGGGCTGGGAAGTTATTCCAAGTATTAAACTGATCAATAAATTTTACGATCATCCTGCATTCATTAAAGCATTAGTTGAAACAGCGAAAGATTACAATTTAAATTCGTACGAACACATTATATTCAGCTATCACGGTTTACCGGAACGACAAATAAAAAAGGCATCAGTACATTATGGAAGTAATACATGTAATTTTGAAAATTGTTGTAATACTATTACAAAAGATAATCAATACTGTTACCGCGCCAATTGTTTTGAAACAACGCGTCAATTAGTAAAGTATTTAAATATTCCGGAAGGAAAATATACATCCACTTTTCAATCGCGCTTAGACGATAAGTGGTTAAAGCCATATTCAGATAAAGTAATTGAAGAGTTGGCAAAAAAAGGAATAAAAAAGATTTTAGTATTCTCTCCTGCTTTTGTTGCTGATTGCTTAGAAACACTTTACGAAATAGGAACAGAGTATAATGAAATTTTTAAAGAGCACGGCGGCGAAAGTGTTACTCTTGTAAAAAGTTTAAATGATAATGATGTTTGGGTGAAAGCGGTTAAAGAGATTGTTAGTTAACGATCAGCTTTTGCTTGTAAAAATTTTCTCCGGTATTTAAAAACACAAAGTAAAGGCCCTTATTCATTCCTGATACATCAATTGTAGTATTATTGATTCCTTCACTACACTGAACTTCCTTTGATAATACTAAATCTCCCCTGTGATTATAAACATGAATCATTTCGTTAGCGACAGATTTACAATTAAATTTTATAGTTACTTCATCGTTTGCAGGATTCGGAATTACGCTAAAATCACTCATCTCCTCATTAAAACTAATTGTTTTTAATTTCGAGTATGAAATGCTGCCGTCAAAATCAACTTGTTTTAATCGATAATAACTTGTACCCTTTAAAGGATTTACATCTGTTGCGCCATAAGACAATGATTTGTTACTATTCCCCGCGCCATTTACTTTTTCAACTTCAGCAAAATTAATTGCGTCACTACTTTTTTCAACTATAAAATAATCATTGTTTTTTTCAGTTGCCGTTATCCATGTGAGATTTACACTGTCGCCAGTAACAAAAACATCAAAGCTTGTTAATTCAATAGGTAATGGCACCGCTCCAACAAAGTATGGCCAATGTATTGTGTGTTGACAATATGGAGAAACAGGAACAGTAAATGCATAACAATAAACATACGTTGCGCCAACTGTTAAATTTGTGAAAGTTAAATTTGATAAAGTTCCGGATTGTAATATTCCGCCGCATGCCGCGTTTTGAAGTGTCCATGAAAAGTTAGAAACGTTTCCTGCTCCACAATTGGATTGTATAATAACATTAAAACTAACAGTATTTGTAGCAGCAGTAAACGAAGCGCACATTGTATAATTTTGTCCTGACCCAAAAGGTATTGCAAAGGTTTGACCGGGACAAGATGATGTAACTTGTGCAACAGTTGGATTAGTAGCAAAACCACAAGCAGGGCATGATGAAGCGCAGGTTGAACAAGGTTGACCAGGACATGCAGGAGGCGGAGTACAAACAGAAGAACCGCATTGATTAACTGTATTCCATGTAATAGTTGTTCCGGCGGTTAAACAAAGTCCGTAAATAACAGCATAACCATTAGTAGTTGAAATTGTATAGCAAGTACCTGCGGGTGTAGTAGATGTCCAAGTATTAACTAAAGTACCGCCTGTTGTAAAAATAGAAATACGAGGTGCCCAACCGCCGCCTGAGAAAGGAGGATTACATGATCCGCCGGGATTACAACTGTTTCCTGGTCCTCCTGGAATATTATTTGTAGTTAAGCACAACACAATTGCTCCGGGTGAACCATTACCTACAGTAAAAGATTGGCAGGTTGCACCGGTTGTATTATAACTACCACTGCAACTTACTTGCGAATATAGTTTCCCTAAAGAAAGAGAAATAATTATAACAACTATGTTTACAATTGTTTTCATTTTATTCGTAAACATATGTTTCAAATGGAACAAAACCTTTTGACGTTACTAATGTTGTTGGGTAAATTTTTATTTTAACGTTAGCATTGAGTTGGATATAACTCACAATATCAAGTTCACGTTTTTTTTCAATCTGAAATAATTCATCGTTACTTAATTCATATTTATCTGTTCCGGTTTTTAAAACAATCTGATAGGTTCCTGTAAGAGGAGCTTCTTGTGCAAGTGTTAAAGCTGTAGTTTGTGATTTAGCATCACTTACCACCTGAGATTTTAAGCTTAAGGAAATGAAGGTTAATCCAAACATCACGATTATTATCTTTCTGCTCATATATCTATCAACGATTTGAACTACAAATATCGACCATTTTTAATGGATGAAATAATTTAGATTTTTTAGATGAGCTTAATTAGACGAAGACGAGCGCTGAGGCGATTAACAGAGCTGTCCCTTACCCGATTTGTGTCTTATTATTTTAGCACCAATAGAAATTATCGGAATTATGTAACAAACTTGTGTTAAAACTATTCAGAGTTTTAAGATTTAGTCTTTCTGCCCAATTAATACCCTACAAAAACCTGAATTAATAATGATAGGAAAGAAATTGTTGGATAGACAAAGGACAGTTAACAAAACGTTTTATTCCTTAATCAATTTGCGTTTATACAAGTTTACGCCATCGGTAATGTTTACGAAATACATTCCGCTAAGTAAATCTTCTATATCTAATTCGAAACGGTTTATACCATCAATAACAGAAGTGTAATTTATTGTTTTTAAGTTATTGCCTTTATTATCGTAAAAAGTAATTCCCCAATTTTTATCTTTTACAGATTTAAAACGCAGTTCAACTTTACTGTTAGCAGGATTAGGAACCAAACTTAAGTTAGCGTCATCATCTTGAAACATGACAGCTTGCAAATTCGATAAAGATTTACGTCCGTTTTTATCGTTAGTAACAATTCTGTAATAATTTATTTCATTATTTACCGGCGTTGGGTCGGCCATAAAATATGTTCTCTTTTCTTTCGAGTTTTTAGTGTAAGGGTTTACTTTTCCAATTTCAGAGAAATTAGTTCCATCAATGCTTCTTTCTACCGAAAAATAATCTAAATTATTCTCTAATACAGTTTCCCATACTAAATCTGTAGATTTATCTTTCATGTTATAGTTCGCAGTAAATTTCGTCATCTCAACAGGCAAAATAGCACAGTTAAAAGTGGCAGTGCCACTAAAGCTTAAATTATAACCAACAGGGTTAACTGGCGGACTCCACGAATCAATACATATATAATATGTTTGACCTGCAATCACATTCATTGGAGTACAAAATAATTGACCTGTTACAATTTCTGTAGGATTAGTACCGGCTGCGCTTAAACCTGTATTTCCAGTTAATCCTGAATCGTTACAACGAATGGGAACTCCTAAGGCGCTACAAGGAGTACCCGGACCATAAACATTAAAATCATAATCCACTGCTCCGGCCAATGGGGCAATATTAAACATAAACGTACCTGAAGTAGCGAATTGTACTATATACCAGTTCGAAAAATTTTCTCCACCAGCTGGACAAGAAGCGCCATTACAACCTTCAGCGACAATTCCAGGGCCTATTGATGCATCGGAAAGTGAAGCTGAGGAACAAAGCGGAGTAGCAAAAGCACAATCAGCATTTGTTCCGGCTGGGGCATTTGTACCACATGGAACACATGAAATAACAGCGTCCCATCCCGGTCTATTATTGGTAGCATCAGACCTAAACCTTGCAGTTAAGCATCCTGAAGGACCTGTTGCTGTAAAAGAAAAAGGAACTGCAGGTGTTCCACAAATTCTTCCAGTGCCTAAAGCCGGAGCAGTTGTAAATAAAGGGCTATTTTGTGTAGGACCGTTACCGATTGTCAAATAATCCCAAGCACATGTGGCGCTTGCCTCAAGATTAAACGTGTTAAATGTAAGTCGGATACAGTTTCCGGCAGTATTTGGACAAAATGTTCGATAAATTAAATTAATACTATTAGAGTAATTTGCAGCGCCACCGTTGTCCTGATAAGTTCCACCACAGGTTGCCGTTTCGCAAGCGCCAACATATTCTCCATTAATACCTGCTGTTGGATGCAGAAATTGCGCCTTCAAAGAGGTGCAAATAAACAGAACTAAAAATATCTTTACTAGCCTATTCATTATTTCGATTTGTTTTGAGTGGTTTTTTTCTCAGAATAAACTATTACTGTTAAACCTGTAACAGAATCAAATAACTCGATATCATCTTTTTCTAAACGCTTTGAATCGTAAAAATTCAAATCTAACTGATTAATTTTATCGCTATCCTTAATAGCGCCATTCCATCCTTTTATCTCGTAATCTATTTGGTAACGGGAAGTATTTGTTTCAACCATTGATTCATCAATCAATTTACCGTTTCCGATAGTTGGCATAATTGTTTGCGCTTTAACTAAGGCAGTTATTGAAACAATTAAAAGTGTAAAAAGAAACCTTTTCATAATATAAATATACAAAAAAAACTCACTTTTGCGCGGTTTAATTGAAATTTTTCTTCAATAACAGCTTTATTTCAAGCATATTAGCCTATATTTACTCACTAAAAGAGCGGCTTTACTCAATCCAATGCCACTCTTTTACAATGGAACCTTTTACTATAGTTTTTAAAATCAAATATTTAGCTCTTCTTAGTAAAAACTCTCATAAAGAAGGTTTCAACATTTTCATTACTGGTAAAGAATCATCAAAACCATATAGGACCGGGTTCTTTTTTTGCAGCTACGATTATAAAAATCAAATCGAAAATCTTGAATCAAAAAAAAATTCTCCATTAAAATTTGATGATATAGTTTTTTTTGATGCTTCTGAAGAACAATCGATAGAGAATTTTCCTGAAACAAAATTTACTAAACATAATAATCCAATTACTCTTGTTGCAAAAACTTCTAAAGAAGAATACATTAAAAACGTTACGAAATTAAAAGAGCATATTCAAAACGGAGATATTTACGAAATAAATTACTGCATAACCTTCGAAGCAAAAAACACGAAAATTAATCCACTTGAAATATATTCAAAATTAAATGCACTTAGTAAAGCCCCATATTCTGCTCTAGTAAAACTTGATGACAAATATATTATCTCTGCCAGTCCTGAATTATTTTTAAGCAAACGTGGCAATAAAATTATTACAAAACCTATTAAAGGCACAATAAAGCGCGGGATTACTCCCGCTGAAGATGAAAAACTAAAATCAGAACTATTTAATAATATTAAAGAGCGCACCGAAAATGTAATGATTGTTGATGTGGCAAGAAATGATTTATCACGTATTGCTAAAAAAGGAACTGTAAAAGTTGAGAAATTATACGACATCGAAACCTATGAACAAGTGCATCAGATGGTAAGTACGGTTAGCTGCGAATTAAAAGAAAATATTTCCTTCGATGATATTATCAAAGCTACCTTTCCAATGGCCAGTATGACAGGCGCTCCAAAAATAAGAGCCATGGAATTAATTGATGACTTTGAAACGAATAGTCGCGGACCTTACAGCGGTTGCATTGGTTACATAAAAGAAAATGGAGATTTTGATTTGAGTGTGCTTATCCGAAGTATTTTTTACAATGAAAGCGAAAATTATTTATCGTTTTCAGTTGGAAGTGCCATTACAGCTATGTGCGATCCGGAAAAAGAATACGAAGAATGTTTACTAAAAGCTGCCGCTCTTAAAAAAGTTCTGGAAGATTAATTATTGCAAAACTAATTTCTGCGTCGCAATTAATTTTTTATTTCTATTTATCCTCACCAAATAATTTCCTTTTGCGAAATCACCACAGTCAATTGTAGTTTCAGTCCCAGTAAGTGCTCCTGAATAAATAATCTTTCCTTCAATACTTTTTATCTCAACACTTTCTCCACCAATAAAATTATAATTTTCCAATTTTACTGTTACGTTATTAGTTGCCGGATTAGGATACACTTTTAAATTCGCCACTATTTTTTCTACAGCCTTAATACCAATCGAAGAGGCTCCGTTTTTATTTGCAAAAGCATATTCCCCTAAACGCAGGGTATCAATAATAAATTTACCCGCAGTTGCTCCTGTTTTGTATTTCGTGTATTTATCAACTAATTTCCAATCATCAGCAGTATTCTTTCTGTATAAAACTATAATGCTATCGTTTTGTAAATTGGTTAAACAAGTATCTAGTGCCGCCCAAGTTCCGCTTGTATTTAAATTTCCATCATAATTTAAATGAAGCTTAGAAACAAAGCCCGGACTCAAAACTCCATCAAACCGCCAATAATGCTGATTCGATAAAATGTAGTTCTTAATGTTGTTTTTAATTGGGTCGGGAGCTGTATAATTATGTTCAACACGAATAAAAGAAGAATCAGCGCCTTTGTTGGTAATTGCAATAATACATTTTCCTAAAGCCTTATTAAAGTTTCCGTTTATTTTATAAATACCGTTATCTGCCGCAATAGCATCTGCAATTTTTGTTTCGTAATTGCTCACCGCAAATAAAGGTGCAAAAGGTAAATTCATGGTGAACGTTTGATTAGCACCACTCATAATTATATTTCTAACTGTTGGTTGCCAATTACTATCAAAAAAAGAGATTTCGAGTGGAACATTATTGTAATAAGAAGTTGCGCCGGTTAGTTTTTGCTTCACATAAATTGTAGCTAAATAATTTCCTGGGCTCGTCATTACATACTTTGTCGAATCAATAGAGAAGTGTGGCCAACCGCCAGCGAAAACCCAGTTATTAAAAAAATCGCCTAATAATTGTCCGGAAGAAGTTTCAAGTAATGTTCTAAACTCAGCGCTATTCATACTTTTGTACGACTTCTGCGCCATAACATATTTAACGCCATTAAAAAAAGCAACATCGCCCATATAACTACGTAAAGTATGAGCAACTACTGCACCCTTTTTATAAACGTGATCTCCGTAAGTGTATTGATGTGGAACACCCGAAACAGGCCAAAATTTACCTTCACGGAAATGAGCAAAATGCAACATGTCTTCATGCGTTGATCGCAAAGCAGAAATGTAAGCAGGCTTTCCATATTGCCATTCTCTAAACATGTATTCGCTATAACTTGCAAAGCCTTCATTCAACCACATATCTTCTTGTGTTTCGCAAGTCATTAAATCTCCCCACCAATGGTGTGCAAATTCGTGCGCCATTAATGTTGCTTCGTAAGCAATGCTTGTTGCCGCTTGTGGATATGCAATATTTGTAGCGTGCTCCATAGCTCCACTTGAAAAAGGAACTAAACAATACCCCACTCTGTTCCATTTATACGGACCATAATAATTTTCGAAGCCGGTTAAACAATTTTTAAAATTTACGAATCCATTTTTCAAAGCAGTTGTATCTGTAGCGCGTGCTGCTAAAATAATTGGAACTGTGCCGGTAGAAATCGTATGGGTCCAATTCACCTGAGTATAATCAGCTACTGCTATAGAAGCTAAATAGCTCGGGATTTCCTCTTGCATTACCCATTTACGCGTGCGCGTACTTCCTGTTTTAATATCGCTTATTAATTGTCCGTTGCAATAAGCGCGTTTTGTAGAATCTGAAGTGATATTAAATTCATACTGACTCTTCTCTACAAAATTATCGAAGCAAGGAAACCACACTCTTCCATAATTATGCGGCTTTGCACCAAAACCAACACCTAAATTAAATGCATAATTACCGCTAAAATAAAATCCACCCCAACCAGATGGATCGCCTTGTGGTCGGCCATGATAAAATAATGTCACATTAACAGTATCCGTAGTATTATAACTCAACGGTAAATTCACTTTGATAACCGTATCATTATAAGTATAAGTTAATGTTGTTGTGTTTAATTTTATTGAATCAATAAACATCTTTAAAAGATCTAATCGTATTTTGTTTTGTCCGTTTAACTTTGGAGTAAATTTCACAGTAGTACTGCAACGAATCGTGTCGGTAACGAAATCGGTGATGTTAACATTAATAGTATACTTCAAAACATCAATTGTATCACTTCTCAGATTTTCGGCACTATAATAAATACTGGCTGCATTCTTAGCCGACTTTAACTGTTGACAGGTCCCTACTTGACCATAGGCACTCATTACTCCAACAAAAAGTAGGATTACAAGCTCAACTCTCTTTTTTACTCTTTTCATGTTAAATTTTTAAAGCCTAAGCTTAAAGGTAACGAAAAAAACTGTTTTTTTGCGTATGTTTAGGATTACAATAATGCTTTTAACAATTTAAACTCCTATTTAGATGTTTTCAGTTAGTTTAGAGGAACTATATGAATTGGTTAAGTCACTGACTAAGTCTGAAAAACGATTTTTTAAACTTACCGTTTCATCGGAAGAACATTCGGGGGCTATTTCTAAACTTTTTGATGAATTAGAAAAGGCTAGTGAATTTGATGAAGCTAAACTCTTAAAGTCTTCCAAACAAAAACACAAAACGCTTAGTCAGAAAGATATTTTACAACTAACCTATAATGTTGTATTAAAAAGCCAGCGGACCTTTTATGCCGAAAGTATATCCGGCTACAAAATAAAAGACGAGATTTCCAATCTTAGAAACTTGTTCGACAAAGCGCAGTACAAGCAATGTCGCAAAATGCTTAACAAATTAAAAGAAGAGGCTTACGCTGAAGAAGGCTTTAATTCCATTTTAGAAATTATTTCTATTGAAAAACAGTTATTGGATATTGAAAACAAATTTGGAAATACTTCTAAATCGCTTGATGATTTAATTAAAGAAGAGCAACTTTTAATAGATAAATCAAAAAATATTGGTGAATACGCGCAATCTTTTTCAAAAATTAATTATCAGGTTCGCCAAAACATGGTAGTTAAAACTTCGAAAGAACTTGACTCTTATGATAAACTTTTAAATTCAACTCTTTTTAAAAATTGCGATAAATGTTATTCTAAAAAAGCTGAAGTTCTTTATCATCATAGTCGCGCCCTTTGCTTTTCAAAAAAGCGAGATAATGCTATGCGCCAAAATGAATTTAAAGAAATGGTTGCCTTAATGGATAAAAATCCGTTTCTGATTAACGAGTATCCTAAACGCTATTTATCCGGTATCAATAATATTTTATCAGTAGAAATTGAACAGGCTCATTATGGTACAGCCGAGAAATTAATTCACGACTTTATCAAACTTAAAAATCATCCGGCTTTCAACACCACCGATTTGCAATTAAAAATTTTTACGAGTACAACTAATGCACAATTATTAATTTATACCGATGGCGGAAGAACGGACAAAGCGCTTCCTGTTGTTAAACTTATCAATGAACAAATTGCATTATACAAAGACAAAATCAATAAAGAAGAGGTTCTTATTTTCTATTACAATTTCACAAGTCTTTATATATACTCTGAGAAATATGAACAAGCGAGTAAATATTTAAATTTACTTTTAAGCGAAAATGATACTCAATTACGGCAAGATCTCCAATGTTTTTCACGTCTTCAAAATATTATTTTACATTATGAATTACAGAAAATTCCTGAATTAAAATATCTACTAAAAACTACACGCGATTCATATAAACAACAAAAACCCCAATTTAAAATTGAAAAACTTCTTCTGGATATGTTTGAAGAGTTGATTGAAACAGAGAAGCCGCAATTGATTTGGGAAAAATATAATGACGAACTTAAAGAACTGGTTAAGGACCCATTTGAGAAAATTGCCAATTACTATTTTGATTTCCTTGCGTACACAGAAAGTAAAGTAAGCGGGAAAAAAGTAGGAGATATTATTTTTGAGAAAGTAGCGCAAAGCTGGAAAAAGTAAAACATGAAACCGTCTAATTTATTATTCGACATAATAAAATCATTAAGTTCTGAAGAAATTAAATATTTCAAGAAGATATCGTCTTTGCAGCAAGGCGAGAAAAACTATATTAAACTATTTAATTTTATTGCTACACTCGAGGAATATGATGAAGACGCTGTTAAAGTTGCTTTTAAAAATGAAACATTTATAAAACATTTACCTTCTGAAAAAAATCAGTTACTACATCACATTTTAAAAAGTTTACGTCACTTCCGGATTGAAAACAGCAAAACAGCTGCTATTAACGAACAAATAAAAAACATTCAACTTCTTTTTAATAAATCACTCTACAAACAATCGCGCAAAATCCTTAATCAAATAAAAGAAGAAGCTTATAAGTACGAGTTGTTTTATTATATCCTCGAAATCATTGATCTTGAAAAAGTAGTTATTGATATGGAAGCACATTTCGGTCAAGTTACAAATGTTACCATTGAAAAGCTAATTGAAGAGGAAAACGAGATCTATCAAAAAATTGAACAGCTTACTCACTTCGAAAAATTACTGAGTCAACTAAACAAACTATCAACAAAATTATTGTTCGTTAGATCAAAAGCTGACTCTGATGAAATAGAAAAGATTGCAAAAGACGAAATACTCAACGATTCAGTAAAAATTAATTCGAAAAAGGCCTTTATAACCTCGTTACACGTTAAAGGTTTAGCTGCACGTGCCCTGAATAAAACAGATGAAATGTTTGATGCCTTTCAGAGTTTGGTTTTCGCCATGGAAAATAATCCTTCATTGATTTCTGAATTACCAAAAAGTTATGTTGTTGCGCACGGTTATATTATACGACATTACGCGATTAAAAGAAGATATAACGATGGCTTTAAAACCATCGATAAACTAAAAGCACTTTGGTTAAATCCTGAATTTAAAAGTACTGATTTGCAAATTGCCATTTTTTCTAACTCTTATATTAATGAAATGTTGCTGTATGCTTATATCGGTCAGCACGACAAAGCTAAAAATGTTATTCCGGCAGTTATAAAAGGCTTAGAAAAATACGAGGCTAAAATTAATGAAGAAGAGTTGCTGCGCATTTATCAGATTATAACGATGGTGTATTTTGGAGTTGGAGAATATAGCAAAGCTTTACATTGGGTAAATCGTATTATTAATTCTAATTATTCTGAGTTAAGACAAGACATCATTCGTATTTCTAAACTCATTAATTTAATTATCCATTTTGAGCTGGGTAATGATGATTTGTTACCATACATTTATAAATCGACAAACCGTTTTGTAGAAGGGCTCGATAATAAATATCAATTTGAAATTCTGTTTTTAGAGCAATTTAAGAAAGTTGCTTTGTCGAAACGTGATGGCAAACAATTAAATTCGTTTGTGAAATTTAAGGAGGAAATGCAAGAGGTATTTAAAGATCCTTATGAAAGAAATGCTTTAGAGTATTTCAATTTCTACGCCTGGTTAGATTCTAAAATCCACAACATTACCTTTTCTGATGCTATTAAAATCAGAAAACAAAACATGGCTTAAGAAAAAAAGAATTAGAAGTAGCGGTGTCCCACTAAATAATTTTTCACGTAATCACTTACACCCTCTTCCAAAGTTGTAAATGATTTTTTATACCCCGCTGAAATAAGTTTCTGCATATTCGCCTCCGTGAAGTATTGGTATTTATCGCGGATATCAATTGGTGTATCAATAAATTCGATTTTCGCTTCCTTATCTAAAGCTTTAAAAGTTGCGTTGGCTAAATCTAAAAATGTACGCGCGGTTCCGCTTCCTAAATTGTAAATACCGTTCTTGATTTTATTTTGGTACGCGAAAATCAAAACATCAATCAAATCTTTTACATAAACAAAATCGCGTAACTGACCGCCATCTTTATATTTTGGATTATGACTACGGAATAATTTGACAAATCCTTTTTCGTTTATCTGATTAAACGAATGAAAAATCACAGAAGCCATTCTTCCTTTATGAAACTCATTAGGACCGTAAACATTAAAAAACTTAAAGCCATGCCATAATGGAGGCGTTTGTTTTTGTTGTAGTGCCCAAATATCAAAATCATTTTTACTATCGCCGTAGGGATTTAAAGGTTTCAATTGTGGAATTTTTGATTCATCATCATCATACCCAAATTCACCTAAACCATAAGTTGCAGCTGAAGAAGCATAACTTAAACCAATATTATTCTTACTGCATATTTCCCAAATTGCTTTAGTATAATTTACATTTAACTCATCAAAAATAGCTTTGTTGAATTCGGTAGTATCAGTACGTGCACCAATATGAAAAACATAAGTGACCTCAGAAGCGTTTGATTTAAACCAATTAATAAATTCAGAACGTTCAATTAATTTGGAATATTTTTTTGAACTATAATTTTTAGATTTATCTGATTTTGAAAAATCATCTACTAAAATTAAATCAATAACGCTGTCGTTATTTAAGCGCGACACTAAACAACTCCCTATAAAACCCGCTGCACCAGTTACTACAATCATATTCTAATTTGAAGCCTAAAATTACTAAAAACTTTTGCTTTACTATAAACTTTGTATCCTTTTAGGTCATTTTTACATAAATTAATTAGCCTTAAAGTTTAAAAATATTACATTTGGTTAAGATTAAATATTATGGAAGTAACTCGAGTGTTTGATATTTTGGATTTATACAAAACAGCGTATAAAAAAGAGGATTTGCTTTGTGGCAAAGAAAATAAGAAGTGGAAAAAATACAGTAGCGACGATTTTATAAATTATAGCAACTGGACTAGTTATGGTTTATTAAACCTTGGTTTTCAAAGCGGAGATAAAGTTGCTATTATTGCCAATAATTGTCCGGAATGGGTTTTTGCAGATTACGGTTGTCAGCAAGCGGGTATTGTTACGGTTCCTATTTTTCCAACGATTAGCAATAATGATTTGAAATTTATTCTGAATCATGCTGAAGTAAAAGCAGTTTTTGTTTCAGATAAAAAAATCTACGCCAAGTTAGTTGAACTTGAAAAAGAGATTCCAACAGTAAAACATATTATTTCATTTGACAAAGTAGAAGGTCTACCGCATTATGCTGATTTTATTGAAACAGCTAAACAAAATCCACTTACCGAAAAA
The DNA here is from genome assembly GCA_018000995.1 of Bacteroidia bacterium. Lineage (GTDB taxonomy): Bacteria > Bacteroidota > Bacteroidia > B-17B0 > Aurantibacillaceae > JAHEYG01. The sequence continues at coordinate 89,468 of JAGNIU010000001.1, forward strand.
GTAGACGCTATTAAAAAATCAATTACTGCTGAAGATTTATTAACCATTCTTTATACTTCAGGAACAACAGGAACTCCAAAAGGCGTAATGATTTCTCACCGTAATTTAGCGCAAAACGTTGTAGGTTGTCAAAATTTTGCACCCTTTGCAACTTGGTGGAAAGCCCTAAGTTTTTTACCGCTTAATCACGTTTATGAACGCATGTTGATTACACTTTATTTATATAAAGGTATCTCAGTTTATTTTGCTGAAGGTTACGAAACCATTGGTGATAATTTAAAAGAAGTACAACCACAAATATTTGTTTCAGTGCCGCGGTTAATTGAACGCGTTTACGAAAAAATTTCGTCGGCCGGAGAAAAATTAAGTGGTTTCAAAAAATTTATGTTCGACTGGAGCATTAAAATTGCTGAACAATATGAAGTAAATGGCGCAAACGGTTTTGCATATGAATTAAAACGAAAACTGGTTGATAAATTAGTTTACACCAAATGGCGAGCTGCTGTGGGTGGAAAATTAGTTTGCATGGCCTCGGGTGGCGCAGCTTTAAATCCCAAATTAGAACGCATTTTTTTATGTGCAGGCATTAAAGTATTACAAGGTTATGGCTTAACAGAAACTTGTGTTGTGGTTAGTGTAAACCGTTTTGGTGAAGATAATATCCGTATTGGTACAGTAGGGCCTTTGTTAGATGGTGTACAAGTAAAAATTGCAGAAGAAGACGGCGAAATTTTAGTAAAAGGAAAAAGTGTGATGATGGGCTACTACAAAAATCCGGAAGCCACCGCTGAAGTTTTTGATAAAGACGGCTGGTTTCATACAGGTGATGTTGGGATGTTTGTTGAGAATAAATTCTTAAAAATTACCGACCGCAAAAAAGAAATTTTTAAAACCAGCGCCGGAAAATACATTGCGCCTTTAGCAATTGAAAATAAAATAAAGGAATGTAAATACATTGAGCAGTGCATGGTGATTGGTGAAAATCAAAAATTCGCATCTGCTCTACTCGTTCCAAACTTCGTCAACTTTAAAGAGTATTGTAAGGCCAATAATATTGAGTGGAAAGACAACATACATATGAGTCAGCATCCGGACTTAAAGAAAATAATTAACGAGCACGTGAAGCAAATGAATAAAACACTTGCTCCTTACGAACAATTAAAACGTTGCGAAATCTTAAGCAAAGAATGGGGCGTTGATTCAGGTGAACTTACGCCAAAGCTCAGCTTAAAGCGAAAAATCATTAAAGAAAAAAATCTGGATGCAATAGGAAAGATTTTTGAAATGGAAGAAGCTTAAATTATTTCTTCACGCAAACTTGTAAGGTGTGACTTATTCCCACCTCATCTGTTTCACTCAAAATTTTAAAGCCAGCTTTATCAATTAAGCGGTTAAATACCTTTGAGTCGTACATCTGACTATTACCATTTGCAATATTGGTAAAGTATAAAGAAGTCATTTGTAAACTAAAAGCTGCAGTTTTAAAACGTTGTCTGTCCCAAAACGTTTCCATAATATAAACTTTGCCGTTTGCATCTAAAGCTTCATGGCAGCGTAATAAAATACTTACAATCTCATCTTCACTAAAACAATCTAAAAACTGACTCATCCAAATAGCATCGGCGCCTTTTGGTAATTTTTGAGCTACATCTAAAATGTTAATTTCATGGAATCCGATTCTATTACTAAATCCCGCCTTCTCAACATTTGCTTTTGCCATGTTTAGTTGTCCGGGTAAATCAAAAATGGTTGTTTTCACATCAGGATCGTACCCAACCGCTTGCATTGAAAACTTTCCGGTGTTACCACCAATATCGTAAATGTGTTTTGGTTTATCCTTAAAAATAAGAGGCATTACCTTTGGAAATGAGCCATCGCTGTAAAAATGATCAAAAGCAAACCAACTTGTTTGAGCTTGTTTAGGCAAATGTGCTAAAGCTTCATAAACTGTTTTCCAAGTTCCAAATACAGATAGTCCTGTAGCCTTTTCTTTTTGAATACTTTCTTTTAAAGTAAACATTCCTTCATAACAAACATCCTGAGTAAAATCCATGTTTACTCTTGTCATAGCATCATTTAAAAGAAATAAGCCCGCTTTAGTAATAGTGTATTTTTCATCGTTTCTTATCAGCAAACCAATGCCTAATCCGGCCTCAACTAAAACTCTTGTTCCATAATGCGGCACCTTGGTTTTTGCTTCAATCTCTTCAATAGATAAACCTTCTAATTTACTATCTGCAATGGCATCCAAAATCCCTAAATCACGTAAAGCTAAGGAAGCTTGAAACACAATGGGCGCAAAGGCTATCCATTGGGCCAAATCTATCGCTTCAAGCGCTCTTTTATTATCTTTCGTAAAAAATCCCATGTTTTAATACAATAAACGGCAAATATAGCTACTTAAAACAAAATGTTTCAAAAAATAAAAAAATACGTACAGTTACGTATTTTAAAATTGTTTGTAATATTGTACTTTACAGCCCTATTTATGGTAAAGATTGGAGATAAAAAGATTTCGGCAGACGATTTTTATAAGGTTCTGATTAACAATATACAATTAGACATTGACGAGGATACTTTACGTAAAGTTTACCGCAGTTATTATTTCCTTAAAGAGTTTACCCGCGAAAAATTAATTTATGGTATTAACACCGGTTTCGGGCCTATGGCACAATACCGTATTAACCACGATGATCAGATAAAGCTTCAATATAATTTAATTCGCAGCCACTGCTCCGGCACAGGCAACCCAATTCCTGAATTGGATTGTAAAGCAGTGATGCTGGCGCGTTTAAACACGTTATTGCAAGGCTACGCCGGAATTCATCCTGATGCCCTTATTTTAATTAAAACTTTAATCAATAAAAATATTTCCCCTGTTATTTACGAGCATGGCGGTTTAGGGGCGAGTGGTGATCTTGTACAGTTAGCACATTTAGCTTTGACCCTTATTGGTGAAGGAGATGTTTATCATAAGGGCGTAATAAAACCAACCAAAGATGTTTTCGCTGAAGAAGGCATCAAACCAATGGAGATCCATATTCGTGAAGGTTTAGCTCTCATGAACGGAACATCAGCCATGAGCGGCATTGGTGTATTGAATGTTATTTACGCTGAGAATTTAGTGAACTGGTCGGTATTAGCTTCTTCGGTTATCATGGAGATTGTTAAAAGTTTTGACGACCACTACTCTACTCCGTTAAACGAAGTAAAACATCATTACGGACAAAACACTGTTGCAAAAGCCATTCAAGAAACTTTAAAAGACAGCAAGCTTGTAAAAAAACGTGAAGAACATCATTACGATAAAAAAGTAGAGGTAGATGTGTTGGTGGAGAAAATGCAAGAGTATTATTCCATCCGTTGCGTTCCGCAAATTGCAGGACCAATTATTGATACTATTGCTTATGCAAAAGAAGTTTTAATAAATGAAATTAATTCAGCAAACGATAATCCGATTGTAGATTGGGAACGCAAAAACGTTTATCATGGTGGTAATTTCCATGGTGATTATGTGGCTTTAGAAATGGATAAATTAAAAATTGCCATTACAAAATTATCGATGTTAGCTGAGCGTCAGTTAAATTTTTTATTGAATGATAAACTCAATAATATTTTACCACCATTTGTAAATCACGGCACATTAGGTTTGAATTTAGGAATGCAGGGTGTTCAGTTTACTGCTACATCTACAACTGCAGAAAATCAAATGTTATCTAACCCAATGTATGTTCATAGTATTCCAAGCAACAACGACAATCAGGATATTGTAAGTATGGGAGCTAATGCGGCATTGATTGCAAAAAAAGTAATTTTAAATAGCTACGAAGTTTTGGCTATTGAATGGATGACCATTTTACAAGCCATTGATTATTTAAAAATTGAAGATAAGTTGTCTACAAAATCAAAAGAAGCCTATACCAATTTACGTAAAGTGTTTCCTTGTTTTAAAGAAGATCATGTTAAATACAAAGAAATAAAAGCAGTAAGAGATTATATTTTTCACAACCATATAGAAGTATTATAAAATGAGCTACGCATTAGTTACCGGAGGATCACGAGGAATTGGAAGAGCATGTTGCATTAAGCTTGCCGAAATGGGCTACAACATTTTAATCAATTACACATCAAACGACGCAGAAGCACAAAAGACATTGGAAGCTGTAAAAGCAAAAGGTGTTGAAGGTGTATTAATGAAATTTGATGTGAGCGACATGGCTGCCGTTGATAAAGCCGTTGGTGGTTGGATTGAAACGCAAAAAGATAAACCCATTACTGTATTGGTAAATAACGCCGGTATTAATAAAGATAATTTAATGGTGCTGATGAATCCGGAAGATTGGCACAGTGTAATGGATATTGCTGTAAACGGATTTTATTTTGTTTCTCGCCTTGTTGTAAAAGACATGTTGTTCAAGCGTAAAGGTCGCGTTGTAAATGTAGTTTCATTATCAGGATTAAAAGGTTTGCCCGGACAAACTAATTACTCAGCATCAAAGGGAGCAGTAATTGCAGCAACAAAAGCATTAGCACAAGAAGTTGGTAAACGCGGCATCACTGTAAATGCAGTGGCGCCAGGGTTTATTAAAACAGATATGACTGCAGGTTTACCTGAAGATCAAATAAAATCAATGATTCCAATGAATCGTTTTGGTGAAGCAGAAGAAGTAGCAAACGTTGTTGGTTTCTTAGCTTCTGATGCCGCATCGTATGTTACTGCACAAGTTATTTCCGTTAATGGAGGATTATACAGTTAGTGAATTGGTGAAATGAGAGTTAGTGAGTTGGGTTTAATTAATAAATACTATTTTTACTTCACAAAATCACTAACTCGCTAAATCAGAATTAAAAAATGAACAGAGTAGTTATTACAGGAATAGGAATTTGGTCTTGCCTTGGAAAAAATTTAGAGGAAGTGAAAAACTCTTTATTCGAAGGTAAATCAGGTATTGGTTTAATTCCTGCAAGAAAAGAAATGGGCTATCGTTCTGCATTAAGTGGAATTGTTGAGCGTCCACAATTAAAAGGTGTTATCGATCGTCGTATGCGCGTTGGCATGCACGAACCGGCTGAGTTTGCTTTCATGGCAACCGATCCTGCATTAAAAATGGCAGGCATCGATATGGATTTTTTAGAAAAAAATGAAGTTGGAATTATTTATGGTAACGACAGCGTTGCAAAAGCAACTATGGATGCTATCGATACAATACGCGCAAAAAAAGATACTACACTTTTAGGTTCAGGTGCCATTTTTCAAACTATGAATTGCACGGTGAGCATGAACCTTTCTACTATGTACAAACTGAAAGGGATTAATTACACTTTATCAGCAGCTTGTGCCAGTGGCTCTCACTCTATTGGCATGGGATATTTAATGATTAAGTGGGGATTACAAAATCATATCATTTGTGGCGGTGCGCAAGAAGTAAACGATTATACATTTGGTGCATTTGATGGCTTAAGCGCATTTTCTATTCGCGAAAATGAACCAACAAAAGCTTCCCGTCCGTTTGACAGAGACCGTGACGGATTAATTCCGAGCGGAGGTGGCGCAACCGTTATATTAGAAAGTTTAGAATCAGCACAAAAACGCGGTGCAACCATTTTAGCAGAAGTTGTAGGTTATGGTTTTTCATCTAACGGCGATCATATCTCAAATTCGAATGTGGATGGTCAGGTTCGTTCACTTTCCATGGCTTTAAAAGATTCTGGTTTAGCAGCAAAAGACATTGACTATATAAACGCACACGCCACTTCAACACCAGGTGGTGATAAAGTAGAAGCTCAGGCTTTAAATACCTTATTTGGTGATGCTAAAACTCCCGTAAGTTCCACAAAATCAATGACTGGCCACGAATGTTGGATGGCCGGAGCCAGCGAAATTGTGTATTCTTTATTAATGATGCAAGGCGATTTTATTGCTCCAAATATCAATTTCGAGAACCCTGATGAGGACTCAGCCAAGCTAAATATCATAGCTAAAACCAAACAACAATCCGTAAATACCATATTATCAAACAGTTTTGGGTTTGGGGGCACAAATTCTACCTTGATAATCAAGAAATTTGTATAAATTTGCCCTTTATTTGAATTTTCTGACATGACTAAGGAAGTAATTATTGAGAAGTGCATGGCTTTTTTTACCGAAGAATTTGAGGTAGATGGCTCTAAAATTTCCGGCGACGCGAACCTTCGCGAAACTTTGGATTTAGATAGTTTGGACTATGTTGATCTTGTTGTTGTAATTGAAAGCAATTTTGGCTTTAAAGTTAAACGTGAAGATTTTGTAGACATTCATACTTTCGACGATTTCTATAATTACTGTTTCAATAAGATTCAGGAAAAAGCCAAGGAAGTGGCTTAATAGTTGCTTATCCTTTTTAATAAGGATACAAGATGGAAAATCAATCTCCCCAATGGGACGGTCAATCAAAAGCGAAAATTTTAGGTTATAAAATTTTTGTTTTTTTCTTAAACACATTCGGACTCTCTCCTACTTATTTTTTTCTAAGAATTGTTTCTACTTGGTATTTTTTCTTTAGTAAACCTAATAAACACATTCGCGACTATTTAAAAACAGCTCACGGTTATTCTAAATCAAAAGCATTTTGGGCTGTTTACAAAAACAATTATTTATTCGGACAAACCATTTTAGACAAAGTAGCTACAATGGCAGGCGTGAAAACAAAATTCAACATCATTCACGAAAATGGTCATGTACTCGATAAAATTGCTGCATTAGGCAAAGGTGGCATTTTGATTAGTGCACATACCGGTAATTGGGAAATTGCAGGACAAGGATTAAATCGTCTTGGTGTTGGCTTCAATATTTTAATGTATGAGAATGAAAAAGCCAACATTAAAAATTATATGAATGAGGTAATGAAAAAAAAGAAAATAAAAATCATTGCCATTAACGAAGAAACTAAAAGCCATATTATCGAATTACATAAAGCGTTTTCTAATAACGAATTATTGGTAATGCACGGCGATCGTTACCGCGAAGGAACTAAAACACTAACTGCTAATTTTTTTGGAAAACCCGCTAAATTCCCTGCCGGTCCGTTTATAATGGCCGCAAAATTTGGCGTTCCGCTTTGTATTGTTTTTGCAAATAAAACTGATTCCAGAACCTATAATTTCTATTCAACCGAACCCATTCAAGTGCCTCGCGCCCGAGGCGAAAAAGAGGTTGAAGAAGCTTGTAAATTTATGCTCGATCGTTACGTTAAAGAGCTGGAAACCCGAGTGAAACAGTACCCTCACCAGTGGTTCAATTATTATAATTTCTGGGCCTAATATTTCTTGCTTTTTACTTGGAATTATTACCGAATTTTTACATATTTGGAAGCATATTATTAGCTTTTATCATTGTTTTAAAACTAACTAAAACCATTTTCAATTGAAGCCAACAGACATTAAAGATCCGGAGTATTTCCACAAAGTAGTAGACTGCCAATACGCATGTCCTGCACATACACCGGTTCCTGAATACATCAGGTTAATTGCCGCCGGAAAATATACTGAAGCGTATATGATAAATTGGGATTCGAATGTTTTCCCCGGCGTATTAGGCCGTACTTGCGATCGCCCGTGCGAACCAGCTTGTCGCCGTGGTCGTGTAGACGAAGAGCCCGTTGCAATTTGCCGTTTGAAACGTGTTGCTGCTGATAATAAAGATGACGTAAAAAGTTTAATGCCACAAGGTCCTTTCAAATCGAATGGAAAAAAAGTTGCATTAATTGGCGCTGGTCCCGCTTCATTAACTGTTGCGCGCGACTTAGCTCCCTTAGGATACGAATTACATTTATTTGACGAACAGAAAAAAGGCGGCGGATTTATGCGCAGTCAAATTCCTTCTTTCCGTTTACCGGAAACTGTTTTAGATGAAGAAGTAAATTATATTTTAGATTTAGGTATTCACACTCATTTCAATCAGTATGTGAAAAGTATGAAAGATGAAATTCTTTCTAAAGATTACGATGCTGTTTTCGTTGGATCAGGAGCGCCTAAAGGTCGCGACCTTGATATACCAGGACGTCAAGAAGGTGCTGCTAATATTCATCTTGGTATTAATTGGTTGGCAAGTGTTGCGTTTGAACATACTGCTAAAATTGGAAAAAAAGTTATTGTGTTAGGTGGTGGTAACACGGCGATGGATTGTTGTCGTACCGCTCGTCGTTTAGGTGGCACGCATGTTAAAGTTGTGGTACGTTCTCCATTCGCAGAAATGAAAGCTTCTCCTTGGGAAAAAGAAGATGCTGCTCACGAAGATATTCCAATCATTGATAATCACGTTCCAAAATCTTTCGTTGTTGAAAATGGTGTGTTGAAAGGAATGATGTTTGAAAAAGTTCACGCCACTTATGACGCTGCAGGAAAACGTAAACTAGTTCCTACTGGAGAACCTGATGTGTTTATTGAAGCAGACGATGTATTAATTGCTGTTGGACAAGAAAACAGTTTTCCTTGGATTGAACGCGATTTAGGAATTGAGTTCGATAAATGGGAAATGCCAACTGTAAATGAAAAAACACACGTATCTACAAATCCAAAAGTATTTTTTGGAGGAGATTCTGCGTGGGGACCAAAAAATGTAATCACCGCAGTAGCTCACGGTCACCAAGCGGCGGTTTCAATTAATAATTTCTGTCAGGGTATCGATTTAAATGAACGCCTTGCGCCTATGGTGAACCTGCATAGCGCTAAAATGGGAATTCACGAATGGAGTTATGATAGTGAAGTAACTGTCGACGACCGTTATGTTGTTCCACAAGCCGATAAAAAATTAACCTTATCAAACAGAAAAAAAGAAGTTGAATTAGGTTTTGATCCGTTAACCGGATTTAAAGAAGCTGAGCGCTGTTTGAATTGCGATGTACAAACTGTTTTCACTGAAAGTAAATGTATCGAGTGCGATGCTTGTATGGATATTTGTCCTACAGCTTGTATCACCTTTACTGAGAATGCGGAAGAAGAAAGTGATTTAAGAAATTTATTAAAAATGCCTGCTAAAAACAAAACGCAGGACATTTATGTATCCAACACACTGGCAACAAAACGCGTCATGGTAAAAGACGAAAACGTTTGCTTGCATTGTGGTTTATGTGCTGAACGTTGTCCGACTTCAGCTTGGGATATGCAAAAATTCTTCTATAACGTAACTAAAACACATACAGGATGTCAAAAACATTAAAGAAAAAAGTAAAAAAGAAAGCTATCAAAAAGGCAACCAAAAAAGTTACTAAGAAGATTAGCAAGAAAATTACTAAGAAGGCTGTAAAAAAAGCAACAAAGAAAGTGGTGAAGAAAACAACTTTAAAAGTTGTAAAAGCTCCTGCAAAAAAAGTAACCGAAAGTAAAGTAAACGATTTCGTTATTCGTTTTGCTAACGTTAACGGAACGGGGTCTGCCAGCGCTAACTTTTTATTTACAAAAGCTATTTTCAGGATGGGAATTCCTGTTACCCCAAAAAATATTTTCCCTTCAAACATTCAGGGCTTACCCACTTGGTATGAAGTTCGTGTTAGCGAAAAAGGTTATTTAGGTCGCCGCGAAGGAATTGATTTTATGGTAGCGGTAAATCCTCAGAGTATGCTTAACGATGTGAAGTCGGTAAGAAAAGGCGGCTACTTTTTATATGATAGTTCAAAACCCTTACACTCTCAATATATTCGCAACGATATTAATTACATAGGCATTCCGTTAATGGAAATGTGTAATGCAGCTTATACCGATGCACGTCAAAGACAATTATTTAAAAACATTGTTTACGTTGGGGCATTGATTGCTTTATTCGATATTGAATTTTCTGTTGTTGAAGGATTATTAGCTGATCAATTTAAAGGAAAAGAAAAATTAATTCCATCAAACGTACAAGCTTTACAGTTGGGAATTGATTATATAAAAGCAAATTTTAAATATCCATTAGACATTCGTGTTGAACGTCGCAATCTAGTAAAAGACTGGATTATGATGGAAGGTAATAACGCATGTGGATTAGGAGCTGTATATGCAGGTTGTACTTTTGCAGCTTGGTATCCAATTACTCCATCAACATCTGTTATCGAAGGCTTCGCAGATTATGCAGCAGATTACAGAACAGATAAAGTGACCGGCAAAAAAAATGTAGCGATTGTACAAGCAGAAGATGAATTAGCTGCAATAGGAATGGTAATTGGTGCAAACTGGAATGGTGCGCGTTCATTTACTTCTACCAGCGGACCAGGTTTATCTTTAATGAATGAATTTTTAGGTTTAGCTTACTTCGCAGAAATTCCTGCAGTGTTAGTGGATGTACAACGTACGGGTCCATCAACAGGTATGCCAACACGTACGCAACAATCCGATGTTTTAGAAGCAGCTTATGCTTCACACGGTGATACAAAACATGTTTTATTATTTCCGTCAACACCAAAAGAATGTTTTGAAATGACTGCTGAATCATTTGATTTAGCTGAAGGATTACAAACACCTGTGATTGTGATGACGGATTTAGATTTAGGAATGAACGATCACATGACGCCTCCTTTAGTTTGGGACGATAAACGTCAATATAAACGCGGAAAAGTTCTAGATGCAGCAGCTCTTGAAAAAATTGAAAAATTTGGACGTTACTTAGATGTAGATAAAGACGGTATTACTTACAGAACAATTCCCGGCACACATCCTTCTAAAGGCTCTTTCTTTACACGTGGTACTTCCCGCGATGAGTTTGCGGTTTATACTGAAGACAGCGATGCATACCAACGTAACATGGACAGATTAATGCGCAAATGGGATACTGCAAAAAACATGGTGCCTGCTCCGCAATTATATCAAAAACAAAATAAATCTGAAAACGGTATTTTATTTTTCGGAACATCGCAATACGCTGCTGAAGAAGCAATGGATATTTTAGATGAACAAGGAAAACCTGTTGATGCGATTCGCATTAAAGGATTCCCTTTCAATAAAACTGTTGAGAATTTTATTAATTCACACAAACGTGTTTTCGTGATTGAACAAAACCGCGATGCACAAATGAAAAGTTTGTTGATGATAGAATTACAAGCGAGTCCAAGTAAATTAATTTCAGTATTAAATTATAATGGATTGCCTATTACAGCAGACAACATCTTAACACAAATAGCAAAAAATTTATCAGGTTCACCTAAATTAAAAAAGGCCTAATATGAGTTACATTCGCCCAAAATTCCGTCACCCCGAATTACCTAAAAATAAATTAGGGTACACGATTGATTATTATGAAGGTTCTTTATCTACACTTTGTGCAGGTTGTGGTCACGATTCAATTAGTGCTGCCATCATCCAAGGTTGTTATGAAATGAATATTGAACCACACCGTTTAGCAAAACTATCAGGTATCGGTTGTTCATCAAAAACACCAGCGTATTTTTTAAGTAACTCACACGGATTTAATTCTGTTCACGGCCGTATGCCATCAGTTGCAACTGGTGCAAACATGGCGAATCGTGATTTAATTTATTTCGGTGTATCAGGTGATGGCGATACTGCTTCTATTGGTATGGGGCAATTTGTTCACGCTATCCGTCGTAACTTAAACATGGTTTACATTGTCATGAACAATGGTTGCTATGGTTTAACGAAAGGACAAGATTCTGCAACCGCTGATGCAGGTTCAAAAAATAAAACCGGACAAGTAAATTTATTTGAGTCGATTGATTTAGCAAGTTTAGCTATTGAATTAGGCGCATCTTATGTTGCGCAAAGTTTTTCTGGAGATAAATCACAATTAGTTCCGTTAATTAAAGCGGCAATGAAACATCCGGGCTTTGCATTTATAAATGTGATTTCGCCTTGTGTAACTTTCAATAATAATGTTGGTTCAACAAAATCATACGATCACGTCCGTCAACATATTGAAGCAACTGCAACAATGGATTTTGTTCCGGAGATGCAAGAGATTAGTGTGAGTTACGATAAGGGTGCACACAAACATGTAACAATGCACGATGGTTCTATTATTGAATTACATAAATTATCGGAAGATTGGGATCCACTCGACAGACAATCTGCAATGAATGCCGTTTTAAATGCGAAAGCAAAAAATGAAATTCTTACAGGTTTATTGTATGTAGATCCGGATAGTCACGATTTACATCATTTACTTCAAACCAGCGACAAACCTTTGAATACACTGACAAAAGAGGTGCTTTGTCCGGGTTCTGAAGCTTTAAAAGAGATTAATGCAGGTTTAAGGTAAATCAATTCGTTTTATAAATTAATTATTCGTTATTTGTTTCACTAAATAAAAAAACACATGAAAGTTGGAATTCCCTCGGAAATATCCCCAAATGAGTTAAGAGTTGCTGCAACTCCAAAAACAGTAAAACGTTTGCAAAAGCAAGGGTTTGAAGTTCAAATTCAAAAGGGCGCAGGAGTAAAAGCAAATTTTTCTGATAAAGAATTTGAAGAAGCAGGCGCAAAAATTGTAAATACTGCAGCAGATATTTACGGAACTTCTGATATCGTTCTTAAAGTAAAAGAACCAACAACTGATGAAGTGGGGATGATGAAAGAAGGTTTGGTATTGTTAAGTTACTTATGGCCTGCGCAAAATCAAGACTTACTTAAAACATTAGCTGATAAAAAAGTTAACGCTGTTGCGATGGATGCGATTCCTCGTATTTCGAGAGCGCAAAAAATGGATGTATTGTCGTCAATGGCAAACATTGCAGGATACAGATCGGTAATTGAAGGGTCTTATCATTTTGGAAGATTTTTAAACGGACAGATTACTGCTGCCGGAAAAGTTGAGCCCGCAAAAGTATTAGTGATTGGTGCAGGCGTTGCAGGTTTAGCTGCCATTGGTGCTGCTAATTCATTAGGTGCAATTGTTAGAGCATTTGATACTCGTAAAGAAGTTGCTGAACAAATTGAATCAATGGGTGCTACTTTTTTAACTGTAGAAATTGAAGAAGATGGCGCAACTTCATCAGGTTACTCAAAAGAAATGAGTAAAGAATTCATCGAAGCAGAAATGAAATTATTTTTAGAACAAGCGAAAGAAGTTGATATCGTAATTACAACGGCACAAATTCCAGGCAGGCCAGCACCAAAATTATGGATGGATTATCATGTGGATGCGATGAAACCAGGTTCTGTTATTGTGGATTTAGCTGCATCAACGGGTGGTAACTGTGCTTATACAAAAAACGGAGAAATATTTACAACCAATAATGGAGTTACAATAGTTGGAAAATTAAGTCAATTACCAAGTCAAGCTTCACAATTATACGGAAACAACTTATGTCATTTATTAGATGATATGGGTAAAGCGGAAAAATGGAAGATTGATATGGAAGATGCTGTTGTATCTCGTGCAATGGTAACTTACAATGGTAAAATTAATTGGCCGCCTGCTCCACTTCCTGTTAGTCCAACTGCAGGTGGAAAACCAAAAGTTATTCCGCCAACGGAAGCGGAAACAAAAGCAACAAATGAAGCAGCTGCAAAAAAAGCGACTAACTCCATGGTCATTACCTTGGCATCCGTTGGAGCAATGTTATTCTTAGTTGGTAAATATGCGCCAAGCGAATTCATTCAGCATTTCACTGTATTCATACTGGCAATTTTTGTTGGTTGGCAGTTGATCACCAACGTTGCGCATGCATTACATACACCATTAATGGCGGTGACTAATGCAATCAGTGGAATTATTGTTGTGGGTGGTTTATTACAAACAACGGGTGATATAAAAGATCCAGTTACCATTATAGCAGTAGTTGCTATTTTAATTGCCAGCATTAATATTGTTGGTGGATTCTTCGTTACGCACCGCATGTTGAAAATGTTTAAAAAATAGCCCTTCGACAAGCTCAGGGTCCACAGTTTTAAAAAGTAAAAGAAAAATTAAATTATGATAGAAATAGCAAAAGAAATTCAAACAGCAGCATATTTATTTGCAAGTATCCTGTTCATTTTAAGTTTAGGAGGATTAGCCTCTCAAGAATCTGCAAAACGTGGAGTTGTCTACGGAATTGTTGGTATGATTGTAGCCATCATTGCTACCGTTTTAGGTCAAGGTGTTGAAGGACATGTTTATATTATCGGCGCAATTGCCGTTGCTTCTGTGATTGGCATCTTGGTTGCACGTAAAGTGGAAATGACTTCAATGCCTCAACTGGTTGCTATCCTTCATAGTTTTGTGGGAATGGCTGCAGTGTTGGTTGGTTTCGGTTCTTATCTGGATCCGGAAACACAAACATTAACCGGAGCTTCACACATGATTCACTTGGTGGAAGTATTTATTGGAATTTTTATTGGCGCAATCACCTTTACAGGTTCTATTGTTGCATGGGGAAAATTAGATGGGAAAATCCCTTCTAAACCTTGGGCATTTAAAGGACTTCAAATGATGAATGTTATTTTGATGATTGTATGTACAGTTTTAGGAGTGTTATTCTGTAACGCACATGGAACAGAAGGAATGCTTCCTTTATTGATCATGACAGGAATTGCATCTTTCATTGGAGTTGTATTGGTAATGGCGATTGGTGGCGGAGATATGCCTGTAGTTGTTTCGATGCTAAACTCATACTCTGGTTGGGCTGCATCAGCTGCAGGATTTATGTTAGGAAACGATTTACTAATTGTAACAGGAGCATTGGTTGGAAGTTCAGGAGCAATTCTTTCTATGCACATGTGTCATGCTATGAACCGTTCTTTCTTTGCAGTAATTTTTGCGAATGCAACTGCATCGTCATCACAAGGTGGTGAGAAGAAAGCGATTGAAGGTGAAGTTACAGCTATGAATCACGAAGAAGTTGCAGCATTATTAAAAGAAGCGAAATCAGTAGTGATTGTTCCTGGTTATGGTATGGCGGTTGCTAAAGCTCAATATCCTATTTATGACATGGTACAAACCTTACGTAAAGCAGGAAAAAATGTGCGTTTCGCCATTCACCCTGTTGCAGGACGTTTACCGGGACACATGAATGTTTTACTAGCAGAAGCAAACGTGCCTTACGATATTGTAATGGAAATGGATGAGATAAACGACGACATGCCTGATACAGATGTAGTAATGGTAATCGGCGCTAACGATGTAGTTAATCCTGCAGCTCAAGACGATCCCGCATGTTCAATTTATGGAATGCCGGTTATTGAAGCATGGAAAGCTGAGAAGGTTATTATTATGAAACGTTCGATGTCGGCTGGTTATTCGGGTGAAGACAATCCTTTATTCTACAAGCCAAATTCAGAAATGCTTTATGGTGATGCTAAAGCTAGCGTTGAAAAACTTTTAGGATTTTTAAAAGCATAATTTTAAAATAAGTAATTACAACCCACCCGACTAATGCGGGTGGGTTTTTTCTTTAATGACAGATTCAGTAAAAAAATATATTGCCATTGGCGCCGCTTCTGTAGCTCTTGCTATTTATGTATTTATTGAAGCGCAAGGTCGGGGCGATTTGTTTATTTTTTTATCGGCCTCAAAAGATTTGTTTGAAAACGAAAACATCTTCAAGAATACTTATCTCGACGGGTATCACTATTTCTATTCGGTATTCTTTGCTATTTTATTGAAGCCCTTCACCTTTTTACCAATGTGGGCTTGCAACGCATTATGGTTATGCGCTAATCTGTTTTTTGTGTTTCGGATCTTTACATTGATAAAAAATCTTTTGCCGCTTCACGATTTTACTAAGAATGAATTAATGGCTTTGCGCATTGGCGGATTTTTATTTTCGCTTCGTTTTATTCATGAAAATCTACATTGCTTACAAATCACCATTTTGATCTTGTATTTGACTTTACAAGGAATGCAGCTTGTGTTCTCCAATAAACCAAAACCGTTTTGGGGTGCATTATTAATTGCCTTTGGTATAAACATAAAACTACTACCATTAGTATTGGTTCCTTATTTGTTTTACCGAGGTTTTTTTAGAGCTGGGTTTGCAATAATTGGAATTTACATTGGCATGCTAATTTTACCCGCAGCATTTATTGGTTGGGAACAAAACCAATTGCTACTTTCTACCTGGGCCGATTTAATTAATCCATTACGTTCAAATCATGTGTTGGATGCGGAAGAGCGGAGCTTTCACGGACTATCCACCTTGTTCTCCACTCTCTTAGTTGAGAACCCCGGCGACACACACGCTCTATTAATTAAGCGGAACATTGCTGATGTATCACTCGATCAATTAAAACTCATTCTTAACACAGCCCGCTGTCTCTTAATTTTATTTACATTATATTTTTTACGTACACTTCCGTTTAAATCTCAGGTAGGACTAAAACACCGCTTCTGGGAATTGAGTTATATTCTTTTACTAATCCCACTTATCTTCCCACATCAACAACACTACGGATTTTTGTTTATTTGTCCGGCTTTTATTTTTTGTCTGTATTACTTTATCCGAAGAAGAAAAACACTTTCTAAAGGAAAATATTATTTTATGATGATTACAGGAATTTTAATTTACCTGTTATGTAACTTGAAATTAATTTTAGGAAATTATAACGAATATTACGAGCACTTTAAAATACTCACTTACGGCACTCTGCTCTTACTGGTTCTACTATCAATTTGTGTTCCGAAGGACGCTGAAGTTAATTAATTTTAGAAAATTTGTTTTTCTCATTTTTATTTTTTAGATTAGATATTCTAAAAGAAAAATTATGAATTTAAAACGCAAAACGCAAAACGCAAAACACATTAGCATTAAGCTTAACGTTGTTTATTCTCACATTTCTTTCTCCTTTTATTACTAAATCTCAAAACACTTTGCCTACAACAACTGTTACAGGTTGTTTAAAGGTTGATAGTACAATGAGAACAGGTAATTTAGAGAGTACCGGTAATTTAGATGTTGCAGGTTCCGGTCGCATCGATAGCTCTTTAGTAGTTGGTGATACCATGAAAGCCCAAGATATTGAGGTTTCAGGTAATGCAAAAATTGCCGGTGATATTAACATCGGTGGTGGTATGTTCTTTAAAAACGGTACAGGCATTAGTGTAACATCAGGAACAACAACAGGGACTGAAATTTATAGTTATGGTAAATCAGCTATTGGCGCCAGCCCGACATTAAATCCATGTATTAACCCCAACCCTCCTTTCACAGCTCACCAATTTGGTGGAGTTTTTCAAATTTATGATAATGGTCCAAGTGGCTACACCGGGGGAAGTATTTTGACTATGCAATCCTGGAATAACGGAAGCTCAATGGATGTTGCCGGTGGTGGTGGCTTACTTATGAATTATTTTTGTGGTAAGGATATTTTCATGTGTACTGGTACTAATGGAGGGTCTGTTTTTGCAGGCGATATATTTCGCGCGAGTAAAAATGTTCAAATTGGAAATCCGGGACCCTCTCCTATAGATGCTAATGTTTCATTAAATTTATTTCTTAATGGTACAACATCAGGCTTAAAACTTTGGTCTGGAGCAATACCTACAGTAAAACTCATACATGACAATTACGACCAATTTATGGTTATGGGTAATGGCAAAACTTCTATTGGTGTTAATGCAACACCAGGCGCAACTCCCTATAAAACATTAACCGTAAATGGCGATGCTTCTTTTGCTAATTACGGAGGTACTGACGGTGAAAATGCTTTTGAAATTTTAGGCAATAACCAAATACCAACAAGAAGAGGTGTTTCGTTAGACAATAACAGTAATGTTACTTTCTATTTAAACCCCACCTCAACCACCGGTTCTTTTAAATTTAAAAATGGGCTATTGCCAACTTATGATTTAATGGAGCTTGATGTTTATGGCAAACTTGCTTTAACATCATATAGTACTGATGCTATTGTTGTAAAGAATTTTGGAGAAAATAAAATAAAATTTAAAACTAAATCTAATGGGCAAACTTGCATCGGCTGCGATAATGCCGGTACTTTTATGTTGGCTGTTGAAGGAAAAATTGGGGCGCGTGAAATCAAAGTTACAGCTGTTACGCCATGGCCTGATTTTGTTTTTGAAAAGAATTATAAATTAATTCCACTATTAACGGTAGACGAATACATCAAATCAAATAAGCATTTGCCGGGCATTCCCTCGGCAAATGAATTAGAAAATGAAACTTACGGATTGGACATTGCAAAGATGCAGGGCTTACAAATGGAAAAAATTGAAGATATTTATTTGTATTTAATTGATTTGAAAAAGGAAATTGAAGTTTTGAAAAAAGAAAACGCGAAATTAAAAAAGCAAAATGATAAATAAAATAATGTTATTCTCGAAAAAATATTTTAATCAGGTCGCCTTGCCTTCTTCGTTAGTGCTAATGCTTATTATTTTCAGCACATGTAAAAAATATCCGGAAGGCGGATTTGAAAAAAGAGGGCCCGTGGTTTTATTGAAGCACAATGGTGCTTGGACATTAACTCTTTACGAAGTTAATGGCATAGATTCTACCAATTTAATTAATTATAACGGTAATGAAAAATACAAGGAGGTTTCTTTTTATAAAGAAGATACTCCATATCATCCTCACTTATACGGGAAAAACTTTGATTCATTTATTTATATTGTTAATTTTTTGGACGATAATACCAAATTGAGCTTTGCAGATGGTGTTGGCTCCTATGACAACATAACCAAATATTGTTGGGTTAATAATAGCTATGCATCAGGTTGTTACAGATTGTTTTTTAATCCTGAAGGTCATTCATCCGTTTGGGGAATAAATAAATTAACAAAAAAAGAACTAATCCTTGAATGTCGACAGAATCATTCTTACAAATTAAAATTCAAACCACGATGAAAAAAAAATTAGGTGTTTTCTTTTTACTATTTTTGTTTTATCAAGACATTTATGGACAAATAGATCATAATAAAGCGCATCGCCGATATTGGTATTATCGTACCCGAATGGTTAATGATTTTATTAAAATTGGAAAGGAGCAGGGAGACTGCGTTGTATTTGCAGAACGAAATTTTGGAAAACAGAATAAGTCTAAAATTGGGCCTGATCAAATTGATATTATCAATCAATATATTATGACCTTAGCATTAGAGTATAAATTATTAAGCAGGGGCCTTCAAGATAAAAACGAAACCATTTATGAGTTATTCCACTTAATGTGGACTATAAACAGATTAGATCTTGAGGCAGAACAATATTGGGATACCCCAGCAAGCAACACGGAAATTTCTTCATACAATGGACCATTAAATGCATTTATGTTACGGGAAGATATGCCATTAAATTACATTAGCAACAATAATAATTTAAAACATTTTAATTATGAGTTGAACTTAGACCCTAATGCAACAAATCCCAAAAGCTTTTGTGGTTTAGACCCAGTTTCTTCCTTAACACCAAACGAGAAATTTAGTGGCTATTTTCTTGGCAACGAACCAAAAGGCGATTTAACAATGCCGCATGATAAATATCACTCAATGCTAGTTGCATTGATGTTCGTTGTAAAATACATTCCTTCGGGCGTTGGATATTATGAAAACGGCGTCTTGCAACAGTTCCAAGATAACGTTTCGGATCTAAAAACTGAAGCGGTAAAAATGGCAGAACGAATTTATCATTATGTAAGTAATAGCAGTTACGTACTTCATTATAAAAATTCAAACGAGTCTAATGTTGGTGCTTTGGATGTAGGAAACGGCGCTTGGGCATATGCTTGGCCGCTGAGCAGAATGGCTTGTCATGTCAAAAATGGTTTTCCTTTTACTGAAAGCATTAGTTATTGTAATGCTCAAGGTGTAATGGATCCCTTTGCTGCTTCTGCCGGTTTAATAGAGTATAATGCAATGACCACTACTTCAACCTTACCTCCAATAACAATTAGCACTAGACCATTCGCAAATAAGGATCTCTACCTTTCCCCTGAAGATTTTGCAGTATTCAAGGCTTGGGATCAAGCAGGCACTAACACATCTCCACCTTTTATCCCAATTTGGGTTTCAATGAATAATAACTCTATCGTTAATAGTTTAGAGTGGGCCGAACTATTGAGAAAAGTTTTGCATCAAGATGGTTTTTTAAACAAACAATTAAGTGTTTTTGCAATTCCGATTGACAAAGCCGGCTGCAAAGGACCATATCATTTCAATGGTTGTGACTATCCTGATTGGGAATGGTCATCGCAAGATAGGCTAGAACATCCGTATTATAGAGGCAGGGGATGCAATGGAAATACTGATCCAGTGTTTGAGGGAAATTATCCCGGAGTAGATTATATGCTCTTGCATAACTTATATTATGAATACATGAATCAAATTACAATTGATGGAACCAATGGAAACGCATCAGCTAATTCACAATCCGGAGGTAATGGACTTGGATCTGTTTTTGGTTCAGTTGGCAATTTCATTAGTAACGCTACGCAATATGTTGTTAATGGTGTTTCAAATTTTGTTAACACTACATTACCTGTTTATCTGTGTAATATCAGTAGCTCAATTGCAGGTGTTAGTTTAAATTGTTCAAATACATCAAATGCAAATACTCCATTCCCATATTTAGGATATAATTTAATGGATAATTTTGATAATAGTTCTTGGCCAAAAAAAATAGTAACAGGTTTTGGTCCGAGCTTTAGTCAGGTAATGGTGGGAGTAACATCAAGGCCCGCAAAAATTTCAGTTTTTCAAAATTTAACTTCCAATGCTGAAATTAATTCCTTATCTAATGTTTGTGGCAATTGCGGAATGCAATCTTTGCAAGAACCTGCTGATGTAGTTTATAGAGCAGGTAAAGAAATAACTTTATTACCAGGTTTTACAGTATATCCGGGCGCGAATTTCCATGCCTATGTTTCTCGTTATTTGTGTTCTAGTAATGGCGATCCAATGAACATGAGACTAATAAACGGAGACTCTACAATTGTAGATAGTTTAGACTACTTAACTGATAATTTTATGCAGATTCCGATACATGCAGTAAGTTCTCAGCCTTCAGATTCAGATTTATTTCCTTTAATAAATGACAGCACAGGTGAAAACTCTAGAATTAATGATAATGAACTTCATAATGTTCAGGAGCAAATTACTAATTCAACAAACGGCGAAAATGCATATTCTAATTTAAACAAACGGTTCAATGTTCTCCCTAACCCAAATGAAGGCTTGTTTAAGATTTATGTCAACAGATATAACGACGACGAAACTATTAGTGTTTCTATTTACGATAGCAAAGGTGTAGAAATAAGACGCTATGAAAACGTATACGAGGTTTTAGAAATAGATTTAACGGAGTTTGGCAAAGGGATTTATCTTATCAAAATGTTTTCTTCATTGAGCAATGAACAAAAGCTAAAAAAAATAGTTATCCAGTAGGGATCAAAAGAATTTAATAATCACTTACTTCAAAAGAGTAACGTGACCATAATGCACTTCTTCGCGTTTTGTGACTATATTATAAAACGTAATCATCCAAACATAAACATCTTGCTGACAAGGTTTATTAAGATAGGTTCCATCCCAACCTGTTGGTGTATCTCTGGTTCTGAAAATACATTCACCCCAGCGGTCGTATATTTCAAATAGATATTTCTCTACACCAAAAACAGAAGGCATAAAAATATCATTCTTCCCATCTTTATTTCCCGGCGTAAAACTATTTGGTATCCAAAAAGCAAATTCAGGAATAATTTTCACAACACGTATTGCAGTATCTACACAACCAAATTGATTCACCACAGTTTGTACAATTTGATACTCACCAGGTTTAGTATAAGAATACATTGGGTTTTGAGATGAACTACTACCCCCGTCTCCAAAATTATAATTCCAACTAATCGCACTTATACTCTCATCAAAGAAAATAATGTCGGGATCGTAAATACTTGTTTCGGTTGGGGTCAGTGAAAAACCTGCTGTTGGCAGCGGACTAACGGTTATCATCCCAGGCACAACAAACTTAGTGGTATCAATACAACCTGCTACCGAAATAATAGTTAGTGTTACGTCATAAACACCCGCCGGCGAAAAAACATGTGTAGGACTGGTTTGGTTAGAACTTCCTCCGTCGCTATACTCCCACAAATAAATTGGAGTTCCCCCCGAAATACTGTTATTTGTAAATGTTACCGATGCAGGATCACACAAGGTTACTGAATCAGCCACAAAATTTGCTGTTGGTATTGGGTAAACTTCAACAGTATTACTCAACGTTTTAATACACATTTTTTGTTGAACAATAACCGAAACAGGAAAAATACCGGGAGCATTAAACACAACTCCGTTCGGACTTTGCAAAGTAGAAGTAACCGGTAATGCAGGAGCACCAAAATTCCAATTGAATGTTGTGTATCCCGGTGCAAATAAACCACCAACCGTAAAATTAAAACTATTACCAACTATACATTCTGGTGGCGGTGGCGTAAATGTTGGTTTTAAATTCGGGTAAACATAATATGTTTTTGATGTTGTATCAGCGCAAGGCTTACCGGGGTTTGCAATTAAGGTAACAAGGTAAGCACCACTATCAGGATAAGTATAAAAAGGGTTCGTAAAATTAGAAGTGTCGGCCAGTGTAGTTGGATCGCCAAAATTCCAAAAGTAATTTGTGCCATTAATACTATTATTGCTAAACTGTAAAGTGTAACCACTGCAATATTGATTTTGTGGCGGATTTCCTATTGGCGTTGCTTGATCATTAAACTGAGCTAACACAGTTACACTACAAGTAACAACGTTAAATTGAAAATCACGGTAATGCGTTCCAATTAATGTTGCACCTCTCCATTCTTGTACACATACTCCAACAACCCATTGTCCGTTAATATCAGGAACACCATTTAAAAATCCTGTTGACGAATTAATATTAATAGCGGGGTTAGATGACATTGGGAAACCACCGCTGTAAGGACTAATAAAATTTATTCCATTGTAAGGAGGTGGCGTATTTACACTAGGACAACTTGGAGGCGGTGAAACACAACTTGGATTTGTTGGAGGATTCATTACAATTGGACAACAATTATCTAAACCTTGATAAGGGGCGCATAAAGAATAAACTAAAACATCACCGTCGGGATCTGTTGCAGCGTGATCAAATTTTATAGGTATACCATTACAAATAAAAATAGGTGGAAATTTATTAAAGCGCGGACAAGAATTATTGGCTACAACTTCCGGTCCTGGAATATGTTCCCAATACGTTGCACCGGTTCCTCCCGGATTTACAATATTAAGAATAGAATTATTCCTGCAACAACGTTGATACACTATATAATATCCACCTGTTCGTGGAGGAAGATTAACAACATCTTCGTAAATGGCTTCTTCAACACAAACATCATTTGGCGTTTGAATACAAGGATTATTAATAGATGGTGGGATATTAGCCTGTGCAACTAAAGGGAAATTTAATGTTTGAACAACATTATTATTCGCGTCATAAATAGTAACAAAAGCCGGACTATCAAATGGCGCTTGTCCTAAAAAACAATCGCGGTAAATTTTTAACGTAATGTGGTAGTCGTTATTGGTTAGTTTATCATAATAGATTTCACCACCCACAATATGCGTGGCTTTGAGTTGCGAACTAAGCACAACAAATACTATTAAAAAATATTTAGTAAAGTCCTTTAACACAGTTGTTTGACCAATAAAGTTAGCAAAAATTACCGATTTTTAATAGGAATGAGTGGAAACCGCCTTAAAATTAGGCTATTACAGAAGCTTTGAATTAAATGGGCCTATTTTAACAGATTAACATGTCCGTAATGGACTTCCTCGCGAAGAGTAACTGTATTGTAAAAAGTAATCATCCAAACATAAACATCTTGTTGACAAGGTCTGCCTCCTCTATTACCATCCCAGCCTATTGAAGTGTCTTTTGTTTTGAAAATACATTCACCCCATCGATCATATATTTCAAATAAATAATTTTCTACGCCAATAACTGAAGGCATAAAAATATCATTCTTTCCATCTTTATTTCCGGGTGTAAAACTATTCGGAATCCAAAAAGCAAATTCAGGTGTAATTTTTACAAAACGAATAGCTGTATCCTGACAACCAAATTGATTTACTACAGTTTGAATTATTTCGTAATCGCCAGGCTTCGTATATGAATGTGTTGGACTTTGCATTGAACTTGCATCACCATCCCCAAAAGAATAATTCCAGCTTACCGAATTTAAACTGAGGTCTAAAAAATTAATGTCCGGTTCAAAAATACTGGTTTCAATAGGAGAAACAGAAAATCCTGCAACAGGTTTTGGTGTAACGGTTACCATACCCGGTACAATAAATTTACTGGTATCACTACAACCCGCTGCTGCTAGTATTGTAAGCATTACATTATAAACTCCGGCTGGTGTAAACACATGTGTTGGACTAACAGCTGTTGAATTTCCGCCATCGCTAAATTGCCAGATATAACTTGGTGTTCCGGTTGCAACACTATTATTTGTAAATGTAACAACAGCAGGGTCGCATAAAGTAACAGAGTCGCCCACAAAATCAGCAATAGGAATAGGATAAACTTCCACAGTATCTTTTAATGTTTTCTGACACATTTTTTGTTGTACAATAACTGAAACAGGAAAACTACCTGCTGAATTATATGTAATTCCACTTGGTGCTTGTAAGGTTGAAGTGATTGGTAAAGCTGATGCGCCGAAGTTCCAATTAAACGATGTGTAGGTTGGCGCGAACAATCCTCCCAATGTAAAACTAAAACTATTTCCGGTTATACATTGTGGTGACGGTGCCGTGAAGGTTGGTGCCAGTACAGGATAAATATAAAATGTTTGTTTAGATGTATCTGCACACGGCTTGCCGGGATTGGCAATTAAAGAAACAACATAAGCACCAGTATCCGGATAAGTATAATTTGGATTTACTAGTTTTGAAGTATCCGCTAAAGTATTTGGGTCTCCGAAATTCCAAGTATACTCTGTACCGTTAATGCTATAGTTAGAGAAATACGTTGTGAAACCATTGCAAAATTGATTCGGAAGAGAATTTCCGCCAATTGTAATTGGATTCGACTGATCGTTAAACTGTGCCAAAACACTAATCTGACAAGTAACAACATTGAATTGAAAATCGCGATAGTGTGTTCCTATTAATTGTCCGCCTCTCCATTCTTCAACACAAACACCAACTACCCATTGTCCATCAATATCCGGAACGCCATTTAAAAATCCTGTTCCCGAATTTACATTAAGCGCAGGATTAGATGACATTGGAAATGTGCCTGAATACGGACTTACAAATTGAAGATTTGTATACGGAGGAGGCACAAGCGGACAAAATCCTGTTGGCGGAGGTGAGCATCCGTCGTATGGGGCGCATAAAGAATAAATCAAAACATCGCCATCAGGATCTGTTGCTGCGTGATCAAATTTTATTTGTACACCATTGCATAAAAAAATGGGAGGAAATTTATTGAAACGCGGGCTAGAATTTACTGCCACAACTTCCGGTCCCGGAATATGTTCCCAGTAAGTTGTACCTGTTGTGCCCGGTGCAGGAATATTTAAAATGGAATTATTTCTACAACATCTTTGGTAAACCACAAAGTAGCCGCCTGTTTTAGGAGGAAGATTTACTGTAGTTTCATAAATTCCTTCCTCAACGCATTCGTTGCCCGGAGGCTGAATACACGGATTATTAATTGAAGGTGCAATATTATTTAGTGATAGTAATGGGACTAGTACACTGTCAACCAGAAAACCATTGACATCAAAAATGGCAATCAATGCCGGATTATCTAATTGTGCTTGTCCGTTAAAACAATCGCGGTAAACTTTTAAAGTGATTTTATAATTATTGCCGCCTAAATTATCGTAATAAATTTCACCACCAACAATATGCGTTGCTTTTAGTTGTGACGAGATGACAACTAATAGGAGTAAAAAATATTTAGTAACTCGTTTCAAAACAATCCTTTAACTATCTAAAGTTAACGATAAAAGTTATTACTAAAAAAACGAATTTAACGATCGTCTTTTAAATTCGGGATTTGTGTAAGCTAATGTGTAATTTTACAATAGAATTCGACCACTTATAAAGAGAATCTGACCACTTATTAATGAATGAAATTTCTGATATAAATTCTAAAACTGTCCTTTTTTTCGATGGGAATTGTGGTTTGTGTAACCGTAGTGTAAAATTTGTATTGCGGAAAGAAAAAAAATCGGAACTAATTTTCTCTGCGCTTCAATCTGAATTTGCTAAAAAAACATTGCAGCCATTTAATTTAGAAGGACAATTAGACAGCATGGTGCTTTTAGAAAACGGAAAAATTCATTTACAATCTTCCGCCGCATTAAGAGTAACAAAATATTTAAAAGGTTTATGGCCCTTGATGATGATATTTATTATAGTTCCTCCATTTATAAGAAACGGTATTTACAATTACGTTGCTAAAAACAGAATCACTTGGTTTGGTACTGCCGATTATTGTGAGATGATGACGCCGGAATTAAGAAAACGGTTTTTGGAATAAATAGCTTCAGCACATTCTTGCCACTAAAGCTCTAAAACACCAAATCCCACTAAAAATTACTTTTGTGGGATTTTGAGTCTTTGTGTTTTAGTGGCTATATTATTTCTTCATTCGTAGAATCTGCTCTTCCATTATTTTAATTCCTTCTTGAAAAGAATGTGGATTATACCCTAAAACCTTACGTGCTTTGTCAATTACAAATCCGGTTTTAGGCGGACGAACTGCGGGTTGCTTTATATCGGAAGATTTTGATGGTTTGATTAATGATTTATCTAATTTGTAATAATCAGCCACCACATACGCTAAATCAATAATGCTATAAAAATCTTTTCCTGAAATATTGAAAATTCCTTCTGCACCTTTTTCTGCAATTAAAATACAACCATCCGCTAAATCTTCAGCTAAAGTCGGTGTGCGGAATTGATCATCTACAACGTTAATAGTTTTTCCTTGTTCTAAATTTTGTTTTACCCACAGTACAATATTACTGCGACTCATGTTATCAACAATTCCATAAACTAAAACAGTACGTGCAATTGCCCATTTTAATTTACTGGCGATAACAATTCGCTCTGCTTCTAATTTTGTTTCGGCGTAATAGCTTAATGGATTTGGCTTTTCTTCTTCAGTCAACGGACCATGAGTTCCATCAAAAATAAAATCAGTACTTAAATGAATGAAGTGTGGGTTGTAAGAATTGTTTTTTAAACTTTCTAATACTTTTACCTGATGCTCAACTGCGGTAGCATTCATTAACCAAGCTTCTTCCTTTTGTGTTTCGCAGGCATCAACGTTTGTCATAGCCGCTGTGTTAATTACAACATCGGGTTTATGTTTTTCGAAAACTGATTTTACATTTTCGAAATTCGTAATGTCTAAAGACTCGTAAACATAACCTTGTTTATCAATTAAACGATTCTCACCGCGGGCAGTAGCGATTAATGAAACTTTGTTATTTACTTTTAGTTTGTAAACTAATTTCTGGCCTAACAACCCATTAGAGCCTGTAATTAAAATTTTCATCTTTAAGAGGCTAAAATTTCTTTTAGTTTTTTAATTTGATCGGGCGTACCCAACACAAATATTTTTGATTGAGGAATTATTTTGGTATCGGCACTTGGGTTTACGATGTATTCTCCCATCGCTGTTTTAAATCCAATAATGTTGGCGCCTGATTTATTTCTGATTTCTAAATCCTTTAATGTTTTGTGACGTAAGCCTTCAGAAAGTGTATCGAAATTAATTTCCTCCAAATTAATATTGTCTCCGCCTTCAGCAGTAATAAAATCGATAAACTCCATTACATCGGGCTTCATTACTAAAGACGCCATGTGTGCGCCTCCCACTCTATCGGGCATGATTACATTCGTAGCGCCGGCAATTTTCAATTTGGTATCGGAATTATCATCACTTGCCCGTGAAATAATAGTAAGATTAGGATTTAAATGTCGCGCCGTTAATACAATAAATAAATTATCTGCGTCAATTGGTAAAGTTGTGATCAAAGCTTTTGCTCTTAAAATTCCTGCTTTAATTAAGGTTTCATCTTTTGTTGAATCACCATTTAAAACCAATTCGCTGAATTTATGATTTATCGATTCTGTTACGGTAGCGCTATTTTCAACTACCACAAAACGACGGTTATGCTTTTTCAAAACGTGAGCAGCTTGTCGGCCATTACGTCCGAAACCACAAATAATAACATGGTCTGATAATTTATCTATTGCTGCGTTCAATTTTTTGTTCTTATAAAACTGGTTAAACTCACCATCTACCACAAAACGTGTTATAGCAGAAACGGCATAAGCAAATGTACCAAAACTTGTGATGATTAAAAATACAGTAAACACTTTCCCGCCCATCGAAAGCGGCTCTACTTCCCCATAACCTACCGTTGCAATGGTGATAATGGTCATGTAAAAGGCATTGAATAGCGTGTACCCGTCAATTAAAATATACCCCACAGTTCCTATCGCCACTAAAAGAAACAATATTCCCACCGGAACAACAAACCTGAAATAATCTCTAATAAATTGGCGCATAAAAAAATCTAAGCTCTTTCAAACTTAGATTTTTTACTTGGTTTTAGCAAGTGTTTTCGGCTAAAAGCCGTAACGAAAACTATTTTGTGATTAATAATTTTTTTGGACGGGTGCCGGTGACATTTATCAGATATAAACCCAGCGAAAGATTCTCAACTGAAATTTTACCAAAAGGTTCATTTATCAATTGCTTTATTACTTCCCGGCCTAAATTATCATACACAAAAAGATAAGAGTTCTTGTTTTCTAATGATGAAAATTCGTAACTCAATTCCGTTGTAACGGGATTTGGAAACACTTTAAAGTTCTCATCATTATCCGTCAATTCATTAACGGAAGCCAAATTACACGTTGGTGCCAAAGTTGCAGTTTGACCACATTTCCATTGGGAAAAAGGAATTCCGGTAGTGACGGTCCAAGTAGAAAAAGCAGTTTGTTTTTGAGTGATGGTTTTCCACGCGATTAAACCACTTGCCGCTAGAACATTCATCGAATCTAAAACCCTTGATAAAATAACAGGCATTTGAAAAGTTGGATAACTTGCATTTTTAAAATCTTTAAAGTTTATCATTAAACTGGCATTGTAAAATTTATTGGCAGGATAAGTTCCGTTTTTAATTTTAGTTGCTTCTGTTCTGATTTCTGAAATCATCATATTTACATTGGTAGTTGGGGTTAAAACCCACGAACAACCATTACCCTGATTCCATACAGTTTGGCTTGGATTATGACAATAAAAATCTACAGAATCAGCTTTGCCTCTGGGTTTCCATACTCCGTAATTATCTAAGTCTTTAGAATGCGGCGGAATACTTCCTGCCCCCCAGATAATATTCGGCGTCCAACTATAGGTTGTATTTTGAATACCGCTAATGGTGGTTGTATAAGTTAACCAGTCACCAACCGTATAAGTTGACGAAGTATTATTGTAATACACGAATCCACCAACCACATTACTGGCCTGTGCACCTGTTAAAGCAATAGAATAACTTACATCTGCAATACTATATGGAGCTGGTGCTTTAAATCTTGGGTCAATCTCAACTACATTTCCGTAAGGCAACCCTCCCATTTTATAGGCGTACTCAATCACATCAGTTGATGTACTTGCTGCAACCTCATGATTTAAACAACCCTGAACAAAATTTACGCTAAGTTCCATATTATACTTTGCGGATTTTGTACTAATTAGGTCAACAATTCTTTGAAGCGTGTCGCGCACAGGTCTGTAATTAGCATTGGTACTATAATCTTCGCCCGGCTCATTATGCGAGGTAATTCCGAAATTTAGAGTTGGTGTAGGAATTTGTCCGACTGTGGTTACCGCAATCATAACCAACAAAAACAATACTATTTTTTTCATGTTTTTAAATTTAGCTTATCGAAAATAACAAATCAGCAAGAGAAATCCAAGGTCCGGACCCTATTTAAAATAAGTCTAAACCATTAAATATTTGGTATCTTTACTCCCACAATGAAAGCCCGTACCCTCAAAAAAAATAAAGTAAATGTTGTGACCCTCGGCTGCAGTAAAAATATTGTAGACAGCGAAGTTTTAATGGGACAACTAAAAGCAAATAACTTTAATGTTGAACACGAAAGTGCTGATGATGATCACAACATTGTTATCATAAACACATGTGGTTTTGTTGAGAATGCAAAGCAAGAAAGTATCGACACCATTTTACGTTACGTTGACGCTAAGAAAAAAGGCGATATAGAAAAACTTTATGTTACCGGTTGTTTAAGCGAACGCTATAAAACAGATTTAGAAAAAGAAATTCCGGATGTGGATGCTTATTTCGGAACAAGAGAACTTCCAAAAATTTTAAAAACTTTAAAGGCCGATTATAAACACGAATTAGTTGGTGAGCGATTATTAACTACTCCTTTACATTACGCGTATTTTAAAATAAGCGAAGGCTGCGATCGCCCGTGTAGTTTCTGTGCCATTCCTTTAATGCGCGGCGGACATGTTTCTGTTGAGAAAGAAGAATTAGTGCAACGCGCCAAAAATTTAGCAGCAAAAGGAACGAAAGAACTTTTATTAATTGCACAAGACCTTACCTATTACGGTTTGGATATTTATAAAAAACGCGAGTTGGCTGATTTGATTGACCGATTAAGTGATGTTGAAGGTATTGATTGGATTCGTTTACATTATGCTTTTCCGAGCGGTTTTCCGATGGAAGTGTTGGATGTGATGAATAAAAAAGCAAACGTGTGTAATTATTTAGACATGCCTCTGCAACACATTACCGATAATATGTTGAAGAGCATGAAGCGCGGTACAACGAAACAAAAAACAATTGATTTAGTAAATCAAATCAGAGATAAAGTTCCGGGTATTGCTATCCGTACTACTTTAATTGCCGGTTATCCGGGAGAAACTCAAAAAGACCATGAAGAAATGTTACGTTGGGTGGAAGATACAAAGTTTGACCGCTTAGGCATTTTCACTTATTCGCACGAAGAAAATACAGGCGCATTTAAATTGAAAGATGATGTGAGCGAGAAAATAAAAAAGCAAAGAGCTGATGCTGTAATGGCTATCCAACAAGAAATTTCGTATAACCTCAATCAACAAAAGATAGGCAAAACATTTAACGTGTTGTTTGATAGAAAAGAAAATGACTTTTTTATTGGGCGAACTGAGTTTGATAGTCCGGATGTTGATAATGAAGTTTTAGTTAAAGCCACAAAAGATACTTACGTTCGTATTGGTGATTTTGCAAAAGTAAAAATTAACGATGCCAGCGATTTCGATTTGTATGGCGAGTTAATTTAATGGAGCAACTCCTAAAAATATTAGTTATCATTCACATTTGCGCCGGAGCAGGTGTATTAATTTTTGGAGCTATTGCTTTTGGCCTCCGAAAAAATACTCCCAAACACAAACCTATTGGTAAAATTTATTTTTGGTGCATGAGCATTGTTTTTGTCACTGCCATGATCGTTTCTGTTGCCAAAAGTTTACTGTTTCTTTTCATGATAGGCATTTTCAGTTATTACAGTACGATTATCGCTTACCGCTCATTACGCTTAAAAAATTTACACAACAATCAAAAACCTTTGAAGCTAGATTGGTTTATTGAAATTTTGTCGGGCTTAACTTTTTTAGGAATGGTAGTGCTCGGACTTTTTATTTTAATCCGTAATCAAAACGTTGGCGGTGTTGTTCCGCTTATATTTGGTTGTTTTGGATTATTAAGCGTAAGAACTAATTTGAAATTATTTATTAAAGGTCCGAAAGAAACCTTGTATTGGTACAAGAAACACATTGGCCACATGATGGGAAGTTATATTGGGGCTTTTACTGCTTTTTTGGTAAACCAAACACCTCACATACCCATTCACCCAACTCTATTGTGGTTTTTGCCGACACTCATTATTATGCCTGCCATGATAATAGAGATGAAGAAAGTAAAATCGAAACCGATTGACGCTTAGTTCTTGCTTGTGGTTGTTTTCCATTTGGTGTGACCATGTTTGATATTGTAACGGATACAATCCCAATAGCTTTTCGAGTAGTCAACAAAAATCTCTTCACCTGCTTTAATATCACGTGCCGCTACAATGAAACATTGATCGCCGAATACATCATAAATAGCATTATTCTTTAAGCCTTTTGTGCGGCTGATACCTCGTGCATCATTTGCATAACGTGCTTTGTATTGAGGTGTGCCGAAAGCGTCTATACATTTTTTACGATTAACAAAGAAGAGGTAACCGTCTTTATTCTCATCCACACGTTTGGAATATTCTTTCCAGTCGATGATCTCGCCTTTATATTCAATGATTTTTTCGCCCTTTTTTATTCCTTTTGTGGTATACAGACCTTTGCCTGCATTGGGCAATTTTGATTTTTTTACTAGTAGTGCCATAGCTTTCGGACGGTAAAAATACAAAAACTTTTTAGTAGTCAATCAACTATTCTTGCTGGAACATTTATAAAAATGAGGCCGAGAACTTGGTTGATGCTATAAATGATGATGATGAATCAAATCACGCCCTACTTTGTCTTACCCTGGTTTTTTTTCGAAGCCGTGTTTAATATTATACCGTACACAGTCCCAATATTCCTTAGAATAATTTACAAAGATCTCTTCTCCTGCCTTGATATCTTGTTTGGCCATAATATAACATTTGCCATCTATCACTTCATAATCGCAATTATTTTTTAAACCTTTAACTCGGGTTAAGCCTGCCGCATCATTAGCGTAACGTGCTTTGTATTGCGGGGTTTTAAATGCATCTATACAGTACTTGTTGTTCACGAAAAACAAATAACCATCTTCACATTTCTCTACGCGTTTTTTGTATTCTTTCCAGTTGATGATCTCACCTTTGTACTCAATGATCATCTCACCTTTTTTAATAGCTTTGGTGGTAAACAGACCTTTGCCTGCATTCGGAAGCTTTGATTTTTTTACTAGTAGTGCCATAGTTCGGGCGCAAAAATACTGTTTTTTTACCGGTAAAAAATTAATTAGTGTTAAGTTTATGAAAATACCTTGCGAAAAAATGAAGGCTACTGGAAGAAGGGTTTAATCTTCTCAGCCGACTCAAAATGATAATCCTTGTTCCCCTTCAAATAAAGCACCTTATCTACATTACGGAATAATACATCTAAATCGTGAGAAGAAACAATAACTGTCTTTTGCTTTTCCTTCACTAATTGCTTTAAAAGTTGAAATAATTGTAAACGCGATTCAAAATCTAAAAAGGCCGTTGGCTCATCCATTAAAATTACAGGCGTTTGTTGGGCGAGTGATTTTGCTATTAGAACTTTTTGCTTTTGTCCATCACTCAGTTCATCAAAATAATTTTGAGAAAGATTTTTAATGCCAATAGTATCCAGACTTTGATTCACGATTTCAATATCGCCGTCGTTTAATTGTCCGAATGCATTTAAATAAGGAATTCGTCCGGCCGCTACAATATCAAATACCGTTAAATTAAATCCGCCCAATTTATCAGTTAATACAATAGAAATTAATTTTGATAGTTCTTGTTGGGAAATAGATTGAAGTGTTTTTCCATCCAAATTAATTTCGCCTGATAAAGGTTTTAAACTTCCGATTATTGTTTTTAATAAAGTAGATTTTCCAATACCATTACTTCCTACCAAACCAATTAACTCACCTTTACCAATAGAAAAATTTAATCCGGAAAGGATTTCCTTTTGCTCGTAACCAATATTTAAATCCTTTACCTGTAGCATTACGAGATGGTTTTGGATTTAAAGATTAAATAAATAACAACAGGAGAACCAATAAGTGTTGTAATAGTATTAATTGGCAAAGCATAACTGTTACTTAATAACTGACAAATACTATCGCACAACAATAATGTAATAGCCCCCACAAAAAAACAATACGTGATTTGATGTAACTGATGCGAAGTTTTAAATAATAAACGACAAGCAATGGGCACCGATAAACCAACAAAGGCAATTGGTCCGCAGAATGCAGTTATTAATCCTGTTAAAATTGCTGTGACTAAAATTATTGTCATTCGTAAACGGTTTACGTTAATTCCCAAATTCTGGGCATAGGTTTCATTTAATAAAATAGCGTTTAAAGGTTTTGAAAGAAATAAAGTCATTAAACAAAACAGCAAACAAACGGGGAGCAAAATAAAAATATCTTTATTGGAAGTATTGCTTACAGAACCCATTCCCCAAACGACAAAACTTTTTAAAGCAGCTGGGTTCGACATGTATTCAATTAATCCTTGGAAAGCTCCAAGAACTTGAGAAAGCATAATTCCCACTAACAAAACGGTAGTATTGCTTCGGCTGCGTTTAGAAATAAACAACACCAAAGCCATGATTAATAAAGAACCTGTAATCGCCGAAATGCTTATTAATGTTTTGCCGACAAAATAATTAGTAACGCCTCCAAATAGAATCATCGCAATAGCAACAAACAAACCTGCACCACTACTTACGCCTAAAACATACGGTCCGGCTAGTGGATTACGGAATAATGTTTGCATTAATAAACCTGAGATAGCTAAACTTCCTCCCGCTAAAATGGCGGTAATAGTTTTAGGAACACGAATGTTGTAAAAAATATCAGAAGCAATTCCTTCCTTTAAATCAGAAAACGAAATATTAATGCTGCCGAAAAAAAGGTTAATATATATTAAAAGCGCGGCGAATAAGATAAGCGCAAACGAATTAAATATAAAAGATCTGGTATTCAAATTTAATTTTTTCTTATTTCGAGACAAATTCGTCAATCGTAATTCGTAACTCTCACTTACAAATTTACTCAATCTTTTTATAATACTTCAATTGATGATCAGGCAACAAATGAGGGTGAAATATTTTAATAAAGTCTCTCAATAACTCGTCAGGATTGCTTATGCCGTTCTCATAATAATCGCTGTAACCTTTAGCGTTACTTCTTTTGGTATTATTATAGAGATTTCCTGTTTTGTAAGGCTTAAATAAATTATAACGTTCGTCGTACGACAATAAATTTTTTTTCGAATTTACATTTATGAAGAGGTTAAGCCAGAAATCAGCTTCCTTCGCTTTGATATAAACTTCTTCAAAATTTAAAGCAATGCTGCCCGATTTATTTTCACTCTTCCAAATATAATCTGCGCCTGCATCTTTTAAAAAATGAGCCATAAAGCTTTTTCCACCGGGAACATGCCAGGCATCGGCATATTTAATTTCTGTTAATACAGTTGGTTTGTATTTTACCGTGTCAGTCAATGCTTTTAAACTTAAATAATTTTGTTCAGTAATATCAAATAAAGAATCTGCTAATTTTTCCTTATCAAAAAAAGCAGCAATAAATTTTATCCACTCAGCACGCGCTAAAGGATGTTCTTCTAAATGATCTAAAGTAATGGCCACTGGAATTCCCGAGTTTAAAATTTTCTCATCGGCATCTTTTTTCGGATTACCCATACCAAACATCAACAATAGTTCAGGATTCAAAACCAAAGTTTGTTCAACACTAATTTGCGGACCTTTTCCTATCTCTTTTATTTTTTGTGAAGCGACTCCATCTATAATAAATTTATTGTTGTAATAATCTACGTTATCTACGGCTACAATTTTATCTTGCAAATTTAACATCGTAAGCATAGCTGCGTAAACCGAACTCATGCAAGCAATATTATTTACAGGCGTGGCAACATAAAAAACATCATTTCCTAAATTTGGTTTTTGTTGGGATTTTGGATAAAGAATAAATGTTGCAGTTGTATCATTACTATCGCGATTACCGAACAAGAATAGCTTTTTGTATTGATCAAAATTTTCAATACCAAATCGCTTTGCATATTGAAGTACTGTGATTTTACCCCTCTCGATTTGATTTTCATTAGTTATCGCATTGGGATTATCACTACACGACAAAACCAATAACCAATAACTTATAACCAGTAACCTATATTGTAACTTTAAAAACACTTCCGTTTGGTTTATTATCCTGCACTTCAATTGTGCCGTTATGTGCTAAAACTATTTTTTCTACAATGTAAAGTCCGAGTCCGGTACCTTTTGTGTTGCGGGTTTCTTCGTTACCTACTCTGTAAAATTTATCAAATATTTTTGATTTCTCTTTTTCGGAAATTCCAAAACCATTATCACTTACACTTAAATTCAGTTTACCATTTTGGTTGTTTAAAGAGATAAGCACTTGCGAATTGTCGGGCGAATACTTGAAAGCATTTTCAACAAGATTAATAATTATAGAAGGAAATAATAATTTATCCAGCGTGGCAGATAGTCCGTTTTGGATTTCGGTTTTCAAAATGCCTTTCGCCTTTTTATCAGAAAAATAATTCAGAATAATTTGTTCCGTTAATTCGCTCACATTAACGTTTTCTTTATTCAAAGCTAAATTTTTATCTGCCGAATTCGCTAACAACACATCTTCAATTAAACGGTTTAAGCGATTGGTTTCATTCACAGCATTTGTTAAGAGTTGTTCTTGCTGATCGGCCGGAAGTTGCTTGTGCTTTAATAGTGTTTGTAATTGTAATTTCGTGGCCGCTATTGGCGTTTTTAATTCGTGTGTTACACTTAGTAAGAAATTTTTTTGTTGGTTTACTAACTCTATTTCTTTGTTCGATGCTTTCCGGATTCTGTAAAAAGCATAAAGCAATAATAATAAGAACACAGTGCCCTCACCAACAATCATGTAAATACGTACTTGTTTTTTATGCTGAAGGTCGTTGATTTGTTTTTCTAAAGTAATGGCATCTGTAGAGGTAATTTCCATCAACTTTTGCTGCTCGTTGCTAATTTGAGAGGTTTGCCGAACTAACAAAACTTCCCACCACAAAAATTGCATGATGATGTAACCAAACAGAATGGTAATAACTAACTTCGAACGGTTCCGGCTTTTCATCCAGACAAATATACACGTTTAATGTTATCTTAATTTGTGTTTAATTCAGCAAAAAAATAGAAATGTTTAATACAGTTGCAAAACTTACCCAGAGCAAATAGGGCACTTGTAGTAAAGATGCTGTTTTATGTATAGGATAATAGACATAGATCATGTAAGCAATACTTAGCCACATAGCAATAATTTCTATTGCTGCGAAACCGGGCTGTTGCCATGAAAAGAAAATAATACTCCAGAAAAAATTGAGAACTAATTGGGTTATAAAAACAAAAACCACTTTCTTTCTTTCATCCTTTCGGCTGGCTTGATACACTAAATAAAATGAAATTCCCATTAAAATATATAGCGTCGTCCAAACCGGTCCAAATAAATAATTCGGCGGATTGAATGAGGGTTTGTTTAAAGTTGAATACCACAAGGGGATATTTTTAGCTGTAAAAAAACCTGATAATCCACCAACAGCTAGCGGAATTAAAATAAACAAAACTAATTTTAGATAATTTTTCATTGGTTAAATAGTTGTTCTAGTTTTTTAAATCTATACGCGAAAATGTCTTCCAGTTGTTTTTTCACAAACAAAGCATTCATTACTTTGCCTAAAAATCCAAATGGCAATTTGTAATGTACAACATCTATCATTTCAACACCTCCATCAACTTCTTTAATAAAATGTTTATGATGCCAGAAGCTGTATGGCCCTACTCTTTGTTCGTCAATAAAAAAAGATTTATTTACCACAGCCTTAATTTCAGTTACCCAATGTAGCTTAATATTAAAGACGGGCGATATGGTGTATTCAATTATTTGTCCTGAATACATAGTATTTAAATCCTCCGCCTCCGAAAGAATTTTAAAATCCATTTTATCAGGTGTTATTGCGCTCAGGTTTTTAGGCGAGCTAATGAAATTCCAAACGGTTTCAAGATCACTCTTTATGAATTGCTTGGTTTTTAGGGTGTGTAGCATAGCATTAAGGTTAGTTTTAAGCTTTTGGCTTGATTTAGAGCAAAGTACGTTAAAATATGTTTGTTTAACAAATTTATCTAAAAGTTAAACAAAATAAATCTACCTTTGTTTAGCAAATTTCCAATTAATCGGATGTTTGGCACCAGAACAACTAAAGAGAAACATTATGAAACAGAAAGAAATCACATTAAACACCCTTCTGAACGGGAACAAAATTATGCTAAGTCAATTTAGTCATGATGAAATAGGTGACGAACACATTAGTACGGGAATAGAAACACCCATGAAGAAAAATGCCTTTGATATTAGTGACGACGAAAAGATTTCAAAAATTGAATATCATTTTAGGGAAATCATGGAAACGCTTGGGCTTGATTTAAATGATGATAGCTTAAAAGGTACACCTCACCGTGTAGCAAAAATGTATATCAAAGAGTTATTTAATGGTTTAGATCCTGCTAACAAACCAAAGATTGCTTTGTTTGATAATAAATATCAATACAATGAAATGTTGGTTGAAAAAGGAATTAGTTTTTATAGCAACTGCGAACATCACTTTGTGCCAATTTTCGGAAAAGCGCACGTTGCCTACATTTCTTCAGGAAAAGTAATCGGCTTATCTAAACTAAATCGTATAGTAAATTATTTTGCAAAACGACCACAGGTACAAGAACGATTAACCATACAAATTGCTAAAGAATTACAAGCGTGTTTAGGAACTGAAGATGTTGCAGTATTAATAGATGCCAAACATTTATGTGTTTCGTCACGCGGCATTAAAGATGAGAGTTCAGCAACTGTAAGTTCGTTTTACGGTGGCA
This sequence comes from Bacteroidia bacterium, assembly GCA_018000995.1. Lineage (GTDB taxonomy): Bacteria > Bacteroidota > Bacteroidia > B-17B0 > Aurantibacillaceae > JAHEYG01. Next base: position 128,083 of record JAGNIU010000001.1, read on the forward strand.
AATTTAAAGAAGATCAAACGCGGCATGAGTTTTTGAAATATATTAACTTAAAAACTAACTACTAATGATCAATCCAATTGATATCGATAAGGTAGCCGAAAACCCGGGCTTGATTGCATATCCGCACACTATTGGAAGCATAGCGTTCAGACCTGAAGATGTAGGTAAAATAAAAACCCGTGCGTACTCTGCCATGCGGGAACAAACTGATATGCACTTACGTCAAATTCAAAAACAAGTTACGCTTCTTCTTGATCAAGCTAACGAAATAAAAAGAAGGATGGAAGTAAGTGAAAAAATATATTCGGCAAGTATTTCGTTTGAACCTTTTGTTGGCAACATCTATCATCTTTATAAAAGAGATAATATGCATAAATTAATGCTTATTAGTCCGGATGAATGGGGCAAATCAAAACCATTGGATTTAGAATACGTTTGTACTGCTAAACTTTTAAGTGACCATACCTGGGAAGTCCTTTAGTTTATTTGTGAACTATATTCTTTACATTTACTTGAATCCAAACACAAAATGAAACTTTATCAAATTGCAGAATTAGAGCAACTCACCGGAATAAAGGCACACACCCTTCGTATTTGGGAAAAAAGATATGGCTTAATTGAACCTACCAGAACCTCCACCAATATTAGAAGGTATGACGATGATCAAGTAAAGAAATTACTGAATGTTGCTACCCTATTGGGAAGCGGCTATAAAATTTCAAAGATTGCAGAGCTGAATGAAAAAGAAGTTTCTGCCATAATAAATTCTCTACAACAAGGTGATTCCATAAACTCCATTAGTGAAGGTTTTATTAACCAGCTTTTATCAGCCATGATTGGATTTAATGAACAAGCCTTTGAAAAGGCTTATTCAGCAGCAGTTAATAAATTAGGGCTTTTTGATGCTATGCTGAATGTGTTTTATCCGCTATTTCATAAAATTGGCGTGATGTGGGTAACAGATAATCTCACGCCTGTTCAGGAACACTTTGCCTCTTGTATCATTAAGCGAAAATTAATGGCAGCTATCGATGCCCTGCCTATTCCAACTAAAAAGAAAACCTTTCTACTACTTTTGCCGCCGGGAGAATATCACGATGTTAGTCTTTTACTTGCTAATTATCTTGTTAAATCAAAGGGATATCACGCCATATACCTAGGACAAAACGTTCCTTACGAAAATATTGATTCGGTTTTAATAGAAACTAAAGCCCAATTTTTGCTTATGTTTTATGTAAACCCCCGCGATGCTAAAGAAGTTTATGAGGAGATTACAGAACATATTTTCTTACCAAAGGATGTGAAATTTTTAGTAAGTGGTAACCGACAAATTATGGCTTATCTCGACGAGAAAAAAAATTGCAAAGTTTTGCATTCGCCCCAAGACCTTTTGAAAATATTAGACGCCTAATTCTTTTCGATTAAACTTTCCATTTTAATTAAAACATCCGTTGCCTTGCTAATACTATTCACATCCTCAATAGCTAACATTAGTTTTTCGTTCTGCTCCTTTATTCGACTTAAGTGTTTATATTTTTGCGCGTAAGTCATTACAGCATGGAATATAGGAGTAGCAAAATAAGCCGAATCTTTTTGCGCGACAAAATACGCTAGCATTTTAGAGCCTTTCAATGTAATTTTTTCAAAACCTAAGCTCATGGCTTTCCAACGGAAGCGCACTACATTAATTAATTCAATGGCTTCAGTTGGTACCGGACCAAATCTATCGCGTAGATTTTCTTCAAATAATTTTAACTCTTCTTCCTTGGTAATGTTATCGAGTTCGCGGTATAAAATTAAACGCTCAGTCAAATTCTCAACATAAGAATCCGGAATTAATAATTGTAAATCTGTATCAATAACCGTTTCCTTTACAAACTGTCTCGAGAAAACGGCTTTGCCACTATCTTCAGCACTTTCGCCAACAGTATCTTTATACCAATTCTCTTCTTTTAATTCACTAACGGCTTCGTTTAAAATTTTCATATAAGTATCAAAACCCATATCATTAATAAAGCCACTTTGTTCGCCACCCAATAAATTTCCGGCACCGCGAATATCTAAATCACGCATCGCAATTTGAAAACCACTTCCTAAATCACTGAAATCAACAATAGCTTTTAAACGTTTGCGCGCCTCATTAGTTAAACTGACTTGCGGCGGCGCTAATAAATAACAAAACGCTTTTTTATTACTTCGACCAACTCGTCCGCGCATTTGATGCAAATCGCTTAATCCAAAATTTTGCGCATCGTTAATTATAATGGTGTTGGCGTTACTAATATCTAAACCGGATTCAATAATTGTTGTCGCTACTAACACATCATAACTTCCTTCCATAAACCTCATCATTACTTCTTCGAGTTTATCGCCATCCATTTGTCCGTGACCAATACCAACTCTTGCGTCAGGAACCAAACGTTGAATCATTCCCGCTATCTCAGCAATATTCTGTACTTTATTGTGAACGAAGAAAACTTGTCCGCCACGCTTTATTTCATAAGAAACTGCATCGCGAATTAATTCTTCACTATAAATACTTAATTCGGTTTGTACAGGGTAACGGTTTGGAGGTGGTGTTGAAATAACCGACAAATCCCGCGCTCCCATTAAACTGAATTGTAAAGTTCTTGGGATTGGCGTTGCCGTTAAAGTTAGAGTATCGATTGTTGTTCTTATTAATTTTAATTTATCTTTTATACCAACGCCAAATTTTTGTTCTTCGTCGATAATCATTAAGCCTAAATCTTTAAACTTAATTTCTTTACTTACTAAACGATGGGTGCCAATAATAATATCGATTTTTCCAGCGGCTAATTTTTCAATAATTTCTTTTTGTTCTTTCGCTGTTCTGAAACGATTGATATAATCAATGTTACATGGCAAATCTTTTAAGCGCTCCTGAAAAGTTTTAAAATGTTGGTACGCTAAAATTGTAGTAGGAACCATTATGGCAACTTGTTTACTATCGCACACTGCTTTAAAAGCAGCGCGAACTGCAATTTCTGTTTTTCCAAAACCAACATCACCACAAACTAATCTATCCATTGGATGGGGTTTTTGCATATCCTTTTTCACATCGGCAGTCACTTTAATTTGATCGGGCGTATCTTCATAAATAAATGAAGCTTCCAATTCGTGCTGTAAATAATTGTCTTGTGGATAAGCATGACCAGGTTGTGCTTTTCGTTTTGCATACAATTTAATTAAATCGTAAGCGAGCTCTTTTACATTGCGTTTTGTTTTTTGTTTTAACGTTGCCCAAGTAGTACTTCCTAATTTATCAATACGCGGAACGTTTCCTTCTTTGCCTGAAAATTTACTAATGCGATGTAAACTATGAATGCTTACATATAATATGTCGTTGTCTTTATAAACTAAACGAACTACTTCTTGCGTTTTATTATTGACATTTAATTTATGTAAGCCGCCAAATCTTCCAATTCCATGGTCGATGTGCGTTACAAAATCGCCAGGACTCAAACTTAAAATTTCTTTCAGCGTAATCGATTGCGCCGTTTTTTGTTTTGTTTCTTTTAAACGGAAACGATGATAGCGTTCAAAAATTTGATGATCAGTATAACAAGCTACTTTAATGTCGTGGTCGACAAACCCTTCGTGAATGTTTAATGATAAATATTCTATTAACGATTCGTGCGTGCGGTGTTCTTTTGCCAGCATGTCATCAAAAATCGTAAACAATCTATCGGCTTGTTTTGGATTATCGGTAAAGAAATAGTTTTTGTAGCCTTTGGTTTTATTTTCTTTGAGATTATTGATAAGCATCTCAAAATTTTTATTGAACGAAGGTTGTGGGCTTTGATTAAACTGAATAGCATTTTGCTGATGGATGATATTGTTGCCAAATTCAATCACTGAAAACTTTTCTAAAGCTTCTTTGAAATCGGCTGGCGTAATATACAATTGAGAGGGTTGTAATTGTTTTATTTCTGATTGAAGATTGATGTAAGCGTCTTCTGCTTTTTTATAAAATTCAGAGATAGTATCGCTGGCGAATTTTCTATCATCAATATAAACTAAACTTTCATCTTTAAAATAATCGAACACCGAACTGCGCGATTCAATTAATTGTTCTGAATTTATATTAGGTATAATAGTAACGAAATCATGTTTTGTGTTAGAGAGTTGCGACGAAGGATCGAATGTTTTTATAGATTCCACCTCATCACCAAACAATTCTAAACGGAACGGAAATTCGTTAGCATAAGAATAAATATCAATAATTCCTCCGCGGATGGAATATTGTCCGGGCTCAAAAACAAAATCAACATGTTGAAAATGGTATTCATTTAAAAAGTCGGAAATAAAATCGATACTGAGTTTTTCATTCCGTTTTATCTGTAAGGTGTTTTTAGTAAGCTGACTTTTAGTTGTAATTTTCTCACAGAGGGCTAAAGGATAAGTAACCATTATTCCTTTAAAATTGTCGTTTGTTAAATAACTAAGCACCTCAGCTCGTTCCTGAATATTGGCATTAGTGGTTTTTTCGGGATGATAAGGTAGTCGATGCGATTCGGGGTAAAATAAGATGTTATTCTCGGGTAAAAGCGCTTGCAAATCATTAAAAATATAAGCGGCTTTTTCTTTGTCTGGAACAACAACAAGGGCGTTTTTAGAGGTAATTTTAAAAGCTTCGGTTAAAATAAAGGCAATAGAAGAGCCCTTCAAACCTAAAAAACAGCTGTTTTTTTCCGATTTAAAATTGTAATCCTTTTGTTGTAAGATCCTGTCTAAAATCTTCCCTTCAATCATTTTGTACGAGACAAAATTACGGATTTAATGTTAAAACTAAATATTTTAGTTTGATAGGAATCCAATGTTAAACAACATGCAACATTGTTTTTAGACGGCTTAGGTTATATAATTGCAATATAAATTGGATTCGAGTTAAAAATTTTATAAATTTATAATTCTTGATTCAGCAACAATTTAAAACTTAACTAACTAATACATCAACCATGAAAAAACAATTACTTACAATTTTAGCGACAGGGGCGATAAGCTCTATGTTTGCTCAACTTCCGGTAAGCACGGCTCCTACCAACCGCAAGGTGGTTTTAGAAGAGTTTACAGGGATTAAATGTCAATATTGTCCTGATGGACATAAAATCGCTAATACGATTAAAGCTTCTAAAGCTCCGGGCGAAGTAATATTAGTTAACATCCATACCGGTAGTTATGCTAACCCGGTTGGAAATGAACCTGATTACAGAACAACTGAAGGAACTGCAATAGCAGGTATGCCAGGTATGGGCATCACTGGTTACCCAACCGGCGCTATTAACCGTCATATTTTTTCCGGAACTGCAATGGCTCACAGCCGTGGTGCATGGACAACTAATGCTAATACCATATTAGCAATGAGTTCTCCGGTAAACGTTGCTATACAAGGGACATTAAATGCGGTAACTCGTGTTTTACAAGTTCAGGCAGAGGTTTACTATACAGGAAACAGCATTACCCCAACCAATTCATTAACTATTGCGTTACTTGAAAATTGGGTAGTTGGTCCTCAAACTTCAGGTGCTGTTTATTATCCTGCTATGACTAATCCTGATGGTTCTTATAACCACCAGCACATGTTACGTAAAGTGTTAACTACTGGTTCATTCGGTATTCCTGTGGCACCTACAACTGTAGGTAGCTTGTATACAAGTCCTGTTATCACTTACACTGTTCCTGCTACTTTTGGTGCAGGTAGCTTTACTAATGCTTGTAGTTTAGGTAATTTAGAACTTGTTGCTTTTGTTGCAGATAACCAAACAGAAATCAGAACAGCTGCTTATGGTCCAATTCAGATTACAGGTATTGCTAATGCAAGAGATTTGGCTCCAACTAACTTAGTTACTGATGCGCAGGTTTGTGCAGGTAAATTAAACTCTACTTTTAAATTCACTAACTCAGGAAGTGTTACTGCTACTTCTGCAGTATTTGCTTATTCTATTAACGGTGGCGCTCCAACTAATTATACTTGGACAGGTTCAGTTAATGCTTTAGCACAATCTCCGATTATTACTTTACCGGTAATTAACTTCAGCCCTATTGCAAGTAATACTTTAGATATAAGTGTTGTATCTGTAAATGGTCTTTCTGATCAAAATATTACTAATGATAATGTTTCGAAAGTAAACATTCCGTTAACTACTACTAACGCTAATAGTACTATGATGCAAATGGATTTTACTCAAGATAGATACGGCACAGAATCAAATTGGAAATTATACGATGAAGTAACTGGTGTTTTACTTCAACAAGACGGTCCTTGGTCTCCTGACTTAGCTGCAAACGGCACTGCTTTACACACAAGAACATGGACAGCTGTTCCAAACACTTGTTATAAATTAGTTGTTACAGATTCTTATGGTGATGGTATCAATGCTGGTTATGGTGTTGGTGGTTATATTTTAAAGTCTGCTACTTTACCAATTTACACCTCTAATGGTCAGTATGGTGCAGGTGAAAATAAATGGCACAAGACTTCAATTGCTGCGGGTATTTATGCGCCAGCAATGAGTTTAAGCGGTGTAAACCTTTATCCTAATCCTGCTGCTAATTCTACTAACTTATCAATTGAGTTAACTCAAAATGAGTCGGTAAATATATTGGTGCTTAATGCTATTGGACAAGAAGTTTATACTTCGAAATCTAATAATTATGATGCCGGTGTAAATACAATTACTTTAAATACTGAAGAGTGGGCTGCGGGTGTTTATAACATCAATATCTCTACTGCAAAAGGATCTGTTAATCAAAAATTAACTATCACTAAGTAATCTTCTATTTTATAAAATCTAAAAGGTCAATCTAAAAGATTGGCCTTTTTTTATACCCATTCTTTTTGGATAATTAGAAAGGTATTCATAGGAATCCCATTTTTTATTCATTAATTGATGCTTTTGAATTATTAATTTAATAGTATTGTGTTAAAATATTGGGATTAACGTTATGCTTTATCTAAATTAGTGTTTCCTGATTCTAACTATTTTTAATAGAGAATTTAATTATTTAACTATTTCAAAACATGAAAAAACAACTACTTATTTTAAGCTTTGCTACTTTAAGCGTAATTGGCAGTGCGCAAACAACACGTATGTCTTTATACGAAGAATTTACCGGTGAGAATTGCGGCCCTTGCGCTTCAACCAATCCGGGATTGAAAATTGTTTTAGATAATAATGCATCTAAAGTAATTCCTATTAAATGGCAAGTTCCAATTCCTTCTGCACCAACTGCAACTTGGTCTTTATATCAAACCAATAAAACTGAAATTGACTGGAGATATAAATCAACCGCTTCAGGTGGTTATGGATATGCTGTAGGTTCTGCCCCGGAAGGAAGAATGGATGGCCAGGCTTGTACTGTTTTTGGCGCTACATCAAACCATGCCGGATACATTAGCAATGCTGTTATCGCTTCGGCCCAATCTGTTCCTTCTCCTTTTTCTATTTCTATGCTGCGTTCATGGGATCCTGGAATGACAGTATTTACAGTTACTGTAAGCATTACTGCTGCTCAAACTTATACTTGTGCAGGTCCGTTAATTTTCCGTTTAGTAATGGTTGAGAAGAAAATTAATTTCGCTACTGCTCCAGGTTCAAATGGAGAAAAGGATTTTTATTATACAGCACGTAAGTCTTTCCCTACTCTTCAATCTGGTACATCTTTACCTACATCATGGACATTGGGTCAGAATCAAACTTTCACTATTGCTTGTACTGCTCCATCTTATATCGTAAGCAAACCTGAAGTTGAATGTGTTGGTTTTATTCAAGATGATGCTACAAGAAGAATACAACAAGCAGGAATAACAAGAGCTCCAAACGATGCTCAAGCAAAAGGCTTAGTAAGTTCATTTATAAATTGTGGTACTTCTTATACACCAGAAGTTTCAGTATATAACGCAGGTAATAATTCTATTACAACTATGACTATTCTTCCGATTGTAGATGCTATACCGGGCACTCCTTATGCTTGGTCAGGTTCTTTAGCAAGCGGCGCAACTACCACTATCAGTATGCCTTCCATATTACCAACAGCGGGAAATCATACCTATTCTATGAATATTACAGCCGTTAATGGCGGACCTGATGATTATGCAGCGAACAATTCAAAGCCCGGTTCATTTGCAGTTAGTAACACAATTATTGCAGCGCCTATTGTTCAAACTTTTTCGCTTTCAACTTTCCCTCCTACTAATTGGTATAGAAATAATCAGGATAATGGTACTTTCCAATTCTCGAGAATTCCTAACGTGGGGGCTTATGCCATTTCTCCATTGGGCGCAGTAAAATATAATTCTTGGGATAATCCTGTAGTTGGTGATAGAGATGAATTATACATGCCAAATTCTAGTTTTACCGGATTAACTAATATGAAATTAACCTTCGACGTTGCGCATGCACAAGTAGACTTAAGTGTTATTGAAGGTTTAGATGTTTTAGTTTCTACTAATTGCGGTGTTACTTGGACAAACGTATACTCTAAATATGGTGGAGTTTTAGCTTCTGCTCCTATAACAACCATCGCCTTTACACCAACCGGTACACAATGGCGTAGTGAAGTTGTAAATTTATCTGCTTATGATAACATGCCTGATGTGCTTGTTAAATTTATGCCTTACAACTCATACGGAAATAATATTTGGTTAGATAATATTAATTTGGTTTCAACGACAGATGTAAAATCAGCTGTTACTGAATTTAATACTATTGAATTATATCCTAACCCTGCTCAAAACGAAGCTACAGTTCGTATTAGTAGCTCTAAATCGGGCGAAAGCACTATTACAATTTTAAATGCTTTAGGTCAACTTATGATACAACAGATAGCAACTATTGATGCTGGAAACAACACCATTAATTTTGATACTAAAAATTTAGCTTCAGGATTGTATTATGTGGTTATTGCGGATAAGGAAGGAAAATCAACAACTAAAAAATTAACGATTAGTAAATAATAAAATCGACCTCCCTAATCAGGGAGGTCGATTTTTTAATACCTTTGTAAAACACTTTAAATAAAAGCTATGAAAAAAACATTTACACTTTTTGCACTTATTTTTGCCGGTATCTTTAACGCCCAAAGCCAAAGTTTAGAGGCTTGGACTTGGGATTCCTCTTTAAGCAATACAGTTGTGGCCCTTACTAATGGTACAGTTGTTGCTTATACAACCTCAGCAAATAATCTATCAACAATTAAAGTAAAGTTTAAAAATACCTCTGCTACAAATACCTATACCTACAACATCATTAGAACAGACGTTGCTTTACATTCTACAGCAATAGCCTATTTTTGTTTTGGTGATATGGGCTCTTGTTATACTGAAGTAGTTACTGAACCATCTAGCGATTTTACCGTACTGGGTCCGGGCGTTTCCACTTCAAATGCAAATCACCTTATCACAGATCTACAGGAAGCAAGCACTATTGGCTATTCAGAAGTGAACTATAAATTATTTAATATGGCAACTGGTAAAACGGGTCCGGGTGCAGATACATTAAGCTGGACTTTTAAGTTTAACCAATTACTAAGCGTAAACGAAAACGCTAACGTACTTGAAAATGCAAGTAACGTTTACCCTAACCCATCTACCAACAACGCTAACATTACTGTTGTTTTAACAGATGAAGTGCCTGTAAAAGTTCAGGTGTTTAACAGCCTTGGCGCATTGGTTTATAATGGTGCAGAGCAGCAATTAAACGGGAAAAATAAATTATCAGTTGATTGTACAAACTTCAATTCAGGACTGTATTTTATCACCGTTACAGCAGGTAACTCTAAAGTTACCAAGCGTTTAGTAGTAAATAAATAAGCTTCCCTTATTCTATATGGAGCCCCCGTCTAAAGCGGGGGCTTTTCTTTTAAAATCCCTAAAAATTTTGTTTCTTTGGGCTTGTAAATTTTACACCTATGGAATTATATTTAGACTCAGCCAACTTAAAGGAAATTGAAGAAGGTTTTAAGCTTGGATTTTTAAACGGATTAACCACTACCCCAACCTTTATGCAAAAGGAAGGGATTACTGATATAGACGGCACTATTGTTAAATTAAGCAAGATTGTTCCTGTACTTCAAATTGAAGCTTTAGGAAATACGGCTGAAGAAGTTTTAGCCGAAGCAGAACGTCAATTAGCTTTAGGCTTAGATAAAAACAAAACGGTTTTCAAAATTCCTGTTTCTTTAGAAGGTGTTCGCGCTTGTAAAATGTTACGCGATAAAGGGCTTTTAGTAAACGTTCACTTAGTTTACACTTTACAACAAGCTTATATGGCAATGCAAGCCGGCGCAACTTATGTTTGTCCGCTGGTTGGTCGTTTACAAGATCAAGGTCATGATGCATTAACTTTAGTACAACAATGTGTTGATGCAGTTGATTTATACGGTTACGATACAAAAATCATGTTCTCATCAGTTCGTAATGCAGAGCACGTAAGAAACGCAATTAATATTGGCGTTCACACTATCACCGTTCCACTAAAAATAATTAAACAGTTAACTGAAAATAATTTCACTACCGTTGGTACCGATCAGTTTATTATGGACACCCGCTTAATGATGGTGAAAGTAAAAGAAGCTGTTAAAGGCACAAATCCTGTTGTTGTTGAAAGCACTTCTATTACCGATGCTATTATTAAAATGACTGAATTTGGTTACGGAGCAATTACAGTAACAAAAGCCGACGGCAGCATTAAAGGTGTATTTACTGATGGCTCTCTCCGTAAATTGATTATGGAAAAAGGTCGTGATGTTTTAAATAAAAAATTATCTGACTTAGAATACCGCGATGCAATTACTATTGACGGAAACGTTTTATTAAATGAAGCAAATGCTTTATTTAAAAAATCTAATGTTGATACCATTGTAGTTACTGATGGTGGTAAGCCGGTTGGCATGTTGGATATTCAGGATATACAAGCCTAATTTTTACGGATGAGTAATTTAAAAGTTTTTGAAAATAACGGCGGTAAGTTTTTAATTTCAGAATCTTTGCTCATTTCCAACTTAAATAAAATCAAAGCCTTTGTGTTTGATTGGGACGGCGTTTTTACCAATGGCGAAAAAGACCACGAACTTCAAAGTCGTTTTAATGAAGTGGATTCGATGGGAACGAATTTATTACGTTTCGCATTTTTTCTAAAGAACAACCATTTGCCAATTACTGCAATTATTTCCGGCGAAAACAATAAGGCAGCATTTACATTTACGAATCGTGAATGTTTTAACGCGAACTATTTTAAAGTCGCTAACAAAACCGACGCCACCAAACACCTTTGTCAAACCTACGGGATTTTACCCAGCGAAATTGCATATATGTTTGATGATGTTTTAGATTTAAGTGTTGCTCAAGAATGCGGCTTACGTTTTTTTATTCCGCGCAAAGCTAACCCACTGTTTAACGATTACGTTGTAAAAAATAAATTAGCCGATTATATCACCGCCTCCGAAAGCGGCAACTACGCCGTTCGCGAATGCAGTGAAGTACTTATGGATGCTTATAATTTATTTGATGAAGCCGTTAAACAACGTGTTAATTACTCAGAGCAATATGCTCAGTATATTTCTCTCCGAAGAGAAACAAAAACAAAATACTTTACAATTAGTGAAGGAAAAATAACTGAGACCTCAGTTTAAAATCCATAATCTTTATAGCCCTTTGTAAATTCTTTCTCATCAATAGGCTTGTTTACTTTTATATTGGTGTAATCGTAATTCTCAAACAAACCAATATCATCATAAATACTCACACTCACGGGCAACATTGTTTTTTCATCTAAATACAAAACCGCTTTTTTGCAATACATGTGCGGAATTTGAATTTTACTTCCCTCTTTCAAGTATCCAAAATCATTAAACAAATCATTTTTTTCACGCAACATGTAATCGTTTACACTTTGTTTGTAAGCAATACTCGTTACGGTTTCTTTGTGTTTAACAGTGTATTCAAAAAAAGGATACGTTTTAGTCTCATAAATCACCATGTGGCACATATAGCCATTACGCTCGTGCTTGCCTAAGTAAGTTAAGCTTTTTGTCATGTTCTCTTTTTCCTTACTTAATATAAGTCCAATAGTTCTTCCAATAAAATCAAAACCTAATTCATGAACCGTATAGTGCTGATTCTTCCGCATCAAATTTCCGCGCGGGTCTAAATTCAAAGTTAGGTAAGGAAACACGTGTGGTTTTACAACTGCCTTGTTATTATAAGAACCCGTAACATACAATATCTCCAATTTTTTTTCTTTGTTATGGAAATACAATTTTCGCGGACTAACATTCACTTTAATTTCGGAAGCAGCTGATGAATACACATTATTTATTCGCTCCAGCGATTTTATGTTTGTGCGAAGTGTTTTTACGTTTTTTATTGAGTCAATCATATCCGCAATAATCTTCACAGCCTTATTTTGCTGGGCGTTTCCGTATAAAAAAGAAACTAAAAAAATTATGAAGAGTTGTGTTCTCAATGAAATAATTCCTAAATTTAATCCTAAGTTTTTAATTGAATATTATATCTGATGAAAATTTTAGGAATTATTCCTGCACGTTACGCCTCTACCCGTTTTCCCGGTAAACCACTGATAGAAATCATGGGCAAATCTATGTTGCAAAGGGTTTACGAACAAGCCAAAAAATCAGAACATTTAACGGATGTAATAATTGCTACTGATGATGCCCGTATTGAAAATCACGCCAAGTCGTTCGGTGCTAAGGTAGTGCTTACAAAAGCCGAACATCCTAGTGGTACCGACCGCAGCTATGAAGCGTATATCAACACCAAAACCACTTACGATTATATTATCAATATTCAGGGCGATGAACCTTTTATCGATCCTTCACAAATTGATTTATTAGCTAAGATTTGCGACGGAAACACTGAATTAGCCACTTTAATGATAAAATGTAACAGCCATTCTGTTTTATTTGATAAAGGCGAAGTGAAAATCACGCTCAATACCAATAAAGAAGCGCTTTATTTCAGTCGTATGGTAATTCCTTTCATTAAGGGTGTTGATGAAAAAGAATGGCATAATCATTTTGATTATTACCGCCATGTAGGTATGTATGCCTACCGTGCCGATGTTCTTGAAAAAGTAACTAAACTAAAACCATCTCCTCTCGAATTAGCCGAATCACTTGAACAATTACGCTGGTTAGAAAATGGTTTTAAAATAAAATGTGCGGAAACTCTTCACGATAGTCATTGTATCGACACGCCCGAAGATGTTGAGAAAGTAATAAAATTAATGGGAATTAAATCCTGATTACAGAGGTCCGCCCTTATCAATCCAGCACAATACTGAATCAACTTTAGATGACGACATTAAACCAAATGGAGGCATTGGGTTCGAAGAATTTGTAATCCTGTCTCTTAATCGGCCATCTGTTGCTCTGGCTTTTACGTTAGTGTAAGTTGTTAAATCCACACCTCCTGAACCAAAAGGACCACTATGACAACTAATACAAGCATTATCAATAATAGCTTTTACACCATTCATATACTTTATAGAATCACAGGCGTTAACCGGTAATGGTGCCGATTTTGCAGGCAAAAGACCTTTTTTGTTCTCACATGAAAGTAATACCCCTAAAAGAATAAAAGTTACAATATATACAGATTTGCCCATTTTCATTGCTAATTTATAAAGCTAAAATAGTTATTTATGAGATAATTACAATAAATATAATAATATTTTTTATTTTTACTATATTAATTAATTTACAATGAAAAACATCCTCTTTTTACTCCTGGTTTCGAGTCTCCTTTTTACTACAACTCCTGCTAAATCAATGCCCCTAGATGCGGGCGACCAAGTTAAGATTGGTTTGGCTAAACAAAAATTTTATGCCGGCGATGTGGTAGGTGCACTTAATTTGTATAAAGAAGTTTTAATAAAGAACCCTCAAGATGTGACTGTTTTACATTTTGTAGGACTTTGTCATTTTACCTTAAAAGATTACGAAAAAGCGACCGAGCATTTTAATAAAGCGAAAGAAATTAAAACTGGTATTAAATACGAAACCTATTTATATACCGGAAAATTATTTCAAATGGCGGGTAAGTACGACGAAGCTCTTGTTGATCTTAATGAATATAAAAAACTAGCGCCTATAAAAGAATCAACTGAGGAAGATATTGAAGTTTGGATTGACCAATGTAATACTGCAAAAAAATTAATAGCGTCTCCTTTAGATGTTAAGGTTGAAAATATGGGTCCTGAAATTAATAGCAAGTTCGATGATCAATCGCCTGCTATTTCAGCTGACGGAATGAAATTAGTTTTTAATACTCGTCGCCCTGAAACAACAAATTCGTTAATGGATGTTGAAGGTGATGGAAAATATTTTCAGGATATTTATTATTCTGATTTTGATACTTTGACTAAAAAATGGAAACAAGCGGATGATGTTCCCGGTTCAATTAACACAAACGCACACGATGCTTGTACAGGTATTTCTGCTGACGGAAAAATAATTTTCATTTATAAAAATGATTTGAAAGATCCTCAATCACGTGGTGGTGATATTTATTCTTCTAAAATCGTCAACGGAAAATGGCGTACACCTGAGAATATGGCAAAACCAATTAATACCAGTTACTGGGAAGGTGGCGCTTGCATTTCTCCTGATGGGAAAACTTTATTCTTTACTAGCGAACGCCCCGGCGGAAGCGGTAACTCAGATATTTGGATGGCGAAACGTTTAACTAAAACTACTTGGGACAAACCTGTAAACTTAGGAACAGAAGTAAACTCTGCGTTTGATGAAGTAGGATTATTTTTAGCGCCTGATGGAAAAACTTTATTCTTCTGTAGTAATGGAAAAGGTTCTATGGGCGACTACGATATTTTTAAATCAACTTTAGAAAATGGAAAATGGACTAAGCCTGTTAACTTAGGTTACCCAATTAACTCTGACAAACGCGACGGACCTTTTGTACTAAGCGCCAATGCACAAACAGGCTATTTTGCAAGTAACCGCGATGGTGGTTTAGGCGAGAGTGATATTTACCAGGTAGATTTAAGCAATTACGCTGTATTAGAAAAAGACGGAAAGAAAGTTAGCAATAACGGCTTAAGTATTTTAAAAGGTGTTGTCCGCGATGGTTACGAAGGTTACGGTGTTGCTGATGTTGATATTGAATTTGCTGATGAAAGCGGTGCAAAAATAGGAAGTACTATTACTAACGAAAACGGAGAATATTTTATTACACTTAAAGGCGGTGTAAAATATACAATGACCTTAAAGAAAAAAGGATTTAAAGATTTAACAGAAGCTGTTGAATTAAAACTTGGCACCAAAGAAACTTTTACTTTAGTGAAAGAGTTTTTATTGAAGAAGTAATTTAATTAAAAATGTTTTGAGAATCCCGCCCTAAAAAGCGGGATTTTTTATTTAATACAAAAACTCCCAAGCCGATTTATAGAATTCGTTCTTCTCACAATACTCTGTAAAGGCTTTGTAAAAAGGGTGATTGCCAACGGTTGAGGTATCCATAATCACAACTAATTTTTTCTTAGCGCGAGTCAATGCCACATTCATTCGGCGGATATCACTTAAAAATCCAATTTCCGAATTTGAATTACTTCTCACCAAAGAAATATAAATAACATCGCGTTCTTCTCCTTGAAAACCATCGATTGTTTTTACAGAAATTTCACTAATAGGTTTATTTGAAAAATCTTGTTCTGCTAATTTTTCTTTTAGTAATTCTATTTGCTCTTTGTAAGGGGAGATTATTCCAATAGAAATTTTTTGTTCTTGTTTCGAGTATTCGTACTGTTCTAATAATAAATTCAAATGTTTGTATAATAAATCTGCTTCTCCTTTATTGGATAAACTTAATGTTTCCGGATTTTGTAATTCATCAAAACTACAACCTGCTGTGTCTATTAATTCAACAGGCTTACTCAAAAAATCAGATTCGCTCGTCGCATCCAATAAAGCATCTTTCACCGAGACATCCGCTTCTAATTCATTTTTATAAAAATAAGCATTACTGAAGCTCATTATGGCATTGTGCATTCGGTACTGTCGCGTTAATAGTGTTGAAGCGCCTTCTAACTTCATGCATGTATCCAATAACGTCACATCTAATCCTTCTTTTTTCGCATCAATACTTTTTACAACAGGCGGTAACTGAAAATGGTCGCCACTAAAAATAACACGCTTACATTTTAAAATCGGAATCCAAGTCATAGGCTCCAATGCCTGCGAGGCTTCATCAAAAAATAAAGTATTAAATGTTTTCTTACTTAAAGCCCTATGTGTTGAAGTCACCGGCGTACAACAAATTACCTGCGCATTCGCAAATAATTCGTTCACTACATGATCCTCCAATAATCTTGCTTCTTTTAAACAATTTTTTGCTTCCGAATAAAATGCAGCACGTTGCTGAGCATCTTCTCTTCCGAAAACGCGTTTGTATTTTCCGGCCATACGGAAATATTCCTCCGCATTCTTCCGCAAACTTTTTATGTCTTTGTAGTAGGTACTACTCTGAACTTGTCCATCCACCGATGTTCCCATTAACTCTTCTGAAATTCTCGCGGGGTGACCAACACGCAAAACACTTACGCCTTGCTCTAATAATTTCTCACTTAATAAATCAACAGCAGTATTAGTTGGTGCGCAGACTAAAACTTGTCTCTCAGTTTGTAAAGTCAAACGTATAGCATGAACTAAAGTTGTTGTTTTACCTGTACCGGGTGGGCCGTGAATAACAGCTACATCATTTGCAGAAAGCGCATGACGCACCGCTCTGTTTTGAGATAAATTTAATTGCGGAATAATAATACTTTCATCTACTTTCTCGAAGGTTGCTTTTTCGGCGCCTGCAAATATTTCACGTAAATCAGCTTGTTTGCAATTGCGTGCGCCAATAGCTATATCTAATGCCTTTTGCATTTCGGTATAACTATTATCATCAAACTGAATATTGATTCCTAATTTTCCATCGTAAGCCCAATCCGGTAATTCTTCAGCGTGCAAAATAATCAGCATTTTATTTTTACCGGAGCGTTTAATAGTGCCAATCATTTCATTAGCATCATCAGGTATTTTATTCGAGAATAAAGAAACATTTTTACCGGTACTGAAATGATGAGGCATATCTAAATTAGTTGTGCGCTCCACCTCTATCTGAAGCAAATCGCCATAACCTAATTCGTCATTTAAAATTTGTATGGGGTACCAAGTAACCCCATTTTGTTTACGGCGCTCTATACCTGCTTTTAAAAATTGTTCTTTATATTGAAAAAAGTCTTCTTCCCTCTCAATAAGAAGTAATTCCTTTAGTAATTTTAAATGTTTTATTGAGGGTGAATCCATACTTCGGCAAGCTCTGTACCAATTCTAAATGAGTTTTAAAAAACTCTTAAGAATCGGTATATTTGTTAATTATAACCAATGATTTTTAACACCATAGAGTTTGTCATTTTCCTATTAGTGGTATTTGTCCTCTATTGGCGCTTTTTCAGCAAAAATAGCACAAGTCAAAATACTTTACTACTAATTGCCGGTTATTTTTTTTACAGTTGGTGGAGCTGGAAGTTTTTACTGCTGTTTGTCGGCACTTCCCTCATCGATTTCTACGCCGCTCAAAAAATTGAACAAAATGAAGATCCAAAGAAACGCAAACTATTTTTAGGACTATCGCTGAGTGGAAATTTATTGGTATTAGGATTTTTTAAGTACTATAATTTTTTTGTGACAGAATTCGCGAATCTGTTTTCTTTAAATCCTGAAAATCTTACTCTAAACATTATTCTCCCTCTGGGAATTAGCTTTTATACTTTTCAAGCAATGGCTTACACTATTGATGTGTACAGAAAAACAACTAAAGCGGAAACTAATTTACTCACGTATTTAGTCTACAGCAGTTTCTTCCCGCAAATGTTATCCGGACCAATTGAAAGGGCCAATCGTTTAATGGGACAATTCAAAATAAAACGTGAGTTCAATTATGCTCAAGCTACAAAAGGATTGGAATTGATTTTATTTGGCTATCTGAAAAAAGTGGTGTTAGCTGATAATTTAGCTGTGATTGCCGACAAAGGATTTTCGATGCCGGATAATTATCATGGTTTAGATATTAGTATTGCGGTTTTGTGTTTCACATTTCAAATTTATTGTGATTTTAGTGGCTACACCGATATTGCCAGAGGCGTCGCCAGATTATTTGGCTTTGAATTAATTAAAAACTTCAACAATCCTTATTTTGCCGAGAACATAAATGATTTTTGGAGGAGAAGGCATATTTCGTTGAGCACCTGGTTCCGCGATTATTTATACATTCCACTAGGCGGAAATAAAAAAGGAAAATTCAGAACTACATTCAATATAATTCTTGTATTTGCTGTTTCAGGTTTATGGCACGGCGCCAGCAGAACTTTTTTAGCTTGGGGATTGTATCATGGGTTTTTGTCGGCAATAAATCGTTTACTTAATATAAAAATAGAATTTCCGAAACCTATTAAAATATTTATCACGTTTTTGATTGTCGCTTTTGGTTTAATATTTTTCAGAGCAGCCACAATGCCTGAGGCTTATAAAGTCATTGGTAATTTGTTTTCTTTTAGCAGCGGCGTGACTATATTAGGAGGAATTGAAAATTTGAAACTAATTCTTCTATTCTCTGCTCTATTCACAGTTTTAATTTTAGAAAGATTAAATGAAGTAAAACCCGAGCTTTTCAAAAACATGTTTAGTAAAAAGATTTTAAAGTACTCTGCTTATTATTACGCTGTAATTTTAATTATTCTATTGGGAGTTTATGACAACACTCCTAATTTTATTTATTTCCAATTTTAATGAAACAGTTTGTAAAGAAAATAGTTGTTTTTAGTCTGCCCGTTTTAATCGGACTAGGATTTATTTTCTTTATTAAAACCAATCGTGAATTTTGTTATAACTACGTGAAGGGTGATTGCGAAGGCAGAGGAAAAATACTTTATAAAAAAATATACGAGGATAAAAATAAAGTAGATTATCTATTTGTTGGCTCTTCTAAAACATGGAATGATATTAACGATGCTTCGCTTGAATGGAGTATTAATTCTCCGGAATTGCCCCGAATAAAAGTATTTAATTCAGGTTATTGTCGTTTTGGAAGAAATTTAGATTATTTATTTTGTAAAGAATTTTTAAAGCGGAATAAATTAAAGAAACTATTTTTAGAGGTTCGTGCTGATGAATCAACAACATCACATCCGATATATTCGTATTTGGCAAACGGAACCGAAATACTGGAAGGTGCGCTGGCTTTAAATGGTAAATTACTTCCGGAAGTTTATAATCATTTACTGATGAATATTAATTTTATTCGTCACACCACCAATCTTGAGGAATTTGAAATAAATAGCGAAAACATTCCTGAATTCGGTTTTAATAATGTAGATAAAATTTTGGATGCAGAAACACTTGATGAATTTTATGATAGTGAGTTAAAGAAAACTAAAGAGTTTGGCATTGACACTTCCTCGCTAGAATACAGATTTAGTAATTACTATTTAAACAAAATCAAAAAACTCTGTGATTCAAAGAAAGTAGAATTAGTATTCGTTTATCTTCCTAGCTATGCCAATGTAAACAAAACACCTGTCTTTAAATCACACTACGAACAATGGGGTAAAGTAATTATTGGCCCCGATAGTATTTTCAATAATAAAAGGTATTGGAAAGATGTTGCGCATTTAAATTCTCATGGCGCCGATGCTTATACTAAATTTTTAGCAACTCAGTTATCTCGTAAATAAAAAAGTTTTCTCAACCTTCTGGTTTTCGTAAAAAATTTCAATTTTGGTGCCGTTAGTTATAGCCACCGGAATGTTTAATTCTCTTGCGTCGGTTTCTTTTTCAAATTGCACTTGGTCTCCATTACTTACTTTCACCTTATACTTTTCCTTTTTACTTAAGCCGTTGCAAAACAATTTTAATGTGCCGTCGTCATTTTTCAATAACGAGACGAAAATTCCATCATTAGTGTGTTCCTTCTTTTTTCCATATAACATTTTCGGACTACGTTTAACAAATGTATTGTCAGGAGCTGTGTTTACATCCGTAGCTTTTAAAGCGAAATCTTTTACAAGAGCTTCATCTCTTGTCCACACTCGTATATAATCAATTACAAATGGAGAAAATTTTTCAACGTCTTTATTTGGTCCGGGATGAAACGGTCCATCGTTAGCCGGCACCGCAATATTCGCTACCACATGCTTTGGTTGTGTGAATTTCACTTTTGCAACTGCAATACATTTTCCATTTAAATAAAACCTTACTTCATTTTCATCCCACAAGCAAGAAATAATATTATAGCCTTTATCTAAATCGCCATTCAATTTAAGCCAACCTCCAAAACTTCTTTTTTGTCCTATAGCATTTCTTACTTTATCACAACCCTGACAATGTGTATCGACATGTGTTTGATCTTCGCGCTCACCCTTCAATTCCATAATATCGATTTCCTCATTGGGAGAACCGCCGTACAACCAAAACGCGGGCCACAATCCTTTATCTGGAGGCGCTTTAAATTTTATTTCGTAATACCCTTTAAGATATTTTTGCTCGCTTTGAATTAAACCTGATACATATTTAAAATCACGTTTATTTAATCCCTGAAAAACGCCTTTTCCTGATTTAATTGAATCCCCATCTTTCATCCAATCTATAAGACGTTCGTTAACATCTTGCTTTTGACAGGTAATATATAAATTACCATTTTTTACTTTATGGTTTTTATAATCGGAATAATACTGTTGTTCTTTATTTGAAGTAATGCTTCTGGCCCAACCGTACCAACTTTTCCATTTGTCTTTTGATATTTCTGTATCAGAAAACTCATCTCCACCCTGATAATAATAAGTGATGACGGTGTCTTTATTAATTTGCCATTGAATTTGTGAATAGGAAACGGAAATTTCTAAAACGAAAAATAAAAAAAATAATTTTTTCATGATTTAGTGTTTGTCTTTTAATTCAGCCCGCATCTGACTTGCAGTTTTAGTACTTCCATCATGACTCCAACCCGGAGGGCCAAAAATATAAAGTAGTTTGTCTTTAAACGAAGGGCTCTTTTTTAAATCTGCTAACATATTTTTCCATTCGTGAAAAACCATTTTTAGAGGGTTGTATGTTTTGATGTTTGTTGTTAAACCGTACTTTACTTTTTCATTAGGGTCTTCTGCCTGAAATGTTCCAAATAATTTATCCCACAAAATTAAAAGCATGCCCATGTTTTTGTCGAGATACTTTACATTGCTGCCATGATGCACACGATGATGAGATGGCGTTACAATAATGTGTTCTAAAAAACCTAATTTCCCAATAGACTGCGTATGAACTAATATCCCGAATATTTGAGTAGCCGCATACATAAACATAATATCAATGCCACTAAAGCCGCATAAGCTTAATGGAATAAAATAAATAAATCTGTAAAGTGGTTGGAATACAGAAGAGCGGAAGCCTACAGTTAAATTAAATTCCTCGCTGCTGTGATGAGTTACGTGCACTGCCCAAAACAAACGACAATAATGATCAACGCGATGTAACCAGTAATACATAAAATCTTCTGCAAGCAATAACACCACCCAGTATAAAACAGCATGTTGTATTTCGAAAAATTTGAATTGGTAAAAATAATTTAACACCAAAAGACAAACACCTCTTACTAAAATATCTAAAGTAAAATTTAATGCTGAGAGATAAATGTTAGCTAGAATACCTTTACCGGTGTAATACTGCTTGTTATGGAAGTAGCTATATAAAAGTTCACCACCAATTACTATTACGTAAATTGGTAGTGAAACCATTATTAATAAACTTTCTCTGAATTCTTGCATAAAATCTATGCAAATGTACGGAATTCCTAATCTTTAAAAAGTGATAAAGGTCCTTTTACAACATCTCCTTTTCCGTCTGCCGTTCTATAAGTTATCAAATAGAAATAAGTTCCTGATGAAGCCGGGGTTCCTGCTTTTGTAAAGCCATCCCATCCGCCTCCAATACCATCCCATTCATACATCCGTAATCCCCAGCGGTCAAAAATAACACAATGGAAATCTGTAATGCCTTGTCCGGTGACTTTAAATACATCGTTATTACTATCGCCATTTGGTGTAAACACGTTTGGAATATTAATATTAACCGGCTGTATTATGTCTAAACATTTAGTTAAAGAATCTGTACAACTTAAACTTGTAGTTGGAGAAACCATTTTCACGCAATAATTTCCTCCGCTGTTATAAGTATGTGAAGGATCCGGCACATTTGTTAATGAAGTACCATCGCCAAACGACCAATTTCCACTCGCTCCAAAACTTGTGAAAGTAACTGCAGTTCCTACTTGGTACAACCCGCTACCAACAATATCAAATGTTACAGTAGCCACTGGTAAAAACGAAAGTGTAATTACTGTACTACTCGCTATTGAACATCCAGAAGTAAATGTTCCTGTTGCAGAAACTGTATAAGTTCCGCTTGCGGCGTAACAATGTGTGGTTGCTGTAGTTGTTCCTGTAGCATCACCATAATCAAATATTACTGAGCCATAACCTGCAGTTACAGAAAAATCGCTACAAGTGCCCGGACAGAATGGTGAAGGGTTGTTCACGCTAATTAATAATGGTGGTGCGCTATTTACATAAACCATCGTAGTTGTAGTTGTGAAGCAAGAACCGTTGGCTGCATCAACTGTATAAAAACTTGTTGTAGAAGGTGTAACCACAATGCTTGAAGTATTTTGTCCGCCAGGCGACCATGTATAGTTTGTAGCTCCACTCGCTGTAAGAGTAGCTGATCCTCCGCAGATGGTAGGGCTGTTTACCGTTAGTGTTGGCGTTGGCGTTACTGTAACATCAGTTGTCGCAATATTGGTACACCCGCCCGTCTCTCCTATGACCGAATAAGTAGTACTCGTTGTAGGTGCGACTGCAAAAGTAGAGCCGTTAACTCCTGAAGGTGTCCATGTATAATTAGATGCGCCGCTTGCGGTTAATGTTACCATTTGCCCGGAACAGATTGCAGCCCCATTCACAGTTACAGTTGGTAAAGCGTTCACAAAAACCGTTGTTGTACCTGTACCGTTACAACCGGGAGAAGTAACATCAACAGTATAGGAGGTTGTTGTTGTTGGCGTTACCACAACAGTACTACTATTAGCACCGGTGTTCCAGGTATAAGAAGTTGCACTCACAGAAGCTGATAGAATTGTAGATTGTCCAGCACAAATAGTCGGACTATTAATAGCTACAGTTAATGAAATACCAACCGTGATATCTGCTGTTGCTGAAGAAACACATAACCCATTTGATCCTGTAACAGTGTAGTTAGTTGTTGAAGATGGGCTAGCTGTGTATGAGCTGCCGGTTACATTTCCGGGAATCCATGTATAAGAACCAGCTCCAAAAGCAGTCAGCGTTCCGGTTCCTCCCGGACAAATCGACATAGGTTGTACCACTACTGTAGGACTAGGCGTGACTGACACATTTGAAATAGCTGTGTTTGTACAACCCGCTACACTACTTCCAATAACAGTATAATTTTGTGTTGATGTTGGACTAACGGTTACCGAACTGCCGCTTAAACCACCGGGGTTCCAAGTATAAGTTGAAGCGCCGCTTGCACTAAGTGTTGCCGTTTGTCCTGAGCAAATTCCGATCACCGTTGCAGTAGAAACGGTTGGAGTTGTGTTAACAGTTACTGTTGCAGTATTAGCACCGCTACAAGAAGAACTACTTCCGCTGATTGTATAAACTGTTGTTGTAGTTGGTGTAACAACGATGCTATTAGAGTTAGAACTTGTTGACCATGTAAAAGTGGTAGCGCCACTCGCGGTTAATGTTGCAGTGCCACCGCTACAAATACTCGGACTGTTAACAGAAATAGAAATTGCAGTTCCGATATTGATAGCAACTGTTTGAGTACTTGTACAAGCGCCATTAGCTCCGGTTACTGTGTAAGTTTGACTAGCTGGAGGAGTTGCTGTAAATGTTGTACCTGTTGATCCACCCGGATTCCAAGTATAAGTTGTAGCGCCGCTCGCTGTTAATGTTGCTGTATTACCAGGACATATTGTTGCAGAAGGTACATTTAAAGTTGGTGTTGCAGTAACTGAAACTGATGTTGTGTTTGTTCCCTGGCAAGTTAAAGAACTTGTACCTGTAACGGTGTAAACTTGTGTAGTTCCAGGACTAACGGTCACCGAACTACCGCTTAATAAACCAGGATTCCAGGTATAAGTTGAAGCGCCACTTGCAGTAAGTGTTGATGTTTGTCCGCTACACAATGTTGGAGAGTTAACAGTAATAGTAGGATTTGGATTTACAACAACTTGAGTAGTTCTAGTGTTGATACAACTACCGTTACTACCTGTTACAGTATAATTTGTTGTTACAGTTGGAGAAACGGTGATTGAAGTTGACGAGGGGCCTGTACTCCAAGTAAAAGTTGAAGCGCCTCCTGCAGTTAATGTAGCGGTACCTCCAGGACAAATTGTTCCTGAAGTTGCTGTTACTGTTGGTAAAGGTGCAACCGTAATAGAAGTAGTTTGTGTATTTGAACAGGTTCCGTTATTTCCAGTTACAGTATAATTTGTTGTAATGGTTGGAGATAATGCAATAGTTGAAGTTGTTGGACCTGTGTTCCAAGTATAAGTACTTGCGCCGCCAGCCGTAAGTGTTGCAGTTTGTCCTGCGCAAAGTGTACCACTTGATGCTGTAACTGTTGGCAATGAATTTACTGTTACGGCAGTTGTCTGTGTACTTGAACAAGAACCATTACTTCCTGTAACAGTATAATTTGTTGTTATTGTTGGAGAAACAGCAATAGTTGCTGTTGTTGGCCCGGTATTCCAAGTATAAGTAGAAGCTCCGCTTGCTGTAATAACAACTGTTTGTCCGTTACAAACACTAACAGGTGTTGCTGTAAGACTTGGTGCTGCTGATACAGTAACTGTTGTTGTTAAGTTTGACGAACATGTTGCTACAGTTCCTGCTATAGTATAAGTTGTTGTAATAGTTGGAGTAACTGTAATGGTTCCTGTTGTTGGGCCGGTATTCCAAGTATAACTTGTTGCACCGCTTCCGTTTAATGTGGCTGTTTGTCCGGCACAGATAGTAGGGCTATTAACCGTTAGTGTTGGTCCGGTGATAACATTAATAACTGAAGGCACGCGATAGGTTCCGCCATCACAGAAACCTGCAAAAACAGTGTATGTTCCCGGTGTTGCAAAAACTGAAGTTGTAAATACAGAACCCGAACCAATTGGTGATCCACCTGCAATTACACTATACCAATTTATGGTTGCTGCGGTTGCGGTAGTTGCAGCTGTTAATGTTGTTGAGTTATTGACGCAAATTGTTACTGAAGGAGTTGCTGTTATTGTTCTTGCTGCTTGAAGTGTTCCAGTTGAACCCGTACCACCCATTGTTGCACCATTTGGTGGAAAGTTAGATCGTATTAATCCACTATTACCAGATACAATTCCATTTGTTCCTCCTGTGATTGCACTTGGTGGCAAAGTGCCTGTAACTCCAATATAACCACCGCCACCGCCAGCACCCGGACCATAAGCTTCAGAATTAAAACAAGGTCCGCCAAATGTTTGATTAGCTCCGGCGCCGCCTCTTGCAAAAATGGCAGTTGCTGCAGTTAAATTTGTTGTTCCTACAACGTTTAATATAACGGTTCCCCCGCCTCCGCCTCCACTGGCACCTTCTTTTCCATTACAAGCTCCTCCATTACTTGGGGGTGTGCCTGCCCCACCATCAGCAAGTATAGTACCTGCCCCTGTTAAATCTCCATAACAAAGTACGTATACTAGTCCTCCTCCATTTCCTGCAGGCTGCCCTTGATTGTCATTTGCATCACCAGCACCACCACCACCACCAATAAATATTTTTCCGGTTGAGTAATTTAAAGGTCGACCACCAAAGCCCCCCATGTTACGTCTTCCATCACCGCTCCATCCGCCTGCGCCTGGCCCAACAGTATTTGGATTTTGATTATTTGAAGAAAAAGAATAACCGCCACGGCCACCGCCCGAAGAAGTAACTGTAGAAAATCCTGCCGACTCTAAATTCCATGCGGCATTATAACCAGCAGTTGGGTTTCCATATGCTCTATAGTTTAGAACTATGCCACCATTAGCACCACCACCACCACCGGCATTATGTGAAGTTCCGCCACCACCACCGTTTGCAATTGCGCCTCTGCAAAAAATACTGGCCATTGAACGATAAATGCCTGAGTCGCCTGCGATACTTTCGCCTTTAGCTGCTCCTTCTATTCCTGATAGATGTCCAAATTTATTTGCGCCTGATAAAGTGGAAAGATTTTCAACAAAGCCTCCTCTGAAGCCTCTGTTTGTAACACTAAAAGACGGAACGCTAGTTAATGTTGCATTCGTTGCAACCTCAACTACTGCAACACCTCCAACTGACCCGTTCCATAATGGTGCTGTAATGAATCCTGCTCCGCTAATACTAAGTGTTGTATAACGAGGAACCTTGATTACTTGAACGCGACCAAGAGCCGTGTAGTTTTTTTGTAAGCCACAATCTAAACTAAGAGAAGTTGCACTTAAAATAGAATTGATTTGAGCAAACTCATGATTACCTGCATTGTTATAATTTGTTATGTAACCAAATGAAGTATCTGCAGGTGTTGCTGTAGTTGGATCAATCCATGGTGGTAAGGGGGCAGCATTTACATTTGCTCCTTGCATCTGAATTATCAGAATTAAATCGCCAACTGCAAAACCAGCTGTATTACTAACGGTTACAATAGCTGAAGGAGAACTTGCATCTGCTGTTAAGGGTGTATAAATGTTTACTATAGAGTTAGCAACTGTAATGCTTCCGGCGCCATCTTTACCTCTTTGTGAAAAGAGAGAAAGGGCGCTCACTAAAAGCAATAAAAAGATGTAATGTTTTTTCATTTTCTATTAATTGAAAATATTTTTTTAAGAGTCTAATTTAGTGAAAAATAATTTGAAATTGTTCTACCGTTTATCATTTTTAAGAGAGGGTTTACCTTAGTAAATAGCCTTTAATATACAATACGTTTAATGAGGTCTTCTCGTTTGGTTGAGAACTGTGCTTTTTAAGCTTATTTATAGGAGATTTTTAAAAACAAAAAGTCCCCCAGAGGAGGACGTTTTGAACCAAAGCAAAATTGCTTAACCCTTAATTATAACAATTAGCTTATATCTTAGTTGAGCTTGAACGGCGGAATTTTGCCTTCGCTCATTAACTGCATACTTTTTTTCTTGTGCTCTTCGAAATTACCAAAAGCTAATGCATCTAACATTTCGTTTTTAGTCATATTCGGATTACCGAATTGCTTACGAATCTCGTCTGCACAACGGTCAACATATTTTTCAAATTTTATTGGAGCCCAAACGTATTCTTTTTTGATAGCTTCTTTATCAAACTTAAATTCTTCAGGTAAGCCACCTTCAATTTTAGATTTAATATCTAAACCTTCGTAGCTTTTTGGAAGCTGACGATTATCGAATAAAAACGGCTTCGAAATCATAATTACATGCTTCTTACGCTTAGGATCTATCATTGATAAACCTTCTATGCGCAGACCTTTTTTCTTAAGGCCGTTATACTTGCTTTCAAAATTTTTTAATATCTCAAACATGGCTTCTGTAACTTATTAACAAAGATAAGGAGCAAAGTGTTAATAACTAGGCTTTTTAGACGAAGGCGCTCATTATAAAGAGCAATATTTGTTGGAATCCTGTTATTAAGCTGTTAAAAGGTAGTTCATTTTTGTCTAACAAGATTATAACTTATTTATTTTCAATAGTTTATATAGAAACCTTTGTCTGTTTATTACTCCATCAATACAAGAGTATAAAACTAGTTAAAACATGTGGTTTTATCGATAATCGTAGAAGTTGCCTCTTTTACCTCAATCTTTAGTTAATCGCTTTTTGCCAAAATCAAGGATAGAATCTATGAATTCGTAAGGTTTATAATGATTAATAGCAGCCTGATGATATATACACGTGGCAGGCGTCATACCCGGTAAAGAATTCACTTCAATAAAAATGACTTCAATTTTATTAGCATCAAAAATTCTAACGAAAGCATCTATCCTGCAATAACCTATTACACCTAATGCTTTTGCTGCAGTTCCTAAGGCTTGTTTTACTTTATCTGAAATTTGTTGGCGCTCTTTTGGGTTTGAAGAATAACGTGCCGGCGTAATATTTTGTCCTTGTCCTGCTAAAAATTTTTCTTCCAGACTTAAAATATCCCCTTCTGCCAAAGCTTCTGAGGCTTCAAACACTTCGTATTCTAATTCGCCTTTCGAATTAAATTTGGTAAGCATGCCTCCCGTGATTTCAAGAAAATGCTTTGCGTCGTTTTTAGAAATTAATTCTTCAACTAATATTAATTGCTTCTGTGGGAATTCTTCTTTTGGTTTTATGTGTAATGCTTCTGCGGCTTTTGCATCCAATTCTTCGCCCACTCTAAACATTAAGGTTGCAAATGCATCAAACTCCTCAAACGTTTTTATTTTTTTTACTGCACTGCTACATCCATCATCAACAGGTTTTGCAATGAATGGATATTTATAATCGTTTTGTAATTTAGTTTTGATTTCTTCTTTCTTGCTTTTCCAATCCGCCGCGGTGATTAACATGTGTTTTGCAACCAACAAACCGTTTTTCATTAAAATTTCGTTGGTGCGGTATTTATCAATGGTGATTTCTGAACTCGATTTATCAGAACCATTATAAGATAAACCTACCTGCTCTAATTTTTCCTGGACAGAACCATCCTCGCCCGGACGACCATGTAAAGCAATAAACACTTGTTTAACTTGTTTTGCTAAATCATCGTACGATAATAACTGCGGCGCTTCTAAATTACTTGTTGAAGAATATTTTTCAGTTACAGAGCTGCACTCTTTAATAATTTGCTTAATAATAGAATGCACTTTGTAAGAATTCACCGTTTCTTTAATGTCATCCGCATTATCTTTTAATAAAAGATTGATGGGAATTTTATACATCAAATGATTCTCATGATCGCCGGTTAAGAAAACAGGAATTGGAGAATATTTTTCGGATGAAGCTAATTTCTCATATATATTTCTTCCGCTCTCTACTGAAATATGTCGCTCCGAAGAATAACCTCCTAAAATAACAGCAACTTTTACTTTATTATCTCCTGCGTTTTTTTCATTACTAATATTTGTATCAAGCTGTTTTAACAGATGATTATAATTAGTGGCGCCCTTTAAATTTTTAATTCTTTTTGAAAGTGATGTACGGATAATAAATGTCAAGAATTGAGAAGGATTTAAACCAATTTCTGCTGCTTGGTGAAAGAAAAAAGAAGAAGGCATCATTCCCGATGTAGTATTCGGATCATTCAAAAATATCTTTCCATCTGTACTTAAAAAGCCATCGATGCGAGCATAAACGTCAAAATTTAATTCATAAAATAATTTTTCGCAGTCTTTTCTAATGGCATTAATTTGATCGTCTGGTAAATCAATTGGCGTAATCTTTCTTGATAAACCCGGCATGTATTTACTTCTGTAATCAAATAATTCTTTTCCTTTTCTGATTTCGGTTGGCGGAAGCGCAATTGCTTTCCCTTTTTCATCTTCCAAAACAATGCAACTAAATTCTTTTCCTTCTATAAATCCTTCAATCAAAACTGTACTTTCTCCATCTAAACTTTCTGCAACCAACCCTTCTTTTGTTTTTAATTCAGAATTAAATACTTCAATTAATATATTTGGGTCCTGAATTGCTTTTCCTGCATCAATACGAATCGGCATGCCAATTCCTTCGCGGATATCGGTTAAATGACGAACGTATTCTACTTTACCATGCGCGTCTAAATTATTCCACTCCTTTGCATCCACCCATTTAGTAAATAAAGCTTTTTCAACGGCCGACATAAAATCAACCTCGTTGTCTTTACTTAAAATGGTAACGCCGATGGAAGAACCTTGATTCGCAGGTTTTATCACAATCGGAAAACCAATTTCTTTTTTTGCTTTATCCCAAACACCTTTACAATTTCCGCTAATCCAATCGTTTCTATCAATAGTAAAAAATGGTGGCGAATTAAATCCGGCTTTCACCATTAAATTTTTCTGAACAGCTTTGTCAATTCCTATTGCAGAAGGCAAAACACCCGAACCCGAATACGGAATACTTAAATATTCAAACAAACCTTGTATTCTTCCGTCTTCACCGTAAGGACCGTGCAGACATAAAAAAGCAAAATCAATTAAATTTTTGAGCTCGTCTACTTTTACTTTTTTTCCGATTTTAGAAATTAATTCTTCTTGTTGCGTTGAATTTAATTCTCCTAAATTCTCAGCGTAATATTGAAATTCAGTATTAGTTTCAGGAAGAAATTCTACAGGCGGATAAAAATCACGGATAGTGCCTTTGTAAACATATTGCCAATCTAACAACACAAAATTGCCGAATGAATCAACAAACAAAGGAATGGCCTCGAAAATAGATTTATTTAAATTATCATACACAGTACGGCCACCGGCAAAAGAAATTTCGCGTTCTTTTGAACGGCCACCAAAAACAATTCCAACTTTAAGTTTCGACATACAATTAGTTCAGAGTTTAAAGTTCAAAATAATAATGCGTGTTGAGATTCGCATTAAAAGAATTAATTAACGGAATAATTAACAAAGTTAAGCGATAGTAGCGAGGTATGCGATAAGCTTTTTTGTGGCAATAGCCCTGTGACTGATAGTGTTTTTCTCTTCCAAAGTCATTTGTGCAAAGGTTCTATCATATCCTTCAGGAATAAAAACAGGGTCGTAGCCAAACCCCCCGCTGCCAGTGGGTTCCAGAGCAATATGGCCTTTAATTATACCTTCAAAAAATTGTTCCTTTCCATCAATAACCAATGCGATTACAGTTTTAAAACACGCATTTCTGTTGGTTTTTGAAGCCAGTTCCTTTAACAATTTTTGAGTGTTATTGGCATCATTTTTTGGTTCGCCGGCATATCTGGCTGAATAAACTCCCGGTTCATTGTTTAAAGCCTCTACTTCCAAACCACTATCATCTGCAAAACAATTTTTGTTATACTTTTCAAAAACGTAACGCGCTTTTATGAGTGCATTTTCCTGAAATGTTTTTCCGGTTTCTTCAATTTCTTGTGTGCAATTAATGTCGTTTAAACTAAGAAGCTTGATTTTGGAACCCACTACTTTTTGGATTTCAATAACTTTATTTTGGTTGGATGAAGCAAACACTAATTCCATACTATTCGCTTTTGAATAATTGCAGATACGTATCCTTTAATGCTTCAACTGAATAAGAATCAACAACGGTTTTTCGTCCGGCCTTACCGATTTTTTCTCGCAATTCTTTTGATTCGATTAGTAAAGTTAATTTCTCAATCCACTCGTTTTCAGTTGAAGCTAAAAAACCATTTTGTCCATCTTGTATAATTGTTGAGTTAACACCAACAGGCGACATGATGGTTGGAATTTCGAGAGCCATATATTGCAAGCCTTTCAATCCGCATTTGCCACTCGCCCATTGATCATCCGGTAAAGGCATAATGCCGATATCGAATGAAGAAAGTTCTTCCACTTCGTTTTCTTTTTTCCAAGGCAAGCCTTTAATGTTTAATTTTTCGTTGGTATAATTACCATCACCAATAACTTTGATGCTGATTTTATCACCAAATTTTTGTTTCAGTTTTACTAAAAACGGAACCGCAAAATCAAAATGCTTTAAAGTAGTCAAACTCCCACTCCACCCAATACAAATTGCAGTGTTATTGCTTTTTACTCTTGTATATTCTTTTGTATCAATTGTTGTTGGAATAATCTTTACGTTCTTATTAAACTGTTTTGCGTAATCTGCCAAGTAAGCGTTACCCGCAAGGATTACATCACTAAACGAAATTATTTTAGAAGTCTTATCAGGATTTTTTAACCACGCAAAAGCTTTGTTAGCATTCGAAACATCCAATAACCAAATAGAATCATCGAAATCAAAAAACAATTTAGCGCGCGATTTTGAAAAACGTTTTTCGAAATAACTTGTTCCTAACATAAAACATTCACGCTGAATAAAAATGAAATCGTAATCGTTGGCTTTACTACTTAACTTAAATACTTTAAGCGCACTTTTAAGAATGATGAGAAGTTTGGCGAAGTATTTTCCTTTACTGTAAAATGTTTTATCATCGGCGGGATTCAGTAAAAAAAAATGCTGACAATCGAAACCGTTTTGATTTAAATAAGGCAAATATTGTTCGAAGCGGAAGCGTTGACTTGGAGAGCGATCAGCGCGATGAACAGATAAAAAAAGAATTTTCGGCATTTTAATCTTCTAACCAGATTTTCGGAAGCTTCTCTGTTATTTCAATGTTTTTAAATTTCTCGCTTTTCTTTACACCTGCAGTTTTAGCCCAATCGGCCATTTTTTGTAAACCACCGGATAGAGAAGTAAAACTCTCGTCTTTAATATTAAAAACTGCTTTTACTTTAGTATGATCGGAATAAGCATGAAGCACTTCGTTTCTTGCTTCTAAATGACGAATCGGTTGCTCTAACTTTAATGTTTTCATGACTTCAGTCGCTAATTCGTTTACCGAATAATCATTATCGCCACCAATATTAAATACATCGTTATACGCTTTAGGAATATTTACTGAATTAGCGATATAAGGCGCAACATCTCCGATATAACTGAAAGCGCGGGTTTGAGAACCATCACCAAAAACAGTTAATGATTTGCCTTGCATTAATTGATTCATGAAAATTCCAACTACGTTACGGTAACGGTCGCCTAAATTTTGATACTCGCCATACACATTATGCGGACGGAAAATAATATAGTTTAAACCAAACATTTCGTGAGTAGCTTTTAAATCCATCTCTACTGAAAACTTAGCAATTCCATAAGGGTCTTCGGGCATTGGCCTCATGTCTTCCCGCATTGGTAATTGTCCTTTACCATAAACAGCAATGGAAGAAGTAAACACGAAACATTTTATTTTATGGATTACGGCTTGATTAATTAAATTAATACTGCCGATAACATTGTTATTGTAATTGAAACGCTTAATAAAATGGCTTAATCCTTCAGCAGCATAAGCAGCCAAATGATAAACGTAATCGAATTTTTCATCGGTGAATAATTTCTCGAGTAAAGCATTATCGTTTATCGACCCCTTTAAAAATTTAGCTTTAGGATTCACGTTTTCTTCAAAACCACCGCTTAAATCGTCGAGCACCACAACGGAATGACCCATTTGAATTAAATGATTGGTAACATGGGCACCAATAAAGCCTGCTCCGCCTGTAACTAATGATTTTGGCATGGGTTTGTTAGGTTTATAACCTAGCACAAAAATACTACAATTACCCAAATATCAATAAAAGAGTATTTTATTTGCACTGAATTAAACAAAATGAACCCGTCTTGTTATTAAATAGAATCATTAAATCACATAAGTATACATTAGTGTTTCACTTAAATTACTTCGAGAATCTTACCATTATATTTAATACTTTTGTATATTGCAGTAAAAAACAATTAATTGGGTAACAAGGCAGTAATAGCAGAAAATTTATGGAAGGGCTACCAATTAGGAACTAGTAAATCCGGTGATCTTAGGCATTCGTTATCCGCTATGTTTTCTAAATCTCAGCACGAAAAAAGTTTTTTTTGGGCCTTAGAAAATGTAAGTTTCTCAATTGACAAAGGTGATACTGTTGGTATAATTGGACGAAATGGTGCCGGCAAAAGCACTTTATTAAAAATTCTTAGTAGGATAACAGCCCCAACAAAAGGGAATTTCCAACTAAATGGCAGGGTTTCTTCTTTGCTTGAAGTAGGAACCGGATTTCACCCTGAACTTACCGGTCGCGAAAACATCTACCTTAATGGAACAATATTAGGTATGTCGCGGAGTGAAGTGAAAAGAAAATTTGATGAAATAGTTGATTTTAGCGGCGTTGAAAAATTTCTTGATACACCTATAAAAAAATATAGTTCCGGAATGACCGTTAGACTTGCTTTTTCAGTTGCAGCGCATCTCGATCCGGAAATTCTTATTGTTGACGAGGTATTAGCTGTTGGTGACGCTGAGTTTCAAAAAAAGTGTCTTGGTAAAATGAAGGAGGTTAGCAACAATGAAGGGCGGACTGTTCTTTTTGTTAGTCACAATCTAGGAGCAGTTATGCAGTTGTGTCAAAGTGGAATTCTTCTGGAAAACGGTAAATTAAAAATACAAGGCAAAACTAATGATGTTATTGCTTCCTATCTTGCTTCTTCAACAGAACAAGTTGCAGTTATGGATCGCAGAGAAACGGCAGAATGGAAGAATAGAAATCATTTTATTTCTTTCTCGATGCTAGGTGAAAAAAATGAAGCCACTTCTGAATTCAAACATAATGAAATAATTACCTTGAGTGTTAAAATGCATGTGCCTGCCTATCACCCATCACTTGAATTAGCGATCAGTGTTTATGATAAATTAAAAAATAGGGTTTTCACCATCCATGAAAAACTTTCACAATTTGAAAAAGAGAATGAAACTATTTCTTTAAAAGTTACATTACCGGCTGTCTTTCTTACGCCGGGTAATTACTCTTGGTTAATGTGTTTTAGTCATCAGAGTGTAGAAATTCAGGATTTACAAGATGATTTTTATCCATTCACCATTATCGATAGCGGTTCGTCATTTTCGGCTTACACCCCTGGAAGTTATGGGAATGTTTTTGTAAAATACAGCGTAGTGCAAAAATAAAAAAATGGCAAAAAAACTTATACTTAAATTTCTAAGAAGCGCCGGATATGATCTGGTGAAAACAAACACATCAAAAAAAACAAAGTACTCTACTGAACTCGAATTTTTTGAAACCAAAACAGGTAATTATTATTTACCTAAACATGCTCCGAATGACATTATTTCCAATACAATTAAGAGCGATAAGATATTTGATCATGATATTTATGATATAGCTTCAAAATACGTTATCAAGGGTTCTACTGTTTTAGATGTGGGTTCTAATTTCGGCCAAATGGCCATTCTTTTTTCTGAACTTACAGGAAAAGACGGGACAGTTCATGCCTTTGATGCGGATGATTTTGTTTTTTCAATTTTACAAAAAAACATTGAGGCTAATGGTAAGCCAAATATTTTTGCTCATTTTGGAGCTGTACATGATAAAAATGATGAAACTTTATATTTTCCTATACAGGATTTTAAAAGATTTACAACTTTTGGCTCCTATGGAATTGATTATAAGAACAAACAAGGCAGACCTGTAAACACAATAACGATTGACAGTTTAAATATTCAAGAGCCGATTTCATTTATGAAAATTGACGTGCAAGGCGGCGACCTCTTTGCGTTAAAAGGTGCAAAACAAACAATTCTAAAACATAAAATGCCAATTCTATTCGAATATGAATATTTATTTGAAGATGAATTGAATTTGTGCTTTCAGGATTATATTGATTTCGTTAAAGAAATAAATTATAAATTCTCGAAAGTTATTAATGGACAAAATTACTTAATATTGCCTATAGAATAGAGGGGGTTTGCAAACCGTATTGATAAAAGCTTAGTTCAAAAATATTATATGTACAACGAAATTACCAAATGTAGAATCTCAGGAAGTTCAAACCTTATACAGGTTTTATCATTAGGCGAACAATACCTTACAGGTGTTTTCCCAAAAACCATTGATGAACCTGTTACCAAAGGACCATTAGATTTACTTTGGTGTCCTGACAGCGGTTTGTTACAAATGAAGCAATCTTATAATTTAGATGAGATGTATGGTGATAATTATGGCTACCGTTCGGGATTAAATGCAAGTATGGTAAAACATCTCACTCACAAAATTCATTCGCTCGAAAAAATGATTTCACTAACCGAAAATGATTTGGTAATTGATATTGGGAGCAATGATGCCACATCTTTAAAGGCTTATAAGAAAAAATGTAAAAAAGTAGGGATCGATCCAACCGGTTTAAAATTCAAGGAATATTATACAGAAGAAATTGAATTAATTCCGGATTTTTTTACTGAAAAAGTTTTTAGAGAAAAGTTTGCTACAGAAAAAGCGAAAATTATAACTTCAATTGCCATGTTCTATGACCTTGAGCATCCGGCACAATTTGTAAAAGAAATTTATAATTGTCTGCATGATGATGGGATTTGGCATTTCGAACAAAGTTATATGCCTTCCATGTTAAGAACAAATTCGTACGATACAATCTGCCACGAACATTTAGAATTTTATTCTTTTAGAGTTGTAAAAAACTTACTCGAAAGTTGTAACATGAAAGTTGTTGACGTACAAATGAATTCGGTGAACGGAGGAAGTTTTGCAGTAACAGCAAGTAAAAAAAGTTGTTCTTTAAAATCTAACAACGCTATTATAAACTGGATGCTAAGGCAAGAAGATGATATGGCTTTAGATACTCCTAAACCTTACAAGGAATTTGAAGAGCGTGTTTTTAAGCACAGGAAGAATCTTACAGAATTAATTAATTCATTGGTAGACGACGGCAAAAAAATATTCGCTTACGGAGCTTCTACCAAAGGCAATGTATTATTGCAGTTCTGCGGATTCACATCCAAACAAATACCCTATGTGGCTGAAGTAAATTCTCAAAAATTCGGCTGCTTTACGCCTGGAACAAATATTCCCATTATTTCGGAAAAAGAAGCCCATGCATTGAAGCCTGATTATTTTTTGGTTTTACCATGGCACTTTAAAAGTTCAATTCTTGAACGAGAACATGAATACATTGAAAATGGCGGGAAATTTATTTTTCCTTTACCTGAAATTGAAATCGTATAATGCTTGTTAAGTTAAAAGATAAGATCAAAAATCTTGTTTATAGGGTCGTCCCCCCACCCTATTGTAAAGAATCCTTTAGTCAGGCGGGAGAAGACATGTGCATTAATTTTCTTTTCAATTCAAAAAATATTAATTCAGTAAATTATCTTGAGTTGGGCGCTTACGATCCTTGTTCTGGATCCAATACATACTTCTTCTACAAAAACAACAACAGTGGAATATTGATTGAAGCAGATAGCAACCGCATTCATAAAATTAAAGAAAAGCGACCTAAAGATAAGGTGTTGAATATTGGTATTGGGATTAATGACAACGAATCAGAAGCAGACTTTTATAAATTTGAAGAGCCTGCCCATAATACATTCGACAAAAATGAAGCAGAGTTCCGAGAGAAGAATGGTAGCTACAAATTGATTGAAATATGCAAAGTTAAAATGACGAGCATTAATAAAATAATTGCAGAAAATTATAAATCCGGATACCCCGATTTTCTTTCGATTGATATTGAAGGATTCGATTTTGAAGTTCTGAATCATCTCGATCACAATACATATCCAATTCCTGTTATTTGTGCCGAAACCTGTAAATATTCAGAAAATCATATTAAAGAAAAGGATAAAAGATTTGAAAAACTTATGGAGTCAAAAGGTTACTTCATTTATGCTGACACTTATATAAATACAATTTTTGTAAATAAAAACTGGTTCTACAATTCGTAAACATGAATGCAATTATTATAGGAATTAATGGTCAGGATGGTTTTTATCTTAATAAATTATTAAGCGCAAAGCAAATTAATGTAATTGGAATTGCCAGGTCAAAAGGTGATTGGATTCAGGGTGATGTAACTGACTTTCCATTTATTTCTGAATTAATTAAAAAACACCAACCCCAATACATTTTTCATTTAGCTGCAAACTCAAGTACAAGACATGATTTAATTTTCGAAAATCACGAAACTATTGCTACCGGAACCATAAATGTACTTGAATCAGCGTACCGATTCAGTAAAAATTCAAAAATATTTATTTGTGGAAGCGGAGTTCATTTTAAAAACAATGGCTTTCCGGTATCCGAAACTGATGAATTTTTTGCAAATAGTCCTTACGCTGTTTCACGAATTAGTTCAGTATATGCCGCACGTTACTATCGAGAAATTGGTTTAAAAACATACGTTGGCTATTTATTTCATCACGAAAGTCCGTTGCGTAAAAAAACGCATATAAGTAAAATGACTACCGATTTCATTAAGTCATTAAACGCAGAATCAAAAACAAAATTAAAAATTTTCGATCCTACTGTAAAAAAAGAATGGGCATTTGCACAGGATATTGCAGAAGGTATGTTTGCTTTAATCAGTCAAAATGAAACTTTTGAAGCTTGCATTGGCACAGGGGAATCATATAGTATTGAAGAGTGGCTTAAAACCTGCTTTGCAATTAAGGGATTAAATTATATTGATCATGTAGATTTTGAAAAAACAGAATTTAAACCAGAGTATAATATTCTGGTAAGTAACCCTCTTACTATGAATAAAATTGGCTGGAAGTTTAAAACAACATTTCATGAATTAGCAAAAATAATGATGGAGTGAAAAAAATTTTAATCATATTTCCTGATGCACATCTGGCTTATTCACCAACCACACTCCAGATTCAAAATGCCCTAAAAGAACATTTCACGTGCAAAATATTTTGCTTCAAATCCGACTACTTTCACCAACTAAACGAAACTGATATCATATATGCAAAACGACTATTTGGTATAGGACGTTTAATTACAATACTGCATAAAATATTTCCATTGCTTTTCAAACGCGGAATTCAATTTTCTTACAGAAAAGCACAATTAATGTCTCATTTAATTTTTAATAGATATCATGAAATTATATATGTGGATTTAATTTCAATGGCCTATTGCGGAAACCTTTATAAACCGGGCACTTTGGTATCTCTGGAATTAACTAACAATACAGTTTCATACCTCGATCAACTCAATAAAAAAATAAATTACTTAATAATTCAAAATGAAGAACGAAAGAATATTTATTTTTCAAATTTAAATTGCAAAGTGTTTTACGTACAAAACGCGCCCGATTTTGATGAACAACAAATACAAAATTATCCGCAAAAAAAGGAAAACAGACTTGTTTTTGGAGGAACCGCTCTATTGGGTTTTGGTATATTGTTTTGTTTAGATTTTATTAAACAAAATGAAGTTTATGAGTTAATATTAAAAGGTAGCATTCCTAAAGAAGTTAATGAATTAATGAATGAGCAATACAAGCAAGAATTGAATACCGGAAAAATAATTGTTCAACGCGAATATCAGAACGACTCAGAATATTTAATGGAATTATCAGAGTGCATAATTGGATTTGCATTTTATGATATAAAACGCAAGGAATTTGACAATATTAATTATAAAACAGGTCCTGCCGGTAAGATGTTTAAATATTTTGCCGCAGGTGTTCCGGTAATTGCGAATAATTTGCCGGGGTTTTATCCGGTTGCTGAATTCAATGCCGGTATATTAATTGATGAAATCAATAATTCTACTATTGCAAACGCTATTCATAAAATCAGATCTGACTATGAATATTATCAAAAAAATTGTTTTAAGGCTGCTGCACATTTCAGTTTCAAAAAATCCATAAATCCATATATTAAACGTTTAGTCGAAAACTAATGACTGAAACATCAGAGACAATTGACATACTTCTTTCAACCTTCAATGGTGAAAAATACTTGAGGGAACAACTAGATGGTATTATTGCGCAAACTTATACCAACTGGAAATTAGTGATAAGGGATGATGGATCGGACGATGGCACTGAAACTATTTTAAAGGAATATTGCAATAATTATCCCGGTAAAATAATTTTGGCTGAAGATGGGTTTGGAAATTTAGGTTACAAAAACTCTTTTGCCAAATTAATGTTGATCTCAACCGCTGATTACATTTTGTTTTCAGATCAGGATGATTATTGGCATCCCGACAAGATCCAAATATTATTAGATGAAATGCGTTTTAAAGAAAAGACAGAAGGCAATAAACCATTGCTTATGTGTTGCGATTTGGCAATTTGTGATGAAAAATTAAATGTGTTAGAGCCTTCATACTTTCACTATATCCGTTTCAAACAAAATCAAGGACAACAATCTATTCTACTTGCTTCACAATTACACGGATGCGCATTTTTATTTAACCGTCGTTTACTTCAGCTTTGTAATAAGATCATTCATCCTGTAAACGGACTAAATGATTTTCTTATCAATGGCCACGACAATTTTTTAAGTGTTGTTTGCGCTCTAACAGGAAACATTCACTACATAAATAAATCTTTAATAAAACACAGAATTCATGGTGCCAACTCCTGGGGGTTTTCTGAAACCAGAGAAAAAAGTATTTTAGTGCAACTAAAAACGCTTGTAAAATATGTTTTCAATAATAAAGCATACCGGGATTTAGCCTATTCAAAAAAAATTAAGGAGAACAAGCAGGTAATTAATGCTGTTATGCAGCTCGAAGGAATTAAAGTGCCGGAGATATTTAAGTTTTTTGAAAGTATTGATGGTTCTGGTTATTTCAGAAGAAAATATTTAAATGCCGTTTCACCCTTTGTGATGCATTATTCCTTTATGGATAAAATCGTTTATATTGCTTGTTTTTAGCAACCCTTCCTACACAGGCATCCATTTTTTTCGTACTTTTACGGCATTGAAAATTTAACACCAGTTAAATGGATAAGCCCAACAACTATAGTTTATCGGTAGACGCTTCAGGCTCTGGGCTTAACCTTAATTTAAAAGAACTTTTTAAATATAAAGATCTGTTTTTTGTACTGGCATACCGAGATCTCAGAGTTAGGTACTCTCAAACTTTCATTGGATTGTTATGGGCATTTATTCAGCCGGCAGCTACTTTGCTTATTTTGTGTTTGGTGTTTGGCAGATTTGTGAATGTGAACACGAATGGGATTCCTTATCCTGTTTTTGCTATAACCGGTGTTGCCTTATGGAATTATTTTTCATTTGTATTAAGCCAATCCGGAAGCTCATTAATTAATGCTCAGGAAATGGTTAAAAAAATCTATTTCCCAAGATTAATTATACCCCTATCAAAAGCCGTTGTTGGTTTGGTGGATTTTGCAGTGGCTATGTTAATTTTAGTTATGTTGTTTATTTATTACGGTATCACGCCGGGCAAGGAAGTTGTTTTTCTGCCTGTATTTATTGTTTTAACTATTTTTTCTTCATTGTCCATTGGCGTTTGGCTCAGCGCCCTTTCGATACGTTATAGAGATTTTCAATATGTACTTCCGTTTTTAATTCAATTTGGATTATACCTAAGTCCGATAGCCTACCCAACACAAGTCGTAATAAATAATTTACCTTCTTGGGCTGTTTTTTTGTTTTATTTAAACCCTATGACGGGAATTATTGAAGGCTTCAGATGGTGTTTATTCGGAGGTCATCTTCCATCCCATTATTTTTGGATATCAATTTCATTTGTATCTGTTTTATTTTTTAGTGGTCTGTTCTATTTTAAAAAGGTGGAAAGAACAATGGCTGATATTATTTAGCCGTCTTATTTAACGCTCAATTGAAATCTTTTTTATGCGAACAATTTTTTTTAAATTAGTTAAACATTAAGCTCTTATCAAATGAAAATTTTAGTAACCGGCAGTAGCGGTTTAATAGGTTCTGAGGCCATAAAATACTTTGGTAAACAAGGTCATGAAATGATTGGTGTGGATAACAACCTGCGCAAATTTTTCTTTGGTGACAATGGCGATACTACTTGGAATTTATCAGCGCTCAAAAAATTAACTATTAATTTTACGCATTATGATACAGATATCCGCGACAGAGCAAGGATTATTGAACTCATTAAAAACACAAAACCTGATGCCATCATACACTGCGCTGCACAGCCCTCGCACGACCTAGCTGCAAAAATTCCTTTTGAAGATTTTGATACCAATGCCGGTGGCACTTTGAATTTACTGGAAGCTACCAGACAATATTGTAAAGATTCGCCATTTGTTTTCATAAGCACCAAT
This sequence comes from Bacteroidia bacterium, assembly GCA_018000995.1. GTDB lineage: Bacteria > Bacteroidota > Bacteroidia > B-17B0 > Aurantibacillaceae > JAHEYG01. The sequence goes on from JAGNIU010000001.1 coordinate 170,012, forward strand.
AAGGTTTATGGTGATGCACCTAATGAGATTGAATTGATTGAAACTGAAACAAGATGGGATTACAAAGACGAGAAATTTTTTAATGGCATTGATGAAAACATGCGCATTGATCAAACCAAACACAGTTTGTTCGGCGCATCAAAAACAGCAGCAGATGTGTTTACACAAGAGTATGGCCTGTATTTTAATATGCCCACCGTTTGTTTCAGAGGCGGTTGCTTAACCGGCCCCGCTCATAGCAGTGCTGAGCTTCACGGATTTTTATCCTATATTATTAAGTGCGCTGTGACAGGAAAACCTTATACTATTTTTGGATATAAAGGTAAACAAGTCCGTGATCAAATTCATAGTCATGATGTAATCACTGCCATTGAACAATTTATTAAGTCGCCTAAAAGTGGTAAAGTTTATAACCTTGGCGGAGGCAAACAGAATAGTATTTCGGTTTTAGAATGCATTAATATGCTTGATAAAAAGTATGGCCATAAATTAAATTTTTCTGTTAGTACCGAAAACCGAATTGGTGATCATATTTGCTATTACAGCGATCTTCGGAAGTTTAAATCAGATTATCCGAAATGGGAACTATCGTACAACATCGATCGGATTTTTGATGAGATTGTTGAAGCTCAATTGCAATTAAACGCTTAAAATGAACGTTGCGATATTTGACTTACAGCATTTTGAAATGGTACATGTATTACACAATGTGTTTACTGCACCCGAAAACAACGTTCACTTTTTTACCAACAAAAATTTAGTTGTCAAAATTCAGAACTCCACTCTTGCCTCAGCAAAATTCAGTTCAATTGTAACTAATGATTTTAAAAACATCGACGAGTTTTTTAAAGCTTGCATCGAACATATCACTAAATATAATATCGAGGTTATCGTTTTCAATACAATAGATGTGCATTATAAAAATACCTGGGATTTCATTAAACAATTAAAAATTCCGGTTTTCATTACCATTCACAACATAAACACTTGGTTGAAACCGCCATTTACCTTAAACAAAACAGCATTATCCTATTATTACTATAGGAAAAAAATTCTTGCTAAAACAAGCGGGATTATTCTCCAGGAAGAATTATTTATGGATTATGTAAAAACCAAAACGAATTATAAAAAACCCTTGTTTGCTTTGCCTCATACTTTAAAAGAAAAAGAAACCCCACTTCCAAAGAACCAAAAACTGGTAGTTGCAATTCCGGGCGCTATTGATGGTCATCGCCGTGATAATGATTTTTCGTTATCTGTGATTGAAAAGGTAAATGCAAAAAATAAAAATATTAGATTTGTTTTCATTGGTGAAATTGTTGGGCATTTAGGAGAACGTCTTTACGTGAAAATGCAAGAGCTAAATAAAAAAGGTTGCGATATATTGCATTATTATGACAAAAACTCTAATAAAGTTTTCGATGAGCAAATGTCGGCCTGCGATATTGTTTTTTTGCCTCTGCTTGTAGAAACAAAATACGAGGGCATCACTGAAATATATGGACAAACTAAAGTTACGGGCGTATTATATGATCTCATGCGCTTTCAAAAACCCTGCATTGTTCCTCAAAACCTGGTAATTCCTCCAACAATGAAAGATAGTGTTGTCTCTTATAAAGACGAAAATGATTTTGTTGATTTGGTGCTTAAATTGGAAAGTGATCGCACTTCAGTAACAGTACTTTTAAATAATGCTAAACAAAATTCGGAATATTATACCGCTGAAAAAATAAAAGGTAGATTCTTGGATAAATTCACAGCCCTTATTACAAAAGATTCCATATCACTTAGTAAGTAGCCGCATTTTTTTCTGCCAGTTCCAAGCCGTTTTCATAATATCAGATAAAGAATGCTTTGGCGTCCAGCCTAAATAATTTTTAGCTTTTTCATTGCTGGCATAAATAGCTACAATATCTCCTTCTCTTCTTGAACCTACTTTATAATTTAATTTAAGACCATTACTTTCTTCAAAACATTTTACAGCTTCTAAAACTGTAATGCCTTGCCCTGTTCCTAAATTAAATACTTCAACCTGATCTTTGAATTTATTATTCAATGAAGAATTCAATGCTAAGGTATGAGCATCTGCAATATCCATTACGTGAATGAAATCACGTAAGCCAGTACCGTCACGAGTAGGATAATCTGTACCATTAATGGTTAAATCCGGTCTTATACCTGCCGCTACTTGCGTAATAACAGGAACCAAATGATTCCCTTTTGCATGCAAAAATTCACCGATAGCGCCCGAAACATGGGCTCCTGCCGGATTAAAATATCGCAATAATACAAAACGCATATCGCCCTGAGCAGCCATATCATAAATCATTTTTTCACCAACCTGCTTGGTTAAAGCATAAGGACATGCTGGTTTTCCAAACGGAGTTTCTTCAAGTACCGGTAATGTTTCGATATTGCCATAAACAGTACATGAAGATGAAAAAATAAAATGTCCGATGCTAAATTCTTCGGCACACTTTAAAATATTTACAGTTGATGAAATGTTGTTGTGATAATACACTAACGGCTCGTTAACCGATTCTAAAACATCCTTGTAAGCACCAAAATGGATTATTCCAACTGCGTCCGAATTTTCCATTATAACCGAACGTAATTTATCAAGATCGCACAGGTCGATTGCATAGTTCTTCACAGTAACCCCGGTAATTTGCCTAATACCGTCAATACCAAATTGGTTAGCTCTGGATAAATTATCAATAGAAACTACATTAAATCCCTTCTCCAGTAAGTCCACAATAGTGTGCGAGCCTATGTATCCCATTCCTCCCGTTACTATGACTTTTTTCGTGCTCATTAATGTTCGTTGATACTATACAAAACTACTAAAAATACCCGTTTTTGGTTATATTTGTGTTAAATAGTTGTTGTGAACCCTTCCTTTTCTTACAAAATGTGTTCCCGGTGTTTAATGGACACTAACGACGATGCCAATATTGTTTTTGATAAAGAAGGACATTGCAATTATTGTAATGATTATTTTGCTCAAGCCAAAAAAACTACCAAAACAGAAAGCGAACTGACAACCGAACTGAACAATCTAATTGATAGCATAAAAAAAAATAAAGGGAAAGCTAAATATGATTGTCTGGTTGGCGTAAGTGGTGGCGCCGACAGTATGTATGTTGTACACCTTTTAGCACAATATGGTTTAAATCCTTTGGTAGTTCATTATGATAACGGATGGGATTCGGAAGTTGCCGTAAAAAATATTGAAGTGGTTGTGAATAAACTCGGGCTCGATCTATCAACCTACGTAAACGATTGGGAAGAGTTTAAAGACATTCAATTATCATTTATTAAAGCTTCGGTTATAGATATAGAACTAATCACTGACCAGGCCATCATTGCCACCCTTTATAAATTAAGTAAAAAGTACAATATTAAATATGTTTTTACAGGCCACAACTCATCTACAGAATCCATCTTACCTAAACACTGGTATCATTGGAAGCTTGATGGTTTAAATATTAAAGCTATCCACAAAAGATTTGGCACGAAAAAAATAAAGAGCTATCCAATTGTCACTTACTTCGATCAGTACTTTTTGAACAAAACAAAAAAAATTGAACAGTATTCATTGCTAAATTATGTGGAATACAATAAAGCAAAAGCCAAACAAATTTTAATAAAAGAATACGGTTGGATAGATTATAGCGGAAAACATACAGAATCCGTTTTTACGCGATTTTATCAAAATTATATTTTACCCCTTAAGTTTAATGTTGATAAACGCAAAGCGCATTTATCATCTGTGATTTGTTCAGGACAACTAACCCGGGCAGAAGCAATTGAAGAATTAAAAACCAAGCCTTGGGAAACGAAAGAGACTTTAGAAGATAAAGAATACGTTATTAAAAAACTTGGGTTATCCGAAAATTGGTTTGATAATTGGATAAAAGAAAAACCGGTATCCCATTTTAATTATCCAAGTTATCTTACCCGTCACGAAAAAGCTGTACAGCGTATAAAAAGTTTGCTTGGCCGTAAATAATGAAATTAGAAAATAAAAATATTTTAATTATTTCCGGTGAGTCTTGGGGTCCAATTTGGTTTTCAAAACATAATTATGCCTGGCAGTTGGCAAAAAAAAACAAAGTGTTTTTTCTTAATCCGCCACAACGCTTTTCGCTTTTAAATATTTTTTCTTCCGGAATCCATAGCAAACAAATTACCCCTTCCCTTACAGTATTAGATTATAAGAACATACTTCCTGTAAAAAATCCATGGCTTGGTGCCTTAAACCAAAATTTCGTGTTTAAAAAACTCAAAGCCTTTTTTTTAAATAGAAATATCGTCGATCTAATCTTTTGGACATTTGATCCTATCCGATTGTCTGCTCCTGAAAAGCTAAATTCCAACTTGGTTATAGTTCATGCTGTGGATCATTATTTATTTACATATCCCAGTGAAAAAATTTTGTGCAAAAAAGCGGATGTAGTATTCTGCGTTTCACCGGAGATTGTTGCTAATTTTTTGAAGTACGCTAAAAATGTTCATCTTATTCCGCACGCTATTCCTTCTGATGAATTTTTGCCCAGCAAATCATCCGTTTCAAAAAAACCGATTGCCCTTTTCGCCGGAACATTAGATCATAGAATGGATTATGAATATTTAGATTATATTATCCAAAAGTTTCCGGATGTACTATTTAAATTTATTGGCAGAATAAATATTAAAAATAATTTAATTAACAAACTTCAGAATGGCAGCTACCCAAATGTTTTATTGGAAGGCGAAAAACCTTTTGAAGAAGTTAAATATCATGTTCAGGACGCAACATTATGTATTTTGTTTAAAGATAATAGAGTAAGCGGTAACTCCATTTCGAGTCATAAAATGCTGCAATACCTTGCCCAGGGTAAGCCGGTATTTTGTTCGGAGCTTTCACAACATGAAGAAATTAAAGACCTGCTTTACATGAACAACGATAAATTTAAAATGGAAAAATTATTACGTACTTTCGTTGAGCAAGGTGAAAATGAGCTTCTGGTTGCTAAAAGAATTAGTTACGCTAAACGACACTCATTTGAAACCACATTAAAAAAGATAGAAGAGCTGCTAAACTAAGATATGCCTAAGCACGTTGTAATGATAATTGCCAATAGTCCCAATCCTTCCTATTTTAGTTGGTTTGCCGAAATTAATGCGAAAGAAAAAGCTTTTAAGTTTACGTTCGTTTTTTTATGTCTGGAAAAACCTCAAGTCACAATCGATAAAATTGCAAACTATGGTGCCGAATCTAAATGGTACTATTTCAACTATGCCACCAAAAAACATATTCAGTACATTAAACTTTTTTTTAAATTATTTTTTCTTTTTAGAAAAATAAAACCGGATGTTGTTCAAACTAATTTATTTGATGACAGTTTACCCGGATTATTAGCCGCCAAACTAGCAGGGGTTAAAAAAAGAGTTATCACCAAGCAGGATACCGGATTTCATTTACGTTATGCCCCTAAAGGAATTCGTTACGATATTTTCAATAATACAAATGCCACTGATATTATTCCTGTATCGCAGGAATCATTTGAGTTAATAATGAAACATGAAAAACCAGACGCCACTAAAGTTAAAATAATTCATCATGGTGTTAATCAGAATTTCATGGATTCGGCCACACAAGCAGAAATCGAGTCAATTAAATCTGAATTCAATCTACACAACAAAACCGTTATAGGAACCGTTGCCAGATATGTTGAATTAAAAGGTTATAAAGAGGTGATAGAAGCCGCTGCTATTTTAAACAAAACAAAAAACAATCTGGTATTTATTGGCGTTGGATGGGGCCCCAAAAAAGAAGAATTGGATAACTTAATTAAACAGCTTCATTTAGAAGATAAATTTCTTTTGCCGGGTCGCATTGAATTTGATAAGATACCCGCATTTTATAAATGTTTAGATATTTATGTTCACGCTTCACATTACGAGCCATTTGGCTTTGTAATAGCCGAAGCCATGTTCAGTAAAGTGCCTATTGTTTCAACAAATGTTGGAGCTAGCCGAGATGTTTTACTTCATAAAGATTCCGCCTATATTGCTAAAATGCAAGATCCAGATGATCTGGCAGCAGGTATCAATTATATCTTAAACGCCAATAAAAAAGAAATCGCAGAAAAAGCTTATAAAATTGGCATCGAAAGGTTTTCGAAAGAAGTGATGTGGAATAATTACAAAAACTTGTTTCTTGCCTAATCCGTTGAGCCAACATATGACTTGTCTTATTTGTGGCAAAGATAATATGAAAAGCTATTATTATCCCGATGTACATTTCAATAATAAAATTTTTAAGTATTATGAATGTGCAAATTGCGGGTCTGCACAAATTAATCCAATGCCGGATACTGATGATTATAAAAAAATGTATGGCGTAAATGACCATCGTTACCTCACAGATTTAAAGGAGAATGAATTTGTAGAATTTAATAAATTATATCCGAAGTACAATCATCAAAAATACCAGCTTGATTTTTTCAGTAAATACAAATATCATCTTTCAGGCAAAACACTTTTAGATTATGGCTGCGGAAGTGGTTTCTACATGTATCATGCAAAAAAATATGGATTAGATTGTACCGGAGTTGAATTTAATGCTGATTTTGCTGCCTTATTAAAACTAAAGACAGGATTAAATATTTTAACTCTTGAAGATGTTAAAGGTAAAACTTTTGACATCATTCACCTCGGTCACGTTTTAGAACACATGGAAAATCCGGGCATTACTTTAGAGAACATGAAACAATATGCTCATAAAAACACTGTTTTTATTATTGATGGGCCTCTCGAAAAAAATGCTTGTCTCACACGCTTTTTTATAAAGATTATCTCCATCATAAAACAAAAAAAATTCAACACATATCCTCCGCAGCATTTAACATTTACTAATTATCATTCTCAATTGTTGATGTTCAAAAGAAATAATTTAGACTGTATAAATTATGAAGTTCAGGAGCAAATGTTTCCCTTGCCTGAAAAATTCGAGATATCCAAACCATTTAAAGGTTTACAATTTATAATTTCAAGGGTTTCGATTGGCCTTTCGAAATTAATTTATCGTTGGGGAAACATTTTCCATTACGCAGGAAAACTAAAACAGAGCTCATAATTCCTGTTTGTTTAACAAACTAAGACTTTTGATCAAAATACTTTCTAATCTCACCTAAAGTAATGTGCAAACTTCTCCACCTACACAGTAAAAAGCAGTCATTATTAAATAAAAACACTAAATTCGAATAAATTTGACAACCAGATGTTTTGGCCATTTGTATTCAAGCTAAAGTGTTTTATGCCTACTATCCATAGCGTTAACCATTAAAATGGAACCCCTTGTATCTATAGTAATTCCCGCCTATAATTCAGAGCGGTTTATAAGCGAAACCATTCGTTCCGTTTTAAATCAAACTTATAGCGCTTGGGAGCTGATAGCGGTTAATGATGGCTCAACGGATGCAACCCCTGAAATAATTCAAAGTTTTGTAAAAACAGATGGAAGGATTCGGTTGATTAATCAAAATAATGGCGGCGTTTCTGTTGCACGTAATAATGGTGCTAAGAATGCTAAAGGAGATTTTCTATGTTTTTTAGATTCAGATGATGTTTGGCTTGAAAATAATTTAAAGAAAAAAATGAATCTTTTATTGAGTGACAAAACCCTTGATTTTGTTTTCTCTGACAGAAATTTAATTGACGAGGAATCAAACATCATTAAGCCGGGCCCCTTAGGATTTGATACGGAAATTTTTGAAAACACATTATTATGGAATGGAGAGCCCGTACCCGGCCCTTGCAGTAATGTAGTGTTTAAAAGATTGTGTATGGAAAAAGGCATTAGCTTCCATCCGGAATTAAGCAATATTGCCGATAAACATTTCATCATTCAGCTTTCTCGTTACTTTAAAGGAAAGCGTTTGCCCGAAATTCTATTTAACTACCGCATAGTTGGCGGTAGTATGAGTAAGAATATTCTTTTACACGAAACTGATACTTTAAAGGCCTATGATATTTATAAGAAGCAAGGCCTGTTTAAAAATGTAGCTTTCGAAAAAAAATGTTTTGCAAATATGTATTTAGTTATTGCAGGCAGTTGGTGGGTTAATCATGGCAATAAATGGAGGGCTCTTTATTTTGTATTCCTTTCCTTTTTAAAAGCACCTTTTCATACTTTTAAAAAATTAGTGGCAAAGATCTTTTAATTTCTAATTTGAAAATTAAACACATAATTATTTACACATTTCAGAGCCTGGAAGATCCCTTGGTGAACGGGCTTATTCTTGAATACTTGAAAGGTATAGATAATTCCCAACAAAAATTTATATTTCACTTAATCACACATGAACAAAGAGAATTTGCTTTAACCCACGAACAGCAAAAAGAAAAAGAAAATTTTCTGCTAACCCTTAACATCAAATGGCATAAAATAAAATACAGAAGCGGCGCTTTAATGCTGCTCAAAAAAATATTTAATTTCTTACAGACCTTTTTTATTGTTTTAAAAATAAATCTTAAGCATAAGCCCGCAGCAATTCTCGGATTCCTATCTATTGCCGGCGGTTATAGTTATATACTTTCAAAAGTTTTCAGACTCAAACTTATTGTGTATTGCTTTGAGCCACATAGTGAATACATGATTGATTTTAAGATTTGGAAAAAAACAGATTTAAAATATAAATTGCTTAAAATGTTTGAACGCCTACAAATAAAAAGTGCTCATACGGTTGTGGTGCCAAACCGGTTTACAAAACAACTTCTAGAACCATACAAGCCCCACTCCGTTTTAATTTGTCCGATAAGTATTGACACAAATAGGATGGTATTTGATGGGGAAGCAAGAAAAAATATCCGTAAAGAGCTGAATGCGCAAGACAAGAAAGTGATTATTTATACCGGTAAGTTCGGCGGTATTTACTATGAAGCGGATGAAGTAATTCGCTTTTTTAAAAAACTTCACAGTATTAATAACAAATTATTCTTTTACATTATCACATCAAACACTGAAGAGATAAAGCAAAGCATTATAAAATACCAATTACCTTTAGATTCTTTTCACTTATCATTTACGGTTAGCTATACTGATTTAAATAAATATATATCGGCGGCTGATATTGGTTTTGTTGCCCTTCCCCCTCTACCCTCACAAAAATATCGTACCCCGGTAAAAACCGCTATTTACTTATCCTGCGGCTTGCCTTATCTGGTAAACAGAAATATTGGAGAAGATGATTTAGTTGCAGAGGCCAATAAGGTTGGGGTTGTAATTGAGAACCTGGAAGAAAATCCCAATAACATCAATTCAAAAATTTTGAATTTGCTACACATGGATTCGAACGAATTAAAACTTAATTGCAGACGGGTTGCCGAAGACACTAGAGGTACTGCGTTAGCGGTAAATATTTTGAACAAAGTGTTTTCTGAGGTTTAATTTTCCGAAGGCCTTGATTTTATTTTATACAAATACTCAATAATAAACAAAGTAGATACGAAAAAAGGAAGCAGTGGGATTTTAAATCGAACTAATGCTCCATAATTTGAAGTGGTGAGGCCAATCATAAAAGCGAATAATACAGAGTAGATAACGCAAAATAGTAAAATGGGATTCTTTGAAATAATCCTGAAAAAGTTTTTTGGTTTTATTTTATACAAAACATAAATTGTAAATAACAACAAAAACGTATTCTCCAATCCCGCTAAAAAGAGAACAGGGCTTCTTCCTTCAATTAAATACGGCCTGAAAAGACCCGCATTTACAGCCGGCAGAAATAATTTTGCAGCGTCGGTAAGACTACCATCAAAACTGCCAATATCAAAACTTGAGCCACCGTAATAGTCTTGCTTTAAATCGTTATTAGTAACAGCTGCAGTTTCAAGGGCTTTATCAAACGAAAATCTATCCATACTCGATCCCAAATTGCTTAAAACGAAATACGACAAAAAACTAATTACTGCTATCATTAAAGGAAATAAAATAAAAGAAACAAACGGGTTGCGAATTCTTTCGAGCTTATCATAAAAAATCCATAATAATCCTCCCGGAAATAAAACCATAAAAATATAAGGCTTAATTGATAGTATAAGCCAGGAGCTAACTAACAAAAGGGCTATAATTACAACCTTTCTTTTTTTCAAAATAAAAAATTGATGCGCGCAATACACAAACAAAGCTGTTCCCATGTAAGTGTAAGTGTCTTTTGAAACGCCTCCTGCCCAAAACAACGGTGATGGAAAATACAAAATTGCCCAGGCTAATTTCCCTTCTATCGCTGGCGCATACTGCCTGAAAGTTAAAAACAACTTCCAAATACCAAAATAAGAGATGCTTGAAATTAAGAGAGAGGTAAGAAAATAACTTTTACTTGTGATAATAGTCATTATACTGGTTAATTTAATTACCATAAAGGTGTGCGAATCATAAAATAAATAAGAATAAGGATAGCCGGTTTTATCTGTGAATAATGAACGTATTTCTACACTTGGCGTTGAAGTCATTACTTCAAAATATTTGGTTGGACTCAAATAAAACAAATTGGCCATAGCCATCGACGATTCGAAATAAGCAATGGTATCTCCACCTTTATAGTAAAAAAGATAAATAGAACAGAAAAAAAAGGTTCCGCAAATTTTTGCAGCCAAGCCATTTAAATAATGTTTGTAGGCTTTGTCTTTTACTAGCTTTCTGTTTTGATACAACATCGCAATAAAAAGAATAAGTATAGCTGCCGAACAGCTCCCAAAAATATCAAGCCATTCAACACGAACTTTTTGATCGTACTCCCATAAATCCCTTGGTACAAAATCATCCATTACATTAGCCGGGCGTTCATTAACGCTAATTTGTTTATATTATCGTAAATTTACAAATAATTCGATAGCATCTTAATGGAACTAAGTAATTGTATAATTTGTAACGGAACTCATCTTAAAACAATGCCCGCTTATTCAAGGGCTTTTTTGGTTAAATGCCAAAATTGCGGTCTTGTTTTTGGTAAAAAAAATCCTAGTCCCGAAGAGCTAACCGCACACTATACAGGTTATCCCCGCTATCAAAGTTTATCACCAATTACTGAAAAACGATACAACGAATTACTTGATAAATTTGAACCTTACCGCAAAAACAATAACCTTATTGATCTTGGTTGCAGCAATGGTTTATTTTTAGAATGCGCAAAAAAAAGAGGTTGGAATGTTTACGGAACAGAATACGCGCAAGAGTGTATAGATTACTGTGCTAAAAATAATATCACCGTATTTAAATCAGATAAATTGCCGCCTGAATTTTACCAATTACAGTTTGATGTGGTAACTAGTTTTGAAGTGATTGAACACATCAACACCCCTAACCCGGAAATGGATTTTATTAAAAAAATTCTTCGTAAAGAGGGTGTTTTTTACGTTACCACACCCAATTTTAATGCTATCAGTCGCTTAATTTTAAAAGACAAATGGAATGTGATTGAGTATCCTGAGCACTTAACCTACTACACACCAAAGACACTTAATAATTTAATGCTGAAACACGGCTTTAAAAAAATATTCTTAACAACTACGGCCATTAGCTTATCGAGGTTTAACCAAAGCCGTGGAAAAGATGAAGTAAACCGCACTCTTAATGATAATACGGATGAAAGATTGAGAACTAACATCGAAAAAAACAGTCTTCTTCAATTGGCTCGCAACACCGTTAATTTCTTCCTCAATACCTTTAAAATAGGCGACGCTATGAAGGGTCTTTACCTTAATTCTTAGTTTTTTCAAAGCGGTTTAAAGTCAGAGAGTTAAAATTCCATTAAATCTTCATTTTACTATATTCTCATTGCCGTAAAAGTGCTATTTTTAAGGGAAATGAACAATCCACAAAGCATTATCGTTACCGGAGGAGCCGGATATATTGGCTCACATACAATAGTAGAATTACTTCAACAAACTAATTACACTATAATTTCTATTGATAATTTTTCTAACTCTAATAGAGAAGCTTATAGTTGGATTGAAAAAATTACCGGCAAAACAATTCAACACTTTAATATTGATCTATGTGATAAAGCAAGTTTAGAAAAACAACTTTCTTCAATAACCAACATTGTAGGCGTTATACATTTTGCAGCATTTAAATCAGTTCCGGAAAGTGTTGCTAATCCACTACTCTATTATCATAATAACATTGAAAGCCTTGTAAACATTTTAGATTTTTGTAAAACCAAAAAAATAAATAATTTCATTTTTTCTTCTTCTTGCTCTGTTTACGGTAACATAAAAGATTTACCTGTTCTTGAAAATAGTCCGCTCGGAAAAGCGGAATCACCATACGCATATACTAAACAAGTAGGCGAACAAATGGTGGATGCTTTTACAAAAACAATTGCAGGATTTAATTCCGTTTTGTTGCGCTACTTCAATCCGGTTGGCGCACACATGAGCGCGCAAATTGGCGAACTTCCAATAGGACCACCTTCTAGCCTGGTACCAATCATTACCAGAACAGCAGTTGGTATTATCTCGAAAATGTTTGTGCACGGCAATGATTACAGTACACGTGATGGTTCTTGCATCCGCGATTACATTCATGTAACAGATATCGCAAATGCTCACATTAAAGCATTACAATATGTAATTGAAAATAAAAATAAATCCAACGTGTCGTTATTTAATCTAGGTACAGGAACAGGCGTAACTGTTTTGGAAGCCATTAACTCGTTCGAAAAAGTATCGGGTATAAAGTTAAATTACGAAATTGGTCCGCGCCGTGATGGTGATGTCATCTCTATATATGCCGATAACACTTTAGCAAAACAAGAACTTAATTGGGAACCAAAATATAATATTGATGAAATGATGCTCTCGGCCTGGAAATGGCAACAACAACTCTCAAAAATAGCAAACCAATAATTTAACAAATGGAAAAACGTTTTAAATTTAAAAGCCTTTCAATTTATTCATCAGATGAATGGATGGCCAATTCAACTAAACGCTATCGTACTGTATTTGATAAAGCCGAAACAACTTACATTCGTTGCGAACTCGCTTTGTATAACAAGTTATTCGATGAAGAAGATTGGCAAACTAAAGTAACCATCCGTTGCGAAAAAGTAATTCCGGGTAACAACGAAAAAATTTGTGAGCTGGAAGCTGATCTTAAAGTTAACAAAGACGAGAACATTGCTTACGTGCGCGACGGTTGGGGAAATGCTACCCCTGGAATATTTTGGAAAAAAGGAACTTATAAATGGATGGCCATTATTGATGGCGTTACCGTTGGCGAATCACAATTTTTTGTTGAAGATGTTGGTTTGGTTACGAGTAGCAGTAATCCCTATTTTAGTATCGAATACGTGAAACTTTATCCCGGCGACATAGATGGCTGGCAGCAACGTCATAGAAAATATTTAAAAACGTTTAATAAAACCACCACACAATATGTTTGGGCCGAAATAAAAATTAAAGTCAACACGAATGTTGATTTCAATTACGAATTCTTTATAAATTATATTGATGATGCCGGACAACACAAAGCACATCAAAGCAAAACAGGTTATACCGATAGCAATAAAAAAGATTACACCTACACGTTTGATTTAGGATGGGGGCATAATAACGCCGGCTCTTGGAAAGACGATCAATACACACTTGAAATTGTTTTTATGGATGTATTAATTGGTGGTGTTACTTTTCAATGCAAAGATGTGGATGAAGAAGGTGAATTGGAATTGATTACATCTATCCAACAAACTATTTCAGCCGCTTCAAACAACAACACTACCGCTATCACTTCAACCGCCGCTCCCGAAAAAACATTGGAAGAGTTATTAGATGAAGTAAAAGCATTAATTGGTTTAGAGAATGTAAAGAAAAGCATCAACGAAAATATTACTTACTTAAAATTTAATGCGCTCCGTAAAGAAAAAGGATTCGACGATAAAACTAAAGTGTCACTTCATTCTGTATTTACAGGAAATCCCGGAACAGGAAAAACTACCATTGTAAAAATGTTAGGGAAAATCTATAACAAGATGGGTTTGCTTAGTAAAGGACACGTACTAGAAGTTGACCGTTCGGTTTTAGTTGGAGAATACATAGGACAAACAGCGCCAAAGGTTAAAAAAGCAATTGAAGATGCCCGCGGTGGAATTTTATTTATTGATGAGGCTTATTCGTTGTCGCGTTCAGGTGATGACAGTAAAGATTTTGGGAAAGAAGTAATTGAAATTTTATTAAAAGAGATGAGTGATGGTCCGGGCGATATTGCTATTATCGTTGCGGGATATCCAAAAGAGATGGAAACATTTATTGAAAGTAATCCCGGTTTAAAATCGAGATTCTCAGAATATTTCCATTTTGAAGATTATTTACCTGAAGAATTACATCAGATTGCGGTTTTTGCTGCAGCCAATAAACAAGTTACTATTGCGCCGGATGCGGATGCATATTTAAAAGAACAATTAGTTGATGCTTATCGTAAACGCGATAAATCGTTTGGTAATGCACGCTTTGTTCACGGTTTAATTGAAGAAGCAAAACAAAATATGGGCGTTCGTATTATGAAATCCGGTAATTTGGAAACTATCACTAAAGAAGATTTATCAATTATAATGCTTGCCGATTTCAAACAAGTTTTCTCGGCCGGCGAACGAAAAAAATTAAACCTCAACGTAAACGAAAAAGATTTACAATTAGCCCTTGCCGAATTAAATGAATTAACCGGCATGGATAATATCAAAAACGATCTTAACGAATTAGTAAAACTCATTAAGTTTTATAATGAAATTGGAAAAGACGTTGTCAATAAATTTTCTTTGCATTCAGTATTTACAGGAAATCCCGGCACAGGAAAAACTACATTGGCGCGTATCATTGCTAAAGTGTATAAATCGTTAGGTTTATTAGAGCGTGGTCATATTGTTGAAGTAGATCGCGAGGGATTAATTGCAGGTTATGTTGGACAAACTGCTATTAAAACTCAGGAAAAAATAGAAGCCGCCATGGGTGGAATTTTATTTATTGATGAAGCTTATGCGCTTGCTGAAGGTGGCGGACAACATGATTTTGGAAAAGAGGCCATTGAAGTTATTTTAAAACGTATGGAAGATCAGCGCGGGAAATTTGGTGTTATTGTTGCAGGTTACCCTGATAACATGCACAAGTTTATTGAAATGAATCCCGGGTTGAAGTCACGCTTCGATAAAACGTTTCATTTTTACGATTACGCGCCTGAGCAATTATTACACATTGCCGATGTGTTGTTGAAAAAAGAAGGATTAATAATGGCTCCGGAAGCGAAAGAACATTTAAATAAATATTTCGCAGCGCTTCACGAAAAACGCGATAAGTTTTTTGGAAATGCCCGTACCGTTCGGCAAGCAGTTGGTGAAGTGGTGATGAAACAGAATTTAAGGTTAGCTTCTGTTCCTGCAGCAGAACGCACACAGGAAGCACTTAGCTCACTTACTTTTGATGATGTTAAACACTTAAGTACCGGAGAAGGTAAAGTTCAACAAGGACTTGGATTCAGATTCGGAGGAGCCTCGTCATAAAAATTATAAACAAAAAAAAGCCGCGAGATTTTACACTCGCGGCTTTTTTGTAAATAATATTTTATTATTGTCCGCCTTTTTTTAACTCGTCCATTTTCTTTTCTGTATACCCTTCTGTAGTTAATACAAATTTAGAATCAGGCACTTTATCAAATGATACTTCTTTCGCAGTCATTTTAATATTCATTGGACCTTGTTTTATCGTGAATTCCATTGGCATACCTTTTAATCCTTTAAACATTTCTCCGCCTCTTCTTGCGCCACCACCTTGAGACACGTAAGGGATTTTTTCGCAATACCAAACATCCATTTTAACTTCGCCTTCTTTTCCGTTGGCAGTTACAATTGCTTTTTTACAGTCGTATCCTGCAATTGATTTGGTTTCGTTTAAGTATTCTATTTTGGGTTCTTTGTCTTTATTTACTTCTGCATTTTTATCAAGTTCAGCTTTGCTTACTCTGGTAAAAAATTTATTTCCCATTTGATCCATTAGGATAAGAGAACCATTTTCATCGTTAAGCGTTTTGTACGACATCATCATACTGCTCATTTCGGTTAATGACTTTTTATCCTTATAAAATATTTTTGTTTCCATATCACCCATCATGGCGGCTTGCTCAGGCGGTACGCCTTCCATTGCCATCAAATAAGTAACTGAGCCCTCTTGTTGTGCATACGTAAACGCACACATAAAAATGGCAACTGCTGTAATTAATTTTTTCATTTTAATTGTTTTGGTTTATAATAGTGTGTAGTCCAATTGTTGTGCCAAAGTACAGTATTTAGGCTGTTAAAATTTGTAAAATACACCAACGGCTTAAATTACTGAAGGCCGTCGAAAAACTTCTTCATTTCTTCCTGACTAACAATTTTAAAATAAGCAGGCACATCAAAATTATTATCAGCTACCTCAGCCTTTTTAACGCTCTTGGCAGTAAATTGCATTTCAAGTCCCATTTTACGTAAACGGTATTGCATCAACATACCTTTCACACCAGCATAAGGACTTAAATCATTTACGGCTTCCATTCCCATATCCTTTGTGTAATAAGCATCAAATGTAACAGAGGGGTCGTTTACCATTGTTACTTTTATTTTAGTGCACTTATATCCTGCAATTACTTTTGTGTCGGCCGTTTCTTCAAATTTAATTTTGTAAGCGTCGTTTTCTTTTTGAATATCTTTTTCCGTTTCAATACACGCTTGCTTAACATCCATAAACTTCACCATTTGGGTAAGCGTTTTATTAGTGAGGTCGCAAATGAACATAGTATTAAACATGCCCATAGTGCTCATTTCCATAATAAATTTATCCTTCTTAAATTTTAAAGTTGCTGAACTTGGAGCAAGACCTGCTAATGGATGGTTTTCGTCTACTACTTTTGCGTCGTATTCAATAATACCTTCATCAATAACTTTATCGTTACCGGTACTGCAAAATGTAAAACCAGAAAGAATCAGGCATACAAACAGTAGTTGAGTTATTTTTAGTATTAAGGGCTTGGTATTCAATGGTAAAACAAAGGCTTAAAATAAAAAAATATTAAGCACAAAGCCAAATATATTTTCCCTTATTAGCCTTTAGTGTGAATGATTTAACAGCTTAGAACTGCTGGAAGATTTTTTCTATCTCTTGTTTGCTTACAATCTTGTAATAAGCAGGTATTTCAAAAGTATTATCTACTATTTCAGCCTTTTTTACATTTTTAGCAGTAAACTGCAATTCAAGACCCATTTTTTTGAGGCGGTATTGCATTAACATCCCTTTAATTCCTAAGTACGGACTTAATGCATTTACGTTTTCGGCGCCCATTTCTTTAGTGTAATATGCTTCGAAAATTACAGTGGGGTCCTTTTCCATAGTTACCTTCACTTTATTGCATTTATAACCGGCAATTACCTTGGTCTCTTTCGTTTCTTCACATTTAATTTTATACTGAAGATTCTCTATTTGGATATCCTTTTCGCTTTCTATGCAAGCTTGTTTGATGTCAAGAAATTTTACCATTTGCGTCAATGTTTTATTGCTTTGATTGCAAACGAACATGGTTGTAAACATGCCCATGGTGCTCATTTCTAAAACAAATTTATCGTCTTTAAATTTTAAAGTAGCAGTAGTAGGTATCATGCCTGCCCAAGGATGATTTTGATCAACAGCAACTACATCATACTCAATAATTCCTTCGTTCAGAATTTTATCATTCTTTTCGGCGCAGCCTGTAAAAACAAAAATTGTAATTACAAACAGAAGGAGACGAGGGATATTAAGTATTGAGTTCAATTTCATTTGTGCTAAGGGCTTAAATTAAGAAATTATTAAACACCGCTGTTTAAAAGTCTTGGTTAGTTCATAAAAAAAGCCCCTTAACGAGGCTTTTGTTTATAATGAAAATTATTGTTTAGCGAACCACAACGGTCTTCTCTACGCTCTTACCTTCTTCTAATTTAATAATGCTGATGCCTGTCATAGAGGCGGTACCTATAGCTCTTACATCATAAATAGCAGGCAATTTAAATGTGAAAGAAACTCTTCCGGTTCCATCAGTAACTCCTGTTGCACGTATATCGGCAGTAATTGTTCCACTATTTGGTGTTTTTACATTAGCAAACAGATAAACTGTTGCGCCACTCATACCAACACCTGTTGAGTCGTGACAAATAATATTAGCAATACAGTCGGTATTTTTTTTACATGATGTGATGCATAAAAAACCAACTCCTAGAGTTGCTACTGCGATAAATAATCCTCTTAATTTCATCTGTTCTAAAAATTTAATACGATATTCGTTAAAGCAAATGTAATAAATTAAGTTTTAAATGACAAATAGTAAAGCCTTAGTTTTTAGTGTTTTAATGCTCTTTTTAGGGGCTTTTTGTGGCGCTCAAACCCATAGTAAAGAGACTATTTTGATAAGCACATCCCTAGGCAATATTAAAATTAAGTTGTTCGAGGAGACGCCTTTACATAAGAAAAACTTCCTAAAACTGGTTAAGCAAGGCTTCTATGACAGCCTCCTTTTTCATAGAGTAATTAATAGCTTTATGATACAAGGCGGCGACCCTGATAGCAAACGAGCAAATGATACAATATTGTTAGGGAATGGAGACGTTGGCTATTGGATTCCAGCCGAAATAAACCCAAAAATCTATCACAAAAAGGGTGTTTTGGCAGCTGCGCGTGAGGGCGATGACATTAATCCTAAAAAAGAATCCTCAGGTTGTCAGTTTTATATTGTGATGGGGAAAAAATACGATTCGCTTGCCTTGCAAAAAGCAGAAATCAGAGTTAATCGGGAAATCATCACTAAAATAAATTATTTAGTGGGCTTTGGAGGAAAAAGTCCTGAATTGAAATCGTATTACACCCGATTGTTTGCTCAAGGAAAAGAAGACAGTTTGAAAATTGTAGTGAAACAACTTACCGATGCGGTTAGTAAAGCCGAATACGCTAAAACAAAACATTATACATGGTCGTCCACACAACGAAAAACATACGCAACGCTTGGCGGCACTCCACATCTAGATAATAACTACACTATTTTTGGAGAAGTGATTGAAGGCTTGGAAGTGATTGATAAAATTGCTGCTTCAAAAACCGACAAAAACGACAGACCAAAAGAAAATATCAGAATGAAAATTAGTATAATAAACTAATCCTTTGTAAAGTACATATTGATGTTTAAATACGAGTGATTCCGGTCGCTAATCATAAAATCCTTTTCGTTTATCTTAAAAATTTTAAAGCGATTCGGCACATAGTTTACTGTTTCTTTTTTCAATAAATATTTTTGTACGGTTATCATACTATCGGCACAATTAATTTTAATCTTCGCAATCGCTTTACCATGATACGCCATTTTTCCCTGGTGCATAATATCCCAATCGTAAATCATTACAGTATCATTAGGATTGAATTTTATTTTATACTTAGCGATTTCCGATTTGTCTTCTGCAGATAAATTGCCTGCTAGTTGTAATTCAAATTTATAGTATTGCATTCTGTTATGAATTGCAGTATCGGTTGGAAAAAGTCGGGTGCGGCCATTGCGATGAGTCGTGCCTTTGTATATAACACCTAATTCTTTAATACTTTCACAGGTAAGTTGCGCAAAAGAGCTTTGCAGAACTAAACAGAATATGAAACTAAAAATAAATTTCATTTACTTTTCTAATTTTCCCCAAACTCCTAATGGAAGTTTAACGCCACTTTTAGCATTTAAAAATAACTCGCCAACACTTAATTCAGATTTGTGTTTTTTAGCGAAAGGACTTAATAAATTTTCAGGAACCATTGCCGAAAATCCTAATGAATAAGCATTTAAAATCAATAAATGTTTTTCATGGTCTAACAATTGCAAAACCCCATCCATCATCTCTGCAATATTATCTTCTAATTGCCACTTTTCTCCGTTGGGACCGTGACCAAATGCAGGCGGATCTAAAATTATACCATTGTATTTATTACCACGGCGAATTTCCTTTTTCACAAATTTCAAAGCATCATCTACTAACCAACGAATATTATCGAGGTTCGATTTTTGCATGTTTTCGTTAGCCCAGGTAACCACTTGTTTAATACTATCAACGTGAGTAACATCTGCCCCTGCTGCACGAGCAGCAATAGAAGCCCCGCCTGTGTAAGCAAATAAATTTAAAAACTTAGGTTTGTTGAGTTTAGATAAGTAATCATAAATCACATCCCAATTCACAGCTTGCTCCGGAAAAACACCAACGTGTTTAAATCCGGTTAAACCCAAACGAAAGGTTAACTCACTTTGTTTTGATAAAGCGTAATTGATAGTCCACTGATCAGGCATTTGTTTCAACTTTTTCCAATCACCCTGCGAACTTGATTTAGGAATGAACTTCACGCTAGCTTGTTTCTCCCAATCGGCGTTCGAATAAATTTTTGGCCACACGGCTTGTGGTTCGGGACGAATAGTAATGTATTTTCCAAAACGCTCGAGTTTTTCAAAATCACCACAATCAATTAATTCGTAATCTTTCCAGTTTTTAGGGCTTAGCAATTCCATAATACAAAGAAAATGAAAAACTCTTACTTACAAACCGATAACTAAACATTTAGTAAAGAGAAAATTGTTAATAAATGCCCGCGTTTACAGGCGTTTCAGTTTTTTAAAATAATACTTTAGATAAAATTTAATTCATGGCCAAATCAGGTAATTCACCTTTCGTTGCAATCATCACTGTGTTTTTTTTCTGGGGCTTTTTAGCAGCCTCTAACGGAATTTTTATTCCCTTCTGTAAAACACATTTTAATTTAACACAATTTCAGTCGCAGCTAATCGACAGCGCATTTTACGGTGCGTATTTTATTGGCTCTCTCCTGCTCTATATTTTTTCGCTTCAGTTAAATAGTGATATCATTAATAAAATAGGTTACAAAAAAGCAATTGTATATGGTTTAGGCATTTCTATTTTAGGAGCTATTTGTATGATTCCTGCCGTTAACTCCGGCTCGTTTGCATTCATCCTTGTTGCATTTTTCATCATTGCACTTGGCTTTTCTCTTCAACAAACTTCTGCTAATCCTTTAGTATTAAATATCGGCGATCCTGCAAAAGGTTCACACCGTTTAAATTTTGCCGGCAGCGTAAATTCATTCGGAACAACTATCGGTCCCATCCTCGTGAGTTTTGTTTTGTTTGGAAAAGCAATTGCAAGTGGTGCCGACAAAGAATCTGCTTCTATCACATCCATAAATATTTTGTACGTAATACTAGGTATTGCATTTGCTATGGCCGCTGTGATTTTAAATTTTACGCAAATACCAAAATTAACTATTGAGGAAAACGACAGCAACATGAAGATTTTAAAAGCACCTTTGTTCTTTATCATTGGCACTTTACTCTTTCTAATTTCAGTATTTGTTTATTTTGCTTTAGATGTTGTTGCAACAAATCAGAGTCAGTTTTTATTCTTAATTCTATTTGCATTATTCCTCGGCGTTATCACTGCCATTCTTTTATTGCAGTATAAAAAAATAAAAAGAGAAGACCGCCTCGAAACAAAACCTTATCCGCAAGTTTTATTAGGGATGTTGGCCATTTTCGTTTATGTTGGCGTTGAAGTTTCTATACAAAGTAATTTAGGTTCATTATTGAAACTTCCTGATTTTGGCGGACTACAGGATTCTGAAATCGGTCCGTTTATTTCTTTGTATTGGGGAAGTTTAATGATTGGTCGCTGGACCGGTTCTATCGGCGCATTCGAAATGAAGAAATCTACGAATATAATTTTAACCATAATTGTTCCATTCGTTGCATTATGTTTAGTTCTTTACATGAATCATTTAAGCGGAGCCGATGCCTCTAAATTTATGATGTATGCCGTTTGTGTTGCCATTTTAATTGGTGCATTTTTTATGGGACAACAAAAACCTGCGCTTACTTTAATTATTTTTTCAGTGCTTGGAACTATAGCCATGCTAATTGGATTATTTACAACCGGCCCAATTAGTGTGTATGCTTTTTTAAGCGGCGGCTTATTTTGTTCTATCATGTGGCCCAATATTTTTTCACTCGCAACAGCTGGCTTAGGGAAATATACAAGTCAGGCTTCCTCGTTTTTAATCATGATGATTTTAGGGGGCGCGTTCATTCCGCCTATGCAAGGATTACTAGCAGATAAAACCAATATTCATTTATCTTACATCATTCCTGTAATTTGTTTTGCGTTTTTAGCTTGGTACGCATTTAAAGTAAAAGGCATTTTAAAAGCAAATGGTATTGATTACGATAACACGAGTGAAACTTCACACTAAACATGAACGTATTTAAACACAATAGCGAAGAAAATTATATCGAGATAATACAGCGTCTTGTAAAATGTATAGTTGTTTTACTTGTGATTATTGTTGCTCTACTTGTTTTGCAGGTTACAGGATTACCAACGCCGGAAAAAGAAATTCCTAAAAAAACTTCAGAACCAAAAACTGAAACGACTATTGAAAAACCTGTTGCTGATGTTTGGACAGCGCCCAATACAACAGAAATTAAAACTGAAAAAAACGCGGCACAAATAATTTACGGTCGTGAATTAATAGCAAACACATCTTTATATCTAGGACCCCAAGGAAAAATTCAACATTCAAGCAATGGCATGAATTGTCAGAACTGTCATTTAGATGCGGGCACAAAACCTTTCGGAAATAATTACAGCGGTGTTGCGTCCACCTATCCAAAATTTCGTGAACGTTCCGGTAGCACAGAAACCATTTACAAACGTGTGAACGATTGTTTTGAAAGAAGTTTAAACGGAAAAGCATTAGATACTTTAAGTAACGAAATGCAAGCTATAGTTGCGTATATAAAATGGTTAGGCAAAGATGTTCCTAAAGGCGAAAAACCAAAAGGCTGTGGCTTAACAGAACTTGCTTATCTCGGCCGAGCTGCTGATCCAGAAAAAGGAAAAGTGGTTTATATGCTGAAATGCAAAACTTGTCATACCGAAACCGGAGAGGGAAAATTATTTGATAACAAACTAACGTACCAGTACCCTCCTCTTTGGGGCGAACACAGTTACAATAAAGGCGCAGGGCTGTTTCGATTATCACGCTTTGCGGGATACGTAAAATCAAACATGCCGCAAAATGTTACTGCTGATATGCAATTAACCGATGAAGAAGCTTGGGACGTTGCAGCGTTTGTAAACTCTCAACCCCGACCCGAAAAAGATCAAAACAAAGATTGGCCAAGATTAGCCGGCAAACCAATTGATCATCCATTTGGTCCTTACGCGGATAAATTTTCAGAACAACAACATAAATACGGACCTTTTGGTCCAATTGCTGATGCCAGAAAGAAATCAAAAAAATAAATCACAATTAGTATATTAGTAAAACATAAAAATAACACATGGAAATTTTAACACAACCTTGGCCCTGGTATATAACCGGTCCTTTAATTGGATTAATGGTGCCTTTATTACTTTTATTTGGCAACAAAGCTTTTGGTATCTCATCATCACTCCGTCATTTTTGCGCCATGTGCATTCCTACCAAAGCAAAATTTTTTCAATACGATTGGAAAGCTGAGAAATGGAATTTAATTTTTGCAGGCGGAATGATTATTGGCGGATGTATTGCCGGTTGCCTTTTAAAAAATCCAAATCCAATTGTCTTATCTGAATCAGCTGTTGAAAGCATGAACAAATTAGGCATTACAGATTATTCAGGTTTAATTCCTAACGAAGTTTTTAATTTCTCTTCGCTCTTAACACTGAAAGGATTTTTATTAATTATTGTTGGCGGATTCTTTATTGGCTTTGGCACACGTTACGCAGGAGGTTGCACATCTGGTCACGCCATTATGGGAATTTCTAATTTACAATTACCTTCTTTAATAGCCACCTGTTGTTTTTTTGCAGGAGGATTATTAATGACTTGGTTTATTCTTCCACATATAATGCATTTATAATATGAAAAATATAAAATTTTTATTGCTCGGTACCATATTCGGAATTATTTTAATTAAAGGGGAAGTTATTTCCTGGTTCCGCATTCAGGAAATGTTTCGTTTTCAATCTTTCCACATGTATGGTACAATTTGTTCTGCCATCGCGGTTGGTATGCTTTCTATTTTTTTAATAAAGAAATTTAAAGTGAAAACATTCTCCGGAGAGGAAATTGTTATCGAAGACAAACAATTTTCAAAAGGAAATATTATCGGCGGTTTAATGTTTGGTATTGGATGGGCCATGACAGGTGCTTGTCCAGGACCGTTATACGCTCTCGTTGGAACAGGCTTACCAATTGTAATAGTTATTTTATTAAGTGCTGTTTTTGGCACTTATGTTTATGGGGTAATAAGAGAAAAATTACCGCACTAAGTTTCAATCAATGACTAAAAGATTTTATTCCCTTCTGTTTTTATTTTTGTTCGCAGGTTCGTTTGCGCAACACAATACTTTACCAATTATTCCACAACCTACTGAGGTCACTTTAAAAGAAGGAAATTTTACCATATCTCCAACTACTAAAATTGTTTTAAGAGGTTCGGATAGTTTTACAAATGACATTAATTGGTTTAATGACTATCTCGAAAAAAATTATGGCTTCCGTTTAGAAACCATTCCTAACGAATCTAAAATTGGAAATTTCATTCAGTTTGAATATCCTGATTTTGAAGGTGGCTTTAAAGAGAATTATCACTTAGACATTAATAAAGCCAGAATAAAAATTATCGCTGAAGGAAATGGCTCCGGCGCATTTTATGCTTTGCAATCCTTAGTTCAACTAATACCCGCTCAAGAAATAAAATCTTTAAAAGTTGCTCCAAAAAAAACGTTTGAGGTTCCTTGTGTTTACATAAAAGATCGTCCTCGTTACGAATGGCGCGGCATGCATTTAGATGTTTGTCGCCACTTCTTCCCGATTTCTTTTGTAAAACGCTATATCGATTTAATTGCTGCTTACAAAATGAATGTCTTTCATTGGCATTTAACCGAAGATCAAGGTTGGCGTATCGAAATAAAAAAATATCCTAAGCTAACTTCTGTTGGTGCGTGGCGTAGCGGAACAATGGTTGGTTCTGATAAAGACAAAAAATACGATACCATTCGTTATGGCGGTTTTTATACTCAGGAAGAAATTAAAGATGTTGTAGCCTATGCCACAGCGCGACATATTACAGTTGTTCCGGAAATTGAAATGCCGGGACATTCATTAGCAGCCATTGCAGCTTACCCTTGGTTATCTTGCACCGGACAAAAACAAGAAGTGGCAAAAGGCTGGGGCGTGTTTGATGATGTATATTGCACAAAAGATTCAACCTTTCAATTTTTACAGGATGTACTGACTGAAGTGATGGATTTGTTTCCCGGAAAATATATTCATATTGGTGGAGATGAATGTCCGAAAACACGCTGGAAAACTTGTTCTCATTGTCAAAGTTTAATCAAAAAAGAAAAATTAAAAGATGAACACGAATTACAAAGTTATTTCATCACCCGCATCGAGAAATTTTTAAATAGCAAAGGCAAACAAATTATAGGCTGGGATGAAATTTTAGAAGGTGGTCTGGCTCCTAATGCTGCTGTGATGAGTTGGCGCGGAACCGAAGGAGGAATTGCAGCCGCTAAACAAAAACATAAAGTGGTAATGAGTCCGGGTAAACCTTGTTATTTCGATCACTATCAAAACAAAAATAAATCTGCCGAGCCTTTAGCCATTGGCGGATTTAATCCGGTTGATTCGGTTTACAATTACAATCCAACTCCAAAAATACTGAACGAACAAGAAGCGCAATTTATAATGGGCGCACAAGGAAATGTTTGGACAGAATATATTTTAAATGAGAAACAAGTAGAATACATGGCCGTGCCTCGTATGATTGCTTTAGCAGAAGTGCTATGGACAAAACCTGAAAATAAAAACTTCGACAATTTTTATAAACGCTTAAATCAGAATAGATTTATTTTAGATATGTGGCAAATTAATTACGCCAAACATTTTATTACCAAAACCAAATAATATGGCATCAAGACGGAAATTTTTAAAAACATCTGGGATTTTATCAGCGTTAGCTTTAACTAGTTTGCCAAAATTCGGAAAAGCAATTTCGGTTGAAGAAAAATCAACTACTGAAGGTGAGGTAAGAAAACCAGTTGTCATTTCAACTTGGAATCATGGTTTAGCTGCAAATGAAGGAGCTTGGAAAGTTTTATCTGCCAACGGAACAGCATTAGATGCCGTTGAAAAAGGTGTAATGGTTACTGAAGCGGATTTCTCAAATTTAAGTGTTGGTCTTGGTGGTTTACCTGATAGAGATGGTAATGTAACTTTAGATGCTTGCATTATGGATGAAAAAGGAAGATGTGGCGGCGTTGCGTTTTTACAACGTATTAAACATCCTGTTTCGGTTGCAAGAATGGTAATGGAAAAAACTCCTCACGTTTTAATTGTTGGAAGTGGCGCTCAAAAATTTGCATTAGACAACGGATTTAAATTAGAACCAAAGAAATTAAGTGCTGCGGCAGAAAAAGCTTATAGAGAATGGCTGAAAACAAGTCAATACAAACCCGTTGTTAATGTTGAAAATCACGATACAATAGGCATGGTGGCTTTAGACGCGCACGGAAATTTATCAGGCTCGTGTACTACAAGCGGATTAGCTTATAAAATGAATGGTCGCGTTGGTGATTCTCCAATTATTGGTGCCGGAATGTATGTCGACAATGAAGTTGGTGCGGCTTGTGCTACAGGATTAGGCGAAACTGTTTTACGTATTTGCGGTTCTTATTTAGTGGTTGAATTAATGCGACAAGGAGCCTCTCCGGCCGAAGCTTGTAAAAAAGCGGTTGAACGTTTAGTTTCTAAAAATCCAAATTATAAAGATGTACAAGTTGGTTTTCTTGCTATAAACAAAAAAGGTGAACACGGCGCTTACGCTTTACAAAAAGGTTTTAATTACGCGCTTAACGATAACACCGGAAATAAATTATTTGATGCTGATTATTTTTTAAAGTAAATGCTTCTTGAAATAGCCTGTTTTAATTTAGAATCTTGCTTAATTGCGCAACAAACAGGCGCTAACAGAATAGAACTTTGCGAAAATTATTCTGTAGGCGGAATTACCCCTTCCGAAAAATTAATTATTGAAGTTCGTAAACAAATAAACATTGACCTATTTGTTATGATTCGTCCCCGTGAAGGAAATTTTGCTTATTCAGATTCTGAATTCGAACTAATGAAAAAGCAAATTGCTTTTTGTAAAGAAAAAAACTGTAACGGTATTGTGTTTGGTATTCTGACTAAAGAAAATAAAATAGATGTTGTCCGTTGTAAAGAATTAGTTGAATTAGCAAAACCGATGTCCTGCACATTTCACAGGGCTTTTGATGAAATTGAAAACTCGGAGTCGGCTTTAGAAGAAATTATTGAATGTAGTTTTTTAAGGGTTCTAAGTTCAGGTAAACAAAAAACAGCAATTGAAGGTTCAGACCTACTTTCGCAATTAATTAAAAAATCTGAGGGAAGAATTATAATAATGCCTGGTGGAGGAATCCGATCTTCAAATATTTCTGACCTAATAAAAACTACCGGCGCTAGTGAGTTTCATTCGGCCGCTATTACAAACACCAGTGAAATCGCTGATGAAGTCGAAATCAAAAAATTGATCTCTGCCTTTTGAAAAAACTAATTTTATATAGCTACTTATTGTTGATTTGTGTTTTTGCTTACGCGCAAAATACCGAACTCGTTTTAAATCCAAAATGGGAATTCCGACAAAAAGGAACTGACACGTGGTATCTGGCTTCAGTGCCCGGAACTGTGCATACAGATTTACTGTCTAATAAATTAATTCCCGATCCTTTCTTTTCTGATAACGAAAAAAAAGTACAGTGGGTAGAAAATGAAGATTGGGAATACAAATCTGAATTTACTTGCGATAAAAAAACAATTTCACAAAACAACATTGAACTCAAATTTGAAGGTCTGGATACCTACGCTAAAATCTATCTTAATAAAAAACTAATTCTTGAAACTAATAATATGTTTCGCTCTTGGTTAGTGAATATTAAGAAAGAAGTTAAAGAAGGAAATAATACTCTATTGATTGTATTCGAGTCTGCCGTTAAAAAAGGAAAAGCTTTAGCTTCTAAATTATCTTACACTTTACCCGGCGAGGAAAAAATATTCACCCGAAAAGCCCAATACCAATATGGTTGGGACTGGGGACCGCGTTTAGTGACTTGTGGGATTTACAAACCCATAAAACTAATAACGTGGAATAAACTAAAAATTGAATCTATATACGCACATACAAAAGAGATTAAAGACACAGTAGCTAAAACTGATTTTATTTTTGAAATCCTCTGCAATAAAGAAGGTTATTATGAAATCAGATATAATATTTCAAGTAAAGGAAGAAATCGCGAGCAATCCAGAATTAAAACTCAACTGGTAAGTTTAAAGGCAGGATTAAACACTGTAACGGTCAGCACAAGTATTCCCAACCCTAATTTATGGTGGTGTAATAATATGGGTAACAGAAGAGCTTCACTTTACTCAGCAGCGTTTAAAATAGTTAATGATGATAGTTTAATTACTCAGGAATCCGTTCAGTTTGGAATTCGCACCATCGAATTGATACAAGATAAAGATTCTGTTGGCTCATCGTTTTATTTTAAATTAAATGATGTTCCTGTTTTTATGAAAGGGGCAAATTATGTTCCGCAACATAGTTTTTTGCCCAATTTAAATTCAAGTAACTACAGAGACATAATAAGTATGGCAAAAGACGCAAACATGAATATGCTCCGTGTTTGGGGTGGTGGTGTTTATGCTGATGAAGAATTTTATAAAGATTGCGATCGTGCCGGCATTTTAGTTTGGCAAGATTTTATGTTTGCCTGTGCGATGTATCCCGGCGATAAGTCTTTTATTGAAAATGTAACACAAGAAGCAATTGAACAAGTAAAAAAATTACGCAATCATCCTTGTATTGCTCTATGGTGTGGCAATAATGAAATAAGTGAAGGTTGGTATAATTGGGGCTGGCAAAAACAATTCAAATACTCAAAAAAAGATTCTGCAAAAATTTGGAAAGATTACGAAAATCTGTTTCAAAAAACACTTCCCGAAATTGTAAAACAAAATGATTTTCAAAATGCTTATTGGCCTTCATCGCCTTCTATTGGATGGGGACGTAAAGAAAGTTTACAGCAAGGTGATTCCCATTATTGGGGGGTTTGGTGGGGCAACGAACCTTTTGAACTATATGAGAAGAAAGTGGGACGATTTATGAGTGAATATGGTTTTCAAAGTATGCCACCTTTATCAACTTTCAAAACCTTTAGTGATTCGGCTGATTTAAATTTCAACACGGCTGCCGTAAAAAATCATCAGAAACATCCTACAGGCTATCAAACTATAACTAATTATATGGAGCGGGATTATTTTGTTCCTAAGGATTTTGAAAAATATATTTATGTTTCTCAATTGCTGCAAGCACAAGGCATGAAAACTGCCATCGAATCACATAGAATTGCTAAACCTTATTGTATGGGCACGTTGTTCTGGCAGCTTAACGATTGTTGGCCGGTTACATCGTGGAGTGCAATTGATTTTGAAAATCAACCGAAAGCATTTTTATACCATTTAAAAGATTTGTATGCCAACGTTGCTGTAGTCATAAAAAAATCAGGTGCCGAATACAAAATTCACATTGTTAACGATAATTATTTCACTTTTGATGGCAGGCTAACATTAACTATAAAAGATTTTTCCGGAACTGAAATTCTCAGTAAAAAAATTGATACAAAAATTATTTCAAATAGCGCTTCCATTTATTTTACTTTAATAGAGAGCGAAATTCCCAACTTTAATCCTGAAAAAATTTATTTGAGTTGCTCACTGAAGAGTAATGACGAAAAAATTAAGATTGAGAACTTATTCTACTTCACATCGCCAAAAAATTTAAAGCTTACCACGCCGAAAATAAATTTAAATTACTTTTCGGACCAAGGAATTCTCAAAATACAATCTGACGTGTTGGTGAAAAACTTCTATATGTACACCGAAAAAACAGATTACGAGAACAACTATTTCGACCTTGAGCCAGGCAGAGAATACCAAATAAAGTTAAAAGGCAAAGTAACTCAAGTTGAAGAAATTAAGTTTATGTCGCTAAACGATATAAATCATTAAATTTACATTTAGATTCTATGAAACATTCCATTGTTATAATCGCCCTCGTTTTAACTTCCATCTTTTCTTACCAAAAGTTAACCGCGCAGAATGATTTTGCAAAACACGTAAATCCATTTATTGGAACCGGCGGTCACGGCCATACATTTCCCGGCGCAACATTACCATTTGGAATGGTACAGCTAAGTCCTGACACTAGAATTGATGGCAGTTGGGATGGTTGTGGTGGTTATCATTATAGTGATAGTATCATTTACGGCTTTTCACACACTCACTTGAGCGGAACAGGTGTTAGTGACTACGGTGATGTTTTATTAATGCCGATGCTTGGTGATCCCAGTATTGAAAATAAAATTTATGCTTCCAAATTTTCTCACTTAAAAGAAAAAGCGAGTGCCGGATTCTATGAAGTGATGCTGGAAGATGATAAAATAAAAGCTGAACTCACCACAACACTAAGAACAGGAATTCACAGATATACATTTCCGAAAGCAGAAAAAGCAAATGTTATTTTAGACCTGCTTCACCGTGATAAAGCTTTAAATTGTGGTATAAAGGTTATTGACAGTTTAACTATTTCAGGATTTAGAATAAGTGAAGCCTGGGCAAAAGAGCAACACGTTTATTTCATAATTAAATTCTCCAAGCCTTTCAAAAAAATAGAATACTCGGTAAAACGAAAGTTTCAGCCGACAGTAAATAAAAAATTAAAAGAAAATGTTGAAGGTGCTTATTTTGAATTTGACATTCGTGACGGAGCTCCATTAATTATGAAAGTGAGCATATCAGGTACCGACACTGACGGCGCTTTACGGAACATGGAAGCAGAAGCTAAACATTGGGATTTTGATAAATACAAAAAAGAAGCAGAGCAAAGTTGGAATAAAGAATTATCAAAAATTGAAGTGGAGAGTGATGATAAAAACAAACTCGCTATTTTTTATACGGCACTTTATCATTGCATGATTCATCCAAGTACAAATATGGATGTTGACGGAAAATACCGAGGGCGGGATAATAAAATTCACACTGCAAATAACTTTACTTATTTCACAGTATTTTCTTTGTGGGATACTTTCAGAGCCTTGCATCCGTTATTCACTATTATTGACAGAAAAAGAACCAGCGACTTCATCAATACTTTCTTTTGGCAATACGACGCCGGTAGACGTTTACCGGTTTGGGAACTCGCTTCCAACGAAACGGATTGTATGATTGGATATCATTCCGTTTCAGTAATAGCCGATGCGGTTACAAAAGGCATTGGCGGTTTTGATACAGTTGTTATTTATGATGCCATAAAGGCTGCCTCTAATCACACAGCATTTGGTGCGCCTATCTACAACCAAAATGGATATCTCCAAATTGATGATGAACACGAAAGCGTTTCTAAAACACTGGAGTATGCATACGATGATTGGTGCATTGCGCAAGTAGCTCAAAAATTTAAACAAACAAAAGATTATTATTACTACATCAAAAGAGCGCAATCTTACAAAAATGTCTTTGATGTATCAACCGGATTTATGCGCCCGAGAAAAAATGGCAATTGGTTATCTCCGTTTGAACCCAGTGAAGTAAATAATCATTTTACAGAAGCCAATAGCTGGCAATATTCTTTTTTTGTTCCGCATGATATTGATGGTTTAATTAAACTTCACGGTGGTGATGCCGGTTTTGAAAAAAAATTAGACGATTTATTTTCCACCTCCAGTAAAACAACAGGACGAGATCAAGCAGACATAACTGGTTTAATTGGTCAGTATGCGCATGGCAACGAACCAAGTCATCACATGGCTTATTTGTATAATTATGTTGGCAAACCGGAAAAAACAACACAAAAAGTTCATCAAATTTTAAATGAGTTTTATAAAAATTCTCCCGATGGTTTAATTGGTAATGAAGATTGCGGACAAATGAGTGCATGGTATGTTTTAAGTGCAATGGGCTTGTATCAGGTTTGTCCGGGCCAACCTGAATACGCTTTAAGCACACCGTTTTTTGAAAAAATAAAAATCAACCTTGAAAACGGGAAAGCGTTTGAGATTACATCTCCAAGAACAAGTTTAGGTAACGAAAGTAATATAGTAACCGCAATAAATCTCAATTCAAAACAACAATACCGTTCTGCTATTTCTCATCAGCAAATTGCAAATGGGGGTAAATTAGCTTTTAGTTTCACGCCTCAAAAAGATAGCGCTAACAAATACGGGAGAAGTAAATTTATGAGGCCGCATACAAAAATTACAGGCAACTTAATAATTCCTGTTCCTATTATTCAAAGTTTTTCAAAATCGTTTAAAGTGAGTCAGGAAATTACTTTAAGCAGCGGTTCTATGCCAAACGCAAATGTAGTTTATACAACCGATGGAACTGAGCCTACAAAAAAATCTTCGCTGTACTTTAAACCATTTCTTATTGACACTACGTGTACTATTAAAACAAAAATTTATACCGAAAATGATAGCAGTAAAACAACTACCGCCCATTTTTTTAAGGCTCCAAACAATTACAAAATAACATTAAATTGTAAATACAACAGACAATATACAGCAGGTGGAGATGAAGGTATAATTGATGGCATTTACGGTGAAACTAATTGGCGTAAGGGAGAATGGCAGGGTTATCAAGCGCAGGATTTTAATTGTGTGATTGATATGGGGGTTGCTAAAAACATCAATTTAATTAGTAGTAACTATTTACAGGATACCAGGTCGTGGATTATTTTCCCAACTGAGTTAGAATATTTTATTTCAACTGACGGGAAAAAATTTACTTCCGTAACCAAGATGCTGAACCCGGTGGCCGCCAGTGATTACGAATCGCAATTAAAAAAATTCGAATACCGTTTAGAGAAAACACTTAAAGCGCGTTATGTAAAAATTGTGGCTAAGAACTTTGGAAAATTACCCGACTGGCATCAAGGAGCCGGCGGCGATGCCTTCATTTTTATTGATGAAATTGAAATAAAGTAATTTTTATTCCCCAATAAACTCTCGTACTTTTGCTTTATTAAATGTCAGACATCATTCCATACTGCAATAGCTTAACTGAATACAAACGCTTTTTAACCCGCGAAGTTAAAATTGGTGATTTGTTAATGGGCGCACATCATCCTATTCGTATTCAAAGTATGACGACCACTGATACTATGGATACAAAAGCTACTGTTGAGCAAAGTATCCGAATGATTGATGCCGGTTGTGAATTAGTTCGCATTACTGCCCCAAGTTTAAACGAAGCCAAGAATTTAGAGGTCATTAAAAAAGAATTAAAAGCGAGAGGTTATAATACTCCAATTTGTGCCGATATACATTTCACTCCCAACGCAGCTGAATGGGCTGCGCGAGTTATAGAAAAAGTTCGAGTGAATCCGGGTAATTACGCCGACAAGAAAAAATTTGAAACTATTGATTATACAGATTCGGGTTACGAAGCTGAATTAGAAAGAATAAGAACTCGCTTCACTCCTCTTGTAAAAATTTGTAAAGAATATGGGACTGCGATGCGTATCGGAACCAATCATGGTTCATTAAGCGATAGAATTTTGAGTCGTTATGGTGATACGCCTTTAGGAATGGTTGAAAGTGCTTTTGAGTTTTTACGCATCTGTGAAGAAAACAATTATCACAACATTGTTATTTCGATGAAAGCTAGTAACACACAAGTGATGGTTCAGGCTTATCGTTTGTTGGTTGCGAAAATGATCGAGACTAATCGTAATTATCCTTTGCATTTAGGAGTTACGGAAGCGGGTGATGGTGAAGACGGAAGAATTAAATCTGCAGTTGGTATCGGAACTTTATTAGAAGATGGTTTAGGAGATACCATTCGTGTTTCATTAACTGAAGAACCTGAATTTGAAATTCCTGTTGCGAAAATATTAGTGGACAGATATTCAAATAGAAATTCACATAAAGCTATTCCTGAAATAAAATCTACACTTCCCTACTCACCATTTGAATATTCCAGACGAAAAACGAAAGAAGTTATAAATCTTGGTAATCATAATGTACCTCGCGTTATTGCTGATTACTCAATGAAAGAAGGCATTACAGCAGCTTCTTTGTTTGGTGTTGGATATATGTATTCAGTTCCTACTGATAAATGGAATCTAACAGACATGGCCGTGGATTATATTTATTTAGGGGATAATATTATTGATTTTGAAATTCCCGGCACATTAGGTTTAATTTATAATTCTGAAAATTGGAAATATCATAAGGATAAAGACAGAACTTATCCTTTGTTTTGTGAAGAAGAATATTTTAGAGCGGAAGAAAAATCGGAGAAATTAAATTTCGTAGCTGTTGATATTAATTCTTTAAATGAAAATTTTATTCAAAAAATTAATAAAGAAAAAAATGTTGTTTTAGTTCTCGATACCTTTAACGAACACGCTATGCCGGAATTACGACGCATGGTTATTGAATTAGAATTAAAAAAATGTTCTCTTCCAATTATTATTAAACGTAATTACGCCAATTTAAACGAATCGCAATTTCAATTATATAGCGCTACTGATATTGGAGGATTATTGCTAGATGGTTTTGGTGATGGCATCTGGATTAAACAAAAAGATTGTGTTTCGGTTCAAATTTGCAACTCAACAGCTTTCGGAATTTTACAAGCAACAAGAACGCGTATTAGTAAAACCGAATATATTTCTTGCCCTAGTTGCGGGCGAACTTTATTTGACCTTCAAGAAACCACTCAAAAAATACGTGAACGCACCCACCATTTAAAGGGCATCAAAATTGGTATTATGGGTTGTATTGTTAATGGTCCGGGCGAAATGGCCGATGCCGATTATGGTTATGTTGGAACCGGAACTGATAAAATCTCCCTCTATAAAGGCAAAGAAGTGGTGAAAAAAAACGTCACCAGCGAAACCGCTGTTGATGAACTCATTAATTTAATAAAGGAGCATGGCGATTGGGTAGAAAAACCTTAATTTAGTTGTATGCTTTATGATGTTATAGTAATTGGTGGTGGACCTGCGGGCTCTTCTTCAGCAACTTATTTAAGAAAACTTGGTTTAAGTGTTTTAGTTCTGGAAAAAGAAAAATTTCCTCGCGATCACGTTGGCGAATCACTTATACCTTTCTGCTATCACAAAATGAAGGAATTAGGTGCGCTAGATGAAATTAAAAAATTCGCCACCCTAAAACCAGGTGTTAACTTTGTTGACAATACAGGAAAACAACAATCCATCTGGTGTTTTAAAAATGTGATTGCTGATGAGAGCCATATGTCATTTCACAGTTTACGCGCTCCTTTTGATAACGCACTTTTAAGAAATTCAGAAAAACATGGCGCAACTGTATTGGAAGAGCATCATGTTAAAAATGTAATTCTCGACGCTCCCGATAATTTAGTTACCGTTGAAACAGAAGATTCACAAAAAAACAAACACACATTTACAGGGAAATTTTTAATTGATGGTAGCGGGCAAGGTAGTTTTCTGGCAAAAAAATTTAATAGTAAAAAAGTTTATAAAGGATTAGACCGCACCGCATTTTTTTGTCATTGGTTAAATAACACTTACGACCTCCCACTAAATGAAGGTTTAATAAAAATTATTTATTTAGGTGGTGAAAAGCAAGGCTGGCTATGGGTTATTCCTGTTGGGCCCGACCATTTAAGTGTTGGTGTAAGTCTTAATAATTCATACGTAAAAGAACAAAAGAAAAAAATTTGTGAAACGAATTCAAACGACTGGCACACCGAACTTTATTTGAATGAAGTAAAAGAAGCCATAGCTTTAAATCCCATTTTAAAAAATGCGAAATTAGAACACGACGTTCTCACTATTGGTGATTACTCGTATTACAACGAAAAAAAGTTCGGAAAAAACTATGCAATGATTGGAGATTCAGGCGCGTTTTTAGATCCCATTTTTTCTAGTGGCATTTATGTGGCGTTTGAATCGGCTAACATTGTAAGTAAGGCAATTGCTAAAGGATTTAAAGCACCTGAAGCGATGGAGCAACATTTAGGTGAAGCTTATAAGCAAATTGATGGCGCGTACGCTCTGCTGGAAAAATTTATCCGTCTGTTTTATACTCCCGATGTAGTGAATTTTGCACATATGGGCTCATCCTCAAAAATTGAGTACGAAAGTTTTAAAAATGCTTACAATATTTTTCATTACCTCTTATCCGGCGATTTTTTTAACAATTACGAGCATTATTCGGCTTTTTTAGATCAAATCAGCTCCGAAAAAACATTTCACAAGTACATTAATCTTACCCGAAGCCAGCATAACGAATTAATATCGCCTGAGTCGTGCGGTCATAGCTTTGAAAGTATTTACGGGCACCTCATAAAATAGCCTAAAACCCTCCTTTTTCGTTCTTGTTTTAACCCTCCTTTTGGCTTAAATTTGCTACATTGTACTCTAGTTTTTTACAGAACATGGAAAATAAAAATTTTGAAGATGTTTTTGAAGCCAAATTGGCCAAAAACGAAATGGTGGAACCTAAAGATTGGATGCCGGAAAATTACCGCAAACATCTTATCCGCCAAATATCACAACATGCCCATTCAGAAATTGTAGGGATGTTACCGGAAGGTAATTGGATTACCCGCGCCCCAAGCTTACGTGCTAAAAAAGTTCTTTTAGCAAAAGTGCAAGACGAAGGCGGACACGGATTATATCTATATACAGCCGCAGAAACTTTAGGGATTAGCCGCGATGAATTATTAAATGCATTACATACCGGTAAAGCAAAATACTCTTCTATTTTTAATTACCCTACTCTTACTTGGGCTGATATTGGAGCAATTGGTTGGTTAGTAGATGGTGCTGCTATCATGAATCAAGTAATGTTACAGCGTACATCTTACGGTCCGTATGCAAGGGCAATGGTGCGTATTTGTAAAGAAGAAAGTTTTCATCAACGTCAAGGTTACGAAATCATGACTCACTTATCATTCGGAACTAAAGAACAAAAAGAAATGGCGCAGGATGCATTGAACCGTTGGTGGTTTCCTACGCTTATGATGTTTGGACCACCGGATTCTGAATCCCCGAATAGCGAAAACGCCATTAAGTGGAGAATTAAACGTGAGACTAACGATCAATTACGTCAGCGTTTTGTTAATCAAACTATAAAGCAAATTGAATATTTAGGATTAACACTTCCGGATAAAAATTTAAAATGGAACGAAGCTAAACAAGGTTACGATTACAGCGAGCCGAATTGGGTGGAGTTTAAAAATGTTATTAGCGGAAACGGACCTTGTAACAAAGAACGTTTAGCAGCAAGAAACGCTTCTCACAAAAATGGTGAGTGGGTTCGCGCAGCAGCAATGGCATACGCAAAAAAACATGCTGAACCTTTTATGGCAGCTTAAAAAATTGTTGATTTACTGAATTTTTGAATTCTAGAATGTCTCTAAAATCAAAAATTCAAAAAATATAAAATTCTAAAATTAAAATAATGAGCGATTCACAAGGACCAATTTGGGAAGTGTTTGTACAAAAAAAAGCAGGACAACCCTACGTACACTGCGGAAGTCTGCATGCATTTGACAGAGAGATGGCGTTACAAAACGCACGCGATTTATATACTCGCCGTAACGAAGGCATGGCGCTTTGGGTAGTACCATCAGCAGCAATTACTGCAAGTAGCCCTGAAGATATCGGTTCCTTTTTTGAACCGGCTGATGACAAAGTTTATCGTCACCCAACATTTTATCAAATTCCCGATGCAATCGGACACATGTAATTTATGAATCCATTATTTACATACACCTTACGTTTAGCAGATAATGCTTTAGTACTTGGTCAAAGATTAAGTGAGTGGACTGGTCATGGTCCTTTTTTAGAAGAAGATTTAGCATTAACTAATATTGCCTTAGATACATTTGGAACCGCTACTTCTTTATTGGAATACGCAGCGCTAGTTGAAAATAAAAATAGAGATGCTGATGCATTAGCTTACAGAAGAAGCGAACGTGATTTCTGTAATGTTTTATTAGTTGAACAAAATAATGGCGATTACGCAAAGACAATTTTACGTCAGAGCTGTATTGATGCTTACAACATTTTATTATATACCGAATTAGCAAAAAGTAAAGACGAAACTTTAGCAGGTATTTCTCAAAAAGCAATTAAAGAAGTAACTTACCATTTTCGTCACACCTCTTCATGGGTGATTCGTTTTGGTGATGGTACTGAAGAGAGTCATAACAAAATTCAAGAGGCCTTAAATGAGTTATGGCGTTTTACAGGAGAGTTATTTGAGCAAGATGAAGTTGAAGAGACTTTAATTAAGCAAGGCATTGCTGTTGATGTAAATGCATTTCAAGCGAAATGGGAAAAACAAATGGAAGAGTTGTTTACTAAAGCTACTCTTAAAAAACCGGAAACTGTATTTATGCAAACTGGCGGAAGAAAAGGATTACACACCGAACATTTAGGTTATATGCTTTCAGAAATGCAAACTTTACCAAGGATGTTGCCGGATGCTAAGTGGTAAATTAATTTGGCGATTTGATAATTTGTCAATTGCTCTTCGATAAAAAAATCTAGAATCAATTTGAGGGGATATGAGCTTAAAAGAAAATTGGAAAAAATTATCTCCCTACTTCGTTGACATTTGGCAATACTTAGTCATCATTGTAATTATGATTATTGCCGCTATTTTTATTCTATAAATGCATTTAAGATTACGCATATTTGTTTTTCTGATTTGCACTTCGCTTAGTGGTTTGTTGTATTCACAAAAAACAAATGACACAGTAGCCATCAACACAATTATAAAATTAACCGATCAGCTTCTTGAAAGAAAAGTGGATTCAGCGTTCTTCACTATACAATCCACACTTCAGTCGTCTTATAAAAGTAAATACGTTTACGGTTACGCAAAGTCGAACATGCAGTTGATGCGTTACTATATGCTAAAGGGACAAGACGACTCTGCTACTTACACTTCAAATAAAGCCATCAAATATGCGCGCATTAGCAAAGATACTTCGCTTATCATTAGTGCTTATCTAATGACCTCTCGTGCTTATAGTTCTTCTTCACAATATACCAAGGCAATTGAATATTGTTTGATTGCGCAAAAATATGCTGATCATAAAAAAAACGCAAAATTTCAAATAAAAATCAATCACGATCTCGGTTACATTTATAGTAACATGCATTTAAACGCAAAAGCAATTACGTATTATAAAAACGGACTCAAGCTAAGCGAAGAAGCAAAAGATACTTTTAATTTTGCCAATATTTCAGCCAGATTAGGAGGTGAATTTGATATTACGTTTCAATACGATTCTGCACTTAAATACAATCAGCAATCTTTAAAATATTTTACGCTTATAAAACACAAGCGTGGCATTGGTGTAAGTTTAGTTAATTTGGCCTCTAATTATAAAGGTTTGGAATTATATGATAAAGCTATTCAAACCAATCTTGAAGCAATTAAAATCAGAACAGAATTAGGAGATAATTACGCTTTAACTATTTTAAAAAGCAATTTAGCCGCATGTTATACGAAAAAATGTGATTATAAAAATGCCTTGATCGCAGCTAAAGAAGCTGAAGTGTTGTGTAGAGAACAAAATGACTTATCGTTGTCACTTGAAGTATATAATCAGTTGTATGTAATTTATTATAATACGAATGACTACGAAAATGGGATCAAATACGCTAATAAATATATCACCCTCAAAGATTCTATTTTCGAGGCTTCTAACGTTCAATCCTTAACCGAATTGCAAACTAAATATGAAACAGATAAAAAAGAAAGAGAAATAGAATTGTTACAATTAGAAAAGAAAAGTGCCGACGAAAAAGCCTCAGCAGAAAGCACGCGCCGTAATCTTATTTTGTTTTCGGTTAGCATCATTACCCTTTTAATTACTGGTTTCTCTATTATGCTTTTCAGAAGGTTCAGAGAATCGAACAAACAGAAAAACATTATTCAACTTCAAAAACACATCGTAGATTCAAAAAACAAAGAAATTATTGATAGTATTAATTACGCACAAACTATTCAGGAAGCTTTAATCCCTGAAGAAAATGAAATTAAACAGCATGTTAAGGATGCCTTTGTAATATTTAAACCAAAGGATATTGTAAGTGGTGATTTCTATTGGCAAGCTGCAACAAAAAATTATTATTTCATTGCTGTAGCAGATTGTACCGGTCATGGTGTGCCGGGCGCTTTTATGAGTATGATGGGGATTTCGTTTTTAAATGAAATTATTAATGAGAAAAACGTTTATGATACGGACAAAATTTTAGATTTGTTAAGAGAAAGAGTTATCAATAGCTTAAATAAAAGCGGCGGAAAAGACAAACGCGACGGGATGGATATGGTAATTCTAAGAATAGATTTAAAAGAAAATAAAGTAATGTTTAGTGGCGCCAATAATTCTGTTTATCACCAATCAGGCGGAACTTTAAACGAAATGAAAGGTGATAAAGCACCTGTAGGTTTATATCATAACGAATTAATTCCATACACATCTGCCACTTTCACAATTAAAAAAAGAGACCGCCTTTTTGCAACAACAGATGGTTTACCTGATCAGTTTGGTGGACCAAAAGGAAAAAAATTAATGTATAAAGCATTTGAGGCTTTATTAATCGCCAACCAAACCAATTCACTTTCCGGACTTAAACAAGCTATGATCAGTGATTTTGATAGTTGGCAAGGCGTTAACGAACAAGTGGATGACATAACAGTTATAGGAATAGAAATTTAATGCTTAGCAAAGAAAAAATAAAAGAACTCATCTCAGTTATTCCCGATCCGGAAATTCCTGTAATAACTATTGCAGAACTTGGCGTTATCCGTGATGTTATTGTTGAAGGTGAAAATGTAGAAATAAAAATTACACCAACGTATAGTGGTTGTCCCGCCATGAAACAAATGGAAGACGACATCCGCTCTACTC
This sequence comes from Bacteroidia bacterium, assembly GCA_018000995.1. Taxonomy (GTDB): domain Bacteria; phylum Bacteroidota; class Bacteroidia; order B-17B0; family Aurantibacillaceae; genus JAHEYG01. Next base: position 211,136 of record JAGNIU010000001.1, read on the forward strand.
TTCTTCAAAACGGAATTAAAAATCTTAAAGTCACGTTGGTTTATTCTCCGGCGTGGACTACAGATTGGATTCCTGAAGAAGCTCGTGAAAAATTACGTGTTTATGGTATTGCACCTCCTGAAAAAACAACTGAAGATAAATCTTGGTTAACCGGAAAAAGTAAAATTGTTTTATGTCCGCGCTGTAAATCTCAAAACACAAAACTAATTTCTCAATTCGGAAGCACGGCATGTAAAGCTCTTTATCAGTGTCAAGATTGCTTAGAGCCTTTTGATTATTTTAAGTGTATTTAATCCGCTGGATTGGACACCCAACGGATTAATTTTTTACTTCATGACAACAATTTTCTTACGCACAAATCCATTCTCTATAAAGTAAACCCCGCTTGATAAGCCAAACACCTCAACCGTATAATTATTAGATGCGTTTACCTGTTTAGTATGTATTAATTGTCCAAGCTCATTTGTAATCGTTACAACCATTTCTTTTGTTGCAGTTATTTTAAATTCGCCATGACTTGGGTTCGGGAAAATGGTGAATGCCTCTGCTCCCGAAAGAATTTCATTAATTCCTGTACAAGGTGCGGTTACAGATACTGTTGCCGCCGCAGTGTTTGAACAGCCATTTGATTTTGTATAAACATAATACAACTGATGCGTTCCAATTCCCGCAGTTGTTGAATTAAACAGAGAACCTGTAACACCCGGACCAGAAAAAATGCCGCCGGCAGGACTTCCGCTCATGCTAATATTATTTCCTGAACAAACCATTGATGGCATGGAGACAAAATTTACAACAGGCACGCTGTCAATTGTAATAGTTTTTGTTCCCACTATTGCACAGCCTCCATTCATTACCTGAACAGATAAAGTTGCTACACCACTTGCTAATGCGCCTACGTTTATTGATGGAATAGAATTTAATCCAATAATAGAAGCATTGCTCGTCGTCCAGCTATAAGTTGCGCCGCTGATTGGACTAACTCCGTAAGAATTTAAAAAAGTACTTCCTTTACAAATTACTGTTGGTCCGGATATAGCTGTTGTTGCAGGTATAATACTTACAACCTGACTAACTGCAGGAAAAGAATAACTTCCTATACTTAAAACCATGCTTACCGTAAATGTACCTGTTGAAGTATAGGTGTGACTTACTAATAAACCTGAAGCGTTTCCGCCATCTCCAAAATTCCAATTTGCAGTATAAGCTTGCCAACAACTATCCACTACAAATTGTGTGGTATTACAATTAAGTTGTGATTTAGAAAAACTAACAGGAAGTGCCGGTGGTTTTTTTGCATCAATCATATTCGGTAGTGCCAGCTTTACAACATGCGTTGGCAATAACACAACTGTATTAAAACTAAAAGAAGCGGCCGCTCCCTGCAAATCCGGAAAATTAATTACAGATAAACGATTCTGTGTGGATGTTGGTGTTGATCCGTAAATTTTGTTATCTGGCCCTAATTGAAAATATAAACGATTCATGTTATTATTAAATAAAACCGTTGATGTAGGGGAAGTTGCTACAGTTAAATCAATTTGCGTTACTGCATTTCCGTTACTGATATATAAGTATTTACTGTTTGGGCTAAATTGTTCGCACATTGCCGGAATTGCACTTGGCAATGGAATCGAACTAAGAAGGTTTAGTTTTCCGGTTGTGTTATTAAATGAATATACTTTCATTGAAACCCAAACGCTTGTTGCGTTATCTGTTATCGCTATCATTTTTCCATCAGGCGATGCTTCAATAAAACTCAAATAACCATCCGTTGTTGTAGCTGTTGCACTTGGAACCGGATAACCACCATTACTTATAACCGGTGCTGAAAATCCGCCAGGTGTAATTAAATAGGCTGCAATTTTATCAGAGTATCCTGTTGTTTTTGCCCCGTGAACAATGTACCAATAATCACGACCATTACAATGTGGCACAGCAGTCTGACCTTCTGTAGTTAAAAAGTATGGGCCGGGTAAAGGTTGGTTAATCACAGAAATATTACCGAGACCGGAATTTAAATTCATATCGATGATGCTATAAGTATGACGACGCGTTGAATCTGTTGTAACTGAAGGTTGCTGACAACCTGTTAGCACATAGTATTTTTTATTATCACCCGGGACAGGGATTATTAATGCACCTTGACTGGCACTGATGTTGTAGTAAGGTCCGCCTGCCAATAATCCACCAAGCGCCATCATTTGCGCATGATTTTTATTCCATACTTTATTTCCATCAGTATAAAATAATAAATTTCCTAAACTATCGGATATTGATGCTGCGGGTTCAAAAGTATTTATTGAAGATGGAGACGTTCCTACAGGCGCGCCTGAGTTAAAGTTAACAGCAACTTTATCACCGAAATGCCAATTAGCTTCATCTAATTTTGTTGGATCGAGTGTACAATTACTTACAGCTAGAAGAAGGCTATCTTTAGAAGTTACCGTTCCATCACTTACTGATAATCGCACCCAATAACTTCCGTTTGATGTATAAGTAACTGAAACGCTACTTGTATTTGCGCTTGCAGGACTTGCGCCCGGCATCGTCCAGGTCCAACTGGTTGCAGTATTCCCTGTTAAAGGGTTGCTAAATTGAACAGGCACATTTTTACAAACACTCCCCGGATTAACGTTTATGGTGGTCATTAAAAAAGGATTAATGCAACTTCCAACGCCGACAATTCCGGTGTTAATTAAATTAGTGGTTTGCCACAAACTAAATCTTGTTGTATTTAATGTAGCAATCATACGTTGTGTTTGATTGGAAGTAAAAGTATTCATACAGTCGTCATCGGCATAACTCATGTAACTTTCAATCATATCCATATTGGTTGTACCGGTTGTATATGAAGCTGAACATGTATTTGGAATTGGAGAAGAACAACTAATGTTTTGCGTAGTACAAGGTTCTATATCACAAATCATATCACCGTTTAAATCACATTGATCACTCGAGGCAGTAGCAGCATTAGCACCGGCGCATCCGCCTTCAAAAATATGCATCAGGTTAAAATAGTGACCCGCTTCGTGAGCTAAAATTTTTCCTTGTGTAAGTCCATACCCTAAAGAAAAAGTATTACCGGTTGTGTTATCTCCGATTATATCAGAGCGCATTACAATCCCGTCTAATGGATAGGAGCCCATAAGTGGTTTGGGCGCATACCCCATAACGGTTCCCGGACCACCTCCAATTGAGGTTACAACCCAAATATTTAAATAATTGTCTTCAGGAAAATAAGCTGCAGTTGGATGAGTTAACCCTTTTAAAGCCGTTGCACTTGGATTACTTATGCTATGATTCGTGAGTGTATTATCAGCGTAGCGCATAACACCAAATTCTGTCCCGCTAGTGCCAACATAAAAATTTGCTATTGCAGGCATTGGCGTTTTAGCCAGACAAAATTGTATGGTGGTGTTTTGTGCATAAGAAGGATGCGTTTGTCCGTTATAAGTTGGATACGATTTACTGAATGCCGCATTTAAAGCATTTATTTGCGAAATTATTTGATTGTAAGGAATATTTGCTCCTGTGCCATAGGCTTGCCCAACCGGATGAACAACATGAAATACTACAGGAATAATATAACCTCCTGCGGCAGTTGTTTTTAAACTGTTGTTGTCTTTAAGATTATTGTCGATGTAGTTTTTTAAATTCAGATTCATCTCACGAACCACGTTTTCGTAATCCGTGATATTTGCTTTTTGTAGATTTATAACTGCATCATCTCCACAAGAAATGTTTTGAGAGGTTAAAGCCTTTGTACTTAACAAGCCTGCTAGAATAATAGCCTTAAAACTGAATTTGAATTTCATAATTTAAAAAAAATAGTATTCATAAAAATACAAATTAATATTGCGAGCGAGTCTTAACTCACTCAATTATACTGCTATCTCAATAGTTTAATGCTTAGCTAAAAGATTTTTAGACTTGAAAGGATTTAAGTTTTCTTTATAAAAATGTTGACGAGCTGTATTAAGCTCTTTTGGCGTCTAATTATTTTATCACTACAACTTTCTGCCGGTGGAATTTATTTCCTACAAAATAAATTCCACTTTGTAGATTATTTAATTTAACGGAATAGTTGTTTTCATGAGTTAACTCTTTTGTTGCGATTAATTGTCCTAACTCGTTTGATACAAAAATAGTTTCTTCTTTTATTCCTTTAATTTCAAATTCGCCATTGTTGGGGTTGGGGAATACATAGATGAAAGATTTATACAAACGGAACTCATCAACACCAACGCAAGAAACAACTTTTTGTGCAAAATAATGGTAATAGATACAGCCGAAAGAATCCATCATTCTTATCTTATATGTTGTATTTACAGTTGGACTTACTACAATGGAACCGGGACCGCTTATAAACTGGTTGGTTATCGAATCATACCAGGAATGATAAACGGATCCATTAAATGATAAAATAGCAGCATCCCCTACACATAAAGTATTTTGACTTGTTGATACTGTAAAAACTGGTAAAGGCTTCACAGTTTGTGTATAAGTAAGTACTCCAGGGGGACAACCGCCACTCGAAAAGGAGCCCATAACTGTATAAATAGTATTTGCAACCGGATTTATTATAATAATTTGATTATTTGCACCTGTACTCCATGAATAACTAGATGCTCCATTTACTGTAAGCTGGACCGGTTCTCCGGAACAAGTTTCACTTGGCGTAGCACTAACAGTAAGATTTGGAAACGCTAAAACATTTATGTTTATACTTTTTGTATACGAACAACCGAAAGTATTAGTAACACCATAATTTATTGTCGCTGTACCTAAACCGGTAATTGAAGAATTAAAAACATTCCCTGACACGCCCAGACCTGTAAAAGATCCTCCGGAAGGGGAAGCAGTTAAATTTAAAGTACTTCCATTACACACAGACATTAGAGAATTTGTGAATACAATAGAAGGCAACGGATTTACAGTAATAGTTAGCACAGAAGGATTGGCACAACCAGTTGAATAAAACAAAGAATAGATTCCTGGTGAACTGGAAGGTGGAGAAAAGACATTCCCCGTTACATTAAATCCACCATAAAATCCACCAGAAGGCGTAGCGGATAGTGTCGTTGAATTTCCCGCACATAAATTCGACAATGTCGTTGTGAATGCTGGAGTTACTGAACTGGTAGTAGCAGTGTGCCTAAATGCATATGACACTATTTCATCTGTATTACCAACAAAGGTCTTTAGTTTTGCCCAACCGTATATTGTATCTCCACTTAGTATTTTCCGAAAACCAATATACCCTGTGTAGGAGCCCGAAGATTGATTTCCAAATGCGCATTTATAAGGACAATAATTGCTAGAAGACCAACCAGAACAGTTTCTATATATAATTTGATTTGGCGTATTACTCCAATTAGAAGTGGCTTTTAATAATGTATGAAATGGAAGGTCTGTCACGATATTCGGTGGGGTATAGGAGCAAAAAGGCGGGGCTATCTGGTATACAAACTCAACACTTGGTGTAGAAACACAGGTTAATTCAGTTTTATGATAAACACCTGGTGAGGTCTCCCCATTAATATTCCATTTAAAAGAAACATCATTTGCAAAATCACCGTCAACATCAATACCATAACCTGTAGTATAGCTATATGCCGATGTACTGCCAGGGGCTAAATTTACAGAAGCATTAAGTAAAACATAATTACATGTTGAATCACCAACAAACATTATTTGACTTTTTAGAATTATACTAAACAAGCAAAATCCAAATATTAGGGAAAAGGTCTTCATATTACGAATTTACAAAAAATTCCTATAAAACTACGGTCTCGTACGTAGCAGTTTTTCGATAATAAATTGTCAGCTTTAATTGTGAAATCAAACCTTCCTCTTCGGATTCTCTGCTAAAAAAGCTTTCCAACCTGTATAAGATTTACCGCGTGCTTTATGATTACTGTTTTGAAAAAAATGACACATGGCTGCGCCGAGCGCATCGGTGGCATCTAAATGTTTTGGCGCGTTTTTAAATTTTAATAATTGTTGAAGCATGGCAGCCACTTGTTCTTTACTCGCGTTTCCATTTCCGGTAATGCTCATTTTGATTTTTTTTGGCGAGTATTCTGTAATGGGAATGTTTTTACTTAATGCCGCGGCAATAGCAACACCTTGCGCTCTTCCCAATTTCAACATACTTTGTACGTTCTTCCCAAAAAAAGGCGCTTCAATAGCTAATTCATCAGGTTTATATTCTTCAATAATAGCAATGGTTCTCTCAAATATTTTTTTTAATCGCTCTGCATGGTCATCGTCTTTGTCCAATTTAATTACACCCGCCCCTATCAATTCAGGATTTACCCCCTTAATATGAATAAGTCCATAACCCATTATTACCGTTCCCGGGTCAATTCCTAATATAATTCTGTCGGTGGCCATTTGCTATATAAAACGTAAATTTAGGCGAATAAATCATCTATTCTCTGGGCGCATATAAAAACATAATAACATGGTTAGTTAAAATCTTAGTCGGACTAGGTAGTTTCGCTATTATTTACTGGCGCTTAAAAGATGATTTTACGCCCGATAAAATTTCAATACTTCAAAATTCACTTTCGAACGCTACTGCCTATTACCTACTTGCTATTTGTGTATTTTTAGTGCCTGTTAATTGGGGAATAGAAAGTTATAAATGGAAATTAATCACTCAGCCCATTGAAGCCATTTCTTTTGCCACTTCCATGAAATCAGTTTACTCAGGTTTATGTGTTGGTAATTTAGCACCGGGAAGAGCTACTGAGTTTTTAGCAAAGATTTTGTTTTTTAAACCCGACAACAGACCAACCATAACATTGCTTCATTTTGTAAATGGAATGTTTCAATTATCTATTACTATTGTATTAGGATTAATTGCTTTGATTTTAAAATTTAATCCCGAAAACGGTGTTAGCTCCACTCAGTTCTTGTTGATTGGAATTTTCTGTATGCTGCTGTTGTCTTTCTTCTCACTTTTTATTTTCCGTTTTAATGCTTTACAAAAATGGATTTTCGGATTGTTTAAAAAATCACTTACTGCTAAGCAACTACCCTATACGTTTACGAAAGATTCGGTTGCGAAATTATTTTCGTTTTCCATTATCCGGTATTTCGTTTTCACAACTCAATTTGTGTTAATTCTAAAAATGTTTTATTCGGGACCACTTGATGTAATGGTGTTGGCTTCTGTTTGTGTTTATTTTTTACTCACCACTATTTTACCAATGATAAGTTTTATTGAACCCGCCATTCGTGCCGCTATTGCGCTTTTAGTTTTTTCAGGATTAGAGATAAGCGAAATTTCATTGGTAACCACCGCTATTTTAGTCTGGTTAATTAATATTGTGTTGCCAAGCATTGTTGGCTACATTATTATTGTGAAAGAAAAATTTGAATTCAGTCTCTTCAGAAAATGATGCTCATTCTTAAAATAGTTTCTTTATTAAGTTTACTCATTTATATTGGGTATTTAGTGCGTAGCCATATTGGTTTTTCAAAAACAGAAACATTCATGATTAATGATTCCCACATCAATAAAACAAAAACCTGCATTATTATTTGTGCGCGAAACGAAGAACTTGCCATTGAAAAATGTTTAACCTCTGTTTTTAATCAGAATTTCGACAAACACCTTTTAGAACTGATTTTGGTGAATGATGGCTCGACAGATAATACCAAAGCCATTGCCGAAAAACTTTTTCAGGAAAATAAAATCACTTATCAAATTATAAACAATACTGAAAGCCTTGGCAAAAAGAAAAGTATTACCTCAGCCATTGAAAATTGTAATTCAGAATTAATTATTTGCAGAGATGCTGATACTTACACCGAAAATTCGAATTGGCTAAAAACTATTGTTTCGTTTTACGAAGAAACGGATAAACAATTTATTATTGCGCCCCTCGAAATTGAAAACAAAAATGGTTTCTTAAATCAATTACAGTTTTTCGAAAATTCGGCGCTTGCCATTATTACCGGAGGTTTTGCGTTTTATAAAAAAGCATTTTTATGCAACGGCGCCAACTTAGCGTTCACTAAAAAAATATTCGAAAAAGTGGGCGGCTATAAAAATCATATCGATTTAAATTCAGGTGATGATGTATTGCTTTTAGAAGATGTGAAAAAAGTAAATCCCCATTTAGTGGGCTATCTCAAAACTAAAAACGCGTCGGTTATTACTTATCCCTTAAAAACCTTCCAAAAATTACTACAACAAAAGGTAAGATGGGCCTCAAAATTTGACAAAAATCCAAATCAAATCAATGCTTTTTTGGGCATTATTGTGTTTTTAGTACACCTATTTAGCCTGTTTTATCTAATTAAACCAATATTTACCCATCATATCCCTGTATTTGGTATAATTTTCATTTGTTTGAGGGTTTTAATTGACTTTTTGTTATTATTTTTAGCCTCACGTTATTTTAACAGGCCCGTAAAATGGCTTTGGTTTTTGCCAATGTCGGTTTTATACAGTTTTTATGTTATTCTAACTACATTGTTAAGCGTTGTTGTTAAACCAAACCGAAACTAAAAGGTGTTTTTAAAAAAGAAAAGCTTATCCCAATTCGAATCTGAATCGTTATCCAAACAAACCTGGAGACGATTTAAGAAAGATAAGTTAGCCATGACCGGTTTAGTGCTTATTGTTATTGCTACACTCATTTCAATTCTTGGTTACACGATTACTCCTGATTCAACACCTTTTGCTAACGATCAAAAACCTGAACTCCATATTAAAGAACCGGGCTTTAATATCGAATTGTTGTTGATGCGTAAAAACGAAATGGAGAAATCGGAAAATATTTTTACCAAGATGTTTTTTGGGGTGAACGGAAAATTTACCACTGTTCCGGTGTACGAATACAAATTTGAAGGCGCGAATATTATTGTTGAAGAATTTACAGGCAACACTCCAAACAACGGCGGTAAAACTCCTTACAATATTGCAGATGTTGTTTATGATGTAAATCCAAACACAAATGTAAAATACGATGAAGCTTCTCAAACTTTAGAGTTTTACGTAATTAGTACAGGTGAGAAAATGAAAAAAACAGTTTCTGAATTACAAGAAATCGTTAAAGAAGATCATATAAAATCAAAAACATTTTTATTAGGAACAGATTTAGCGGGACGTGATTTATTAAGTCGTTTAATGATTGGAACTCGCATTTCGTTAACTGTTGGGTTTATTTCTGTTCTCATTTCTATTTTCCTTGGTATTTTATTAGGTGCCATTGCAGGCTATTACCGTGGTAAAGTTGACGATTTAATTATGTGGGTGATTAATGTGGTATGGTCGATACCAACTTTACTTTTAGTAATTGCAATCACATTAGTTTTAGGAAAAGGGATTTTCCAGGTATTTATCGCTGTAGGTTTAACCATGTGGGTAGATATTGCACGGATTGTGCGTGGACAAATTTTAAGTATCCGCGAAAAAGAATTTGTGGAAGCGGGACGTGCTTTAGGTTATAAAAATTTCAGAATTATTTTCAAACACATTTTACCTAACGTAATGGGGCCCGTAATTGTAATTGCAGCTTCCAACTTTGCGAGTGCTATTTTAACGGAGGCAGGTTTAAGCTTTTTAGGAATTGGCGCGCAACCTCCTACTCCATCGTGGGGAGAAATGATTAATGCACACCGCGGTTATGTATTAGTAGATAAAGCTTATTTAGCATTTATCCCCGGTGTTGCCATTATGGTTTTAGTTTTAGCTTTTATGTTGGTTGGTAACGGCCTTCGCGATTCACTTGACACTCGCTCTCTGGATTCTAAGCCTATAATGGGAAGTTAGTCTACTCCCAAAAATACGAAGTATTGCGTATTTGTGATTCAAAATTCAAGGTCTACTTTTGATAAAAATTCATACTATGAAGTCACTTTTTATCTCTGCATTACTTGTTATAGGAATCATTTCAACACCTAAACTTTCTGCCCAATCATTTCAATTCGGAACCGTTGTAGCTGATGCCGGTGTAGGTTTTGGGTTATATGGCATTCGAGCGTATTCACCCATTAACCAAACAGAGCATACAGGTATTGGAGGTGTTGGAACTTTGCCTTCTGTTGACGCTGAATTTGGTTTGTTAAGATTAATTGGTGTTGGTGTGCATTACAGAAGAGGTACGTATGGCCCCTACTCGAATGGAAAAATCAGAGGTACTGATATTTGCGGAATGGTGAATATACATTTAGCAAACAAAAAAGATAAGTTTGATTTATTTATTGGCGCCGGTTACGGAATAAGTAGCATGAAAACCCCTTCAGGATTAACAGAAAGCCTTGTTGCAAAAGGCGGAATTTTTAGAGTACAAGTAGCGCCACATTTATATTTTGGAAAACACATTGGTATGTTTTTCCGTGTAGCTTATAACAAACATTTGTTAAGCAATAACCTTACCATAACTGAAAGCAGCGGAAAAATTTGGACACAAGCTGATGGCGCCACTTGGAATATGGGCGGACTTGAATTTAATTTAGGCGTAAGCTTTAAAATTGATGTGCTAAAGAAAAGTGAGTAACCGCTCTTAAACGAAAGTGGTTTGAAATTTAATTCTGTGCATTATCCCGGAGGGATAAAAGCTTTATAAAAACATCAATCTCCATACATCTACGACCCCTTCGGGGTCGAACGTTTTAACACTCACCGCTTTTATAAAGCTTTGATGCCTTTGGCATCAGTTTGTTTTTTGCCGAACTTTTTTGTAGTTTAGGTATAGAATGAGGCAGACACTTTTTATACTTTCAACTGTTTTTAGTCTTGGTTTGCTTTTTAATTCCTGCAAAAAGTATCCTGAAAATAATTTATGGATTAAGAATCCTAATAAGGTAATTCGAAATGATTGGTTTATGGAAAAGTACACAATCAATGGCGAAGATTCAACCACTAATGATAATGTAAGGCTCTACAAGGAAAAAAGCATGACGTTTTACGTTTCAGATAATTCCCAGCGTATTAATCCCTATGAACAATTTAGTGGTTATTGGGAAATGAGCAAGAATAAAAAATATATAAAATTAAGCTTTTATAGAAATACGCCTATCCTAAGTGGTTATCAATTTCCTAATCAAAAAAATTTATTTTTAATCGAAGAAGGGTTGGATTGGCGCATCGACAAATTATGCAAAAATCAATTTTGGATAAGTTTAACTCACAACAATATTAAATACGAAATTCGTTTTAAGAGTTAATCTCACTCAAACAACGAAAGCGCTTTCCCTGTTGTTGGTCCCTGAATATTTTTTCCTAGAATTATAAGATCGCGTTTAATGCCATCCATGTCGGCCACTTTTGGTAGGTGTCCCCATTTCTCGAAACCGTAATCGTAAAATAATTTTAAGCTGGGTTCGTTGTGACCAAAAATAAATCCTAATAAATTATTTATTCTTAATGCAGGCGCCACTTCAATTGCTTTTTTAAGAGATGCTTTTCCAATTCCTAAACCACGAAATTTTTCATCAATGTAAATACTCACCTCAACAGTTCCATCATAAGCAGGGCGACCGTAAAAAGAATTAAAGCTCATCCAGCCTGCGTATTCGCCATTATATAAAACTAACCACAACGGACGTTTATCATTGTTGTGCGCATTAAACCATTGTAATTTACTTAAAGCGGTAACAGGTTCTAAATCGGCAGTAACTAAACGGGATGGAATTGTTGAATTATACGTCTGCACAATTTTTGGTAAATCTTGTAGTGTTGCGTATGTAAATTCAATTGCCATTTTAATATAAGAGGTTATTGTAAGGATATCGTTTTACGTGCATCTCTTTCACCAATTCATAAACCTTAGTTTTCAGTTCATCAATGTTCTCTTTGTTCTGTGCACTAATAAATATACAATTCTTATTTAGATTTTTCATCCAGGTTTTTTTCAAATCTGCTAACGATAAGTTGTGACGGGTTTCAGGCGTTAAATCAAATTCCTCTTTCTCGGTATAACTGAAGGCGTCTATCTTGTTAAAAATTAAAATGGTAGGTTTATCACCGGCGCCTATGTCTTTTAAGGTTTGATTCACCACATTAATATGATCTTCAAAATTAAAATGAGAAATATCAACAACGTGTAACAAAATATCAGCTTCACGTACTTCATCTAAAGTAGACTTAAAACTTTCTACCAATTGCGTTGGGAGTTTGCGGATGAATCCTACAGTATCACTTAATAAAAAATATAAGTTATCAATCGTTACTTTTCTTACAGTTGTATCCAGCGTTGCAAATAATTTATTTTCGGCAAACACTTCGCTCTTACTCAACAAATTCATGATGGTAGATTTCCCGACGTTGGTATAGCCCACTAGAGACACTCGGATCATTTCACCACGACTCTTCCGTTGGGTGGCCATTTGCTTATCAATGGTTTTTAGTTGTTCTTTTAGCAAAGAGATTCTATCACGGATATTACGACGATCTGTTTCAATTTCTTTTTCACCCGAACCACCGCGGGTTCCTGTTCCACCTCGTTGACGTTCTAAGTGAGTCCACATACCTGTTAAGCGTGGCAATAAATATTGATACTCTGCTAACTGAACTTGCGTTTTTGCGTGAGCCGTTTGTGCGCGTTGCGAAAATATTTTTAAAATTAAAGTGGTGCGATCGAGAATTTGTAGGCCAAATGCTTTTTCTAAGTTACGTTGTTGCGATGGTGAAAGTTCGTCGTCAAAAATAATTAAATCAATTTCGTTGGCTTTAGCGAAAGTCTTTATTTCTTCCACTTTTCCTTTTCCAATAAAAGTAGATTTGTCTGGCTTCTCGAGTTTTTGCGTAAACCATTTTTTGGTTTCAACACCGTAAGTCTCCGCTAAAAAAGCAAGTTCTTCTAAAAATTCTAATGACCTATCTTCTTCTTGAAATTTAGAAGTTACACCAACTAAAATTGCTAAACGTTTTTTTGAATTAAAGGTCGGTTCCGATTTCATTAATTATTTACCTTTTACTTCGGCCTCCACATAAGCGGCAACAGCAGCAGCTTGTTCATCTGTAATATCTACAGCCATCATTAAACCTTTTCCATTTAATATAGTTAGCTTAATGCTATCGGCACTCATCATTGTTTTAGAAATATCAGCTGCGCCGGAAAATCCTAATTTACCATCTGCACCGTGACAATTAGCGCATTTAAGAGCATAAATTTCTCCGCCATTACTATTTGTTGTCGCAACAACTTCACCTTTTTCGCGTTTTTTCTTTTGAACTTCAGCAAGTCCATAAGAAGCAGTAATCATTAATAAAGAAAGTGCTGCCAGTATTTTATTATTCTTTTTGAAACCTACAATTGCAATCGGAATGGATAACACTACCAAAATAACTTTCACCCATAACATGGTAGATATATGCTCGAGACCCATCATCAAATAAACCCCGGTAATTAAAAATAAAGAGCTCACTATCATTTCAGGGACCTTTGTGGTTTTTGTGAATTTTTGGAGTAAGTCGGCACGATTGCTTAAAAGCAGAACCGTTTTAACAACATAAATTAAAAAAAACAGTGTTACGGTTATTCTGTGGGTAAGTGATATGGCTTCGTTCATCGGTATTATATTTTACTCAAAATTAACAATTAATATTATATTTGAGTACTATTATACTATGCTTTTACGACTAAAAACCTTTATTGTTTTAGGTGTTGTGTTTGCATCCCATTTAGTGGGACAAACCACTTTTCCGAGCAACGGCGCGCCTAATCCCGTTCATACCATTTATGCTTTTACCAATGCGGTAATTCATATTGATTATGAAACCACTCTTAATAACGCAACACTTGTTTTTCAAGACGGTAAAATTATTGCTGTTGCCGAAAAAGCTGTTGTTCCGCAAGGGGCATTAGTGTACGATTTAAAAGGGAAACACATTTACCCATCGTTTATTGATTTGTATAGCAATTACGGTTTGCCCGAACCACCAAAAGATGCTGCTCGTCGTCCGGCTGCTCCCTCACAAGATGCAACAAAAGGCGCTTATGGTTGGAATCCTGCTATAAAAGCAGATGTGGAAGCTTACAAAACATTTTCTCACAATAAAGAAAAAGCTGATGAATTACGTAAATGCGGAATTGGTGTTGTATTAACTTCGCAAAAAGACGGCATTGTAAGAGGAAGTGGTTCTTTAGTTCATGTTAGCAATCAAAAAGAAAATGAAAGTTTTATTAAAGATAAGGCCGCAGGATTTTATTCATTCAGCAAAGGCTCATCACCTGAACCATATCCGGGTTCTTTAACAGGAGCGATTGCTTTATTGCGTCAAACTTATTATGATGCTAAATGGTATAAAGAAAACAGCACGAAAACAGAATACAATATTTCGCTCGAAGCATTTAATCAATTACAAACATTACCTGCAGTTTTTGAAGCAAACGATAAGTATAATGCATCACGTGCCGCTAAAATTGGAAGTGAGTTTGGTGTCAAATATTTAATTAAAGGTGGTGGTAACGAATATCAACGCATAAGTGATGTTCAAGAACTATATTCAAAATTTATTATTCCCGTTAATTATCCTGAAGCTTTAGATGTTGAAGATCCGTTTGATGCAGAACAAGCTTCGTTAGCAGAATTAAAACACTGGGAAATGGCACCTTGCAACGCTGCCGAAATGGAAAAGAACGGCATTCAATTTTGCTTTACCTCAGCCGATTTAAAAGAGCGAAAAGATTTTTTACCGAACATCCGTAAAGCCATTAAATATGGCTTAAGTGAGAAAACAGCTCTTAAGGCTTTAACCAACAATCCGGCTTCATTTATAAATGCACAAACACAAGTTGGTGCTTTAAGAGCGGGTATGTTCGCCGATTTCTTTATCAGTAATAAAAATATTTTTGAAGACGACGCAACTATCTTTCAGCACTGGGTAAACGGACAAGGAAATGTTTACGATGATATTAGCGCGCCTGATATCAGAGGTAATTACGAAATGGCAATTGCCAATAAAAATTATAAAGTAACTATTAATGGCGAAGCTGGTAAACCAAGCGGAACTGTAAAAGTGGATACAACAAAATACAAACTCAGCATTACTTTCAAAAATAATTTAGCATCTTTTAGTTTTGATTACGACAGTGCTAAAACAGCACGCTTAAGCGGAAACTACAATGAGATTAGTAAAGCTATCGACGGTAAAGGTCAGTGGGCTGATGGTAATTGGTTCGATTTCAAAATGAGTTTTGTTTCGGCCGATACAACGAAAGCAAAGCCTGCCGATAAAAAAGAAAAAATTAATTATGGAAAAGTTTATTATCCGTTCTCTGCTTACGGAGAACCTTTACCAAGTGATGGCGTTTTTAAAACCGCCATGCAAAAATTTAAAAACCGTTACGATGCTATTCTAATTAAAAACGCAACGGTTTGGACTAACGAAGGAGATTCTGTTTTAAAAGAACATGATGTTTATATTACTGAAGGAAGAATTGTACGCATTGCTCCAAACATTGATGCACCTAAATTAGCATTCGCGAAAACAATTGATGCTAAAGGTATGCACTTAACGCCGGGTATTATTGACGAACATTCACACATTGCTTTAACTGCTGGTGTTAACGAATGGGCACAAGCCAGCAGCGCCGAAGTAAGAATGGGCGATGTAATTAATCCTGAAGACATAAACATTTATCGTCAACTTTCAGGTGGTGTTACAACTGCACAATTATTACACGGTTCAGCTAATCCGGTTGGTGGACAAAGTCAATTAATAAAATTACGTTGGGGATTAAATGCTGAAGAAATGAAATATGAGAAAGCTCCGGGCTTCATCAAATTTGCTTTAGGAGAAAACGTAAAACAAGGTAATGGTCCGGGCGGCACTCGCTTTCCGCAAACACGAATGGGTGTTGAGCAGGTGTACTTTGATATTTTTACCCGCGCTAAAAATTATAAAAAACAAATGGATGACTTTTCGAAAGTTAGTCCAAAACAAAAAGGAACTGTTATTGCACCAAGAAAAGATTTAGAGTTAGATGCCATTGCGGAAATTTTAGATGGTAAACGTCATATTACTTGTCACAGTTACGTGCAAAGTGAAATCAATATGTTGTTGCACGTAGCAGACAGCATGAAGTTTAAAGTAAATACGTTTACTCACATTTTGGAAGGTTATAAAATGGCCGACAAAATGAAAGCACATGGAGCAAACGCATCAACTTTTGCTGATTGGTGGGCTTATAAATTAGAGGTGATGGAAGCTATTCCGTATAACTCGGCTCTCCTTACAAAAATGGGCGTTAACACGTGTATTAATAGTGATGATGCTGAAATGGGAAGAAGATTAAATCAGGAAGCAGCTAAAGGAATTAAATACGGTGGCCTAACAGAAACTGAAGCTTTAAAATTAGCAACGCTTAATCCTGCTAAAGCTTTACATATTGATGATAAAGTTGGAAGTATTAAAGTTGGGAAAATAGCTGATTTAGTTTTATGGACGGATAATCCTTTAAGTATTTATGCAAAAGCCGATAAAACAATTATCGACGGACAAATTTATTTCGACAGAGAAGAAGACGCTAAGTTGCGTGAAGACATTAAAAAAGAACGCGCAAGAATTATCAATAAATTAATTGCCGAAAAAAATAAAGGTGGTAAAGTAGTAAAACCGTCGGGCAGAAAAAGAGGATTAGACCATTGTGACACTATAGAAGGAGAAGATTAATATGAAAAAGTATATTTTATTTATTTTAGTTTTTGTTTGTGGAATTAGCTTTTCGCAAAATAACCCACCTGCCGCACGGGCAGGAAAACGCGTGTTATTAATGAATGGCATTGCGCATCTTGGTAACGGACAAGTAATAGAAAATAGTTATATCTCGTTTGCCAATGGAAAATTAGAAATGGTTTCTCCTGTGCAAGGGATTAAATTAGATTTAAAATCGTTTGATACTATTATTGAAATTGAAGGGAAACATGTTTATCCTGCATTAATTTCTGCCAATACAATCTTAGGTTTACAGGAAGCAGAATCTATAAGAGCCAGTAGTGATTATAACGAAGTGGGCGGTATTAATCCAAACGTACGTAGTTTAATTGCTTATAATACCGACAGTAAAATTTTACCTACGGTGAAAACAAACGGCGTGTTGTATACGCAGTGTACGCCACGTAATGGTTTAATTTGCGGTTCTTCTTCTATTTTAGCAACTGAAGGTTGGAATTGGGAAGACGCTGTTTTAAAAGCAGATGATGGCATTCATATTAATTTTCCAAAATCAATTCAAAAAAATGGTTGGTGGGCCGAGCCTGAACCTAGTGGAAAAAATACAAAATTTGATGAAGAGCTTTCTGCACTAAATAATTTTTTTGCAGAAGCTTCATCCTATTGTAAAAGCGCTTCGGGTACATTTGAAAACAATGTTCGTTTCGAAGCTATGCGTAATGTGTTTGGCGGAACTCAGAATTTATACCTTCATACTAACAGCGCAAAAGACATTGTGCTTGCAGTTAATTTCGCAAAAAAACATAACATTAAAAAGCCCGTTATTGTTGGCGGAAAAGATGCCTGGAAAATAACTTCGTTTTTACGCGAGAATAAAATTCCTGTTATGTTAAACCGTTTATTTGATTTACCTGAGTTATCAGATGATGATGTAGATATTACGTTCCGCACCCCTTACCTTTTACAAAAAGACAGTGTGTTATTTTGTTTACAAATGGAAGGTGATATGGAAGCTATGCAAAGTCGCAACTTACCTTTTTTAGCAGGTTATTCGGTGGCTTATGGTTTAACTAAAGAGCAAGCTTTACAAAGTATTACTTTAAACGCCGCCAAAATATTAGGTATCGATAATTTGGTAGGGTCTTTAGAGACTAATAAAGTAGCTTCATTAGTAATATCCGACGGTGATTTACTAGATATAAAATCTAACAAAGTGATTGCTGCTTTTATTAATGGCAAGCCCGTTAATTTGGTTAACGAGCAACAACTATTATACGAGAAGTACAAAACCAAGTATGGTCTTAAATAACCACTTGTCAGTATAAAGGGTATTTAGTACTATTTAACAGCTTTTCTTTTTCTTATTTCGTATCTTTATTGTACCCCCGCATATTATACCCATATTATGCCAAATCATCATTTAACAACGCGTACTGCTAAAATCAGTTTAGAGAAAGACGGATACATTAAGATACAAATGCTTTCTGATATTATAGTTGATGAAGAAGATGCATTGGACAATATGTTGGTTATTAAAAATCTCTCGGCCGGAAAAAAAACATTGAAGCTGATTGACGCCAGAGGAAAATGGAGTATGACTGCGGAAGCAAGAAAGGTTTCTAAAAAAAATTTTACACCTGAGACCACTCTGGCAAGGGCTTATATAATTGATTCTTTTTTAACCAAGTTAACTCTCAATTTTTTAATGTCTTTTTCAGATAAGAAAGTTCCTGAAGAATTCTTTAATCACGAAGAAGAGGCTATCACTTGGCTCTTATCATTCAAAAAATAAAACACATAAAAAAGCCCCCCAACAATTATGTTGGGGGGCTTTTTAGTATTTAGTTTATTAACGATTACTCGATAATAATCTTTTGTACAAATTTTTGTTCTTGTGTAGTGATATTCATGAAATAAATTCCTGACGCAAGATTATCTAATTTTAAAGTGCGGTTTTCAAGAGTTGTTGTGATTGTTTTTTCAGTATAAACAACATTTCCTAAAGCATCAGTAATAGTTACTGTTAAACCACTTTTTGCTGCCGGTAAATTGAAATGTACAACACCGTTGCTTGGGTTTGGATAAACCTCGATAGCCTTTGGAGCTAAATTAGAAGTAATACCTAATGGTAAACCACTGAATTTATATACACCACCAACACCAACAACTGCGCCATCAGAAAAAGTTCCTGCCCAACCTGTAACATTATCAGCAAAACCAACTTGTAAATAGCCAATGTTTGATCCACCCCAAGAATTCCAAGTTACACCATTGTCAGTTGTATAAGCAATGCTTAATGATGGATTAGAAACTGAAGCAAACCATGAAGTTCCTGTAATAGGAGCAATATCATTAAAACCACAGTTAATTGGTTGACCAAGGTTTGTCCAAGTAGCACCACCGTCAGTTGTTTGCCACAAATTAGAAGCTGTACCAGAAGTTCCTGAACACAAACCATTGCTTGCATCAGTAAAAGCAATACGTGAAACTTCTGTTACTCCCGCCATTGTTGCACTAACTGTCCACGTAGAACCCGCATCAGTTGATTTGAATACACGGCCATTGTTAGTTCCATACCAAATAGTATTTCCCAAACTAAAGTAAGAATCAGTTAAACCATATTCACTTCCTGAAAGTGGATTTGGAATATTAGCGCCTGCGATCTTCGCCCAATTAGAACCTCCATCGGTAGTTTTCCAGATTTCATATTCACCTCCAACAGGGTCGCCTTGAACAACACCAACAGAAGGAGTTACGAAACAAACAAAGTTTACGAAAGCAGAATTATTAGTATAAGAACCTACAGGCGTTACGTTAGCCCATGATGTTCCGCCATTAGTTGTGTTATATACTACACCTTTGTTTCCTGTTGCTTTAGTCCATGCTGACATCCAACAAGTGTTTGCGTCAACACCTTCAATGTTACTAATTTGGTACGTATTTGTATCAGGTAAAATTGGTCCTGTAGTCCATGTAGTACCACCATTGTTTGTCATTGTAAACAAATTCGATTGTCTTCCGTTTGAACCATAGTTTCCAAGTCCCCATACTGTGTTAACATCAAGCACATCCATCATAATTAAACCTGCTGATGTATGAGGGAAATTAGTGTTTTGGAGAGTATTCCAAAACGGGCTTGGTACCGCCTGTGCAAATGCACCAACCGATAAAGCTGCTGTAAAAATTGTAAGTAAAGATTTTTTCATGTTTTTATTTTTTTGGTTACGTAAAACTACGAATTTTTGCCCTAAAAAAAGAATTAAACTGTTTCATATTTTACATTTTATTGCTAATCAATAATTAATTAACTTTGCGCAGATTTTATCTAAATGGTTTCAACAGACATAGCTATTATTGGTGCAGGCCCGGTTGGTTTATTTGCCATATTTGAGTGTGGTTTATTAAAATTACGTTGCCATTTAATTGATTATTTACCTCAGGCAGGCGGACAACTTTCTGAAATTTATCCTAAAAAACCTATTTACGATATACCGGGTTATCCTACCATTTTAGCTCAGGAACTAGTGGATAATTTAATGAAACAAGCTGAACCCTTTAATCCTGGATTTACTTTTGGAGAGCGAATTGAAACTTTAGAGAAAAAGGGAGAACGTGATTTTATTTTAACGACGAACCTTGGAACTACCATTCACGCTAAAGCTGTTGTTATTGCTGGCGGACTAGGTTGTTTTGAGCCAAGAAAACCAGAAGTTGCTGGTTTAGAGCAATTTGAAAACGGAAAAGGTGTTAATTATATGATTTTAGACCCTGAAAAATACAGGGGAAAGCGTATGATTTTAGCCGGTGGCGGAGACAGCGCTTTAGATTGGGCCATTTTTTTAGCTGATGTAGCAAAAGAAGTAACGCTTGTTCACCGCAGCGAATCTTTTAGAGGTGCGCCTGATAGTGTAAATAAAGTGATGAATTTGGCGAAAGAAGGAAAAATAAAATTACTCCTTAACTCTAATTTATCCTCTGTAAGTGGTAATGGTCACTTAGAAAATGTGGTTATTTTAAACACCAAAACCAACGAAACTTCTACAATAGAAACGGATTATTTAATTCCGCTTTTCGGTTTATCTCCAAAGTTAGGACCAATAGAAAATTGGGGTTTAAATATTGATAAAAACGCTATTGAAGTTAATACGGATGATTATTCTACCAATGTAGAGGGTGTTTGGGCTATTGGCGACATCAATACCTACAAGAATAAATTAAAGTTGATTTTATGTGGTTTTCATGAAGCTTCTTTAATGAGCCATAGTGTCTATAAATACATTAATCCCGGCGTAAAGTACACCATGAAATACACCACCGTTAACGGGGTTAATTCGTTTTAAGCTTTTTAGCCGAAGGCTTCCCTTTGGGATATTTTTTTCATTCGTAAATTCTGTTTCCGCCTTAGCGGGATTTTAGTACTTTTGATAAAATTCTTCTGTGGCCAAAAACAAAAAATATATTGCCATTACCTGGCTGCTAATCTGGCTACCCTTTCTCAGTATTTTTTTATTGCTATCTCTTGTTGCTTACGAAGTGTTAGGTGATTTGCCGAGCGTTGAAGAATTACAAAACCCAAAGAGTAATCTGGCGACCGTTATATACAGTTCTGATGCAAAAGTTTTAGGAAAATATTATAACGAGAATCGCGTTAACGTTACGTTTAAAGAATTAGATAAAGATTTAACCAATGCACTTGTTGCAACAGAAGACGCGCGTTTTTACGAGCACAGTGGTGTAGATATTAAAGCATTAGCTCGGGCAGTTTCAGGAGTTGTTACCGGCGGATCAAAAGGTGGGGGAAGTACCATCACGCAACAGTTAGCGAAGATGATGTTCCCTCGCGAAAAACTCAGTAAACTTCAATTAGCAACTCGTAAAATGAAAGAATGGGTTATCGCTACCCGTCTCGAAAAAAATTATACCAAAGAGGAAATCATGGCGATGTACCTCAACAAATTCGATTTTTTGAATTTAGCCGTTGGAATAAAATCTGCATCAAAAATTTATTTTAATGTTGGTTCTGATAGTTTACGTATTGAGCAAGCTGCCATGTTAGTGGGAATGGCGCAAAATCCATCACTTTACAATCCAATTCGCTTTCCTGAAAAAACAAAACACCGCCGTAATGTTGTGTTAAGTCAGATGTTGAAATACGGTTATATTAATCAAACACAATTTGATACCTTGAAAGTAAAACCTCTTGGATTAAGCTTTCATCCGGAAGATCACAACGATGGTTTAGCCCCTTATTTCAGAGAGTATTTACGAGAGAATTTTTTAAAAACCTGGTGTAGTACTCATATTAATCCGGAAACAAAAAAACCATACAACATTTACAAAGATGGCTTGCGCATTTACACCACAATAGACTCCCGCATGCAACAATATGCTGAAGAAGCTGTAGCTGAACACATGTTCGAATTACAAAAAGCTTTTAATAAAGATTGCAAACAAAAAAAGAATGCTCCTTTCGCTTGGAATGTTAGTCAAAAAGAAATTGAGAACATCATGAACTCGGGCATGAAACGAAGCGACCGTTACCGCGAATTAAAACAACAAGGTTTAACGCCACAACAAATCGAAAAAATATTTAAAACACCAACACCAATGACGGTGTATAGTAACAGAGGAGAAATTGATACTATTATGTCGCCAATGGATAGCATTCGTTATTACAAAAGTTTTTTACAAACCGGATTTACTGCTATTGAACCTCAAACAGGTTATGTAAAAGCTTGGGTGGGTGGTATTAATCATAAACATTTTAAATACGATCACGTAAAAGTGGGTCGCCGTCAAGTGGGTTCAACATTTAAAACATTTGTTTACGCAATGGCTATTCAAGAAGGATACTCACCTTGCTATCAATTACCCTGCGTAAGAACATGTGTAACTGATGGCGTAGGAAAAGAATGGTGTCCGGATAATTCAGGTGGAGATGAGAAGTACGAAAACAAAATGATTACGTTGAAGTTAGCTCTCGCAATGTCTATCAACTGGGTGAGTGCAGAATTAATAAAACGATTTGGACCGAACGCTGTTGTTAATTTAGCCAAACGGATGGGCATCACTGCGCCACTCGAGGCCGTGCCTGCTATTTGTTTGGGCACCCCTGATATTTCGGTATATGAAATGGTCGCGGCTAATGCTACCTATGCCAATAAAGGAACTTATGTTCAACCAACATTTATTACGCGAATAGAAGATAAAAACGGAAAAGTTTTAGAAGAATTTATTCCGAATACAGACGAAGTTTTTAGTGAAGAAAAGGCATATGTAATGATTCAATTAATGCGCGGTGTGGTAGATTATGGTACAGGATCACGATTAAGATTTAAACATAATTTACGTAACCAAATAGCAGGGAAAACAGGCACCACACAAAATAATTCTGATGGTTGGTTTATTGGTTTAACACCTGAATTAGCAGCGGGTTGTTGGGTTGGTGGTGAAGACAGAAGTGTGCATTTTAATAGTATGGAACACGGACAAGGAGCTAGTATGGCCCTTCCAATTTGGGGCAAATTTTTCAGTAAAGTTTATGCTGATAAAACACTTAAAGTTAGCAAAGGTGATTTCGAAAAACCAGCTAATTTGGGTGATATAGAGCTCGATTGTTCTAAATACGACAGCAAAATCAACACCGGAGAAGAGACTTTTGAGGGTGATGGCGGATTTTAATTTCCCTTCCTAAAACCAAAAAAAATCCTATTTTTGTATCCCTATTATTTCTTATGATTAACAAGGTTGTAAATAACGCTGATGAAGCGATAAAAGACATTAAAGACAACATGACTTTAATGCTTGGTGGATTTGGTTTATGCGGTATTCCGGAAAACTGCATTAATGCTTTAGTTAAAAAAGGCGTTAAAGGTTTAACCTGTATTAGCAACAATGCCGGCGTTGATGATTTCGGTTTAGGATTGTTATTGCAAACTCGTCAGGTTAAAAAAATGATTTCGAGTTACGTTGGTGAAAATGCAGAATTTGAAAGACAAATGTTGAGTGGTGAGTTAGAAGTAGATTTAATTCCACAAGGAACATTAGCTACACGTTGCATGGCTGCCGGTTATGGTATGCCTGTTATATTTACACCTGCAGGCGTTGGTACTGAAATTGCGCAAGGTAAAGAAGTGCGCAAATTTAAATTCAATGGTGTAGAAAAAGATTATTTAATGGAGCACGCTTTCGATTCGGATTTTGCGATTGTAAAAGCATGGAAAGGTGACACTGCCGGAAATTTAGTTTACCGTTCAACAGCACGCAACTTTAATCCCATGATGGCAATGGCAGGAAAAATTACGATTGCTGAAGTTGAGCATTTAGTTCCTGCCGGCGAATTAGACCCAGATCATATACATACGCCGGGTATTTATGTTCATCGTATTTTTCAAGGAGAGAAATATGAGAAACGCATTGAACAACGAACTGTCAGAAAAAAATAATTTCTAAGCTTTGCTTTTTAACTCACTACATTTTTTGTTTTTTTTACCAATTGTAGTTGGTTTGTATTATCTATTGCCATTTAAATTCCGCTGGATTTTAATTTTATTTTCAAGCTGTTATTTTTACATGGCCTTTGTGCCCAAGTATATTCTTATTTTATTTCTGATTATTATTATCGATTACATTGCCGGACTTACCATCGAACAAATCCAAGATAAAAAATTAAAAAAATTCTACCTCGTTATAAGCATTCTTGCCAACCTCGGACTTTTAGCTTTTTTTAAATATTTTAATTTTTTGAATGAAAATGCAGAATACGTTTTTCATTTGTTCGGAAAAGAATTTCATCCCATTAATTTAAATATCATTTTACCGATTGGCCTTTCATTTCACACTTTTCAATCGATGAGTTACACTATTGAAGTGTATCGCGGCACACAAAAAGCAGAAAGACATTTAGGATATTTTGCTAACTACGTTTTATTCTTTCCTCAAATGGTAGCCGGCCCCATTGAGAAATATGAAACATTAGGTAATGAACTGAAAAAAGAAGCAAAACCTCTTTACGAAAATTTTGCCAATGGCTTTCGTTTAATTTTATTCGGGATGTTTGTGAAAATGGCCGTCGCTGATAACCTTGCTCCTATTGTAAATACAATTTATTCCGACCCTACCGCATTCAACTCTTACGAGATTATCTTAGGGCTTATATTTTTCTCGTTTCAGATTTACGCCGATTTTTATGGCTACTCTACTATCGCCATTGGCGCAGCAAAATTGTTAGGAATAAACTTAATGACCAACTTCAATACACCCTATCTTGCTATAAGCATCCAGGATTTTTGGAAGCGTTGGCATATTTCATTAACCTCTTGGTTCAGAAATTACGTTTACATTCCATTAGGTGGCAGCAGAGTAAATGTGGTACGTTGGACACTAAACATTATAATTATTTTCTTCATAAGCGGCTTGTGGCACGGAGCTAGTTGGACCTTTGTAATTTGGGGCGTGTTACACGGTGTGGTGTATTTATTGGAATCAGCTTTTTCGAAAATTTTCAAATTCAAGGCAAAGCCCGGTTTTAGTTTTTTAAATCTATTGCTTGGCATAAAAACATTTTTTGTTGTCACCTTTATCTGGATATTTTTCAGAGCCGAGAGTTTTGAAAAGGCGAAACTCATTATAAATTCAGTTTTAAATAATCGTCATTTAGAATTTCATCACATGGATATTGTTTATCCGCTTGTTTTCACCGCCCTTACTGTTATTTTTGATATTTTCTTTTTTAATAAACGTGGGGACGAATGGTTTGGTTCAAAAGCACAATACGTACGTTGGTCGGTATACGGACTTTTGTTATTTGGAATTTTGTGCATGTCGGGCATAGAAAATTTACCCTTTATATATTTCCAATTTTAAATGCTGAAACAAATAACATATAAACTTTTATTATTCGGTGCGGTTTGCGTCGTTATAAATTATTTGTATGCTTTTACTCTGTATAACCACGATATTAAAAAGAACGCTACCAATATTTACCAGTGTTTAAATTTAAAAAAGGGGGTTCATGTTCTGTATCTTGGCGAATCCTCAAACATGACCTTTGGGAAAGATGATTCTACACAAAAAACAATTTCAGAATTATTAGCTCAGTTTACTCCTGAGTTAAATCATTTAACCATTGATACCTTTGCGGTTCATAGTGGCATTTACAAATACTGGATAAAGAATTTAAAAAACCACAAACCAAAATCTATTATCGTCACAATGAATTTACGCTCGTTTGGTGCCGCTTGGATACATTCTCCTTTAGAAAACAAAATACAAAAAACGGTAATTGCAGGAAAAACTCCTTTTGTTGCAATAAATCGTTTACTTATGTCGTTAAAGTTACCGAGCGAGAAAACTGATAAGGAAAGAGAGCAAGATGTTTTGAGTGCTTGGAAAACCGATGAATTTAAATTTCCATACCCATTTAAACATAAAAATGTAAGGCAGTGGGATGACGCCATGGCAAATGGCGGATGGTTAAAAGCGGATGGCAGCTGGGACTTTGAAAAAATTGAATTAGCTTGTCATTATATTAAAGGTTACGCGTTTAGTGTAGATGAGAAAAATCCGAGGGTAAAAGATTTTGACGAAATAGCTGAATGGGGCAAAAACAATAATGTGAAAATATATTTTAATTTACTGGCAGAAAATGTAGAAACAGCAGATTCTTTAGTTAAAAAGGATTTAGTATTTTTAATGAAGCAAAACAGAGATTTTTTAGTGAAGCGATATTCGAAAAAAGGGGCTACAGTAATTGATAATCTGGAAATAGTGCCCGCCGAATGTTTCCTTGATAAAAAATGGACTACCGAACATTATAATGATAAAGGTAGAATAATGATTGCTAAAAATATTGCAAAAAATATAACTATAAATTAATAAAATAATTCTTATGAAAACCATTTTACCATTTTCTCTTGCTTTTCTTTGTCTTCTTTTCATTTACAGCTGCTCAGATAATGAATTTGAAAACACATCTGTTGAAGGTGTAAACCTAGATCTTTCCGGAGAAATAGTTTATGCATGTCCGAGCTGTTTAATTACAGACGAGAATGACCCAAGTAATTCTTACGGACGTATAGATAGCATTTCACAATATGGGTTCGGTGTTTACTACACCTTACCGGATTCTCTAAAAGATTGCACACTCAAATTAATATTGACCGGTAAAATGCGTGAAACGGAAAGTATAAGCGGATATTTGGCAGTTGCATTGCACAGCACAGATTCTATTTATCACTGGGGTTATGTTTTTTCAGAACATCATTTAAAAGAATTAAACAAATGGGGCGAGTTTAAGGATAGCGTCATTATTCCACGACAAGCCAATAAACCTTCATCTCGTCTTCTTAAAATTTTTCAATTTAAAACTACAGGTAAGGGCGCTTACGATGTTGATCAGTTAAATGTTAAAATTATTCGTCAGTAATTATGTTAGATAAAAATGGTATAGCAAAACGCATTGCCCGAGAAGTAAAAGACGGCATGTATGTAAATTTAGGAATTGGTATTCCTACTTTAGTGGCCAATTATATTCCTGAAGGAATTAATGTTGAGCTGCAATCTGAAAACGGAATTTTAGGTATGGGGCCGTTTCCATTCGAGGGTGAAGAAGATGCGGATTTAATAAATGCAGGAAAGCAAACTGTAACTCTGTTAAATGGTTCTTCTATTTTTGATTCAGCAACGAGCTTCGGAATGATACGTGCACAAAAAGTAGATTTAACTATTTTAGGAGCGATGGAAGTGAGCGAAAATGGAGATATCGCTAACTGGAAAATTCCAGGCAAAATGGTTAAAGGAATGGGCGGCGCTATGGATTTAGTAGCCTCTGCAAAAAACATTATAGTAGCCATGCAACAAGTAAACAAAGCAGGCGAATCTAAATTATTAGCAAGTTGTTCTTTACCCCTTACCGGTGTAAGATGTATTAAAAAAATTGTAACCGAATTAGGTGTGTACGATGTATTACCGGAAGGCGGATTTAAATTATTAGAACGCGCTCCGGGCATTTCAGTTGAACAAATTAAAAATGCAACAGCCGGAAAATTAATTATTGAAGGTGAAATTCCTGAAATGACACTCTAAATAAAAAGAAGCTGCAATAAACAACGACCTTAATGAAAGAATTTATTTTAAAATACAAATGGGTTCTGTTCATTATAATTGTTAGTGTAAACTTTCTTTTCAAGTTTTTATTTGTTGGCGATAATAGCTTGTGGCTCGATGAATGTTACAGCGTTCAACTCGCTCATAAATCGGTTGGCGAAATAATTACAGTTGCTATGGTGGATGAACCTAATCCACCACTCTACGGTATAGCAATGCATTATTGGATAAATATGTTTGGTGATTCGGAAGTAAGCGTTCGCTCTCTTTCAGTATTAGCAAGCGCTTTAGCAGCAGGAATTTTATTTCTGTTGTGTCTGCATTTCTTTAATTGGCAAAGTGCCGTTTTTGCTTCAATAGCCTATTTAACTTCAAACGAGCTATATTATTATGCCCAAGAAGCAAGAACCTATGCTCTCATTGTACTATGGGTGATTTTGTCTTATTATTTATTTCTATCGCTTATTAACCGACCAACACTTTTGAAAGCGATTTTATTTGCAATAGTAAATGCCTGTATATTTTATTCGCATTTTTTAGCGTGCTTTATTATTGTTGGCGAAATCATCCTCTTTCCTTTATTTGCATTTCAAAACAAAACCGAAATTAATACTAATGGGAATAAGGTTCTTAGTTTGCAAATCAGAAAATCACTTTTGATTTATTTTATTTTATCAGGATTTATTCTCGTCGGCCTTCTTTTTCCTTGGAAAGATCGACTTGTGTTTTTATTGCTTGAAGGCGGTAAGGCCATGTGGTTAGCGAAACCCACTTACGCCGACTTCAAAAATTGCATCTACGATTTTTATAATAGTAAGGGCTTATATCAAGCTCACATTTACAGCGCATTACTTTTCATTGTTTTGCTATGTATAAAAAAATTCAGACACGAAGGTTTTAATTGGAAAATGTTGCTCTTTGCTTTAGTTGCGGGCCCCGGCTTATTATATTTAAATTATTTTCTGGCAGGATACACTCCAATATTTCTTAAGCGCTACGTTCTTTTCACTACACTTGGATTTATCCTCGCATATGCTTACCTGTTCTCGCTGCTTAATTTTAATTTCTATATAAAGCTTGCTCTATTTTTAACGCTTTCAATTTTTTCCTTTTCAAAAATGATTATTCCGCGCGAATCGTTAAATGATTATAATAAAGCGATACCACATCTTAAGAGTTTACAAAAAGACAACACGACATTAATCATTAATGATATGCAAGATCAATTCGCTTATTATTATGATAAAGAAATTTTCAGAATAGGGGCCTATCATTTAAAACATCAGGCCTTACGTAAAAACAATGTTTATACGCCATTTACGCAAACGTGGCCCGAAGATGAAGATTTTTCAATGTATCATCATATTTACTACACAAGGTCGTTCTTTGGGTATTACGACCCGCAGGAAACTATTCCAAAAAGATTAGCGCTAAAATATAAACAGGCAGAGGATATTTCAGACTATAAAGGCATAAAAATTACACATTACATTAATCAGGACTACAAACCAAAATAGACCGTTACAGAAAATTAACTAAATTAGAACAATGAAAGTAGCCGTAATAGGCGCGGGACCAGCCGGGATGACAGCCGGATATGAACTAGCGAAGAAAATAAACGAAATAGATTTATATGAGGCGAGTCCTTCTGTGGGAGGTATGTCAAAAACAATTGAACTTTGGAATCAAAAAGTTGATATTGGTCCGCACCGATTTTTTAGTAATGATACTCGCGTAAACGAATTATGGCTTGAAGTAGTTGGTAAAGAT
This sequence comes from Bacteroidia bacterium, assembly GCA_018000995.1. GTDB lineage: Bacteria > Bacteroidota > Bacteroidia > B-17B0 > Aurantibacillaceae > JAHEYG01. The sequence goes on from JAGNIU010000001.1 coordinate 240,654, forward strand.
TATGAAATGGTAGATCGTTTAACACGCATTTACTATAACAAAAAGTTTTTTCATTATCCCATAAAAGCATTTAACGCTTTAATGAATCTCGGAATATTTAAAGCAATTACCTGTATTATTTATTACGGCATCGAAAAAATTTCTCCAACAAAAGACATCAGTACATTTGAAGGATGGGTTACCAATCGTTTTGGGAAAAAATTATATCAGGTATTTTTTAAAACCTACACCGAAAAGTTATGGGGAATACCTTGTAATGTTTTGGATGCAGACTTCGCTGCACAACGTATTAAAAAATTCAGTTTAGGAGAAGCCATTAAAACCGCATTGTTTGGCAATAGCGGTAAACACAAAACTTTAGTTGATCAATTTGCGTATCCACATGGCGGCACAGGAATGGTTTATGAACGCATGGCCGCATTTATTAAAAGCAAAGGCGGAAACGTAAATTTAAAAAGTCCCGTAAAAAAAGTAATTACAAAAAACGGCGTGGCTTGTGCTTTGGAATTAGAAGATGGAACTATAAAAGAATACGATCATATTATTTCTTCAATGCCATTATCGCTTATGGTTACGCGTTTGCCAGAAGTGCCTGATACTATTAAACAAGCAGCAAACAGTTTGAAATTCAGAAATACTATTATTGTTTATTTAAATGTTCAAGCCGTAAATTTATTTCCTGATAACTGGTTGTATGTACATAGCAATGATTTAGAAATGGGTCGTTTAACTAATTTCAGAAATTGGGTGCCAAGTTTATATGGAAATGAAAAAAGTACTATTTGTGCTTTAGAATATTGGTGTTATGATGAAGATGAAATTTGGACAAGAGATGAAAACAAATTGATTGAATTAGGAAAAGAAGAACTTCGTAAAACCGGCTTAATTGGTTCTGCAGAAATAAGCGCCGGTCATGTTTACAAAATACCACGTTGTTATCCTGTTTATAGTACCGGTTATAAAGATACTTTAAAACCTATTGAAGACTATTTGAGTGAGATAAAAAATTTACACGTGATTGGACGTTACGGCGCTTTCAAATACAATAATCAAGACCATAGTATTTTAATGGGAGTACTTGCTGCAAAAAACATTCTCGACGGAACCAAACATAATTTATGGGAGATAAATACGGATTACGAAAACTATCAGGAAAGCAGCGTAATTACTAAAACAGGTTTACAGAAAAGTAATTAATTTAAAGCATGGGCATTTTAAGATTTTTACTGGCGCTCTCAGTTATAGCCTCTCATGCTACCGGGATTGGAATTCCATTTCCGGGAGAAAAGCCCTACCCCATGTGGGCCATGCAATTAATTGATGGCAGGCAAGCTGTAGCTCTATTTTTTATTATTTCCGGCTTTTATATGGCCATGGTTTTAAACACAAAATATCAGAATAATACTTTACGTTTTTATGGTAACCGCTTCCTTAGACTGTGGCCTACATATATTGTTGTTCTAATTCTGGCTTGCACTTTTACTGATTTAGGTACAAATATTTTAAATGCTGTTAAGGATTGTGGTTTAAGCGTTAAGGCTTATGTTTGGCTTAGCAACATTTTTATTTTTGGAACCGATTCGTTTTGGCTATTAAGTCTTGATAATTGTGATCTTCATTATTATCCGGCTTTTCTTAATGACACTTCTAATGGCTACCGCTTGTTGGTTAATCAACCATCATTTAGTATCAGTATGGAAATGGTTTTTTATTTAATGGCTCCTTTTATCTTAAAATCACTAAAACGCATTTGGATATATTTTGTAATTGGTGTTTTGTATTACTTTTATTTTATTCTTTCAGGTCATTTTAATATTATTTACCAATATCATTTACTGCCGTCTAGTTTTATTTATTTTGCATTAGGCGCACTGGCTTGGCATTATTCAAAAAATATAAATTTCGAGTTAACCGACAAAAAAGTAATTCTGGTCTTTTTGGTTTGTCTTGCATTAATGTTCTCCTATACTCTATTTCCAATGATTATTATTTTACCATTTGCTATAATGGTTCCTAAATTATTCAGTATAACTAAACATAGTAAGGCCGATCGTTTAATTGGAGAGCTTTCTTATCCCTTGTACATCGTTCACTATCCTGTACTATATTATTTATGGGGACAAGGCGTTGCAGGCAATCATATCGGACTATATTGCTTTTTGGCAACATTAGTCATTTCTGTAATCATACATTTTATAATTGAACGGCCGATTGATTTGTGGAGACAAAAATTAGCTTTAGGTAGCTAAACTTATTTTTTCTGATTCTCTAATCCAACTGCATAATTAGCGTCTTGTTGTATTTGCAAGTCCACATTTTTATTACTTTGTTTAGCTTTATCTTTTATCTGTTGAAGCCACACCGAATCATTCTTTATTTTATCTATATAATAAATTAATCTTGCGCCGCTAGGTGTGCAGAATGCTTGCCAAGCCTGTTCAATAAATCCCCATCCCAAATTACCAAGATTAGTTTCTGTAGCAATTAATGTAATTACGTCATGTTTTCTTATTTCAGATACCAAACTAAGGTCGCCAACAGATTTCCACGCATTAGGTCCATTTGAAGAAATAGAACCATTATAATACCAAAACGAGTGCTCGTCAAAAGCTTCTACCGGCACTTCACTTTCTAATACTACAAAATAAAAACTGTCACCTATAGTTAGCAGTTTCAATTTTTGCTTATTAACTCGGTTAAATCTAAGTTTAGGATAAGCCATCAAATTATTTTTAACGGGCCAAATTAAATTTAAGGTGCTGTTCAAATCTGCATCTGCTCCTCTTGCCTTTTTACTTTGTTCTATTTTTGAGAATTTAATATCCGGCAAATCCACACCTCTTAATTTTTCGATATATTTCACCATAGAATCAGCGGCAATAGCTCCTCCATAATTACTCCAGTGAATTCCACATTTTGTAAATAACGGATATTTCGAAGTTTCTTTTTTCTGTAAAAATGCTGCATTAAAATCTATATAATTAATTTTTGTGCCCGACAATGACTTAATGTAGTGTTGATAATCTGATTCGTGCGCAGGAGTTAAATCGTACCAAGAAGGGGCTAGTTCCTTATAAAAAGCACCTCTGCTTGGTGCAAATATTAAAATAAGAGACTTGTTCATTTTAGTCAAAGTGTCGTTCAATTGTTTTAACATGTTTACTGTCGAATCAATCTTAGATGGCCGTTCATGATTTTTGCCAAGGTGGTAATCTATATGCGTAGTTGCAATTAAATAACCTTGTTTGCCAACTTCAATATCATAAGAATGACATTTATCAAACAAGGAAAAATCTATTTGATTTCTCAGTCTTACAAGGTCTTGATGAAATCCCACAGTATCATTCAGATATTGCTCATATTGCTTCTGGTAATCACCATTAAACCATGAAGAATCACTTAACTCAGGCTTAGCATGTGGCACGAAAGCTCCCTTCAGACCTCCACTTTCTACTAAATGAAATACCATTTGAAAAAGAGGCAACCACATCACCAAAAGTAATGTCCAAAAACAAATATGTTTTGCTTTGCTCAATTAAAATCTAAAATAAATAAAAGGATTAAAGTCGGATGCTACAATATAACCAGAACACAAGATAAATAATATTAAACACGCGAAGCATTTCAATACAAGTGTGGAGTTTGTTGTTCCGAATAATATTTTCTCCTGAAACAACTCCGCTTTTTTGAACGACCACATAAAAATGAAAACAATAGCCATTATTGAAACGCAGATAGCTTTATAATCAAATCGAACCGGCATGTGTGAAAAATCGAACGCAAATAATTTTCCAACAAACTGATTGGCTGTACTCAAATCTTCTACTCTAAAATAAATCCAACCAATATTGACAATGAAAAAACAAATGATGATACTAACGGCCTTTCCTAATTTTTCATAAACTCTAAGGAGGAACATTCTTTCCAATACCAAAAACAAACCATGATAAGCACCCCATAACACAAAATTCCACGAAGCGCCATGCCATAAGCCGGAAGCCAAAAAAACAAGCCATAGATTCAAATACAATCTGTAATTTGATTTTACTTGATTACCTCCTAAAGGAATGTATAAATAATTTTTCATCCAGGCTCCCAATGAAATGTGCCAGCGACGCCAGAATTCAGTTATGCTTTGCGAGATGTATGGATTATTAAAGTTCTCCGGAAATTTAAAACCGAACATCAAAGCCAAACCAATTGCCATATCTGAATACCCCGAGAAATCAAAATAAATCTGAAACGTATAACATAACATCGCTACCCAAGCCATAGAACTGTTCACTTGTTCTATTGGTAAATTATAAGCATTGTCGGCTACTTCTCCCAATACATTTGCAATCAATATTTTTTTAGACAGCCCTATTACAAATCTGAAAAAACCATTTATTTTATTGTCGATATTGTCACTCGAAAAACGGCCCTTAATTTGATCCGCAATATCATGATAACGGATAATTGGTCCGGCAATTAGTTTCGGGAACAGAATAATATACAATTGATACTCCCAGAAATTCTTTAACGGCGCATGCACTCTTCGGTAAACATCGATTACATAAGTTAAGGACTCGAAAGTGTAGAAAGAAATACCAATAGGCAAAACCAATTTTAGCCATACAATTTCTTTTACACCAACACCGGCCAGAATTACATTTATGTTTTCGATAAAGAAATTACAATACTTAAAATAGAATAAGAGGCCGAGATTAATGGATAAGGATAAAATCAAAAACAGATTTCGTTTAAACTTAGTTTCTGAACTATGTAATAATCTAACGAAGAAATAATCTACAAAAGTTGTTCCTAAAATAACAAATATAAATTTCGGCGCACCCCATGCATAAAAGAAAATACTGGAAATTAAGAGTACAATATTTTTAAATTGCTTAGGCACCAGAAAGTAAACCGACAAAACTATTGGCAGAAATATAAAGAGGAATATGGAGGAGCTGAATACCATTTCTTATCCGTTCTTTACTAAATGAGTTTCGTTTGCTAAATCAAACATTGCTTTATCCCCGCTACTATTTCCATAAGCGATGATTTTAGAGTAGTCTGACAAATTATATTTTTGCTTAATACGCACAGCTTTTTCAGCGCGATTACAATTTGGTGTTTCTAATTTTCCCGTGGAAATGCCGTTGATAAAATTCAGCTCTGTACACAAATATTCAATACCGTGTTTTTTACAGAAAGGCTCTATCCAAATATCTAATGAGGCAGATACAATACAAACATCACTTCCCTCCATTTTTGCTTTTGCTAATTTTTGTATAAGGGAGGTGTTAAACTCTTCAAGTTTTATTAAGTTTTGAATAAAAGATTCGCCCTTTGCCCTTAATACATCCTTACTTTGTCCCATAAAATAAAAAGAAATCATTTTTTCTTTAAGTGTGTCACCGCTCAGTACTTTTATAAAAAACAAAAAAATCAAAGGTGAAAAGATGATAAATCCCATTATCCCCTTAAAATAACCTTGCGAGAAAAAGATGAATTGGGGGAATGTATCACTTTTGGTGAGTGTTCCATCAAAATCAAATAATACAAGCGTTTTACTCATTCTTATTTCTGACAAATAACAAAGTAGTGGGCGTAAACAAAAACTGTTTTCTTGAAGCTATTAGTGATTTTAAAACCTGCAGTACTTAACATGTCTTTTGCTTTCGTGAAAGAAATTTCTTTTCCAATCTCTCCAGCAAAAACCATATCGTGCATTTTATTGCAAACTACAAGCGGAGAACCGCCATCAATATCTTTAAAAATTAAAACAGCGCCCGGTTTCATTTTTTGTTGCAACTGTTGCATGAATGCGATTTGCTGGGCCGGAGGAATATGATGAAACACATCTATCATATATACCAAATCGTAATCCTTTATTTCATCAGGTATAACTTTACCATCAAACACCGAAAACTTAATTTCCTTTTTATCGCGAAACTCCTCATTAACTTCATTAGCGTTATTTACTAAGCGTTCGTTAATCTCAATTCCCATTATTTTTTCGACCCCGGTGTATTTTGCAATTAAGGCGCAAAATTGTCCTGAGCCACAACCAATATCAAATACGGATTTTTTGTCTTTAGCAAACTCAATTAAATCTATAAACGGACAAATAATCGGTCTGTACTTTATTTTTAATCTATCTACAAATCCGGCATTAGTTGTTTTAGCCGTTAAAAATTTTATGATGTCGGAATTAGTCATTTTATTTTGTATAAATAATTACAGCGAAAAAAATCATCCATAATAGTATGGTAATTTGAAGGAAGCCGTCCCTCATTAATACTTTTGTTGGGGAGCCGCTATTTTTTTCAACCAAAGTAATTTGCAAATAGCGAAGAATGCCCATAATCACAAACAGTGTAGAAATATACGCATGCTTGTTTTGAAAACGTAAAGTAATCTCAGGAGAAGTGATGTATAACAAATACGACACCACTAAAATACCGCAAAGAATACTGATGGCTGATGAAATAAATTCCAGATTATATCCCGATACTGATTTCCGCATCTTTTCACCTGTCTCCATTTCCAATAATACATCATCACGACGTTTAGCAAAAGCAATAAAGAGTGCTACTAAAAAAGTCATGATATACAACCAATGCGAAATTTCAATTCCGGTCACTGCGCCACCCGCTGTAACGCGCAAAACAAACCCTATCGCGATAATAAAAATATCAATTAAAGAAACTTTCTTTAAGCCAAATGAATAAATAAGGTTCATCACAAAATAAACACTAATTACAATTCCAAGATTTGTGCCTATACCAAATGCCAAAATAAAGGAAGCGATGGAAAGAAAACAAAATAAAGTTACAGCTGATGCTTTTGAAATTGTGCCGGCTGCCAAAGGACGTAATCTTTTTGTTGGATGTAACCTGTCTTTTTCAATATCGTTATAATCATTGATTATATAAATACTACTTGCGTTTAAACTAAATGCTAAAAAAGCTAATGCACAGTAAGACAATTTATCCAAATCCAATAAATGGCCTGAAAAAAACAATGGCGCAAAGATGAAAAAATTCTTAAGCCATTGCTGAACGCGTATAAGTTGTATGTGCTTCATTATTTTCCTATTTCATTTTGGGCCTTTTCATCCAGCTCTACAATATATTCTGCATCTAACCGTATTACCTGCTCAAAGGTCATATTCCATTTCTTCGCTTTCTCGTGTATTTGAGCTGTCCAATCTTTTGAACTCAAAATTTTACCGTAAGCAGCCTGCACTTTTCGTTCATGAATTACTTTATAAATCTGGTCACTATTAAACGACGTTTCAAACCCGTCTAAATATCCCCAGTCGTAATTAAACTTCACAGTCTTTTTCATTTCAGCTATATCTTCTTTTCTATACCCAAAATCAACAAGTCTGTCTAATGTGTTTCTATTGGCTAAAACTTTTTTCACTTTCTTTTCTTCATCAAAAAAAACAAAAGGCGAATTGTCTTCTACCAAGTTAGTATACGGCTGAGTTCTTAAAGCAAAAATATATGGATCGGGAGAATACCATGTAGGATGATGATTAAGTATCCATTTTGCTAATGGAGTGTGTTGATTCTGGCTCCAATCATACTGATTAAATTTTTGGTGGTACAATATTGTTATCGCTTGTGTAAAAAAGAAATAATGAAACAAACTAAAAGATTTTAAAATATTGAGCTTGTCTGCTAAATAGAAAACGTGAATCATGACAATACAACTTATCCATGAAACATAACGGTTAACAATGGCCATACCGTGATTCCAGTTGCCCATAGTAGATATGGTTATACTAATGGCGATAATGCACAACGGAAGAAGCAATGAAAAATCAAACGCCGACTTCTTCTGTCTTATATTTTTCAGTTCAATAATTAATAAAGGCAAATAGATTAAAAGTATTAAAGGAATAGCTAAAATTAAGCCTTGATTGACATCAAAATAAAATCCTGTAACTCTGTTCAAGGTAATATACTTGGTGTCTAAAAATCCTGCGTCTTTTATTAAATTGGTTGAATTGTAATTTATTAAATAGAATAAAGGTGGGATGAAAGCAATAGCACTCAAAGCAGCAATGATGAGAATGTTCTTTTTGTTAAACCCTTTTTCAATTAATGTTGCCAAACCAATAAATCCTACCAATAATACCAAAGGCTGAGTTTGCAAACATACAAGCCCCATAACAAACAACGACCAATAATGTTTTTTATTAAAGAAAAGAACCAAGGCAATTGTTACCAATGAAGCCGAAAACACCTCGGTATGCTGCCAGCCTAAATACCAGTAGCAGGTGCCAAAACAAAAACAAAGTGCCGCTAAAATTTGTTTGTAAAAATGGAAAGGCGTGAAAAAAAGTAAAACAATTGTTGTAAGTATGACCAGAATTGCATTTGTAAAATAAAATGAGCGCAGAGGGCCGTAATGCTGACTAATAGCATAAGACGGTAAATTAATAAGTGAATAAAAAAAGAAGTGATAAGAATAGAAATTCTTATTCCTATTCACATAAAATCCTCCCTTACCCTCCCTGAAATCACGTTTCGAAGTTTCAAAATAAACAATCAGGTTGTCTACAAATTCTTTTTTATAAAAAACATCCCAGTTGTGATGCTTAACAAATTTTTCTTTAAAGCTCTTAATGTCGCTCGCTTCAATTTTCGGACTTAAATGATTGTAAAAAGCTTCAGTCATTAAAATGTACTCAAACCCGTCGCCGGTTACGTAAGGTGTTTTAAAACTGTTAAACGAACGGTACAGATACAGATAAGAAATCAAAAAGAGCACAAGAATCTTGAGCAAAAATTCTTTATTCGTTATCCGTGAAAAGAGCTCTTTTTTCATAAAGGGTAAAAGTAATAAAAAAGCATGAATTTTCCCTTAAAATTAAGGTTAGAAAAGGGGGACTTAGTCCTCATCTTCAGCCTTCTCCCCCAATGAAACAGCGTATTCAGCATCTTTCAGTAACACTTCTTCTACTGTTAAATTCCAACTTTTCGCTTTTTGATGAATTTGCTCCATCCAAGACGGTGATGTTTGTATTTTTTTAAGTACTGTTTGTATTTTACGTTCTCTTAACTTATAAAACACTTGTTCTCCGGTAAGTGTACTTTTATAATCACCATCATTTATATAGGCCCAATCAAAATTAAACTTTAATTTATTTTTCATGTCAGCAATATCATTTGACGAAAAACCATAATCCTTTAAATCATCGATTTTATTGCGATGCACCATTATCTTTTTTACCAGCTTATGATGAAAATATATAATGGGAGAAGATTCAGGATTTAAAACACTTCCCGGAGGGACGCGTCCTGCAAAAATCATTGGATCCGGATTATATACTGCCGGATGATTTCTCAATACCCATTTTGCCATAGGAGGAAAGCTACCCGAGCTCCAATCAAATTTATTGAATTGCTGATGATAGAACACAGTTATGAATTGCGTCATGAAAAAATAATTAAACAAAATTGTTGTCCTTAAATGACTGAGTTTATGGGCCAAATAAAAAGTATGTACCATTACAACAATACCTAACCAAGAGGCATAACGGTTAATTATGGCCATGCCGTGATTCCAATTGCCCATAGTGGAGACTGTAATGCTTATGCACAAAACAACCAAAGGAATTAAAATACTAAAATCAAATCCGATTTCTTTGCGCCACATTTTTCTCACTTCAATAAACACCAACGGCAAATAAGCCAGTAAAATAAATGGTATGGCGAGTATCATTCCTTGGCTGATATCCAGATAAAATCCGGATACCCGGTTTGCGGTTATATATTTTGTGTCTAAAAAACCCGCATCAGCAATTAAATTAGTGGTTCCGAAATTTATCAGATAGTATAGCGGCGGGATAAACGCAATAGCTGCTAATAAACCATATTTTAAAATTGTTTTAATAGTATAACCTTTCTGTTGCAGAGTTATAAGCACAAATAAACCAAGCAATAAAACTAAAGGCTGATTTTGCAGACAAGCAAGAGCCAATATTAAAATGGCAAGGCCATTTTTTTTATTGAAAAGTACAATTAATGAAAGTGCAACTAAGCTCATTGTAAAAATTTCAGTATGCTGCCAGCCCAAATACCAATAAGCTGCGCTAAAACAAAAACACAAAGCGGATAAGACTTGATTAAACAAAGTAAAAGGAGTAAAGAACAAAAAAGCAAAACAAGTAAGAATAACCAAAAGCGCATTTGTTATATAAAAACTTCTTAGTGGGCCACTTTTCTTTGCTAAACAATATGCAGGTAAATTTACAAGGGAGTAGAAAAAGAAATGTTGACAATGCCATTTCCCGTTCCTATTACAGAAAAAACCCATGTTGGTTGTTTCTTTGTATACGAGCTTTGATTTAGGAAAATACTCTATTTGAATATCTAGATTTTTAGGAGCAAAGTCGTTCCAGCCGTGATATTTAGTATATCTCTCTTTGAAGGCAATTAAATCTGCAGTAGTAATATCCGGACTAAAATGATTTCTTAATGCTTCCGTCATTAAGAGGTATTCTAAGCCATCACCTTTAATGGATGGTTCTTTAAAATCATTAAAACTACGGCCGAGGTATAAAACAGAAATGATAATTAATACCAGAATTTTCAGGAGCGTGTTTTTATTTTTCAGAAGATTTTTAATCATACTTTATCAGCTAAAAATAAGCAAAAAAAAGGTTCCATTTTCGTTTCAAAACTACTTTTCACTCAAATATAAAACCTTACCTTCGGTTAATTAAATTGAATAAAACAACCAAAATACTCATCATTTTACCCTGCTATAACGAAGAGCAGAGCATTGGCAGTATCTTGCAACAATTAAAAAGCATTAACGTACCCAATTGCGAACTTATTGCCTTGCCGGTCAATGACGCTTCTACCGATAATACACTTTCAGAAATTAAAAAACACAGCAACCATTATTTAGATTTGCCAGTTAATCTTGGGATTGGTGGTGCCGTGCAAAGTGGTTTAAAATATGCGCACCAAAACAGTTTTGATGTGGCTGTGCAAATGGATGGCGACGGACAACATCCGCCGTTGGAATTAATAAAAATTATTACACCTATTTTAAATAACGACACTGATGTTTGTATTGGTTCACGATTCATTGATAAAGAAGGATTTCAAAGTAGTTTTTTAAGAAGAGCTGGTATAAAATTTTTAAGCGCATTAATAAAATTACGTTGTGGGCAAACCATTTCCGATTGCACATCAGGTTACCGTGCGTTTAATAAAAAAGCGATTGAAGAGTGTGTAAAATATTATCCAAAAAAATATCCAGAACCGGAATCAGCTTTGCATTTAATTAAAAAAGGAATTCGTGTAAAGGAAACACCAGTTATTATGGAAGCGCGAGATGGCGGCACTTCATCCATTAGCGGATGGCGTGGCATTTATTACATGTTAAAAGTCTCGTGGGCGATCTTGTTTTTCAGAAAGAACTAATCCTTCACGAATTTAGTTCTTGAAATTCCATGACTACTTTCTATTTCAACATAATAAACTCCGTTGGAGTAGTTAGAAATATCAAAAGCGAATTTATTTGAATTTGCCTTTTTGTCTTCTAAAATGATTTGCCCCAAACTATTAATTAGTCTTATGTTTATGTCCGAAACAGGTCTATTCAAAGTAAACTCAACCTGGCCATTTGTTGGGTTAGGTTTAACACCAATCGAAAAGTTTTGCTCGTACTCTTTAATCCCTATACAAGCGTCAACACTTTGAGTAATAACAGCACTAACCGGACAGCCAGCGGAAACTCCATCAACGGTATAGCTTGTTGTAACAGTAGGGCTAACAATTATACTGTTTCCATTTGACATTGTACTCCAAGTATACGATGATGCACCACTTGCACTAATTGTACTTGTTTCTCCGCTACAGATTAAAGTTGATGTAGTAGCAACAGTAATAGAAGGTGCAGCCTGACAACTTCTATTACATGCAAACTCATAGAGTGTAATAGCGGCATATCCGGAAGGAGCTGTAAATGCAACTTTTATCCAACCATACAAAGTGTCACTTCCATTAAACACGCGTACACCAATAAAATTATTAAGTGCAAAATATCCCACATTACAATAGTTGATCTCATAGAGATATTGGGTATTATTATACCATTTACCCCTATTTTTAATACTGTCTCCTAAGATTGTTGGTTTTGCCGCCATTACAGTAATAGTTCCGCAACATAGTGGTGATCCGTTAGTATAGGTACATACTGCTGTATCCTGCATTAAAATTTGATTATTGTTTTTGGGGGTAATATACGCGCTTCTTTGAGGATTTCCTGAACCTCCGCCTTTATAAGAAACTAAATCGAAGTCAATGATACCATCTCCATTAACGTCAAGTGGTTTAGTAACCATTGCAGGCAGAGAAGATCCAACAGCTTTATATACAGAATCCGGCACTACATCATGAAAATAATCATTAGTCGTATACTGCCCAGCGATAATAAACTGCGCATCCATCTTTGCAAAAGCAATTACAAATAGTAATATGAAAAATTTCTTCATCTAATAAAGATACAAAACAATTTTGAGGGTTCAAATGACAATAATCACAACTCTTTCCTCAACCTCGCAACAGGAACATCTAATTGCTCTCGGTATTTTGCTATTGTTCTTCTTGCAATGTTATAGCCTTTTTCTTTTAAGATGTCGCAGAGGGCGTCATCGGTGAGGGGTTTCTTTTTGTCTTCGTTGTCAACGCAATCTTTTAAAATGCGTTTTACTTCGCGGGAGCTCACTTCTTCTCCGCTATCCATACTCATCGATTCTGAGAAAAATGTTTTTAATAAAAAGGTTCCGTAAGGCGTTTGCACATATTTACTGTTGGCGACGCGGGAAATTGTCGAAATATCCATCCCTACTTTTTCGGCAATGTCTTTTAAAATCATTGGCTTCAATTTCGATTCATCACCGGTAATAAAATATTCTTCCTGATATTCCATTATCGAATGCATAGCCACCATCATGGTTTGGTGACGCTGCTGTAATGCATCAATAAACCACTGTGCATTTTCAATTTTTGATTTTATAAATCCGGTTGCTTCTTTGCTACTCTTGTCCTTCTGACGGGAATACTCTTTCAGCATCTCAATATAATCTTTGCTAATTTTTAATTCCGGCAAATTTCTTGAGTTAATACTTAATTCAGGTTTTCCATCTACAACTGCAATAGTGAAATCCGGAACAACTTCAGAAGCGGTCATTGCATTTCCTGAACTACCGGGACGAGGATTTAAATGCGTGATTTCATTGATGACATCTTTCAAATCTTCATCATCAATATTTAAACGGCGCGTAATTTTTTCGTAATGCTTTCTGGAAAAATCTTCCATCATGTTTTTTACAACATCAATGGCTAATAATACTTCTTTAGTTTTATCTATTTTCCGCTCGAGTTGAATTAGTAAACATTCTTGCAAATTTCGCGCACCCACACCGGCAGGATCTAATTCCTGAATATGCTTTAATACTTTTTCTATAGTAGGAATATCGGTTGAGATATTATAACTGAAAGCTAAATCATCAACAATTAATTCTATTTCCCTGCGAATGTATCCGTCTTCATCAATACAACCAATCAAATACAAACCAATAGTGTATTCGGTTTCATTTAAATCGCGTAAACCTAATTGCTGCTCGAGTAAACTATGAAAATCCGGACCTTCAACTACAACAAACTCTCTCGAATCATCATCGGCGCCTTTGTTGCTGACATCGTATTTGTAAGAATCAATCTCCTCATCGCCCATGTAATCTTCCATCTCCACTTTATCATCAATCTTCTCAACTTCTTTTTCCTGAAAATCTTCTACCTCAGCTTCTCCCTCATCACCATTGTCTTCAATATCTTCGTTGCTATATAATTCTTCCTCGTCGTTACTGATGTTATCATCTTCTTCGAGGGCTGGATTTAATTCTAATTCTTCCTTTATTTTTTCTTCGAGGGCAAGCGTAGGCAACTGCAACAATTTCATGAGCTGAATTTGCTGCGGAGAAAGTTTCTGTAATAATTTTAAACTTTGTGATTGCCTTAGTGCCATATCATCCCGCTAATTAACCTTACACAAAAAATAATTCTTCTTTCCTTTTTGAACTAAAATATATTTGTTGTTTAATGTATTTCCCATTGTGAGATTCGATTTTTCATCTTCCCACTTTTGTTTGTTTACACTAACGCCTCCGGCCTGAACCATTTTACGAGCTTCACCTTTACTTGGGAATATTTTAGTTTTCTCTGCTAAAAAATCCAAAACCCCAATGCCTGCATTTAATTCTGATTTAGAAATATCGAACATTGGTACGCCATCAAAGACATCTAAAAATGTCGCTTCATCTAACTTCGCTAAATCTTCTACGCTTCCTTTAAATAAAATTTCTGTTGCAGTTACAGCATCATTAAACTCGTGTTCGCCATGAACACGAACCGTAATATCCTTTGCTAATGCTTTTTGTAAATGACGCTCGTGAGGAGCAGCATTGTGTTTTGCCTCTAATGCATCAACTTCAGCTTTATCAAATAAAGTAAAATATTTAACATAAGTCGCGGCATCTGCATCACTCGCGTTTAACCAGAATTGGTAAAATTTATATGGAGATGTTTTTGTTTTATCTAACCAAATATTTCCGCTTTCGCTTTTTCCAAATTTAGAACCGTCTGCTTTTTTTATTAATTGAGTTGTTAAAGCAAAAGCTTCTCCACCACTCTTTCTTCTGATTAATTCTGTTCCTGTAGTAATGTTTCCCCACTGGTCGCTACCGCCCATTTGGAGTTTGCAGTTTTTGTGTTTGTATAAATGATAAAAATCGTAACCCTGTAATAGTTGGTAGCTAAACTCTGTGAAACTCATTCCGTTTTCCAAACGGTTTTTTACAGAGTCTTTTGCCATCATGTAATTCACAGAAATATATTTTCCTACCTCGCGAATGAATGTTAAGAATGAAAATTCTTTCATCCAATCGTAGTTATTCACTAACTCCGCGCCATTCGCTCCTGAATTAAAATCTAAAAATTTCTCTAATTGTTTTTTGATCCCCGCGATATTTTTGTTCAGCGCTTCTTCATCTAACAAATTACGTTCTTCTGACTTTCCACTCGGATCGCCCACCATTCCGGTTGCACCACCAATTAAAGCAATAGGTTTATGTCCCGCTTTTTGAAAACGCAACAAAGTCATTATTTGTGCTAAGCTCCCAACATGCAATGAGTCGGCGGTTGGATCAAATCCAATATAAGCCGTAACTGTTTCTTTTTTTAACAGGTCTTCGGTACCGGGCATAATGTCGTGCAAAATGCCTCTCCACTTTAATTCTTCAACAAAATTCATAGTCAATTGTTACGGCTAAAATTACGAAAAATGTCCTTACAAGCGCCCCGAAAATCGGCTTTGTTTTGGATGATGTTTTTTGTATCTTTGGTTTAGAAATTATGAATATTGCTTTAACAAAATTAGAATTAGCTAAGCAGCTTTTAAATACAAATGATAAAGACATTATCAATCATATTAAAGCCGTGTTTTCGACCCAAAACGAAAATTGGTGGGAAGAACTTCCTTCTGAAATAAAGCTATCTATCGAAAAAGGCCTTAAAGAATCTGAGTCCGGGCAAACCATACCTCATGAGCAGGTAATGAAGCGCTACAAGAAATGGCTAAAGAAGTAAGGTGGACGCCGGAGTCTATTAACACTTTTAATAAAATCATTGATTATATTGAGAGTAAATGGACTCCTCGTGAAGTTGAGAATTTCATTAATGCGACTGAGATAGTAGTTAGATTTATTTCCGCAAATCCAAAAATGTTTCGAAAAACCAACAAGAAAAACATTCGTGAAGCACTTGTTACCCCACACAATTTAATGATCTATAAAATTAACTTGGAAACGATTGACATCCTCACGTTTTGGGATACACGACAACATCCAAAAAAGAAGAGACATAAATAAATCATTTCTCAATAAAATCCTTTATCTCTTTGCTCATTTGGGAAATCGCCTCGAGGTTAAGGGTGTGACCGGCGCCCGGAATAATTTTTAGTTGAGAATCTTTGATGTTTTTAGCAACCTCCGCTGCCATATGTATTGGAAACAATAAGTCTTTTTCACCCTGAATTACAATCGTTGGTGTTTTTATTTTTTGCAGCTCGTAACGGTAATCTTCTCTTTCTTTTGTGGCTTGCATCAGTTTGAATAAAGCTTCTTTTTCACCATTTACTTCCTGACGAGCCTGTTTCATCATCTCAATTGGAATCAACGGATTTTTAAAATAATCTTCGCTTAAAACTGAAGGCAACATAATGTCTAACATCAAAGGATAACCCCCTAATTCTAATGCGCGCCACCAGGCAAATTCAATAGCATCGTAATACGGCGTTTTATGTGCGAATGTGGAAAGTAAAATTAATTTTTCTAAGCGTTGAGGAAATAAAACCGCAAAATGTTGGGCGACTAAACTTCCGTAAGATAATCCCGCCATAATAACTTTGTCTTCTTTTACTTCATCCAAAACGGATAACACATCTTTTGCGTGTTGATCAAACCCTCTGCTATTTCCTGTTTTATCACTTTGTCCCTGGAAAATAAAATCCAACAATACAATGCGGTAATTATCTTTAAAATACGGTGTTGTTAAAATCCAGGCGATTGTACTTTGCGATAGTCCATTTAAAAACACAATGGTTCTTGGTGCAGAAACATTTCCCTGCACTTCGTAATACAAATTTAAACCGTCGTTAGTTTTACAAAACATTTTCTAAATATAAAAAAGTTGAGTTCCTTTTTTCGTCACTTTCAAATTTGCTTTTTTACCAATGTAAAAGGCTAAGTTTTTTGCGATATGTCCTGCGGGAAAATTAAAACAAACAGGATATTTATATTCTTTCACGGCGTCCCAAATAATTTCTTCGGCTGTTTTACCAAATGGAATGGTGTTATCTTTCATATCACTCATTCCGCCGACAATTAATCCTTTGAGATTTTTCAATTTACCTGAACGTTTTAATTGAAGCATCATTCTATCTACATGATACAAATATTCATCCAAATCTTCCAAAAATAAAATCTTTCCTTTTGTATCAATATCAGAATGGGAACCGCTTAATGCATATAACAGTGATAAATTCCCACCAACCACTTCTGCTTTTTCTTCTCCAATTCTATTTAATTTAAATGGTGCCGCTTCGTATTCTTGTTTTTCTCCGAATAAAACTTTTCTTAAACTCTCTGTGGCTTCTTCATGTTTTGTAAATTGAAAAGCCATTGTGCCATGAATAGAAGCAACACCTAAATTCGTTAAATGACTCTGAATAATTGTGGTATCGCTATACCCAACAATCCACTTCGGATTTTTTACAAAGTTTTTGAAGTTCACACCATCAATAACACGCATGGTACCATATCCGCCGCAAGCCAAAATTATTGCTTTCACTTCTTTATTATCTAAAGCCCATTGAAAACCTGCCACACGTTCTTTATCAGAACCCGCAAATTGGTTTTCTTCTTTAAATAAATTTGGAGCAAAAACAACTTTCAATCCCCAGTTTTTTAAAATTTGAACTGAGGGTTCTATTACTTCTTTGCTTGTTTTTCGGGCAGTGGCTGCAATGGCAACCGTGTCTCCCTTTTTTAAAGTGGGAGGTATTTTCACAATTATTTTTTCTTAGCGTTTTTCTTCATTTTCAAATACTCGAGGTATTTTTTGTTGTCCGGCTCGTTTTTCACTTTCACTTTATACCAGAATTCACCACTTTTTATACGGTAAACGTTCATTTCTGAAACACCATAAGCAGCAGCAATTTTTTTCAAAGTGCGTTTGCGTTTTGGATCGAATAATTCCTCTTTCATTTTTCTCACCTTTGCTTCAGTAAGCACTTTCGAGTAATTTCCATCCTGTAAAACGCGTTCTTTAATAGCTCTTTTTACAGCCGGACTAGTTTTACGGTGTTCTACCTGTTGTTCAAGGGTGGTCCACTTTAAATTAGAGGCATTATTGTTGCTTTTATTGTGATCTAAGTGAATTACAAATTTATGTTTTGGTGTTGGCTGACGTAAAAATGCCTCTGCCACCAAACGGTGTACGAAAAGTGATTTTTTCACCCCAAACATGCGAATACTGATGCAATGATAGTCTTCGATGCGTTTTGCTTTAAGTTTTTGCGCGTTTTTAGGAGAATCTGCATAACTAGCCAGTTTTCCGGTATTAGAAACCAGATATTTTTTCTGAAGTTTTACCTTTTTTGGGAAATCAATTGCTTTCCATTTTTCTGCGTTTGACATGCTAATAATTTTTTGTTATTAATAAAACTTAAAAGGGCAATGTGTATCTTTGTACGAATATTATAATTTTTTTTTAATATTAAAAGCTTTTTATGTCGAAACTCTTTAAACGCACCCTTGTAACTGCTGCCCTGCCTTACGCCAATGGCCCCGTGCATATTGGTCACCTCGCCGGCTGTTACTTACCTAGCGATATATACGTGCGCTACTTAAGGAGCAAGGGGGAAGACGTTAAGTTTATTTGCGGTAGCGATGAGCACGGCGTACCCATTACCATAAAAGCTAAAAAAGAAGGGATTACCCCTCAGCAAGTGGTAGATAAATACCACAAAATAATGGGCGATGCCTTTAAAGAATTTGGCATTTCCTTTGATGTGTATTCTCGCACTTCAAGTAAAGTTCATCATCAAACTGCTTCCGATTTTTTTAAGAAATTATATGAGAAAGGTTCTTTTACTGAACAAGTAACTGAACAATATTACGATGAAGAAGCTAAACAGTTTTTAGCTGACCGTTATATAACTGGTGAATGTCCTAAATGTGGAAACCCAAATGCTTATGGCGATCAGTGTGAAAAATGCGGCTCGACTTTAAGTCCAACTGAATTAATAAATCCTAAATCTGCTTTATCGGGAAATGTTCCTGTTTTAAAACAGACCAAGAATTGGTTTTTACCATTAGATAAATTACAACCAAAGATTGCAGATTACTTATCAAAGCATACGGATTGGAAAACGAATGTTTACGGTCAGTGTAAAAGCTGGTTAGATAGTGGTGACGGTTTACAACCCCGCGCGATGACGCGTGATTTGGATTGGGGTGTTCCAGTTCCTGTTGAAGGAGCTGATGGAAAAGTATTGTACGTTTGGTTTGATGCGCCTATCGGTTATATTTCTGCAACCAAAGAATTATTACCAAACGATTGGGAGAAATATTGGAAAGATAAAGAAACACGTTTGTTACATTTCATTGGGAAAGACAATATTGTTTTTCATTGTATTATTTTCCCTGCCATGTTAATGGAGCATGGTGAATTTATTTTAGCGGATAATGTTCCTGCTAATGAATTTTTAAATTTAGAAGGGGATAAAATTTCTACATCGCGTAATTGGGCGGTGTGGTTACACGAATATTTAATTGACTTCAAAGACAAACAGGATATTTTACGTTACACGTTGTGTGCGAATGCACCGGAGAGTAAAGACAATGATTTTACCTGGAAAGATTTCCAAACTAAAAACAATAGTGAATTAGGAGATATTTTAGGGAACTTTATTAACCGTGTAATGGTTTTGACCAATAAAAATCATAACGGTTTAGTGCCAGAGGCGAGTGAATATACTAAAGGAGATTTATTGGTTTTAGAAGAAGTAGCAAAAGCTCCTGATAAAATTGCCGACGCTTTAGAGAAATTTAAATTCAGAGAAGCCTTAGCGGAAATGATGAATTTAGCGCGCATAGGAAATAAATATTTAGCAGAACAAGAACCCTGGAAATTAATTAAGAGTGATGAAAAGCGGGTTCGCACGATTATGAATATTTCATTGCAGATTTCTGCGAATTTGGCGATTGTTTGCGAACCTTTTATTCCGTTTACGAGTAAGAAATTATTTGGCTTATTAAATTTAAGTGAATTAAAATGGAGCGCGGCGCGTAACACTAATAATGTTGCGGCAGGACATAAAATTAGCAGTGAACCAGAAATTCTATTTGCAAAAGTGGAAGATGCAGATATTCAAACACAATTGGATAAATTGGAAAATGCGAAAAAACTAAACGCGAGCGAGAACGCAAGTTTAGCACCCGCAAAAGCTGAAACATCATTTGATGATTTTAATAAAATGGATATCCGCAGCGGAACTATTTTAGAAGCAGAGCGCGTTCCGAAAACTGATAAACTTCTTAAATTAAAAATCGACACCGGTATTGATAAACGTACTGTTGTAAGTGGTATTGCTGAATGGTATAAGCCGGAAGATATCATCGGACAACAAGTAAGTATTCTAATAAATTTAGCTCCCCGCAAAATAAAAGGAATTGAAAGTCAGGGTATGATTTTAATGGCTGAGAATGCACAAGGCGAATTAAGTTTTGTTCTTCCAAGTAAACCAAACATGAATAATGGGTCGATTATTAAGTAAGATAAGTTTCCTTTGTTTACTTTTCATTTCTGTAATGGGAATTTCCCAAACCGGAAGTGAAGCTGATCAAGTTTTTCGTCCACAAGAATATAAAGACCAGGAACAATTCAGGAATTTTTATAAACGTAGAAATGCTATTGGTAAATGGCAAATTAATCAATTGAAAAACGGCGCGCTTTGCGTTAGATTGCACACCAACAAAACTTTAGTTGATGGTTTAAGAAAAATGGGTAAGGCTGATTTGGCGGCTCAAAAAGAGTATGAAATGTTGGCCATCAATAAAAACATTGTGATGGCATTTACTAAGTATTATACTTTTTCTAAAGTCTATTTCTTTTTCAGTAACCACAGTGATACCTTACTACAAGGCGCACGCAGTGGCATTTTTTTAGATACTAACTTGGTGGTGGATGCAAAAATTGAAATGAAAGAAAATTTTTATCTGTTAGCCGAAAAAGACGATGCTTATAATTCATCCATTGGTTTTGTTAAAGAGGAAGATGCAAAATTGACAAAAGAAACAGGCAATGCTTCCAAAGAATGCGCCATGGTCATTAAAAATAAATACGGACATCAACTGAAAGATCCATTTCCGTTTTTCGTTTTAAATAAAAGCACAATTACAGGCACGCCTGTGGTTAATATCATGGTTGGTGGTGTTAAAGTACCGGTTACTGTTGAGAAGAAAAATCGTTTAGAAAAGCATTTCGCCTACGTCAACAACCTCAACAAAAATTTCTTTAGCTTCTTTAATAAGTATAAAGATTATCAGGTAACTGAGCCTGAAATGACGCCATTTCTTTATTAGGATTACGGTTTTTCCCTCTATTTGCGTTTCTTATATCCTTTTCCTATCTTTAATTTAGATAGAAATCTATTATCATGAAAAAACTTTTTACTTTACTAACGGCTTGTGCTTTGTCAGCATTTTCAATTGCACAAAGCAATCAAAAAATCTGGACAACTATTTCTGAAAATTCAATTCGTGTCATCGGAAAACGCCAGATTGTTCCGCAAAAATATTTAACCTTCAGTTTAAATTTAAATGAGATGGCTGGTAAATTAAAATCAGCGCCATTAGATTCTGAAGTTCCTATTAGCGAATCTAGTTGCGTTATATCTTTACCAATAGCCAATGGGGAAATGCAATCTTTCCGTGTGGTTGAAGCTCCCATCATGGAAAAAGGTTTAGCAGATGCTTTCCCGCAAATTAAAACTTATTCTATAAAAGGAATTGATGATGTTTATGCTAATGGTAAATTAGATATAAATGAGTTTGGATTTCATGGCATGATACGCAGCATTCATGGCGATGTATTTATTGACCCTTATGAAAACAGTAATTCAACTAATTACATAAGTTATTATACAAAAGATTTTAAGAAAGACCCTTCTCAGATGTTGCCCGAGGTTGGCGTTCTTGAAAATCCTGAATATCAAAACAAGCGTACTCAGGCACCACCTGCTACATGTGTTGGAGCTAATCTTCGCACTTACCGATTAGCAGTTGCTTGTACAGGTGAATATGCGGTTGCAGCAACCGGATTTGCATCACCAACCGTTGCGCAAACTTTATCAAGAATTGTTACAAGTGTAAACCGCGTGGATGGTGTGTATGAAACTGATGTGGCCGTACGTATGGTTTTAGTAGCAACTGAAACTTTAGTTGTTTTTACTGCAGCGGCATCTGATCCCTTTACAGGAAATAATAACTCAGGCGTTTTAATTAACGAAAGTCAAACCGTTTGTAATGCAAACATTGGAAGTGCTAATTACGATATTGGTCATACATTTAGTACCGGCGGTGGCGGATTAGCAATGTTAGGTTGCGTGTGTGGTACAAGTAAAGCACGTGGAATTACAGGAAGCGGTAGTCCTGTTGGAGATCCTTATGATATTGATTATGTAGCTCACGAAATTGGACATCAGTTTGGCGGTAATCATACTTTTAACGCCATTTCAAGTTCTTGTAACGGAAATCGTAATGCATCTACATCTGTTGAGCCGGGAAGTGGAATTACTATTATGGCTTATGCAGGTATTTGCGGTACAACAAATAATTTAGCGCCAAACAGTATTGCTTATTTTCATGCTATCAGTTACGATGAAATTGTAAACTTCTCGAATTTAGGTACAGGAAATTCTTGCGCTAATACTACAACTACAGGGAATAACCCTCCTGTTGTTACCGGTCCCGGCACATTCAACGTTCCAAAATCAACCCCGTTTTCATTAACAGGAACAGGTGTAGATCCTGACGGAGACCCTTTAACTTATTCGTGGGAAGAAACAGATGCTGGTACAGCAGGTGGTAATTGGAATTCTGGTAACCGACCTTATTTTATGAGTTACACACCTACTCCATCACCAACACGTTTGTTTCCAAAACTGAGTGTAATTTTATCAGGAAATTTAACAGGAACAAGAGGAGAATATTGTCCGGCTACTGCACAAACTTTAAATTTCCGTTTAACAGCGCGCGATAATAAAATGGGTGGCGGCGGAGTTTGTTACGTTAATCAACCAGTAATTATTGCTAACTCAGGTCCGTTTAATGTAACGTATCCAAATGCTGCCGGTGTTATTTGGGCTGCGGGTTCAGCACAAACTATTACTTGGAATGTAAATGGTACAGATTTAAGTCCTGTTTCTTGCGGAATAGTGGATGTGATGATTTCTTATGATGGCGGAAACACTTTCACTACATTAATGGCAGGCGTTGCTAACTCAGGAACTTTAAACATAACGGTTCCAACACCTACTGCTACTATTAATACTTGTAGAATTAAGGTGCTTTGTCCGAGTAATATTTTCTTCGACATCAACGACAATAACTTTACGATAACAACAGTTACAGGTCTTAACGAATTATCATCGAATAACGTTTTAGGTTTATCGGTTTCTCCGAATCCGTTTTCTGAAACATTTACCATCAACGCCCGCAACTTAGGGGAAGATGCAACTTTAACTATTACAAACGTTCTCGGACAAATTCTCAAAAAAGAAAATGTAACCGGAGGCAATTTTAGTAAGGAGTATAATTTGAGTTCTTTTGATAGCGGGATTTACTTTGTTACTATTAAAACCAAAGAACATCAATCGGTAGCAAGGATAATTAAACAGTAATCCTTCGGCAAGCTCAGGATGACAATTTATTAAAGCCTCGTATTTGCGGGGCTTTTTTTATTGTATAACTTTGAGGTATTATGTCGCGTAAACTTTTGTTCATCGTCAATCCACGTTCCGGGAAAAGAAACTCCGGAAAAATAATTGACATCATACACAAAACGCTATCCGGAAAAATAAATTACGAAATTGGACTTTGGACCAACATCTCCGAATTTAATGTATTAGCTCAAAAATTAATTGCTGAACATTTTACAGAGGCTATTGCCGTTGGTGGTGATGGTTCTGTTAATTTGGTTGGAAAAACAATTTTAAAAAGTAATCTTAGTTTAGGAATTGTGCCAACAGGTTCAGGTAATGGTTTGGCGCGTTCGCTTGGAATAGAAATTGATACTGAAAAAGCATTGTTACAAATTTTAGAGGGAAAAACAACACTAATTGATTCGGGAGAAGTAAACGGTGAAGCGTTCTTTTGTACAAGCGGAGTTGGTTTTGATGCGCATATTGGGAATTTATTTGCTAACCTTCAAAAGCGTGGTTTAAAAACATACATTAAATTAATTTTTAAAGAACTATTTAGTTACAAACCTGAAACCTATTCTGTTTTTGCAAACGGGATTGAAATTAAGAGAGAGGCTTTTTTTATTACTGTCGCTAACGCCGGACAATTTGGCAATAATTTTTACATGGCCCCTGGAGCTAAAGTAAACGATGGTTTATTTAATGTAGTTATTGTAAAACCATTTTCACTTATTCCTGGATTATTTATGCTGATAAAAATTTTAAGACGCAAAGCACATGAAAGTCGGTTTATTGAAACCCTCGCTTGTGCTGAATTAGTCATTAAGCGTTCGGATAAAGGAAGTGTTCACTTTGATGGCGAACCCTTTATAATGGAGAATGAATTAAAGTACAGTATTAAACCAAAAAGCCTTAAAGTTATTGTTGGCGCCGTTTACGACGGTCTGTAAAAATTTATGCGTAAATTTGTTTATGCGCAAGCTTTCTCTCCTAGTTGTTTTTTTATCTCTCGTTGTATTTTGTTCAGCGCAAACAAGCAGCATTTGTGTTCTGGATCTCACTAAAAAAAATGCGGAAACTACAAGCGGAAATTTGTTCTCGTTAGAATTCTTACTTAAATCAGGGGGTTTTTCTTATACCATTACCGATTCTGTTAATCTTGCTATTAAAAATAATGTGGTATTAACTACTTCCAATTTAGAAGCTACAACTTTTAATAACACAGAGCGGGATTCTATTAAAAATTTTGTGCGGCATGGCGGGATTCTTATTTCAACAAATAATAAAGATGTTTTATTGGATAGTTGTTTCGGAATATCAGCAACATCTTTTAATTATACCCGCTTCTATATAAACTTTAAAACACAATACGACGCCACTATTTTCAAATTGTTTGATGATAATTGGGAAAAGCAAATTCGTTTAGGCGATACCGCTGATTACACCACAACAATTGGAACACGCGCTTTTACTTGCAATACTGCCGATACTTTAGCACTTTATGAAAATAATGAAGTAGCTGCCACACATAACAAATTTTATTCCGGTCACACCTATATGCTGGGCACACAATACAAAGAAGTTATTTTACGTCCACAAGCAAAACAAGATTATGGCGCCAGTCGTGATTACTCCAACAATTTTGAGGCGGCACAAGATGTTTACGTTTTTTTCATTGCCGGTATTCTTAAAAAACATCAGCCTTATGTTGTAAATAAACATACCGCTCCTTGCAATTTTAAATCGGCGCTAATAATAACGCATGATGTGGATGCTACTACCTCGATCAAATTTTTTGATGATTATGCCAACTACGAAAAACAAAATAATATCCGATCCACTTATATGATTACCACTCATTATGTACACGATGAGCTTGCTAAAAATTTTTACGATGGGTATGAAGGTGATATTTTAAAAGTTTTTGAAATGGGTCACGATATTCAAAGTCATAGCGTATCACACGTGCCGGATTTTGATGCTGAAACTATTGTGCCAATGGGTTCGCCGGGAAATAACAAAAGCAATTATCAGCCTTATTACAACGGTAGTTTATCCAGTGGTGTTACTGTTTTTGGTGAAGCTGAAGTAAGCGCCAATTTATTACAATCAGTAACCGGACATCCTGTCAAAATTTTCAGACCGGGTTATTTAGCCTTCAATAAAAAATTGATTAACGTATTAGACAGTTTAAATTATTTGTTTAGTAGTAGTCATAGTGCTAATGATGTAATGACAAACTTTCCGTTTTTCTCGCATACAGATTTAAGTATGAATGGTCGCTTAACTGATGTGTTAGAGATTCCAAATACAATTTCTGATGTTTTTGCCTCCGACCAAATGAGTGAACAAAATTATGGTCAGAAAGTAATTGAATGGAAAAACGTTTTTACAAAGTGCTATAACAATAATTCCAATTGTGTTTTATTAATTCACCCTACCCGCTATTACAAATTGTTAGCGCAACAGCAATTAGTTTCTTCTCTTCCGCAAGATGCTGTTATTAGTAACTTAAATGAGTATGGTAATTATTGGTTAAGCAGAAATGATGTTGAGTTTAGCACAACTATTAATGTTGATACAATGAGTATTTATTTATCAAAACCAAAAAATCAAATCAATTCTCAATTGTCGTTTGTGGTAAATAACGGGCGCGATTTTTCTAAACTAAAAATTTATTCTTCCGATTCACAACTTTTAAATTTTACAAAAAGCAATTGGGAAACAAATGATGTTATTTTACACAACGCTTGTGCCCGACCGAATTATAATTTTTACAACATCACAGAAGAGCCACAAATAAATAATGTTTACATCTATCCGAACCCATCCGACAAAGAACATGCTTGGTTGCATTTTGAAATAATGGAAGAAACTTTTATTAATGCAGAGATTTTTGATATGCGCGGAGCTTTAGTAAACAAACTACTAAACGTTCAGAAATTTTATATCGGCACTTACGATATCAGTCTTCCAACTACGCTTTTAGCTGAAGGCGCTTATACCATTCGATTAAAAATCGGGGAAAACCCTTATAAACTGAAGTGGCTCAACACAAAAAGCAAGTAAATTAAAGGCGACTTTTCTATCTCTTTAACTCCGTAAACTATTCATTATCTAACGTTTACATCATTTTTATAGTCGCGTCTAAAAAATCTAAATTATCAAATTATTATTTAGTTCGACCAACGGGCTTTTGGCGCCGTTTAATTTCTCCTTCTCCCCTATTTTTAGTAATTTCAGTCCCCTTAATTTTTTGGATTGTATACTCTTAAACGCATATTATTTTTCTGTCTGATTTTAATCCTAAAACCAACAACATTTCTTGCTCAAAACAATCCTCAAAAAGATGAAGCTGTTTCGCAATTAATAAAAGACCTTTCTGTTTTGTGGGATAATAATAAAGAAGAGACCTTTAATTATTTATTAGACAATAAGAATAAAAAATCAACGAATTTAAAAACAACTTTTCCAACGCTCATCACAAACAATCGTGTTGATTTATTAGCGAAACGAAATGTATTGCAACAAAAAATTTACAAAAAAGATTTAGGCTTTAATTTTACAGCATCTTATCAACGCAATACATCCACACCATTTCTTGATCCGGAAGATGTTGTTATTTTCAGACAGCGCGCTGTGGTTGGTTTAGATTGGGATTTATTACGTGGCGGATTTATAGATAACCGCATGAAAGCAAAAACACTCAGCAAAGAATTAGAGTGGATAAAAAATTCGAACTACGCACAAAAAACAAGTCGTCCGTTTTTATTAAGCTCACAACAAGTGGTTACTAATTTCAACAAACGCAAAATTGTTGTTTTACAAAAGCGACTTGAGTTAAACACAAAACAAATGGAAGTTATTGAAAAATTGTGGGCGCTGAAACAAATCAGCATGGACAATTATTTAAAAGCCATTCAGAACAAAGCAGACATTAACGGACAACTGGAGTTATACAAATCGTTTTCAGAGAAAGCGCAACAACTAAAATTAGCCGCTCAAGATTCGATAGAGCTTCCTTTATTGGATTTAGATTTTGACAAACTTATTTCGAAAGTTAATTATTCAACAATAGAAGGCGATTCTACTTTACCGGCTTACCTAATTGAAAATGCCAAACGGGAATCAAAATTCATTCGTGAAATTGGATTAAAAGCCTATGCACGTTATAGCTATTACGATGTTTACACACAAAACATTCCTAACCGTAAATTCATGTCGTACGGTATAAACTTAACCGTTCCTTTAGCATTTAACCAAAAAGAAAAACGCGAGCTGTACTTGGTGAATAAACAAATCGACAATCTTCAACAACCGCAAGTAGAGCCCGGGATAGAATATTTATTACTGAACTATTATTACGACTACCGTTACAAACTAAAAAAATATTATAATCTTATAGAAAAACGTAATGTGTTTGCTGAATTAATCAGAACAGAAAGTGTGAAGCAAGAGTTTTATGATTTAGAATTTAATCCCAATACAGCACTTTTAATTTTAGATGATTACTGGAGCAACGCGGTTGAATTATTGGATCTACATCAGGACATGTTTAAAACATTGCTCTCTATAAAAGAAAAAGTGCCCGGTTCAGAAATTTCTGATTTTACTTTTCCGGTTACTGTAAGAGACAATTTAAAAGACTCTACTTTCACTCCACCTCCTGTAAAAGCCATTTACATTTGGAGCAAATCACTTTCTGTTGCAACACAAACTATGCTAACGGATTATATTACCTTAAATAATTTTAATCATATTGTGGTTTCTTACAAATACGACAAAGCCTATTTACAAACCTTAAATGCTTTCATCAATAAAAATTACACTTCAAAAATTTCGTTAATGATTGGCAATAACAAACTCATTAATGGCGGAATGCCCATTTATTTAGACAGCCTTGCAAAAACTGTTCCTTTAACATTTATAAAAAGTATTCACTTAGACATTGAGCCTCACACTTTCGATGATTTCAAAACTAATCAAGCGGCTTACTTTGCAAAATACATTCAAGTGCTCGAAGACGCCTCCGCATTTTGTAAAAAACAAAATTTGCATTTAGAGGTTTCAATTCCCTTAAGTTATCCTGATGAGGTGTTGGATAAGATTTTTAGTCTTTGTAACAAGATTTATTTGATGGCTTATGAAAACGTAGATCCTGATTTTATTACACGTAAATGCGAAGAAGAGTTGAAGCGCGGAAAAAGCAAAATAGTTTTAGCATTGCGTACAAAAGATTTTGAAAACCGATCGCAAATGGACGAACACTTTAAAAAATTAGGAATCAAAAACATTGCTTATCACGATTACGAAACGCTTTTGGATTTAGATAAAAAAGCTGTAAATATTAATGAGACTGAAAAATAAAAATGAAGAGTTTAAATTTTCAAAGAAATAAATCACTGTTCCGCGTAACAAACGAGAAGGAAACAAAAAAGAAAACGAACTGGGATCGTATCGTTTATCTTATCCTACTCTTTTTATTCGTATTATTTATACTTTACTACATTCTGAATAAATTATTAATGGTGCATGCTTATGGTCACGTTATAATTGAGAGCACCAAAATAAGATTAACCGATGATGCCCGCATTTCAGAAATGCGAGTACACGAAGGGGATAGCGTTGTGGTTGGCGATACTTTATTTACCTATTCGTTAGATTTAGATCAGGACATAAATGGGCCAAACGCCGGCGGAACTGCGCTTTCTATTGCGGGTTTATCAGGTGGTAGTAGAGGAAATACGGATTACTGGTGGTTGAAAGAATTATACAACGTTAAAAAAACAATAGCCATCAACACCATTAAAGTAAACGAGAATACAGAGCTAATTAAAAACTTTGAAGGTGAGCTTAAACGTATGACTAATGAAGTTATACTTGATGTGTTGCCAAAACAACGTTTAGATTATTTACAAACTGAGATTTTTAAACTTAAAGCTGAAAATTTAAAGCTCGTTGGTGAAAACAATCAGTTATACGGATTAATGAAAACCTTAAAGCCATTTGATTCTCCTACAAATAAACCTGCTACAGTCGGTAATATTAATATCAGCAACTCAAATAAAAATTCCGGGCAGAAAAATTACTATACAACCGATTTGCTTTTTAGTGGGGAATTACTTAGTGATTTACATTATTTTACTGCACCAATGGATGGTTTAGTAACCCGAATTTTTATTCAGCCAACAGAAACCGCATTAAAAACTGAAGAAATATTAACCTTACATAAAAACAGGCCAGCTTACATTAAAGCTTATTTTGAGCAGGAAGACCTTGCAAATTTTAAAGAGGGAGACATATTTAAAGTTACATTTCCGGATGGCAGTACCAGCCACGGTATGTTGAAACGCTTTTATATTGCTACTTATGTTTTACCTGAGGAATTTCAGAAAAAATATGAGCCAACCACGCGTTCGGTAGCAGCGGATATTTATCCTTTAAATAATGAAGATCTGGCTAAATGGAAGGCGTTCTATAAAATGGGTGTCGATATTTCAAAATTCAAATTTCAATAATTGGTTACAATGAGCACAACAGCAAAACAAAATAGAATAGAATTTAAAAATAATGTACTGCAGTACAATACTTTTTCATTTTATCTTTTCGAAAGTTTCGGTGGACTAAAAATTGAACACCTTAATGAATATAGTGCCATTGTATTAGAAGCAAACGATCCTGATTTTACAAAATTAATTTTAAAACGTTTTCGCGCCCATAACAATCCCGAATTCTATTTAAAGCCAATATTCTTAATTAACTACAAAACTATTAACGACCCCGTTACCGAATCACTACACGATGGCGTTATTGCATCTTACGATCAAATACCGGAAAAAATAAACGACATTCAACAAATTCTTACACTTTCTACTCATATCGATCACAGCCCTTCCAGTAATTTTGAAGTCTTTTTAATGAAAAAGATTTTAAATTACATGTACACACGTGAGCTACGTTCTTTAAAACCATTTCCCGATGTAAATTCAGTTATTGGTTTTACATATCCTATTGTTAGCGTCAATTTTGAATCGCATGAAGAAATGAAGGTGCTCGATTTGTTTGATTGGGCGCAAAAAGAAAATTTAGTATGGCCCGATTTTTACGATAGAGTTTATTTATGTAACGGTTGTGGTTCCGGACATTTATCCTATCGCGAAATTTGTCCGTCGTGTGATTCAGCTAATATGAAATCGGAAGATTTAATTCATCATTTTCCTTGTGGTTTCATTGGGCCGATTTCCGATTTTAAAAATCAAATTGATAGCGTACTAAATTGTCCGAAGTGCTCGAAATCGTTACGACACATTGGTGTGGATTATGATAAACCATCTATCATTAACCATTGTCAGAACTGTAACGAAGTGTTTCAGGATTACATGGTGAAGGCGCGTTGTGTTAATTGCGGAGTAGATGCTGATGTTCAGTATCTGGTTTCAAAAAATATAAACGTTTATAAGTTAACGAAGAAAGGCAGAAGCGCTTCCTCATCAGGCATTTTCACATCAGAATATATTGGTGCAGAAGAGGTGTTTGGTTCGGTAAACAACCGCACTTTCAATACTATGATGCATTACGAACAAGAGCGTCTTAAAAACAACACAACTCTTTCAACTAATATTGCACTTTTACATATTGAAAATATTTTTGATTTGTTAAGGAAATTAGGGAAGTCGAAAGAAAAAGTTTTCATTGCTGAATTAGTTCAACTCATTAGAGAAAACATTACGCCTGCCGATTTCATTAATATTTCGAATCCATCTTTAATTGTAATTTGCATTAACGATGCTACAACAACAAAAGCGCAAACTGCAATGATGAAGGTGTACGACAAGATTGAAGAGATGGTGTTTAACAATTTCAACAAGTTTCAATTAGAAATGCATTATAAAGTTGTTCCCTTAAGCACCACTGTGCCTTTCGAAAAGCAATTATTAGACTTAACCAAAAGCTTAACAGAGCAGCATGACTGAAGCGTTTGATGACTTTTTCGGTTACATTAGTATTGTTGGTCCGGGTAAATTAATCCGGATATTTTGGTTTTTTGTCTTTTTTGAATTCCTTCGTTTCTTTCTTTTCGAATTAACAACACTAATCATTTGGTATCTCGGCAATAAAACCCGTAAGCTAAAATATCAGGTAGCGCGCCGTAAATTATTTATCGACCGCCCTTTGGTTTCTATTATTGTTCCCGGTAAAAATGAAGGGGAACATATTTACAAATTAGTAATGTCGATGAAAGAACAAACCTATACCAATTACGAATTTATTGTAGTGGATGACGGTTCAGACGACGATACAGAAGCTATTTGTAAAAGTTTACAGAAAAATGGCTTCATTGATTTATTTTTAAGAAACGATGTTCGTGGCGGCAAAGCATCTGCAGCTAATTTAGGCCTTCGCTACTCTTCCGGAAAATTGGTTGTGCATTTAGATGCGGATTGTAGTTATGATAATGATGCTATTGAAAAAATTATTATTCCATTTTATTTAGATGACAATATTGGTGCTGTAGGAGGAAACATTTTAGTACGGAATTATAAAGATAGTTTGTGTGCTACCCTACAGGCCATTGAATATGCTGATACTATTTCGGTAGGACGAATTACCTCCAGCTATCTTGGAATTTACCGTGTGGTATCTGGAGCTTTTGGTGCTTTTAAGAAAGAAGCTTTAGACAGAGTTGGTGGTTGGGATATTGGTCCGGGATTAGACGGAGATATTACAGTAAAATTAAGAAAGCTCGATTATAAAATTGCCTTTGAACCGGAAGCTATTTGTCAAACCAATGTGCCAAATACATTTAGAAAATTAATAAAGCAGCGTTTACGTTGGGATAAATCCATTATCCGTTTCAGGGTACGCAAACACAAAGATGTATTTTTACCGAATTCTACTTTCAAATTTTCGAATTTTATTTCTTCTTTCGAAAACATTACTTACAATTTAGTTCTAAATTTTAAGTGGTGGCTTTATGCGTTTGATATGGCATTAAATTACCCAAGCATTTTATTATTCATCATTCCTTTCAATATTTTACTCTATACAATAACTAATTTTTTAAAGTTTTTAATCTTCTCCTTATTTAGAGTACGGAAAAACGAACAAGTGTCTTATTTTTTAGTTTACCTGCCTTGCATGGTGTTTTATTTTGGATTGTATTTAAGAATTGTAAGAACCATCGCATACATTGATGAATTCTTCTTTAAACGTTCGTATGAAGATAACTGGAACCCATCAAAATCTTCGGCTCACGCCAAGGAATTGGGTTTATAACTGCGACATGTATTTTAAAAACAATTGCAAAGCTTCTTTCTTTTTATCATCTAACTTATAGCTGATTTTATTACTAAGATAATCGCTCGGATCAAAATTTTTAGGATGGGTTATTTGTGATTCTTTAATGGCTTCACTAATGTGATTAATTCCATTCTCCAACACTTTATCAAATTCATTAACAAAATCCTTATTGATCTCTGAAGTAGTCACCCAGGCCGCGAAAACAAAAGGGAGACCTGTCATTTTTTTCCACTCCTCTGCTAAATCAAACTCATATTTAAATGTTCCGTTTAAGGCAAAGGTGCGGTCGCCAATAACCACAGCAGCATTTGTGCCTGTAATGTTTTGCTCGTAGCCCGGTTTTGCATCTTTAAATTCAAAGTTTTGTTTCCAGTAAAACTTATTTAAAACCTTAGTGAGTTTAATGGAAGATCTGGATTGATAATCAAGCGTAACCGATTTAATTTCGTTTAGTGGCACTTGGCTGTACAATTTTACGCTATCTACTTTTCCGTTTGCGCCGATGCAATAATTGGTGATGATTTTGTAATTATCTAATTCCGGCAACAAGGCCACAGGAACTAAACCAATATCAACTTGATTAAACTTTAATTTCTGAGCACAAATACTAGGAATGTCTTCTTGCAAATCCATCCTTGAAACCAATTCCGAATGCTTTATTCCATACCTAAAAGGCAGGGTATTAAAATAGTTGACGATAGATATTTTTAATTTGCTTTGCGACACGAATACAAGAAAATAATTTAATCGGTGATATCAAGTTTTTTAAAAAACATGCCTTCACCTTTCATTACAATTAAAACGGCTGTTTTTGCCTCCTTCACTAAATCAAACGGCATATAAAATTTAACCTCGTCGTTTTCCATTAATTTTTTTTGAAAAATAATTTCACGTCCGCCTCGTTCCAAATCCTGAAACGTAATCCGCAAAATTTCGCCGTACTTTGATTTTCCTACTGCAACAAATTCCTTTTCCAGCAATTCTGCCCTTGTGCATTTAATACCCTCGTCGCTTGCCAATTGTGTTTGAACTGCGCTGGTTACTACAGCTGTTGAATCTGGCTTTTTTATTGTATCGGGAGGAAGGACTACTAATTTACCATTGGGGAAACCCGCGCTTTTTACCTGAAACGTAAAAACGGAAAACAATATCAAAAACATATAATGTTTCAAGGGCATTAGGCCTAACTTAGCTTATAAAAATGTTACCAAATATAATTAATAGCTGGTATTTCCGAAGTATTTAATTACTTTTGCTTTGAATAATTATAAACAAAAAGGCGTCTTTTTTCGAGCCTTCATCACGTATCACAAAACATGTCCGACTCCAAATATAATCAACGCGGTGTATCAGCTTCTAAAGAAGATGTACATGCTGCTATTGCTAAGTTAGATAAAGGTTTATTTCCGAAAGCGTTTTGTAAAGTGGTGCCTGACTTTTTAAGTAATAGCAAGGAGCATTGCGTTATAATGCACGCCGATGGCGCCGGAACCAAATCATCTTTAGCCTATGCTTATTGGAAAGAAACCGGAGACATTAGTGTTTGGAAAGGCATTGCGCAAGATGCAGTGATAATGAATGTAGACGATTTAATTTGTTCGGGCGCTATAGATAATATTTTACTCTCTTCTACAATTGGTCGTAATAAAAATTTAATTCCTGGCGAAGTTATCTCGGCAATTATAAACGGAACAGAAGAAGTTTTAGAAATGTTGCGCAACAATGGTATTAGCATTCATTCTACCGGTGGCGAAACCGCTGACGTTGGTGATTTAGTGAGAACGATTATTGTGGATAGTACTGTTGTTTGTCGCTTGAAAAGAAGTGAAGTTATTTCTAACGACGGCATTAAAGAAGGAAATGTAATTGTTGGTTTATCATCGTACGGAAAAGCAACTTACGAAAATGAATACAATGGTGGTATGGGCAGCAATGGTTTAACCAGTGCACGCCATGATGTGTTCGGAAAATTTGTTGCCGATAAATATCCTGAAACTTACGATAACGCTTTGCCAAAAGATGTTGTTTATACCGGAAATTTGAAATTGACTGACAAAGTTGAAGTTGAATACACCGACGAAAAACAAAAAAAACATACTGAGAAAATTGATGCGGCAAAATTAGTACTCTCTCCTACCCGTACTTATGCCCCAATTATAAAAAAGATTCTCGCTGAATTACCTGGACAAATTAACGGACTTGTTCATTGCAGCGGCGGCGCTCAAACTAAAGTATTACATTTTTTAAATGATGGCTTACATGTTGTGAAGGATAATTTGTTTCCTGTTCCTCCTTTATTTAAAACCATTCACGAACAAAGTCATACCGACTATAAAGAGATGTACAAAGTGTTTAACATGGGCCACCGTATGGAGGTGTATGTTCCGGAAAATTTAGCTGAGAAAATTATTTCTATTTCCAAATCATTTAATGTAGATGCTAAAATTATTGGCAGAGTTGAAAAAGGAAAAGGAAAATCAGTTACCGTGAAATCGGAATACGGGGTATTTGAATATTAGTCGTTTCTAATGGTGCCTTCGACAAGCTCAGGCACCGCGTATGTTAATTCAGGCAGCGTTTACAACAGAGTTTTTAATGTTACGGTGGCTGAGCTTGTCGAAGCCACAAACGTGAATTACTTCAACAAAACACACTTCAGCGTCTTATCCTCCGCCACCAGTAAATATTTCTTTCCATCCTTAAATAAATCGTAAATCAAAGGAATTCCTGTACCCTTAATCTTTTTAGCAATGGCTTTTGTTCCTGAAGGCACTAAATGAACTTCTCCTCCAATGGTACTTAACACAAAGTAAGCCCCATCGGTATCGTAAAAATAATTTACCGACTTATAGGTGTAATCTAAATTTTCATAGGAGAATATTTCATTGCCCGAAAAATCATAACATTTCAATTTCGATTTGTCTAATATCATGATGTCGGTTTTTTTATCGTCATCAATTTTTTCGAAACTGATAGAAGCTTCTTCAAACTCTTCCGATAATTTAACCGCCGTTTTTTTGTCATCCAGACTGATACTTTCCAATAAACTATTTTTATCATCAAGGTAAATTATTTTGGAGTTTTGAATATTGTTCCCGGCATCTACAAAATAATTTCCGGATTGCTCCAATACGCTGTTGCTAAAATCAATTCTGCCTGCTCCTCTTCTGCTATAGACATAAATCTTTCCACCCGCATCACAAATCACCAAATAATCACTGGCTCCTACTTTTACATATTGTACAGGAAGACTAGTTTCGTTTTGCATTTTAATAGGCGCGAATTTTTCGTTTTTAGTACCATTACAATTGTAATTGTAAACGGTTTTATCAGCGCAAGCAATTAACAAACGGTATTCTTTTGTGTTCTCGTAATCAAACACTGATAAAGCATTTGTAGCTCGCGCAGGTAATTTTACCGGGAAGCCTTCGACGTAATTTCCATTTCTGTCAATCAAGTGCAAATAATTTGCCGTATTAAATAGTATTTGGAATTTATTATTTCGAAATGCGTCAACGGTATAAATATCAGAAGCAATTGCTTCGCTAATTTCTCTCTTCCACAAACTATTTCCTGTAGCATTAATTAAATACAAATTATTTTTTGTGTCCTGAACTAATAATTCGTTTTCGTTTGATTTATGATTGATGAATGTCCAGCTTCTGTCATTTAATACGGTGTCCGCTTCAAAAGTCCATAAGCCGGGAACATCTTTGTTGTTTGTTGCTTGCTGATATTTTAAATTGGTTCTGAACTGTAAAGTGCTTTTATAATTACTGAAAGTTATACTTAAATCACTTAGCTTATCAAAAGATTTTAATTGTTCATCACTCACAAAATCAAAGGCGTTCTTTATCATTGGAAGATTTTTACCGGGAGCAGAATAATATTGATAGTTAAAATTGGCGTTCAAATTATCTTTCGCATATAGCATAAATGCCTCGTTTTGCGTAGCCATTGCGTTATTGACTACCGAATTAATATAGTACTCGTTCAGCTCTTTACTTTCGCTAACAATAAAATAATTGCCAAAGACAAATGCATAGACAGAAGAAACAGAATAAACATTCCCACATAAAACGTCAGTTAGAGCCTTATTTTTTAATCGTCCGGTCTTAACATTCTGAAAAATAAAAACGCTGTCCGAAATATATTTCAACACCTCATTAACCTCAGCAGTATCTCTTACTTCACACACAAATGCTTTTGAGATAACTGCATTATACTTAATTTCAATTTCTAATAATTTAGTTCCTATATTTTCGGTTAGTTGTCGCTCCACACTAAACATCGCGCTATCATTAATACTTTTCCAATACTGACTGGTTTGCTCTTGAGATATATTTAATTGTTTCTTCCATAAAGCATAATCACTAATGCCAACAGCTTTGTAACTAATGGTGTTAAAAGGCAGAATACTTAAAAAATCACAAGCCTGGGTTTGTTGTCCCGTTAAAGTATTTAATACAGAGCTTGAATCCGGATTATTAAATCCGTTAAAGGTTATTTCGTCGGGATTAAACTCCACATCGCAAATGGCTTGTCCGCTAAAAATTAATTCGTTTGGTTTAATTTTTGAATTGCTGGCTGACAAAAAATTGAAATTAATATAACTATGACAAACATTCTCTTTGTCCATTAATTTCCGTAGAGAAGAAAAGTCGTTGTTTGCTTTTTGTTTTTTATTTTTTTCGTTGAAAGCGTTTTCAATTAATTTTTTGTTGTTGGCAATTGCAACAACACCTCTGCTTGCTTTCAGATAATATTTAGTTTTCTCA
This sequence comes from Bacteroidia bacterium, assembly GCA_018000995.1. Lineage (GTDB taxonomy): Bacteria > Bacteroidota > Bacteroidia > B-17B0 > Aurantibacillaceae > JAHEYG01. Next base: position 278,291 of record JAGNIU010000001.1, read on the forward strand.
AGATTAAATTCGAAATCGCCTGTTTCACTCGCAACTCCTTTTATTGTTGACGAAACCATTTTTAAAAACTCTTCTTGTTGGGCTTCATCATTTAAATTAAAAACCACTAATGTTGAAGTGTTTTCTTTTTCGGGATACACCGCTAAGTGAATGCTTCTTTTATTAAAAAAATCTTTCAGGTTTTGATTTTCGCGGATTATAGAATCGAAAAAACATAAATGCTGATTGATTTTACCAAACTCCGATATATCTACCAACTTTTGCCAGATTAAGTTTTGGTTGGTTATTTTATTGGCGAGTTCATTAAAATTATCGCTGCTAATAACACAAACAGCGCTATCAGGCAAAACATCAATAGCATTTAAAGCTGGTTTCTTCGTTTGTTTCAAATGAAAGTAAGCCCAAACCGCTAAAGCGAGCCCAATTACAACTACAATCCAAAATAATATGCTTTTTAACTTCGACAATCCACTAAAATTAGGGGTTATATGGGTGCGCCATACCTTAAAGTGGGTTAATTATTAAACCGGGGGTGTGAATAGTCGTCCCTCCTTCCAAACGCTTGGATATTTTTATCAAAACAGTATCTTAGTGCTTCAAGATGGACATATTTACCATTATAGAAGAGAAAATTGATTCGGCTTTATCTAAAAAAGAGGATAGCATTACTTTTTACTCTGAGATCATTGCTAAAATGGTGCATCTTAGTCCGGCACAACGTATATCATTAATATCAAAGGCTGAAAAACTTAATGAACAGGATACTATTGGATTAGGCAATCTTGCCTTAATAAAAGGCATGCGTTCAATATTTGAGGCTGATTTTTACAAAGCGCTGGAAGAATTACTTTTAGCTAAGGACTATTTTGATGTTTCGGATGCATATGGAGGACGGATGTCGACTGAAAATCTTTTATCGGTTTGTTTTCGTTCTATAGGTCAATTAGAAAAATCGCAAGTACACATGCAGAGTGCTATGAAGGCATTGGAAAAAGTAGAACGCGGAAATCCATACTGGTATTTTTTACCTGTTACATTTTATCAGGCTGGTGAATTAAGTGTACATACAAAAAATTACGATGCCGCTCGCGACTACTACGAAAAAGGCATGCAGTTTGTAGATGATAATCCCGAACTGAAAGGAAGATTACTAAGTGGCACAGGAAATTTATTGATGCTTACTGAACATTGGGAGCAAGCTTTAGACTATTTTACAAAAGCTGTTAGTATTATTGAAAAAAGCGATAACTACTTACTGCAATCAAAATTGTTTGCGGATATAGGAAATTTTTATTTAAAGAACGGGGATCATCAAAAGGCGCTGGAAAATCAAAACAGGAGTCTGGAATTACGGCTTGCTAAAAATCTGATTAATCCTGCCGTTACAAATTACATTCAGCTTGCTGAAATACATTTGTTGTTGGATAATGTTGAAGAAGCGATTCGTTATGGTAATCTGGCTGTTGAGAATTCTATTAAATTAAAAACATTAATTAAATTATACGAAGCGCATTACATTCTTTCGCGCGCTTATGAAAAAGCCGGACAGCCTGAAAATGCATTTGAACATTTCAAGCAATATCATAAACACAAAGAAGAAGTTCATAATTCGGAAACGGTAAAAAAAATTGAGCAGTTACAAAACAACCACAAAGTAGAAATCGTAGCTCAAGAAAAAGAAATTTTCAGATTACGAAATGTGGAGTTGAAATTTGCTTTGGATGAAATAACCGACAGCTTCCGTTACGCCAGAAGGATTCAAACTTCTTTACTACCAACAGAAATTTATATTGAGAAAACTCTCAAGCGACTGAGAAACAACAAAAGTTAAAACTCCAACTCCATCTGACTAGGTAATAATTGAAAAGTCATTCGGTGTAAGGGTGTTGTGCCGTTTTGACGAATGCCTTCGCGGTGAAGTTTTGTAGGATAACCCATGTTTTTCTCCCAACCGTAATAAGGATATTTTTTTGCGGCTTCTATCATAAAATCATCACGGTAAGTTTTGGCTAAAATACTAGCGGCCGCAATGCTCAAAAATTTGGCATCACCTTTTACAATACATTGATGTGGAATTTTTTTGTAAGGTTTAAATCTGTTTCCATCAATCAATAATAATTCAGGAATAGTTTTTAATTGATCAACGGCACGATGCATTCCTAAAAACGATGCGTTCAAAATATTTATCTCGTCAATTTCAATATTTGAAACTTGTGCGACTGCAAAAGCGAGCGCTTCCTTTTCTATTACTTCCCTTAATTCGTAACGGATTTTATCGGTGAGTTGTTTGCTGTCGTTTAAAATTTTGTTCTTATAATCTCTCGGTAAAATAACTGCTGCTGCAAAAACCGGACCGGCTAAACAACCTCTTCCCGCTTCATCACAACCGGCTTCTAACTTATTTTTATCGAAATAACTCTTTAACATAATGTCTCTTCATATAACCTCACCCGTCTGCCAAAGGCAGACACCCTCTCCTATGAGGAGAGGGGAAATAACGTTTCCAATTAATTTAATTTTTCCAAACAAGCTTTTATTGCATCGAAGTTTGGAACTTTGCCGGCGTCTTCTAAAACTTCTGCGTATTTTATTTTTCCTTCTTTATCAATTACAAATGCTGAACGTTTTGCAACACCTTTCATTCCCAAAATAAATTCAGTGTATAAAGAACCATAAGCTTCAGATGTTGTTTTATTCCAATCGGCCAACAATTCAAAATTCAAATTCAAACTCTCTTTAAATTTTTTTAAAACAAAATTCGAATCGTTAGAGATGCCAAAAACAACTGCATTTATTTTATTATAAAATTCCAAATCATCACGTGTTGAGCAGAGTTCAGCTGTACACGTACTTGTGAATGCTAATGGGAAAAATAACAATAACACGTTTTTTCCTTTGTGTTCAGAAAGGGTAACGGTTTTCTTTTCTGTGTTAATCAGTTTAAAATCAGGGGCTTGGTCGTTTATTTGAAGGCTCATACTGGCTTTTATTTTATGTGAATTAAACTTAAAAAATTTCGCTTTCAACAAAGTAAGTAATAATTTTGTACCCTATTATTTAAACTTAAAAACTCATAATAAAATGTCAACATTAGTAGGAAAAAAAGCCCCTTTATTTAAAGCAAAAGCTGTTATTGGCGGCGGAGAAATTGTAAATGATTATTCATTAGAACAATTCATCGGAAAGAAACACGTTATATTTTTCTTTTACCCAAAAGATTTTACGTTTGTTTGTCCAACGGAATTACACGCATTTCAGGAAAAATTAAAAGAATTTGAAAAACGTAACGTAGCAGTTGTTGCTTGTAGTACCGACACAGAACAAAGTCACTGGGGCTGGTTACAAATGGAAAAAGCAGCAGGTGGTATTAAAGGCATCACTTACCCGATTGTTGCTGATACAACAAAAATTATTTCATTAAACTTCGGTACTCTTGCGGGAGACTATGATGTGGATGATGCAGGTAATTTAATTGCAACAGGACCAATGATTGCATTCCGCGGATTATATTTAATTGATAAGAATGGCGTTGTTCGTCACCAATTAATTAATGATTTCCCATTAGGCCGTAATGTTGATGAAGCTTTACGTATGGTAGATGCTTTACAATTCTTTGAAGAAAACGGTGAAGTTTGCCCTGCAAATTGGGTAAAGGGCAGCGAAGGAATGAAAGAAAGTCATACCGGTGTTGCTGATTATTTAGCAAAACACTAAGAAAACACTCTTTTTAAGGAGCCGTCGCGATAAAATCGTGGCGGCTTTTTCATTTTATTTCATTTTTTGTCCAAAAAAAGGACATTTATATTTAACTCAAAGCCGTTTCAGCCGAAGCTTTGTTTTGCGGGTATCCATAATGGGCAATTCCGCTTTTGCGTTTATCGCAAATTCATCTATTAAAATCTGTTAAACCCTCTCCGTTTTGCAATCGACATAAAGTTGATGATCTGATGCGCGCAAATCAGTTTCAGCAGGCCTTTTGCATGAGCTAGTTTTGCTTCATGAATTTTAATACACGCCACATGAAAACAATTTTCATAATACTAATTACAGCAATGCTATATAATACTGCATCTGCACAAAGCAACAAGGTAGATTCTATTTTTTGGCATAATGGCGACGTATCGCTTTTATCAGAACTTGGAACTGTTTGGATTATTCTTAAAAAAGGAAGCGATTTAAAAGATGTACGTATACGTGAAATAAAAAAAGAAAAAGGAATGATTGTTTATGAAAAAGAAAAAACCTTACATGATGTATATATCAGCAACATCAAAAAAATTCAAGCCGGAAAACATTCAATGAATAGTATGTACTTCCATACAGATAATACGCCTTATATAAAAGCTGATTACTTACAAATAGATCCCATGTTTGCCTATTCAGAGTTCAAATCTTTAAAAATTAATGTTCAAGCAAAAGAAGAAGAAGCAGAAGAACAACCTGAGACAGAAATGCAACCCGTAGCAGAAAAAAAGCCGGTGGTTACTCAAACTGTTGTTCAACCAATAAACAGCAACTCTACAGTATGTGATACGATAATAGATTTAAACGGAAATGTAATCCAAGCTAAGATTACTGAAATCACTTCAACACTAGTTTCGTACAAAAAAACAAATAATCTAAATGGACCTATTTATATCAAATCGCTTAGCGATGCAGAGGTGACACGTTATTCAAACCATACAACAATAAATTTCTCTAAATAATAATAAACAATAACCTAAAAACAACAAGCCAATGAAATGCGTAGCATTCTTGAATTCACTAACTAAAAATTAAAACTATGAAAAAAACAAAAATCACAATTGCAGCCATCCTTTTAGTAACAGGACTATTTGCGCAAACAAAACCATCCATTGCCGTTTTAAATATCGACAGCAAAGGCGTAATCAATACATCCGAAGAGATGGGCTATCTTGTTCGCCTTGAACTTGAAAAAACAGAAGCTTATTCGGTAATGGATAAATACGAAGTAAGCGAAGTAGTGAAAATAAATAAAATCGATCTTAATAATTGCTACTCAAAAACTTGCTTAGTAAATGCAGGTACATTATTAAAAGTTGAAAAAATGTTATCGGGTAGCATCGAACGTTTTGAAGAAAAAGTAATTGTGTCGTTGCGTATTATTGATGTAGCAACAGGTAACATCGAAAAAAACGAAACTACTGAATATCTTAATTTACCCGAAATACAAAAAATGGTTCGTGTATCAGTGAAAAAAATTGTTGGACAAGAACCTGATCCGATGATGGTAAAATTATTAGTGGATTATGATGTGCCTGTTGAAAGCCCGAAAAACACTTTACGTTTAAATGGTCCGCGTATGGGCTTTGCGTCTACACTTGGTGAAGCCGGAAAAATTCTTAGTGAGTCTGATAAAACAAAAGGTGGTTTTGATATGTTTCCTGTAAACTTTCAATTTGGATGGCAACAAGAAGTACAATACATCAACTCCGGAAATTTTCAAGCTTTAATTGAAAACATATTTTTAGTTGGAGGTTTAGAAAGCGGGAAATTTATTCCATCATACACACCATTATTAGGTTTCCGTTTTGGAAAAGGCGCTTGGGAATTTGGATTTGGTCCAACTTTCAGATTAGTTAAAAAAGCAAATGGATTTTATGATAAAGACAATACACTTGGTGGTGGAAAAAATGAATGGTATTTAGAAAATCAATGGAATCCGAATGATTCTATTGGTGGACAAGCGCCAAGAGCTAACCCATATTCTATTGAAAGCCGTTTAGACAGCCGTGGTACAACTGAACTTTCAACCGGTTTAGTAATCGCAGTTGGAAAAACATTCCGATCAGGTTATTTAAACATTCCAGTTAACATTTATTTTGCTCCTCGTAAAGATGGTAGCACAATTGGTGCGATGATTGGTTTTAATATTCAGAAGAAAAAGAAAGTTCAATAATTTGAGCCATGTATAAGTATATAATTATAGCCGGCATTTGTTTGGCTAACAGCGAAGCGCCCGCACAAACAACGGGCAGCGATTCCCTCGGCAACTCACTAAGCAGTTCCGGGGGAATTGCGTATAACCGAATGGGTGTTTGTACTATTAAATTGAAAGATGGTACACGACTTATTAATTGCGCCATAAAAGAAATTAAACCTCTGTATGTAGTTTTTATTAAGAATCGAGTGATGCATGATATAACAAAAGAAAGAGTAAAATGCATTGTTCCTGAAAACGAGAATTTTGTTATTTGGTTCGATGAAAAGAATAATGCGATAGCGGGTTCTGATTGTCCTTAGTTTTTATTTGAATAATTGGCGTTACTAAAAACAAAAAGCCCCGCAATGTATTGCGGGGCTTTTAAATTAGATTTTCAAAACATTAATTTACTTGTCCGTAATCTTTAGAGGCAAACAAATCTCCTTTTTCATCCCACTGATTCCATACACCTGATTTTTCGCCATCTTTATAAGTCATTTCAAAACGTTTTTTACCGCTATCATCCCAAACCATCCAAGTGCCATCTTTTTTTCCGGCTTTATATGCAGCTAAACCAATCATTAAACCCGATTCATTATAACGAATCCATTTTCCTGATTTCAATCCTTTTTCAAATGAACCTGTTTCCATTAATTTTCCTGAAGCATAATAATATTTCGCTTCACCATTAATTTGTCCGTCTTTAACTTCGATTACAGATTTTTTTGTCCCGTTTTCTTCTGTTTCAAGAACTCCAGTATATAACTTACCGTTTGCATCAGCATACAAACCTTTGTCGTTTTGTTTTACCTGCCCGATAGCGAATTGCGCTATAACGAAAAAAACCAGGATTAATTTTGTTGTTTTCATAGGACTAATTTTATATTGTTAAACGGCAAACAAATCAAATGGATTCGTTTTCTTATACAAAATTAGAGAATCTACAACGGATAACGTGGATATAATATAAAAATAACATCAAGTATACTTATACTTAACATTAAGTTTACATTCAGAACGACCCCTTATTGGATGGGGCTTAAATTAATATCTGTATTGAAGCCTAAGTCGTTGGTTTTGAGTTTAATTTGCTCGTATCCAATAATATTTGCTTCTACTTCTTGTTTTGAATCTGTACTAACTGATAAAACAAAACTTCCATTTAAATCCGTGTAGCAATAAGTCCCTGTTCCTTTCACCTCAACCTTAACTCCGGTTAAAGCCTCACCGGTGGTTTTATCAATTACCTTACCACATAACACTCTCTTGTTCTTATCGCTATTATTAGAGGCTTTCACTGTAGTGAATCCTAAAAATAATGTGATTAATATGATAAGTGTGTGTTTCATTTTACATTACAAAAGAACAAAGTTTACATATAGATACAATTAAGAGGGCTTTACTAAATTGTTAAGCATAGGCATAGTCGTATTAATATTGCCTTAACATTTAAGCTTTAGATTAAAAGCTTCGTTTTTAGGTGTTACCTAGACTTTTTGCTGCAAATAGCACCTTCGTTATACTTTCTAATGTCGTTAAAATGGAGGGACAAGTTATAGAAAATGTTAGGCGGATTCACTGTGGCTTTTTTTATGCCTTGGGCACTGTAGGCAAAACCCGCATCACTATAACCATATGTAAAACAAAACGTAGCCTTATTTTGTTCGTCAATAGGAAAGTATTGCTTTTGAAAAAAACTATTTAACACAGCTTTAGTCCTTGATGGTTTGTTTTCCTGAATCACTCTATAAATATCTTCCGTTTGATTAACTTTTACGGCTTCAGTTGTTAACGCCGGAATGTTTTCGAAGGCTCCGTTCTTTATATAAATTGCAGCAAGACCATCAAAATAAACAGCCCGATAATTTTTACTCTTAATTAAATAAGACCACCAGGCTACAGCTTTTGTAAACGGAAAAATTATAATCTCAGGATCGTATTCGGCTAATAAACTTTCCAGTCCGCCGGGATTTAAACCGTTAAAGTATTTTTTTATAAATTCTGGTTTTGGTAATTCCAGTCGTCCGTCAATAAAAACTTTTTCAGGATAATTGAACATCATATACCCTCCAAAATCCAAATGATTTAATAATTTTCCATAAATCTTATTTTTGTTTAAGAATGCTGTTGCTTCCACCGGAACAGATTGTTCATCTATAGAAATTCCGAAACGATATGGTGATTGTCGTAATACTTTTAAACCATCAGTTATACAAAGCCATCCTATCACAATTGCTAAAACCATTGAAATAATATTTAAACGCGCTGTGAATTTAGTGTCGTTCCATTTTTTCTTTTTCTTGCGTTCGTCAAGCCACTCGTTAAGATAGATTACAACGAATGGTAAGGTGACCATTAAAAAGTATCCATAGTTTTTAATGGCCATGTACAGGATGATGAAAAAAGCTAAAATCAAAAGCGCTTTAGTAAATTGCTTTTTGCGGATCAACTTCACCAAAGTTAAAATAGCAAGTATGCTATATAATTGTAAGTAAAAAAGAGGGTTAACTAAATAATCCCAGCCTTGTTGTTTCAAAAAGGTTAACGTGAAGGGTGATTGTAATTCTGCTATGAATAATTTCTGACTGTTTTCTGTACTGATAAGATTAAATTGTTTAAATGGAAACAGGAAGCCTTCGAAAAAATAAGGATTGATCATGAAACATAAAAATGAAATTGCAAAGATTTTTAGAAGCTGAATGTCCCATTTCTTTTCTTCCAGGTACGCTCCGAATAAATAAATTCCAATGATTACTAAACCCAGAATAGATAAGCTGTGCGAATTAACCCAAAAGATAATAATTACAGGTATAAAATAAAGTTGCTTAATTTTTCCTGCCTTGTAATTGCTTAGAATTAAAAGTACCAGCGACAAAAAAAGCCAGGAAAATACATGCGGTCTTATTTCCGACATTAAAGATTGGCTGCCGATAATTACTAATAATAAAAACAATGCAGGGCGAATAGTATTTAAAGTTTCCTTTCTGCATCTGAACCATGCAATCAGAACCGAGACACAAATAAGAATGGCATTTACAATTACCAAGAGTTCGTCTTTGCCCAATTTATACAAAGCATATAAAAACAACTGGTATAACCATTGTAAATCGTAATAATTATTTCCGAAAGACGTGTAGGTGAAGCAATCCTGAGAAATGATTTTTCCGTTTTCAAGTATCCATTTGGCCGACTGCAGATGAAAGCCTACATCGGGGCTATAGTTCTTTTGGATTGCAAGAATAAAAATTAGAATAACCCCAAGTGCAATTGGTATATTTTTTATAGAGAGGGTATTCTTTAGCAGACTCATTATGTTTTAACGCTTATCCATTTCATCATCCCGGAAACGGGATGATGAGGATAAGATTTACATAAAACTAAAGTACAATTAAAATTCGAATTTATACCCTACGCCCTTAACCGTTCGGATATTATCTTCGCCAAGTTTTTCGCGAAGTTTGCGGATGTGTACATCAATAGTTCTGTCGCCCACAACCACTTCATCACCCCAAATTTTTTCTAAAATAAACTCACGGGTAAATACTTTACCGGGTTTAGAAACTAATAGTTCGATTAATTTAAATTCTTTCTTTGGTAACTGAATTTCAGCTCCTGATTTAAACACTAAGTATTTTTCAAGATCGATTTTTATTTCTCCAAACTCTAATACCTTTTCAACTTTAGGAGTATTGTTTCCTAAGCGGCGCAACAAAGCTTTAATTCTGCTTATAAATACGCGCGGTTTAATTGGTTTTGTGATATAATCATCGGCACCTGAATCAAAACCTGCAATTTGTGTATAATCTTCGCTTCTTGCACTTAAAAACACAATTAACAAGTTGGCCAGCTCCTTATTTTCGCGCATGATGCGGCAAGTTTCAATACCATCCATCTCCGGCATCATTACATCTAACACTATTAAATGTGGCTTGTGTTTTTTTGCTAAGGCTATGCCATCGTGACCGTTAAGTGCTGTATAAACTTCGTAACCTTCTTTTTTTAAATTGTACGACAGAAAGTTCAGAATATCCTCCTCGTCATCTACCAATAATATTCTATAAGTATCGCTCATAATTAGCCGTAAAATTATGGCAAAAATTAACCGCGCATGTTAAATTAACTTTAAATAAACGCAACTTAGGGTAGTGTACATTTAACTTTCTGGTAACATTAAAATTAAGATATCCTTAAACTGATAAGCGAATTTTGTGCTTTAATATAATGCACATGACTAAGTTTTTATCTGCACTCTTTTTATTTATTTCACTCTGTTCCCTTTCTCAAACCGGAAAAATTACAGGAAAAATTATTGATGCCAAAACCGGCGAAACCCTACCGGGCGCAACTGCTGTATTAGAAGGTACAACAAAAGGAGCGAGTGCCGATTTTGACGGAAACTTTTCATTAAACAACGTGCCTGCAGGAAAAGTAAATTTAATTATGAGTTACATTTCATACGACTCTAAGAAATTTACGGATGTAGAAGTTAAAGCCAATGATGTTACCAACATAAATGTTCAGTTAGAGCCATCGTCTTCGACCACTTTTTCGGAAGTAGTTATTGTTGTTGAAATGATTAAAGAAAATAACGCTGCACTAACAATGATGCAAAAAAATAATGTTAGTGTTAGTGATGGCGTTTCGGCAGAAACCATTAAACGTACGCCTGATAGAAATACCGCCGATGTATTAAAGCGTGTTAGTGGCGTAACTATTATTGATGACAAATTTGTTATCATCCGCGGATTAAGTGATCGCTACAATGTTTCGTTTCTAAATAATTCCCCATTACCAAATACTGAAGCTGATAAAAAGGCTTTTTCGTTTGATATTTTTCCGGCGAACATGTTAGATAATATTATTGTCAACAAAACTGCCACACCCGATATGCCGGCCGATTTTGCAGGAGGTATTGTTCAAATAAATACTAAAAATATTCCAGACAAAAATTTTATTTCTTTATCTCTAAGTAGTGGTTATAATACTATTACAACCGGAAAAGACAAGCTTACTTATAAAGGCGGGAAATATGATTGGTTAGGTCTTGATGATGGGTCGAGAAGTATGCCAAACAACATTCCGGAGGCGAATGACTTTCCACAACTAAATTCCGAAAGAGGAAATCTTGCCAAAAATTTTAAAAACGATTGGAGTTTAGGCAGCGATAAATTTGACCCGAATCTTTCAGCGCAATTCGCCATTGGACAGAATTTTAAACGCAAAGAAAAAGATTTCTTCGGCGTTTTGTTTTCGTTAACCTACAACAACTCAAAAAGTTTTTATAAACGCGAACGTTATGCTTATTCTAACAACTCAAGTGGAAGTTCCGAAAATCAATTAGATGATAAATACTTATTAGAAACATATAGCAATCAAACTTTAGCAGCTTCTATTTTAAATTTCTCCTTTAAGTTAAATGAAAACCACTCCATCAGTTTCAAAAATATTGGTTCCATTAGTTCTGATAATAAATTAATTCATTCGAATGGCTCAACAGGATTAAGTAATAACAATCCTGCAATTAATGACATTACAACGCGTTTCTTTAAAAGCAGCACCGTTTACTCCGGTCAATTAACGGGCGAACATTATATGCCTAAACTAAAACTTAAAGCGAATTGGGTTGGCTCTTATGGCAAAACAAGTCGTACTATTCCTAATTACAGAACAACGTCCTACTCTTATTTTGGAAAACCAAATGATCCGGATGATCCTTACTCAGTTTACTATGATGTTATGCCATCTGCTATTATTGCGAATGCAAGTAGTGGTCCGGATTATTCAGGTTACAGATTATACTCTAAATTAGATGAAAACATAAAAAGTTTCCGCGCTGATGTGTCTCGCAGTTTTAAAGTATCTGAAAATTTTAAACAGGACGTAAAAGTTGGTGGTTACTACCAATTCAGAAATAGAACATTTTATAATCGCCAATTAGGGATAATAAAAAGTTCTTCGAAATTTAAATCTTCCCTTCTCTACTTGCCGGCTGATCAAATTTTTGCTGAAGAAAATATGGGACAGGTTATTCCCAGTAATGTGGCGGGCTATCCAGACTCTTCAGGATTTTTATTGTATGATATGACGAAGCCTAGTGATATTTACGATGCCAACTCTTCTTTATTTGCACATTACATCATGCTCACTTCAAAAGTGAAAGATTGGTTCACTGCTGTTTATGGTTTGAGAATTGAAAACTTTACACAAACTGTTAATGGCCACAAAAAGAAAAACGACACGCTTGCTTTTGTACAAGGACAAGTAGATTATTTGCCATCAATAAATTTAATTTTCGGACTAAACTCGAAACAAAACATTCGAGCGAGTTATTCTAAAACTCTAAACCGTCCGGAGTTCAGAGAATTAGCGCCGTTTAATTTTTATGATCCTGAAACACGATTGTTGTTTAGCGGGAATGATACTTTAAAACAATGTTCGATAAATAATTACGATTTACGTTGGGAAATTTATCCCGGTCGAGGACAATTACTTTCGGTTAGTGGTTTTTACAAAGATTTTAAAAATCCAATTGAAATGTCAGTTCAAGAATACGCGCCTGATGAAATTACTTTTAAAAATTCGCCGAAAGCGGTTGTATATGGCGCTGAATTAGAATTCAGAGTTATTTTAGGTTCTTTATTTAAAACAGACTCGTGCAAGTTTTTAAACAATCTAAGTTTGTTTTCTAATCTATCTTATATTAAATCGGAAGTTGAAGTTTACAGTCCGGGTTCAACAACCGAAAAGTATAAACGTCCAATGCAAGGACAATCGCCTTATATTGTTAATGGCGGTATTTTGTATAATGACACAGAATTAGGATTTAGTGTTGGTGCTATGATAAATAGAATTGGTCCTCGAATTTTTAACATAGGAAGTAAAAATGAACCGGATCGTTGGGAAAACGGAAGAACAGTTTTAGATTTCCAAGCATCAAAACAATTTTTGAAAAACAGGTTAGATGTGCGCTTTAGTATAAAAGATGTGTTGCATCAGCAATTATACTTCTATCAAAATGGTGATAAGAATAGCGCTTTCAATAAACAGAAAGATTTTGTGAACTTCTCACAAACCTATGGTTCGGTTTATGCGTTACAAATTAGTTTCAAATTGTAATTAACGATTCGAGCGGAGTTTAATTAGAGTGGTGTTTAAATTCACCATAATGTCGATGCCTCTTTTTGAAGTGTGCCTTAGTTTAACTTCAGGGTAATTGTATTTTAGCTCTTTATTTAAACTTTTATAATCTGTATTAAATTCACAAATGTTTTTGTAAACCGCTTTTTTTAGCTTCATTTTAAATGTGGGTGATTTTACATAATGTTGCTTAAACACTTTTATACAATCACTCAGTTTTACTCTTGTAGTTGCAATCGGAATTTTTTCCTCTGTTATAATCTGCTTTAATGCTTTTGTAATTAATCCGTATGATAAGTTTACAGATTCAATGTAATACTGATGCTTATATGCACTTTTATTTTTCTCAACTAATTCTTTAATACTAAGAGCCATAATTCAAATTTGTACAAATATGTTAATTTATGTATTTACTAATTGTAAATATTTGGTTAATTAAACATTACCAATGTGGTTCTAAAATAAAATAAAGCTTGTTTATGCTACCGCATTTTATCTGCGGGTTAATATTAGGTTAATCTAACAATGACGATTTGCTAACACCAAGTTAATCGTAGGGTAAGCTTGTCGCATTTACTTTGCATCATAAAATTTATAAAATCATGAAAAGAATTTACCAAACATTATTATTAGCCTTATCGCTAACGTCGGGAATAGCACAAACTGCATTCTGGACACCAACTACCTACAAAGGAGCTTTCGATTGTTCAACTGCAATGTGGACAGACAGCTGGACCGAGTGGGATCCACAAAACAAAGTTTATCCTGCTGCAACAATGACTGTGAACGCAAACATCACAACAAACACAACATGGGCAACCGGACAAACTATTTTATTACAAGGTCCTATTTATGTAAAAAATAATGCAGTATTAACTATTCAGCCGGGTGTTGTTGTTTTAGGTGATAAAGGAACGCCTAGTTCTTGCTTATTAATTACAAAAGGTTCGCAAATACAAGCAGTAGGTACAGCAAGTAATCCAATTGTATTTACATCTAACCAACCTGTTGGTGCCTCTAATCGTTCAGTTGGTGATTGGGGTGGAATTATTTTATGTGGTAACGCTGCATTAAATGTTCCTGGTGGAATTGCAAACATTGAAGGCTTAACTGTTACTGCTGATACAGAATATGGTTCAACTTCTCCAAATCCAAATGATAACTCCGGTACATTACAATATGTACGTATTGAATTTGGCGGATACGTTTTTGCTGCTAATAAAGAAATTAATGGTTTAACAATGGGCGGTGTTGGTAAAAACACAACCATTGATCACATTCAAACTTCATTTACAAATGATGATGGATTTGAGTGGTTTGGTGGAAATGTAAATGCTAAATACTTAGTATCGTTCAGAAATTTAGATGATGATTTTGATACTGACTTCGGTTATAGCGGAATGGTTCAATTTGGTTTAATTGTACGCGACCCTGCTTTAGCTGACGTTCCTGCGGTTTCAACATCAGAAGGATTTGAATCAGATAACGACGCAACGGGAAGTTCAAATACACCTTTAACATCAGGTATATTTTCAAACATCACTGCAATCGGGCCTTACCGTGGAAGTTCTTCAACAATTTTAGCTGCAGGTTACGAGCGCGCTTTACGTTTAAGAAGAAATACAAACTTAAAAGTATTCAACTCTATTTTTACTGATTTCAAAAAAGGATTACATGTTGACGGAACTGCTGCTGACGCAAATGCCGGAAGTGGTGCTCTTAAATTTAAATATAATGTAATTGCAACAACATCTGGTCTTACTCCAAAAACAATTGTAACAACAACTGCTAATACTAATTTTAACACAACTTGGTTTGGAACTAATTCAAATGATTCATTAGTCAGCACTTCTGGTTTATTAGTAACTCCATATAATTACACAAGTCCTGATTACCGTCCTGTTTGCACAAATACTTTAGTATCAGGTGGTGCAAATTTTAGTGATCCTGCTTTTGTTTCAGGTGGAATTTTAGGTGTTAACGAATTTGACAATTCAACTAAACTAGTTGGTTTATATCCAAACCCTAGCACAGGCGAAACGAATCTTGTAATTAATACAACTTCTGCATTTACTATTTCAGCTGATGTGTATTCTGTTACAGGACAATTAGTGGCTAAGCCTTACACAAATTATAATGTTGAAACAGGAATGAACGTTTTACCAATTAATGCTACCGAATTAGCAAATGGCATTTATTTTATCACTGTACAATACGGTTCAAAAACTGAAACCATTAAATTAGTTGTAAATAAATAATTTATTCTTATTCCTAAAAGCCTGCTTTTAATGAAGCAGGCTTTTTTTAATCCATTCAACAAAACATTCCTTGCATTCAGCTATTATATATTCAGTTAGCAACTCCAACTCAGAATTCTATAGAAAGAGTTTAACGAAGCTTAATTTAAAAGTGACGAATGTGTATGCTTACGATGACTTTGAGCGTTTTTTGAAAACCGAAACCTTTGATATTTTAATAATTGATTTGGAATTAGATAATACAGATGCTATTACTGTTATTAAAGAAATCAAATTAATGTATGTTAAGCGGGCGCTTTATGTTGTTGTTTGCTCTAATAAAGCCGATGACTTTATTCAGATAAGTGCGTTTAATTCGGGTGCCGATGATTTTGTTGACTTGCCTGTTAATCCAACCGTTTTCGAATCTAAAATTAAAGCGCTTCTTAAAAGAATGGAGCCGGAAAAAAATATACCTGAAAATGGTTTTATTTATATTGACCAGGAACAGTACAAAATTATTATTGGCAAAAATGCTTATTCATTACCGCGATTAGAATTCAGAATGGTGTCATTATTGTTTTCCAATCCCAATAAAATATTCTCGAAAGATGAGATTGCATCCGAGATTTGGCAGAACAAAGACATTTCCTCCAAACGAACTATTGATATTCATATCCGTAATATTCGTCGTGCCCTTGGTGATGATATAATTAAAACTTATCGGGGCATCGGTTACTGTTTAAAACAAGGGCCAAACGCCTAAGTATTTGGTTTTTAATAGATTTTATCGCTTAACAATTCCTTAACATTAAATTGATGTAGCATTTACAATCTTACTATTTCTTTGCGCTTAATTAATATTTAGTTAACGTGAAGAAAACTTTATTTTTACCTTTCTTTCTTGTAGCATTTACCCTTAACGCTCAAGATTCTCCAACAGTAACCACAACCGTATCAAACGACAGTTTATTGAAAAGCATTAATGCTTTAAAAAAAGAAGTTACTAATATCAAGAATTTGAAAGTCACCGGCTATGTTCAACCACAATATCAATACTGTGATTCAGCCGGCGCACCATCTGTAGCGGGCGGGGATTTTTCAAATGGAGGAAGTAATTACTTTAGTCGGTTTATGATGCGTCGAGGCCGCATTAAAACTACATACACCTACGAAAATGTAGTTTTGATGGTGAATGTTGATATCACTGAAAAAGGGTTAAACATGCGCGAAACGTATGCAAAAATAACTGACCCTTGGGTAAAAATGTTTAGTTTAACTGCTGGTTTACTACAAACGCAATTTGGCTTTGAGCTTACACAATCCTCTAGTGAAAGAGAAACTCCAGAGCGTGCCAGATACAATCAAACCTTATTTCCAACTGAACGGGACTTAGGTGCTTTTGGCTCGATGGTGTTCCCAAAATCTTCTAAACTTCATGGTTTAAAATTAGATGTTGCTGTAATGAATGGGGCAGCTGGTGTTGCTCCTGAATTTGATTCTCATAAAGATTTTACTGGTCGCTTACAATATTCTAAAACTACTAAAAGCAAAAAATTAAGTTTTGCAATAGGAGCTTCGTATTATCACGGTGGATACAGAACAGGTAAAGTAAAAGATTACTCGTATGCTAATCTAGCCAATGGCGATAAAGGTTTTGAATTTTCAAAGGACACTGCAAATTACAATCGGGTTGCAAAAAGAGAATATATGGGAGTGGATGCCCAAGCTTCTGTAAATTGGAAAATTGGTACTACAACTATTCGTGCCGAATATATTATGGGCGAAAATCCAGGAACAGCAAGCACAAATAGAAGCCCAAGTGTAGCTCCAACATCATCACTTTATCACCGAAATTTTGACGGGGCTTACTTTTATTTAATTCAAAATATCGGAAAGTCAAAATTTCAAGTCGTTGCTAAATACGATTGGTTTGATCCGAATGTTAAAATTGCCGGGAAAGATATTGGAAAAGCAGGAACGAATACTAATCTGGGAGACATTCGATTTGACACTTATGGATTTGGGATTAATTATCACGTGAATCATAATTTAAAAATCACAGCTTATTACGATCTGGTTCAAAACGAAATAACAGAGGTAAATGCTTACAAAAAAGACATTATTGATAATGTGTTCACTTTAAGAATGCAAATAAAATATTAGACTCTTTAAGTTTTTTAGCCCCTTGAGGATTTGGCACTATAAGTGAATTAAAACTTTAAAGCTTAACATTAATTTAACATGCTTACCATCTTTAATAAATAATTTTAAAAAAAATAAATTCTATGTTTGGATTAACTACCGGCCTCGCCATTTTACTTATTGCATGTTTATTGCTAGCATGCTTTTTCGAATTCATTAACGGTTTTCACGATACTGCAAATGCAGTTGCAACCGTAATTTATACTAATTCCATGAAACCAACTGTTGCGGTTGTGTATTCAGGAATCTTAAATTTTATTGGTGTATTAACAGGTGGTATAGCAGTTGCTATGGGAATTGTAAACTTACTCCCCATGGAAGTGCTTGTTGATTCAAATGTGGGACATGGCATCGCCATGATTCTCGCCTTATTACTTTCTGCTATCATCTGGAATTTTGGTACTTGGTATTTTGGAATTCCCGCTTCAAGCTCTCACACATTAATTGGTTCAGTAATTGGAATCGGTTTAGCATTTAATTTTTTACCTGGTGACATGGGCTTTACTGCAGTAAACTGGGATAAAGCAAAAGATACAGGACTAGCATTATTACTTTCTCCTTTAGCTGGTTTTAGTTTAGCGATTATCATGATGTTCGTTTTTAAACGTTTTATTAAAAACGAAACTATTTATAAAGAACCAATTCCCGGCAAAACTCCTCCTATCTGGATTCGCATGTTGCTTTGGATGACTTGCGGAATGGTAAGTTTCTTCCACGGACAAAACGACGGACAAAAAGGAGTTGGAATTTTAATGATGATTTTAATTGCAATTTTACCCGGACAATTTTCATTGGATGAAAAAATAAATTTGCAAAGTGTAAACGGAAATGTTTTTGAAATTCAAAAAATCATTGCTGCAACTGATACAACACAATTCGGTAAAGATGAATTTAAACATTACAATAGCATTAAAAAACATGCCGCTTCATATTTTGCAGCAGTAGGCGCAGATAAAACCCGCGCTTCTGAAATTGCTTTAACAGATCGTTTCGAATTGAGAAAAGATGTTGTTAAATTAACTAAGGGTGCAGAAAAATTATTAAAGAGTCCGAACTTTGCTATCTCAGCAAAAGATTCAAAAAAATTAAAAGCTGAAATTAAAGAAGCAAAATTATTAGTGGAGTTTGCACCAAGCTGGGTAATTATTTTAATTTCTATTTCATTAGGATTAGGAACCATGATTGGATGGAAACGCATTGTAAAAACAATTGGAGAAAAAATCGGCAAACAACACATGAGTTATGCTCAAGGCGCAAGTGCTGAGATGGTTGCTTCAGTTGGTATTGGAATGGCTTCTGCTTACGGATTACCGGTTTCAACTACGCACATGTTAGCTTCCGGGGTTGCGGGTTCGATGGTGGCAAAAAAAGGATTAAAGAATTTACAAAAGAAAACCATTACATCTATCGCCTTAGCTTGGGTTTTAACTTTACCGGTAACAATGGTTTTATCAGGCGGATTATTTTTATTATTCAGAGCATTGTTTTAATAACATCCATTTTGTTTAGTAAAAAGCCCTTCGGAAACGGAGGGCTTTTTTGTTGTACGGAATTTCCCTTCTCCTTATAGGAGAAGGTGGCCGCAAAGCGGACGGATGAGGTTCCTGGATGAGGCAGTTCAATCGTAAACGTATTCCGTTTAAGAGCCGCAATCATAAACCTCTCCCACCACGCAAGCGTGGTCCCCCCTCTCCCACAGGGAGAGGGAAAATTTCCTCTTCAAAATAAATTTCTTACATTTAATTTAAAATCTCTTCAAATGGAATCTCTTAAAACATCCATCACTCTTCCTGTTTCGGCAGAAAAATTATACAAAGCCTGGTTAAGCAGTAAAGAACATGCTTTATTTACAGGAGCTGAAGCAAAAGCAAGTGCAAAAATAAATTCTAAACATTCTTCGTGGGATGGCTACATCTGGGGAAAGAATTTAGAATTAAAAGCAGGAAAGAAAATTGTACAATCTTGGCGGACTTCCGAATTTCCTGAAGATGCGCCTGATTCTATTCTTGAAATTACCTTCGAAGAAAAAGCCGGAAAAACAAAATTGAATTTATACCATCACAATCTACAAAAAGGTGATGCCAAAAAATATAAAAAAGGTTGGGACGATTTTTATTTTGCGCCGATGAAGCAATATTTTACCAAGTAATACTTGGAAAAATATTGAGATGCTGAAAATCGCCTACGGCGGTCAGCATGACAACTCTTTAGAATGGACTTTGTTTTCGAATAATTTTTCCAAACCATTTCGGGAAAAATCTTTTTAAGGTAACGGCTTTTATCTCTCTGCCGCCAATTAAAACTTCTTCTGAATTATTAGAAATGCCTGCAATAATTTGTTTCGCACATTCTTCCGCAGTCATTGCGGTTTCATGACTCTCATCCATTTTTCCATGAGTAGCTCCTGAAACAGAAGTGGCGTTTAAAGAAATATTTGTTTTTACTTTACCAGGACAAACAATCAAAATCTTAATTCCTTTTTTTTCAGTTTCCAAACGCAAACTATCAAAGTAACCATGTAAAGCATGTTTAGCTGCTGAATAAGATGAACGTAAATAAAAACCAAATTTTCCGGCGACAGAACTCAGTACAACAATATGTCCGCCTTTTTGTTTAAGCATGTATGGCAACACCGCTTTACTTAAATTCACTGCACTGAAATAATTTATCTCAAATAAACTACGCTCTGTTTTTTCATCTGTCGACATCGCTTCTGCGCGCTGACTTTGTCCGCCGTTATTTATTAAGATATCAATTCGTCCGAATTTGTTCATCACCTGCGCGGCTAATCCGCTGGCCTTTGATGTGTCGGATAAATCAAAAGGTAAAATCATGATATCTAAATCAGGAAGTTTTGTAAGTGCTGCAACACGTTTTAATTCATCTTCTCTTCTTGCTGACAAAATTAAACGCGCTTCTTTTTTTGCAAACTCTAAAGCTAAAGCTTCGCCAATGCCTGAAGAAGCACCGGTAATCCAAATCACTTTATCCTTGTAAGTATTCACTTCCTAAATATAATAATTTACCTTCAAAGAGACTGTCATTCTGAGCCGATTTATCGACCACTCAGAATCTCGACAATTCGGGACGAATTGATCGCCCTAATACAATGACAATCTTTTGATTTTCTGCAATCACTACAATCTTTATCTAATACCAAATGCTTTGCTTTCTCTCCTACAGGCATCCATCTTCCAGGGTGAATCGGACGCATTGGTGCAAATAACCCAATCGCTTTTTTACCTAAAGCCGAAGCAATGTGCAGCGGACCAGTACTTGCCGCCACTAAAGCATCAGCATTATTAATAAAAGAAATAAATTGTTTTAATGTCAACTTACCGGTTAAGTCGGTTACGTTTTTATGTTTTTCGAAAAGCAATTTGGCTTGTTCACCTTCTTCTTTTGTTCCGCTAATGAAAACTTTGAATTTATCTTCAGGAAGAGAATTGATGAGCTCAGAAAAGTTTTCTAATCCCCACTCGCGCGCGCTTCCTTTTGATTTTGGATGAAGAATGACATTTGTTCTTGTTTTATCAATTAGCTTTAACCATTCTTCCGGAAGCGCTTGTGTCTTAGTAAAACCATAATAATTTTTAATATCCTCTAATTTTACATCCGTAGGAATATTTAAAAATTTTAGAAGTTTAAAATTTAATTGCGATTCATGTAAGTCGGAATTCTTTCTTGACAAACGGATTAACTTATTACAGGTCATCCAGTGAAATAATCGGTTGGTGGTTCCCACTCTCAAACCTATTTTAGATTTTTTTGCTGCATGCGCAATTTTCTTTACAGGAAAAACGTGAATGATGGCGTCCACTTTTGGCAGAGTGTGTGTTTCGTCCCAACTAATAAAATCATCAACGTGTTCCGATAAGGCGACAACATCCCGAGTGTAATTTCTTCCAACAAAAGTAATTTTACATTTTGGAAAATGCTTTTTAATATACCCCGCCATTGGTAAAGTTAACACCACATCGCCAATACTGTCGGTGCGACTAATAATAACAGAAAAATTATCCGGCAGTTTTTGCATTATATAAATCGCGTAATTTTTTATACTTTAAATACGTTGCGTAAGCCGAAATTTTAGAAATAGAATAACCCGCTTTGCCATCCAAAAATCCTAAATGCAAAATGTAATGGTCAATAAATTTAGCAATAGGATTCACAAACAATTTAAACACATTCGACTTTTTTCCTTTTTCGAAAAAAGCCTTCGAAGCAATGTTGGTGAAATATTCCACTTGCTTGTAATGATCTTCCACAGAGTAATAACTGTAATGTAGAATATCCCCTTTCAAATGACCGGTGTTTTTATCACCATCAAATAGGTCGTATTTATCATGCGGATTTGTTCCGCCCCATTTTCCTTTGCGGCTATCCCACAAACGTAATTTTTTATCAGGATACCAATTGCAATGTCTTACCCAATGTCCACAATAATTAGTTAAGCGGTTCATGTAATAACCATCTTTGGTCCAATTATTTTTTACTTCAAGAATAGATTTTTTCAAAGTTTCATCTAAAGCTTCATCAGAATCCAGAGATAAAATATGAGGGTATTTCGCAAACGTAATGGCTTTGTTTTTTTGTTCGAGATGACCTAAAAAATCTTGGTGATAAACATTAGCCCCATAACTCTTACAAATTTCTTTGGTCTTATCCGTGCTGCCTGAATCTAATACCACAATTTCGTCGGCAATGTCTTTTACTGAATCGAGACAACGACCAATATTCTTCTCTTCGTTAAAAGCAATTATAACTACTGAAATTTGAGGCATTGCGTAAAGTTAATAATATATTACATTTGTATAGAATGAAAGTTACCATAATTCAAACCGCCCTTCATTGGGAAGACCGCCAAAAAAACCTGGCGCATTTTGATGCATTGGTAAATTCCATTACTGAAACCACCCATTTAATTGTGTTACCCGAGATGTTTACGACGGGTTTCACGATGAATCCCACAAAATTAGCAGAGCCCAGTAATGACGAAGCGCTTGCTACCATGAAAAAATGGGCGCAACAAAAAAATGCTGTGGTTACAGGAAGTGTGGCTGTTGAAGACGGCGGAAAATATTATAACCGCTTATTTTGGGTTGAACCAAATGGTAATTTCAGTACTTACGATAAACGTCATTTGTTTAGTATGGCCGGCGAACACAAACATTACACCGCAGGCACCAAAAAACTAATTACCAAACTAAACAACTGGCATATTTGTCCGCAAGTGTGTTACGATTTACGTTTCCCTGTTTGGAGCAGAAATACTTTCAAGAAAACTAACGGTGTGCCAACCGCGGAGTACGATGTTTTATTGTATGTTGCCAATTGGCCCGAAGTTCGTTCTTATCCCTGGAAACAATTATTAATCGCCCGTGCTATCGAAAATCAATGTTACGTTATTGGTGTAAACCGCATCGGAAAAGACGGAAATGATTTCGCGCACTCGGGCGACAGCATGGTGATTAATCCAAGAGGTGAAATCATCAGTAAAACTATTCCCAATCAACAAAGCATTGAAACCATTCACCTCGATAAAACTTATCTGGAAGATTTTAGAATTACTTTTCCGGTGGGATTGGATTCGGATGAGTTTACGTTGCAATAGGACATCCCCCCGTCAGCGCCTCCGGCGGACGTCCCCCTTCGAAGGGGGAATTTCCATGACGCCTAAAATAGCACGAATTATTTCCCCTTCGAAGGGGAGTTCTGCCCTGCAGAACGGGGGATGTCACCCTTAACGGATGTCCCAAAATCTGCTATCTTTGTAAACGAAATTTATGGAATACGATTTTAGAAAAATAGAAGAAAAATGGCAAGCAATTTGGAAGGATAAAAAACCCTTCAAAGCAGAAAACAATTCTTCAAAACCAAAATATTATGTGTTAGATATGTTTCCATATCCATCAGGAGCGGGATTACATGTTGGTCACCCTTTAGGATATATTGCTTCTGATATTATGGCGCGTTACAAACGTCATAAAGGATTTAATGTGTTGCACCCAATGGGTTGGGATAGTTTTGGTTTGCCGGCTGAGCAATATGCTATTCAAACCGGACAACATCCGAAAATTACGACTGAACAAAATATTGCGCGTTACAAAGACCAAATGAATAAAATTGGTTTCAGTTTCGATTGGGACCGTGAAATAAAAACATCGGAGCCGGAATATTATAAATGGACGCAGTGGGTTTTTATTCAGATTTTTAATTCGTGGTATAATAAAAATTCGAACAAAGCGGAAAAAATTGAAACACTAATTGCCGAGTTTGAAAAAAACGGTAATGAAAAAGTAAATGCGGTTTGTGATGAAGACACAAAATCATTTACAGCAGCGCAATGGAAATCCTACTCAGAAAAAGAAAAATCGGATACATTGATGCAATACCGTCTCGCTTATTTAGGTGAGGCGTATGTGAATTGGTGTCCCGCTTTAGGAACTGTACTCGCGAATGATGAAGTGAAAGATGGTGTGAGTGAACGCGGTGGACATCCTGTAGAGAGAAAATTAATGAAACAATGGAGCATGCGCATTACGGCTTATGCACAACGTTTATTAGATGATTTAAATACTATCGACTGGAGTGAAAGTTTAAAAGAGTCTCAGAGATATTGGATTGGAAGAAGTGAAGGAACAAGCTTGAAATTTTTAATTCATGGTTCTATGTTGACGGTGGAAGTTTTTACAACAAGACCTGATACAATTTTTGGTGTGTCGTTTGTAACGTTGGCGCCTGAACATGAATTAGTAAATAAAATTACAACGAAAGAACAAAAAGCGGCGGTTGATGATTACGTAACAAAATCGAAAAGCAGAAGTGAAAGAGAAAGACAAGCAGATGTAAATAAAGTGAGTGGTGTATTTACCGGTGCTTATGTGGAGCATCCATTCTTGAAAAAATTAATTCCTATTTGGGTTGGAGATTATGTGTTGGCAGGATATGGAACAGGTGCTGTTATGGCAGTTCCTGCACATGACGAACGTGATTTTAAATTCGCCACACATTTTGGTTTAGAAAAACCGCAAGTTATTACACCAACATCAGAACACGATTTTGAAAAAGCATCGTGGGATGAGAAAGAAGGAAAATTAATTAATTCTGATTTCTTAAATGGTTTGGAGGTAAAAGCTGCGATTAAAAAAGCAATTGAAAGTATTGAAAGTAAAAATTTAGGAAAAGGGAAAATTAATTACCGTTTGCGCGATGCTGTTTTTGGCAGACAACGTTATTGGGGAGAACCCATTCCAATTTTTTACAAGGATGGAATTCCAAACGCCATGCCTGAAAATGAATTGCCTTTAGTTTTACCGGATGTAGATAAATATTTACCAACGGAAGACGGCGAACCACCTTTAGCGCGCGCTAAAGATTGGAAATACAAAGGACAATACGATTACGAAATGACCACCATGCCGGGTTGGGCTGGAAGCTCTTGGTATTTTTTGCGTTATATGGATGCAAATAATACAACCGCTTTTGCTGATAGAAAATTAGCTGACTATTGGGGAAATGTTGATTTGTATATAGGAGGAAGCGAACACGCAACAGGACATTTATTATACGTTCGTTTCTGGACCAAATTTTTACATGATTTAAATTTTATTTCTGTTGATGAACCTGCAAAGAAGTTGATCAATCAGGGGATGATACAGGGTACAAGCGAGAAGATTTCAAAAATCACCAAATTTCCATCCAGACAAGAGCTTTTAACTCGTCAAATTGTTAAAGAAACCGATGGAAGCGATAGGGGACAAATAGTTCAGATAATAAGAGGAAATAATCCTGATTTAATTGAAGCGTATTATATTCCTGAAAATATTAAAAATATTTACTTAAGCGCTGATATTATTGATGAGAAAAATAATTTATGGCAATTTTCTACTGACAAACCAACTGATGTTAATAATACTTCCAATTCCACATTAGACATAAACAAACATACTTTTTGGTGGAAGGAAGATTCGTTCGCCGCCTTTGTTTGTGAGGGGGGATATTGGTACAAGGGTGTTTTTATAAGTTTTGAAAATGGTGGCTCTAGTGTTTTTAAAACTACACCAGAAGTGGAAAAAATGTCTAAGTCGAAATACAATGTGGTTTCTCCTGATGACATCTGTGCAAAATTCGGAGCTGACACTTTACGTTTGTATGAAATGTTTTTAGGTCCGCTGGAGCAAAGTAAACCTTGGAATACCAATGGAATTACAGGGGTTTCAGGATTCTTGAAAAAATTGTGGAAGTTGTACGTGAATGGAATTAGTGAAGATGCTCCAACAAAAGCAGAATTAAAAACATTACATAAAACCATAAAGAAAATTACTGAAGACATTGAACGTTTCTCTTTCAATACATCCGTAAGTAACTTTATGATTTGTGTAAATGAATTAACGGAACAGAAATGTAACAAGCGCCAAATCTTAGAGCCGCTTTTAGTTTTAGTTTCTCCTTACGCACCGCATATTGCTGAAGAGTTATGGGAACAATTGGGTCATAAAGAAAGCATAGCTTTAGCAACTTTCCCAATGTTTAACGAAGCGCACTTAGTAGAAGACAATTTTAACTATCCGATTTCTTTCAATGGTAAAACACGTTTCAATATTGAAATGCCTTTAACATTGAGTCCTGCCGAAATTGAGAAATTAGTAATGGAAGCTGAACAAACTCAAAAATATTTAGAAGGAAAACAACCTAAGAAAGTGATTGTTGTGCCGAAGAAGATTGTGAATATTGTTGTTTAACTCAACACCCGGTCACCCTGAACTTGTTTCAGGGTCTATAGATGCTGAAATAATCCCGATAGCTATCGGGACAGATGACACTGACACATGAAAAAGATTTTTCTTTTAATATCGACTCTTCTTCTCATTTCGTCTTTCACAAAAGATGAAAAAGATGTTTTAGTTTGGGACGAAACCCGTTTACTAACCTGGGATGATTTTAGAGGAAAGCCCGCTAAGCGGATGAGTGCTGCCTCTACTTATTACGATATTTTTAAAACCACAGAAGAAAAAAACGGGAAAGCAGAAATTAATATTGAAGCTGTTTTCTTCTGCAACAAATCCTGGAAAAAAGTTAGTTGGATAAATCAACAAGTTTTAGAACACGAACAAAAACATTTCGATATTGTAGAATTGTACGCCCGTAAATTGCGGAAATTAATTTCTGAAACTAAGTATTCTTCTTATGCCAATTTTAAAATGGTTTCCGATTCTTTATATGCAGTTATCGATAAAGAAATGGATGTGTATCAGGATAAATATGATGATGAAACCGATGCCTCTATGAATGGCGACAAACAACGCGAATGGAATAAGAAAATCCCAATAGAAATTAAGGCGCTTTCTCTCTATAAAAACAGCACTTTTACCGTGTCGTTTTCACAATAAAATTCATTACCTTTAGTGAGTGAAAAAACTTACTTTCTTATTTCTATTTTTATCGCTGTTTTGTTTTAGTCAAACTAAATTAAAGCCCGGCACTTGGCGCGGCGTTTTAGTATTAGGCGACAAACAAACCGATTTAATTCTTCCTTTTAATATGAACGTCCGTTACATGGGCGAGTTTCTTTCGATTGATATTATTAATGCGGAAGAAAAAATTACTGTAACAGAGATTGCTATTTCAGGTGATTCTTTAAATTTTAAAATGCCAGTATTTGATTCGGAATTTAGAACAGTATTGAAAAAAGATACGCTTCGCGGATTTTGGATTAATAACTCGAAGAAAGAAAAAAACAAAATCGCATTTGAAGCCTATTATAATGATAAGCGCCGTTTCATCACTACAAAAAAAGCTTTATGTGATTTTAGCGGACAATACGAAGTAACATTTAATCCTAAAACGACTGACGAATACAAAGCCATTGGTGTTTTTAAACAATCGGGAAATAGAGTAACAGGAACTTTTTTAACTGAGACCGGTGATTACAGATATCTAGAAGGTTCTGTTCAAAATAACAGTATGACGATGTCGTGCTTCGATGGCTCGCATGCGTTTTTGTTTTTCGCTAATAGCGCGAAGAAAAAAGGGAAAGCCGATAGCTTGGAAGGAAAAGTATTTTACGGTATTTCAGGAAGTGAAGATTGGATTGCGGTTCGTAATGAGAAATTTAAATTAAAAGATCCGGAAGGGATTACTACGTTAAAAAGTCCGGATGAAAAAGTAAGTTTCTCTTTCCCTAACCTAGAAAAACAAACTGTGACTTTAAATGATGCGAAGTTCGATAACAAAGTAGTGGTCATTCAAATTATGGGAAGTTGGTGTCCGAATTGCATGGATGAGTCCGCTTACTTAGCGAAAGTTTATAAGCAATATAAAAACAAAGGTTTAGAAATTGTGGCTCTCGCTTACGAGCGAAGTGATGATTTTGAGAAGAACAAAAAAAATCTCTCAAGATTAAAAACTAAATACGGTATTGAATACGAAATGCTCATTACAGGTTTAACCGGAAAAGCAAAAGCTTCAGAAAGTTTGCCGTTTTTAAATTCAATTGCTGCATTTCCAACCACCATTATTTTAGATCGTAAGCATAACGTAAAAAGTATTTACACAGGCTTTAACGGTCCCGCTACAGGAAAAGAATACGAATTGTATAAAAAGAAAACAGAAAGTTTATTGACAGAGTTGTTACTTAAGAAATAATATGTTCACGGCCCTTCGTCAGGCTCAGGATGACACACGTAATAAAAAAGAAATGTTCACAGGTATAATAGAAACATTAGCAAAAGTTGAGAAGATAGAAAGAGAAGGAACGAATGTTCATTTCACTTTTTCGTCTTCCATTACTTCTGAATTAAAAGTGGATCAAAGCGTAGCACATAATGGTGTTTGCTTAACTGTAGTTTCCGTTTCGGGAAATAATTATGTTGTTACAGCCATTGATGAAACATTAAAACGCACTAATCTTGGTGAACTAAACGTTGGTGATGTTGTAAACTTAGAACGCTGTATGCCCGCTAATGGAAGATTTGACGGACATATTGTTCAAGGTCATGTTGACACAACGGCGACTTGCGCAAAAATTACAGACATAAACGGCAGCTGGGAATTTATATTTAAGCACGAAAAGAGTTCCAAAAATATTACAGTTGAAAAAGGAAGTATCACAATTAATGGAGTAAGTTTAACTGTTGTAGATTCAAGAGATACAACTTTCTCTGTTCATATTATTCCTTACACATTTGAGAACACCAATTTCAAAACCTTGAAGGTTGGTGACAAAATAAATTTAGAATTTGACATCGTTGGGAAATACGTTGCTAAATTAATGGCGCGGCAATAATGTTCGACCCCTCCGGGGTCGGAGAGTTAGAGGGCGAAGATCGTTTTACAAACATGTGACCCCTCTGGGGTCAAAGAAAGTAAAACGGAAATTTGTAATATGATGTGACTGACCCTGGAAGAGTCTAATGTTTGTAGAAAAAAGATAATAAAGAGCGCATGACCCCGAAAGGAATCATGACTATAGGAAGAAATATTTTTATATTCACCGGACCCCAGAGGGGTCTAATGTTTATAGAAAAATGTTAGGAAAGAATACATGAATCCGAAAGGAGTCATTTCGTTATAGAAAGAAATGATTTTTACATTCGCCCGACCCCAGAGGGGTCTAATGTTTGTAGAAAAAAGATAAAAAAGAACACATGACCCCAGAGGGGTCAAACATTAGTAGAAAGCAGAATGCCCAACAAAAAAACGTAAACAAAATGCACATCGGTTTATTCTTCGGTTCATTCAATCCCATCCACATCGGCCACATGGCCATTGCGAATTACATGGTGGAGTTTACCGATATGGAACAATTGTGGTTTGTGGTGTCTCCTCAAAATCCTTTGAAAGAGAAAAAGAATTTACTCGGACAAAATCAAAGATTGTATATGGTGAATGTTGCTGTTGAAGATTATCCGAAATTTAAAAGCAGTAATATTGAATTTGATTTGCCGCAGCCTTCGTACACTGTAAATACATTAGCGCATTTAAAAGAAAAATATCCTCAACACACTTTCAGTTTAATTATTGGTCAGGATAATTTAGTGACCTTTGATAAATGGAAGAATTACGAAGAAATTTTAAAGCAATTTAAATTATATGTTTATCCTCGTCCGAATTGCGGAGAAAGTAAATTTGATTCGCATCCAAATGTAATTTTTACAAAAGCGCCGATGATGGATATTTCTTCTACGTTTATTCGTGATGCCATTAAAAACAAAAAAGATGTCAGTCTTTTTCTTCCCGCAAAAGCTTGGGAGTATGTGGATAGCATGAATTTTTATAAAAAATAATTCCCTCACATTTTTGCCACGAAAGCACTAAAGCTCGAAATCGCACGAAAATTTAGTGGGATTTTGTGTTTTTGAGTTTTAGTGGCTATAGCTTGATGGAGCCCCTCAAAATTTATTCTAATTGATTTTCAACATGTTAAGTATATTTTCAATACATTAGATTCTTATGTATCCACTTCTTATGTATCTTTGTCTCAACATCAACATTATTACATCATGTATTCATCAGAATTAATAAAAGGGACATTAAAGACAATAGTTTTAAAACTATTAGCCGATAACAAAAGAATGTACGGGTACGAAATTACTCAGCGAGTAAAAGACCTTACCGGAAATAAAATTCAAATTACGGAAGGTGCACTCTATCCTACTCTTCATGCTTTAGAAGCTGACGGCATTTTAATTACCGAAACCGAATTCATCGGTAAGCGTGTACGAAAATATTATTCGTTAAGTAAAGAAGGTCAGGCTAAATCGAAAGAAAAAATTAATGAGTTTTCTGACTTCATGAACACAATGAAATTTTTACTGGAAATAAAACCGGCATAAATAAATGTACTCAATCAAAGATGAACAAATAGATTTTATTCTCAACGACATTAGACGTCGTGGCGTTGAGATGGAGGACCTGCAGTATAACCTCCTGGATCATATTTGTTGTATCGTTGAGCAAAACCTCGAGAGCGGTGGCAACTTCGAGGACTTCTATAACAAAACCATTCCCAAATTCTTTAAACACGAACTCTGGGAGATAGAAGAAGAAACCATCCTATTACTAACCTATAAAAATTATTATACTATGAAAAAAGCTATGATATATGGAGGCGTCATCTCCCTTTCGCTAATCGCGCTAGGAACTGTCTTCAAGATTTTCCATTGGCCCGGTTCTGCAATTTCCTTATTACTCGGGTTTTTTATTCTCTGTTTTGTGTTCTTTCCTTCTGCACTCTATTTAAATTACAGCGCTACTAAAAAAGGTATAGGCGTAAACCTATCTGCTTTTCTTGGCGGTACCATTTTAATGATTGGTATTTTATTTAAAGTGATGCATTGGCCGGGCACAGCAATGTTATTAATGGTTGGCTGGGCCATTTTGCTTGGTGTGTTTGTTCCTTTATTGCTATTTTCTAAACTCAGAGAAAATATTCCCGCTAAGGAAAAACGTATATATGTTCTCGGTGCTTTCGCATTAATTATTTTTGAATCGGCTACACTATTCAAAATGATGCACTGGCCGGGTGCAGGACCTTTACTAGTTGTTGGTTCATTTGCTTTGATTGGAGCTTTTATTCCTCTCTACACCAACATGAAGATTAAAACAAACGCTATGAATGCAGGCCAATTTGTGTTTGTGATTACATTATCGATGTACGCTATTGTTTTAACAACTTTACTGACCATGAATGTTTCCGGTCCTGTGCTTGAACGTTTTTCAAGAGATGAAGCAGACAATTCGAATATTGTAAAGTACTTTGAGAAGAAAAAAGAAAGATTGTTAAGTGAGTTATCAAACGATAGTACTCAAGCTTCAAGATTAGAAAACAACAAATTGGTTAGCGAGAGTGCAACAAAAACCAGGGCGTTAATTAACTCCATACGTATAGACTTAGTTGAACATATAGAAAATGTCAACCAAGTTAGAGCACAGGAATTAATTCTACATCCGAATTCAATTTCAAGAAAAGATAATTATGATATAGTTAATCATTATTTGCTGTCATTGGAAGAACCTAATCCGGCATCAGCTTTAAAAACAGCACTTGATGATTATAAATCAATAGTTTTGAAAGTCGCTGGTAATAACGAGAAATTAGTAACAAAAATTAATGGCTTGTTAAACACAAACTCCGTAGGCGAAGGCGAAACTTTAAAAACGTGGGAAGAGGCTAATTTCAGAAACAATATGTTGATTAGCACACTTTCCCGCTTAAGCGACATTGAGAAAAATATTTGTTTGATAGAAACCGAAGTATTAACTCTAAAAAACTAAATCATGAAAAAATCAGTTTATATCTCCGGAATTAGTTGCGCCATTTTAATGTTGTTTGGCTGCATCTTTAAAGTCATGCACTGGCCGGGAGCCAGCGTGATGATTATTTCTTCAGTGACTTTGTTTTGCTTTTGGTTTTTACCTTCAGGCTTAATGAACAGTTACGAGTCGTTGCCACTTAAAAAAATGAAAACACTTCACGTTGTTTCTTTTATTGTGTTCGCGGTTTGTATGATGAGCGTTTTGTTCAAAGTAATGCATTGGCCGGGAGCGTCTGTGTTTTTACTTTTAGGAATATTGTTGCCCTTTATTGTTTTTCTTCCTGTGTATTTATACCACACCAGTGAAGAAGAAAAAACAGGTAACAAAAATTTCTTTGGTCTAACTATTGGGCTTACTTTTCTTGCTGTGTTTGGTGTGTTGTTAGCTTTAAGTGTAAGTAAGCAAGTGATTCAGAGCGCTGTGATGTCGGTAACCCAAAATGAAACAACAACACGTTTTTTTATTGGTGAGCCTAAAGATTCTGAAGTTGGCAAAACAGCAACGGAGCTTTTAAATTACACAGATGAACTAAAGTGTATGGTGCTAACGGCTGATGGTGAAAACATGTGCGACGGAAATAAAACAAATGCCAATTACAGTGCTGAAAATATTTCGGGTGCAGATAACAGAGAAGTAGTGAAAAGAGTATTTTTCTCGGGAGAAGGCGAATCAAAAGCTAAACTTCTAAAAGAAAAAGTAAATGCTTTCCGCGAAACTGTTTTATCCACTAAAAATATTAGTCCTGAATTAGCCGAGTTAACTAAAACACTTTTCGATACAAGTGATAATGACGTGAATGGTGTTTATCAAAATGACATGGCGTGGGAACATAGAGAGTTATATAATTACTCTTTAATTTTTACGCTTGACTTCTTATCTAAACTACAAAGCAATGTTCGTTTGGTAGAGGGTGAGGCTCTGAAGTAGAAACAGAGCGTGTTATGGTTAAGAAAAAAGGCGGAAATTAATTTCCGCCTTTTGTTTTAGTAACCTAACACAGGACCGAGCCATCGCTCAACTATTTCGAAATTCATGTTCTTACGTTTCGAATAATCTTCCACTTGCTCTTTGGTGATTTTCCCTACTCCGAAGTATTGCGCTTCTTTATTAGCAAAATATAATCCACTAACAGCAGCCGTTGGCACCATTGCTAAACTCTCAGTTAAAATTATTCCAGTCTCTTTTTCTACATTTAATAATTTCCAAATAGTAGTTTTCTCAGTATGGTCAGGTTGTGCGGGATAACCCGGAGCCGGACGAATACCCGCGTACTCTTCCTTAATTAAATCTTCGTTACTCAACGTTTCATTCTTAGCATAAGCCCAAATTTCGGTACGGACTTTCTTATGCATTAATTCTGCAAATGCTTCTGCTAATCTATCAGCTATTGCTTTTAACATAATCGCGCTATAATCGTCGTGGTCTTTTTCAAAACGTTTTACGTGCTCATCAATGCCAATTCCTGTTGTTAAAGCAAAAGCACCAACATAATCCGTTGCGTTATCTTTATTGGCAATTTCTTTTGGTTTAATAAAATCAGCTAAAGCAATGTTATGTTGTCCAGCCGGTTTTTTTGTTTGCTGACGAATAGTATGGAAAGTGCATTTTACATTTTTACCGTCTTCACTTAATACTTCCACATCATCATGATTCACAGTGTGCGCCGGATAAATTCCAATTACTGCATTAGCTTGTAACCATTTTTCATCAATGATCTTCTTTAACATGGCCTGGGCATCAGCAAATAATTTTTTTGCTTCTGCACCACGCTCTTTGTCATCAAATATTTTTGGGTAAGACCCTTTCATTTCCCAGCTATGGAAAAACGGTGTCCAATCAATAAACTCAGAAATTTCTTTTAAAGAATAATTATTGAAAGTTTTGTTTCCTAAAAATGCAGGTTTTGAAATGCTTCCGTTACTGAAATCTAATTTCAACTTGTTCTCTCTTGCTTCAGCTAAAGGAATAAATTTATTTTGTCCTTGTGCATTTTTATTTTGTTCGCGAACGCGTTCGTAATCTTTATTCACATCCGCCATAAAAGCATCACGCAATTCATTCGAGATTAAACTACTTGCAACAGGAACAGATTTACTAGCATCATTCACATGGACAACCGGTCCTGAATAATTTTGCGCAATCTTCACTGCAGTATGAACTTTAGAAGTTGTAGCGCCTCCAATTAACAGAGGAGTTTTAAATCCAAGTCGCTCCATTTCCTTAGCCACGTGAACCATTTCATCCAATGAAGGCGTAATTAATCCACTTAAGCCAATTACATCTACATTGTGTTTTTTAGCTTCTTCCAAAATTTTATCGCAAGAAACCATTACACCTAAATCTATAATTTCGTAATTGTTACAAGCTAATACAACACCGACAATATTTTTTCCAATATCGTGTACATCCCCTTTAACAGTTGCCATTAATATTTTTCCTGCATTGCTTCTTCCATCACCAACAATTCCAGCTTTTTTGTTTGCCTCTTTCTCTGCTTGTAAATAAGGCTCTAAATACGCAACAGCTTTTTTCATTACACGCGCGCTCTTTACCACTTGTGGTAAAAACATTTTTCCGCTTCCGAATAAATCTCCCACCACATTCATTCCATCCATTAACGGACCTTCGATTACGTGAAGTGGTCTTCCTAATTTTAAACGAGCTTCTTCTGTATCAGCATCAATATGTTCAACTAATCCTTTTACTAAAGCGTAACTCAAACGTTCTTCAACAGTTCCTTTACGCCACTCTTCGTCTTTTTCTGTTTTTTGTCCGGAGATTCCTTTTAAAGATTCTGCATGTTCAACTAATCTCTCCGTTGCATCATCTCTTCTGTTCAACAATACGTCTTCAACTAACTCTAATAATTTTTTATCTATGTCGTCGTAAATCACCAATTGAGATGGATTTACAATGCCCATATCCATTCCGTTTTTAATAGCATGATATAAAAACGCTGAGTGAATAGCTTCACGAACGTGATCATTACCACGGAAAGAGAAGCTCACATTACTTACTCCACCACTTACTTTCGCAAATGGTAAATTTTCCTTAATCCATTTTGTTGCTTGGAAAAAATCTAATGCATTCAAACGATGTTCTTCCATTCCTGTTGCGACAGGAAAAATGTTTGGATCAAAAATAATATCCTGAGGCGGGAAGTTTACTTTGTTAACCAAAATATCATAAGCACGTTTACAAATATCAATTCTTCTTTGTAATGTGTCAGCCTGACCAACTTCATCAAATGCCATCACAATAACAGCGGCGCCGTATTGTTTTATCTTTTTTGCTTGCTCAATAAATTTCTCTTCGCCTTCTTTCATGGAAATTGAATTCACAATAGCTTTTCCCTGAACACATTTTAATCCGGCTTCAATTACACTCCATTTTGAAGAGTCAATCATAATTGGAACGCGTGAAATATCCGGTTCAGAAGCAATGAGATTTAAAAACTTAGTCATGGCTGCTTCGCTATCCAACATTCCTTCGTCCATGTTCACATCAATCACCTGAGCACCGCCATCTACTTGATCTTTCGCAATAGAAAGCGCTTCTTCATAATTTCCTTCTTTAATTAAGCGTAAGAATTTTTTCGAACCGGTTACGTTTGTACGTTCACCAACATTCATGAAATTACTTTCAGGACGAAGAGTTACGGGTTCTAATCCGCTTAAGTGCATTAATGTGTCTGCAGCTGGTTTTTTTCTAGGCTTCGATACTTTTGCGATTTCAGCAATACGTTTAATGTGTGAAGGCGTAGTTCCACAACAACCTCCCACAATATTTAAAAATCCTGCTTTTAAAAATTCTTCAACTTCATGTCCCATTGCATGAGCATCCTGATCGTACTCGCCAAACTGATTTGGTAAACCTGCATTCGGATAAGCACTCACGAAGAAAGGAGCCTTATCAGAAAGTTCTTCTAAATACGGACGCATATCTTTTGCACCTAATGCACAATTCAATCCAACGCTTAACAAGTCAACATGAGAAATAGAATTCAAAAATGCTTCTGTAGTTTGTCCCGATAAAGTTCTTCCGCTGGCATCCGTAATGGTTCCAGACACCATCACAGGCATTTTAATATTTTTTTCTTTACACACATTTTGAATCGCGAACAAAGCGGCTTTCGCATTAAGTGTATCGAAAATAGTTTCTACCAATAAAATATCTGAACCTCCTTCGATTAATCCTTTTGCTTGTTCCGCATACGCTTCAACTAATTCATCAAATGTAATAGCGCGGAAGCCCGGATCATTTACATTAGGAGATAATGATAAAGTACGATTTGTTGGTCCGAATGCGCCTGCAACATACTTTGGAACATTCGCAAATTCAGGAAACTCTTTTTTAAATTCCGCAACAGCTTCCTTCGCAATTTTAGCCGATTCATAATTTAATTCGTAAGCTAAAGACTCCATGCCGTAATCTGCCATCGCCACAGTGGTTGCACTGAACGTATTTGTTTCAATAATATCAGCGCCGGCTTTTAAATACTCTTTATGAATAGCTTTTATGATTTGTGGTTGGGTAATCGACAATAAGTCGTTGTTGCCTTTTAAATCCTTAGGCCATTCTAAAAAACGCTTGCCGCGGTAATCTTTTTCCTCTAGCTTGTATTGCTGAATCATGGTGCCCATCGCGCCATCAATTACCAAAATTCTTTTTTCTAATTCTTTTTTAATGTCTGAGTTCATAAGCTTAACTAAGTTGTCCAAAATAAATTTTTGTATCGTAATCTAATCGCACCATACCGTTTTCCTGGTAGCGCATAAATATTTTCTTTAAACAGTAAATCATAAATTCAAAATCCTTGTGCTCTTCATTTGGCATATAAGATGATGACAATACTCTTCCCTTTAAACCTGCAAAATCCACATCCTGATAATTGTAAAAGCTTTTCTCTTTGTGATTCTGCTTACCAAAGAAATTATCAAACTGAGATGTTTCTTGTGTGTTTTTATGATTAATCTCTTTATAATCCGTTCCGAACATTTGTAAGAAGTCTTCATAAACTTTTAAAAAGTCAGTTGTATCTGTTCTTCTGTCATTCCACATTAAAACAACTTGTCCGTTTGGTTTCAATATACGCTTACATTCATTTTTGAATGTATCATTATTGAACCAATGAAAAGCCTGAGCGCAAACAATTACATCCACACTATTATTTCCTAAACTTGTTGCTTCTGCTTTTCCATTTACAGAAACAAATAAATTTTTGTCGGAATAATTTTGCAAAATACGTTCCGCAGCTTCCCGCATGGGTTCGTTGGGTTCAACACCAAATACTTTGTAGCCATTTTTTAAAAACAATTCTGCTGAAATTCCTGTGCCTGAACCAATATCCGCAATAACAGCATTTTCAAAAATAATTTTTTCTGTTTTCAAAAAGTCAATTACCTCCGCAGGATAATGCGGACGATATTTGACGTAATTGTCAACTCTATCAGAAAATCTATTTGTTATAACTGTCATAAATAAAAAAATCCCTTACGTTTTACCGGAAGGGATTAGTTATATTTTGTTTTATTAAATACTAATTACTCCGGCTTATTTGCACCGCGTTAAACGCGATCACGATTT
Source organism: Bacteroidia bacterium (assembly GCA_018000995.1). Classification (GTDB taxonomy): domain Bacteria; phylum Bacteroidota; class Bacteroidia; order B-17B0; family Aurantibacillaceae; genus JAHEYG01. The sequence continues at coordinate 315,719 of JAGNIU010000001.1, forward strand.
CCCACCTTCTGTTACAGTTGGTGAGTTGGTGAGTTATGAGTTAGCGAGTTTAACTCACTAATTCACAGATTCACTAATTCACTAATTGAATCAGGGTTGGTAAGGTATCATAGGGCGTGTCCCTCCTCCTTTCGCAATAAGCATACTATAAAGAACTGGGTGTAAAGATACAGCTTTTCCAAATAACATAAAAATCCCTATTTTAGAGCTAAAATCATCCCATGAAATTATTACTCCTCGCCATTTTTAGTCTTTTTAGCATTGGCTGTTTTTGTCAGTCGAAAACCGACATTTCAGAGGTAAAAGAAGCCATGAAAAACCAGGAAACAGCTTGGAATAAAGCCGATGTTGAAGGCTTTATGGCTTATTATTGGAAAAGCGATAGTTTGAAGTTTATTGGGAGCAAAGGCATAACTTACGGTTGGCAAAAAACCTTGGATAATTATAAAAAAAGCTATCCAACAGCGGATGCGATGGGAGTTTTAACTTTCGAAAATAATACGATTGAACAATTATCTCCCACAAAAATATTTGTGATTGGAAAATGGAGTTTGAAAAGAAAACAAGGTGATGTGGGCGGTCATTATACTTTGCTTTGGAAAAAAATAAATGGCAAATGGGTGATTGTTGTTGATCACACAAGTTAAATTTTAAATAAATTATTATGAAAAAAATATTACTCTTATTGTTTGTCGGCGTTGGGTTTTCTGCAAGTGCAGTGACCTGGAAAGTTGGCGCTGCTCAAACGTATACTACACCAAGTGCTGTTGTGAACTTAGTTCAGAATAATGATACGATAAAAATTGATGGTGGTGTTTATTTGAATGATCCTGTAATCTGGACAAAAAGAAATTTAGTGTTTATTGGTTTAGGCACCGGAAGCAATAGAAGTATTATGCGTTGGTCGGGCGGCGATATTGCTAATGGAAAAGGTATTTGGGTTTTTGCAAATCCTGCCATTACTGGAAATGCAACTGTAGACAATATTGTTTTTGAAGGGGCAAGAGTTTCTGATGGCAATGGAGGAAATGGCGCCGGAATAAGATGTCAGGCTAAAGATCTAACTATAAGAAACTGTCAATTTAATTCTTGCCAGAATGGTATTTTAGAGGGGGGAAGTTACACCGGCGCAATTATCACTATTCAAAATTCAGAATTTTTTAATAACGGATATGAAGTTATTGGTAACACCTCTTTTTCAGGATACGAACACAATATTTACATCAGCGCTCAAACGGATAGTTTATTGGTGAAGAATTGTTACTTCCACAGTCCGCGTGGCGAAGCCAATAGTTTAAAAACTCGCGCACAAAAAAGTTACATACTTTATAACGTAATTGATGAAGCTCTAGGACAAGGTAGCTGGGAAATAAACCTTGCGCAGGGTGGATTAAATGTGATTATTGGAAATACAATTATTCAAGGTGTGAATAGCATTAATCACGGGATAGTAAGTTACGATGCGGCGACAAATCCTATTCAAGATTTTTACTTTATAAATAATACAGTGATTAATAAATATACATCAACGAGTTTCAGATATTTTAATGTTTCGCCTACTAGTGGCATTAATAAATTTAAAGTTTATAATAATATTTTCGCGAAGGCATCTTCTGCAAGCATGAGCAGTTTCATTTCAGGAACACTTGGTCCCGCTTTGGATACTTTGTCAAACCGCATCTTAAACAATTATACAACAGTTGGTTTTGCAAATGCTGCAGGAAACGATTTTCATTTAACTTCAACAGCTTTGTCATTCATTAATAATTGTTCAAATGCAGGTCTGGCTTCGAATGGCTTTTCTTTGCTTCCTACAAACGAATATGTAAACTTTATTTCTGCCTTAGCGCCAAGGGTAATGAGTGGTCCGGCTAATGATATTGGTGCTTTTGAATTTAATTCAGGTGTTGGCGTGAATGAAAATAAATTGTCAGACTCTGAAGTTTCTATTTATCCAAACCCTTCCGACAATTATTTTAATGTTGATCTGAAAAATAATTCGCTTGAAAATTCGAGTATCATCATTTATGATGTATTGGGGAAAGAAGTGAAGCGCGAAAAGTTATCAGAAACTAAAACAACATTGCATCATAATTTACAAAGTGGGATTTACTTCTATAATGTTTTAAAGGATTCGAAAAAAATTAGCAGCGGAAAACTAATTATTGAATAAATTATTTTTTATCCTTTAATTTATTAACGTTTCTTTCGATATACTTTTCGGTTGGCATCAACGATTGTTGGATCCGCTTTGCGTACTGAATACTATCTAAAATTTCTTTCTGTTTTTCTTCAACCAAATGTTTTTGAGCTGTAATTATTTTGTTGGCGTGTTTATTCTTCTGTAAACTTCTATAGATAAAAACAGAAAACACACTCACTAACAACAGTCCTACAATTACAGATACTATAATAAGATTCAACCTTTTCTTGTCCTCCTCCGCCTTCAATTCTGTTTTTTCCTTTTCAACTTTAGCAACAGCACGAACTTCAGCCTCCTTTTTATCGTACTCAAATTGCATTTCTTTCCGTGTCATTTCACGATTATTTTTTTCATTAAGAATACTATCATTGTAATTCCGCTCCGCTTGGTAAAACTCAAGCGCCTCTCTGTAATTCTTAGCCCCTAGATTGCTTTCGTATAAACACTGACAGGTGTTTTTTAGCCATATCAATGATTTATAGCTTTTAAAATGTTCTAATCCTTCCTTGCATAATTTAGTGGCTTTAGCGAATTCCTTTTTCTTCACCGCAATATTTCCTTGGTTTACCATTGCTATAGCAATCCAAAATGTATCTCTTTCTAGACAAGAAATCCGATAACATTCATTTATTAAAGATTCTGCTTTATCGAGTTGGTTTAAGTTAATACAGGCTTCCGCGTAGTTATTGTAAAAGGATTCTTTTGCTTGATTTTTCAAATTCGTAATCAATTTTTCCAACTTAGAATAAACTGTATCAGCTCTTTGGTATTCGAGTTTCTCAAGATACAAAATGGCTAGTGCAGAATAAGCATCAAATATATTGAGAGTGTCTTTTGTCTTCTCCGATAATTTAATGGCGCGGTTTACATACGTTAAAGACTGATCAAACATTTTCATTCTACGGTAGCAATTAGAAATGCTACCAAGTATTAAAACCTGTTGACGCTCTTCCTTCTTGTGTGTTTCAAAATAATCCAAATTATTTAACAAATACCCAAGCGCACTGTTGTAGTCTGACATGACCAGATATATTCTCGCCTTATTGTATTCGGACTGATACTTTAAATCTACATCCTCACCATAATTAATAGTTTTAAGCATTGCTAACGCCTCGTCTCCTTTTCGGTTTTTACGAAGCGCAACAGCTTTAATGAGCTTTAGGAATTCTGATAAAACATTCTTTTGACCTATTACAAGAATAAGAGAGTCGCTCAATTCTATTAAAGCATTTGTTTCTTTTTCGCGGATTGTTTCGGTTATTTTAAAAATCTTCGCCTTCTTATCACTTAAAGTTAGTTTGGAAGATAAAACAAGTTCTCTTAAATCCTCAACGTTTCCTGCCTTTATAAAAAGGGAGATGAAAAAGAATACTATGAAAGTGGTTTTTTTAAACACTTCTTACTTTTTTGGATTTAATAGTTTTTCAAGAAGGTCTTGTGCACTTTTTGCAATAACAGTTCCCGGACCGAAAATAAAACTCACACCTGCTTTATATAAAAAATCATAATCCTGCTGAGGAATTACTCCGCCAGCTACAACAATAATATCTTCGCGCTTATATTTTTTTAATTCTTCAATTACTTGTGGGACTAAAGTTTTATGTCCCGCTGCCAAACTGCTGATGCCTAAAATATGAACGTCGTTTTCTACAGCTTGTTTTGCTGCTTCGGCAGGCGTTTGAAATAACGGACCAATATCTACATCAAATCCCATATCAGCAAAACCGGTAGCAATTACTTTTGCCCCGCGGTCGTGACCATCTTGTCCCATTTTTGCCACCATAATACGTGGACGGCGACCATCTTGTTCAGCAAACTTATCTGCTAATTCACGGGCTTTTGCAAAATCTTTATCCATACTAATTTCTTTACTATAAACGCCGGCTATTGAACGGATGCTTGCTTTATAACGACCATACACTTTTTCTAAAGCCAATGAAATTTCTCCTAACGATGCGCGAACGCGTGCTGCGTTAATTGATAATTCCAATAAATTTCCTTTTCCTGATTGTGCTGCTTCTGTTAAAGCGTTTAATGCTTTTTCAACTTCTGTGTTGTTGCGTTCTGCCTTTAATTTTTTTAATCGTTCTAATTGTTGTGTGCGGACTTTTGTATTATCGACATCTCGAACTTCAATATTAGTTTTCTCATCTGTTTTAAAAGCATTCACACCAACAATAATATCTTTTCCACCATCGATGCGAGCTTGTTTACGTGCAGCAGCTTCTTCGATTCTCATTTTTGGAATGCCGGTTTCAATAGCTTTTGCCATGCCACCTAATTCTTCCACTTCCTGAATTAAAGCCCAGGCTTTTTGCGCTAACTCATTCGTTAAACTTTCTACATAATAAGAACCGCCCCACGGATCAACAACTTTACAAACATTTGTTTCTTGTTGCAAAAATATTTGTGTGTTACGTGCAATTCGCGCACTGAAATCTGTTGGTAAAGCAATTGCTTCATCCAATGCATTCGTATGTAAACTTTGTGTTCCGCCCATTGCAGCTGCTAATGCTTCAATACAAGTGCGAGCGACATTATTATATGGATCTTGTTCTGTTAAACTCCAACCACTGGTTTGACAATGTGTGCGAAGCGCTAACGATTTTGCAGATTTCGGATTGAATTGCTTAACAATCTTAGCCCACAACATTCGTGCTGCACGCATTTTTGCAATCTCCATAAAATGATTCATCCCGATGGCCCAGAAAAAAGATAAGCGTGGTGCAAATGCATCAATGTCTAATCCTGATTTTACGCCCGTACGAATGTATTCTAAACCATCGGCTAAAGTATAAGCTAATTCAATGTCAGCAGTAGCACCTGCTTCTTGCATGTGATAACCACTAATAGAAATTGAATTGAACTTCGGCATATTTTTAGAAGTGAATTCGAAAATATCTGCAATTATTTTCATGGAATGAGAAGGCGGATAGATATACGTATTCCGCACCATGAATTCTTTTAAAATATCATTTTGAATAGTGCCGCTCAATTTATCCATACTCACACCTTGCTCTTCTGCTGCAACAATGTAAAATGCAAGAATAGGAAGAACAGCTCCGTTCATGGTCATGGACACACTCATTTGATCTAAAGGAATCTGATCAAACAAAATTTTCATGTCTAAAATTGAATCTATAGCAACTCCTGCTTTTCCAACATCACCTTCTACTCGTTCATGATCACTATCATAACCACGGTGTGTCGCTAAATCAAAAGCAACTGATAATCCTTTTTGTCCGCCTGCTAAATTCCGTCTGTAAAAGGCATTGCTTTCTTCTGCTGTACTAAATCCTGCATACTGACGGATAGTCCAAGGATTTTGAACGTACATGCTGGAATATGGTCCGCGTAAAAAAGGAGCAACACCGGCACCAAAATTTATATGTTCCAGTTTCTTTGTATCGTCAGAAGTATAAATTGGTTTGAGTTCGATTTGCTCAGCAGTAGTGAACTTCTCGACTACGCTCGAGGTGACAGTTCCCTTCGAGGTTGATGTATATTTAATATTTGAAAAATCTTTTCTCATTAGTTCGCAGTAACTGTTTTTTTATTTTCTACTGAGTAGGCTAAGCGTATTGGTTTTATTGGCATGATTTCTTTTTTACTGACTCCTTCTGCCTTAGCATTCTTATACTTACTACTCTCTCCTTTATTCTCGTACTTATTTACGCCTACTAAAACCAACTTGCCCTCATTGAATTCTTGCTGTAATGAACTAGCGCCTTGCGAAATTAAATCTTGAATAAAATTACTCTTTAAGCAAGCAATAAATCCACCTTTACTTTCAATAACTTTAAATTGTTCCCAAGCTTTTTCTGCGATGGAATCCGTAACTGATTCAATGTAATATGAACCCGCTGAAATATCAGCCACCTTATTCAAATAAGATTCGTCTTTTAAAATATGTTGCTGATTAATGGCGATGCGAGAACTAAATTCACTTCCTTTTTCGAAACCTTCGTTGTACGGTAAAACACTTAAACTATTTGCTCCACCGATAACAGCGCTCATGGCCTCAGTAGTTGTGCGCAACATATTATTGTAAATATCCATGCTGCTTTTATCGGCCATTGTGGTTTGTGCATGAATATGTGTTGGGAAACTTGTATTGTATTGTTCCTGCAGTAATCCAATTAATTTTCTGAAAGCTCTGAACTTTGCGATCTCTGTAAAAAAATCAGGCGCAACAGAAAAAGAAAAGTGAAGTGATTTATGTTTTAAATTTTTCTGTTCCGACAAATAATTAAAATATTCGTTAGCGTGTGCTAGTCCAATGGCTAATTCATTTACAGTACTTGCGCCTGCGTCTTCATACAAACCAACATTTACCGGAATGTGTTGCAATTTCTTTAGTACCGACAAATCTTTTGCCTCATCCTCATGCCACTCACCATAAAACGCCAACAAATGTAAAGGATCAATATTGACAAAACATTTTACTTTTCCATCGTGCTCATTTACTTTTCCATAAAATTCTTTCAAATCATCTAATACATGCAATGCATCGTTAGAAATGTTGAATTGAGAATAAATGTGCTTTAAAGAAATATCCTTTAATAAAACGGAAGTGTTGATTTTTTTATTGATGAAGAAAGATAATCCGCTTGCACCACCTTCTAGCGCTTTTAAAGCGCGTTTATTCGCTTCCTTTTCATCCGCCACCATTATTTGCTCACAAATATCCCAATCACTATTGGTGAAAAGCGGTTGTTTAGTTTCTTTTATATCTTCCGCTGTATAAAATGGATTCACATCAAAACCATTGTGGGTTTTCCAAACAAGTTGATTAAAATCTACGCCTTTTAAATCTTTTACAATTTGTTCTTTCCATTGTGCGGAAGTAAGGCTGTTAAATTCTGAGAAAAGTTTTTCCATACTTCTGTTCTTCTGTAAATGAAGTATCTATTAAAATATTCTTGCGATTTCTTTCTTAATGTATTCTAAAGCAACTTCACTTGGCATTTTTTTATCAAGCCCGCCAACAATATTTAAAATCATCATGGCTAATTCATTCGAAGGAGCCTCGCCGGGAACTTTAGTTGCTGCAATATTTACAAGTTTAATTAACTCTTCTTTTGCTGTTTTAACTAACTCCCATGAATTATGCGAAACAAATATTTGTTGCGAAATATTATGCTCATACTCTGATTTAATGGCATGAATTAATTCTTGATGTAATTGACGTGATGTAAATCCATGCTTGTTTACACGAACAACAAGACTGCTTGGATTAATCCGCTCTAAAAAAATAACGATACGCTCGTAAGCCTGTATTTTTTGTGGCGTAGTTAAATTAAGAGCCGCTTTTTTTATGTCGTGGTCCCGACGTTCTTGTTCATTTTTAAAAAATTTCTGAAACAAAAAGTACGCGGCTAAAAACACAACTGTTGCCGGTAAAATAATTTTAAGTAGTTCTATAATCGCTTCCATAATTGTTTAAGCTTAGTGGATAAATTTCGCTATTTTTTTGTTCATTTTATCATAGTTTAATCTAAAAATTTGTCCGATTTTTGTCTCGTTTCTCAGATTATTTCAATAAATAACGCTCTATTTTACAGGAAAATACACTCTAAACTTAATTTTTCGGTTTTTTTGTGGAATAATACGATTCTCTACATCTAAATAGCATAAAAACAAGAATATGACTTTCAAAAAAATTTATACGGTTTTATTAATGTGCAGCGCAACTGCCATTATTTCGATGGGCTTCTTCAGCAATTTTTTTACAAAAGAAGCCGATTTCATCATAAACAAAAGCGATAATTACGACAAACTTTGGAAACGCGTTGATAGTTGTCAGGATAAGGGCTTAACTGAATCTGCTTTAAAAGTAGTTGAAGTGATTTATGCAAAAGCTAAAGCTGATAACAACGCCGCGCAATTTGTAAAAGCCGTTCTTCATCGTATGCGCTTTGAAGCTGCTAAGGAAGAATTCTCTCTCGAAAAATCCATTATCAAATTACGCGATGAAGCTAATACAGCAAAATATCCCGTAAAACCTGTTCTACAAAGTATTTTAGCTGATGCTTATTGGCAATATTTTCAAAACAACCGCTGGAAATTTTATAATCGTAGTACGACTGTCAATTTTAAAAACGATGATATCACCACTTGGGATCTAAAAACCATTACAGATGCCGCTATAAAAAATTACAAAGCTTCATTAAGTACACCCGATAGTTTAAAACGTACTAAAGTTGATATTTACGATGCGGTTATTGAAAAAGGAACAACTGAATGCCGCAAATGGCGACCAACACTTTACGATTTTCTAGCGCACCGCGCTCTTGCTTTTTTTATGGGACAAGAACCGGACATTTCGCGTCCCGCGAATCGTTTTACGGTTAATGATGACATTTACTTAAAAGCGTATCCTGAATTTTTAAATGCAGATATTAAAAATCCATCAGATAGTTTGGAGACAAAATATTATGCATTGAAATTAATGCAAGACGTCATTCGCTTTCATCAAAACGATAATAATCCTGATGCTTTAATTGATGTTGAGCTTTTACGTTTGGATTATGTACACAACAATTCGCAAAACGCAAAAAAGGATACTTTATATTTTAATTCCTTAAAAGGTTTAGAGTCGAAATTCTCGGCTAGTCCGCGCGTTACAGAAATTGACCATCGTATGGCGAATTGGTATTTGCAAAAAGCATCTCAATACAATCCATTAGTTGGCGATAATTACAAATGGTATAAAAAAACAGCGAAAGAAATTTGTTTAGAGGCGATCAAAAAATTCCCGGATTCTTATGGCGCAAAAGAATGTCAAAACACAATTGCTTCGATTGAAGATAAAACAATGAATTTGGTTGTTGAAGAAGTGAATGAGCCCAATAAACCATTTCGTGCTATGGTGGCGACAACCAACATCAACAAAATGTATTTTAAAATTGTAAAGACATCGCATTTAGAATTGCGCAAATTTTACAGAAATCTTTATAGCGAAAAGCTTTATGCTAAACTAAGTTCTTTGCCAACTGTAAAAACGTTTGAGCAAGACATTCCTAACGACGGCGATTATCAAAGTCATAATTTAGAAATAAAAGTTCCTGAACTGGCGCCTGGTTATTATGTGATTATTTCATCATTAACGCCTGACTTTAAATACAACAGCAATTTAACGTCCTATGCGCAAGTTATTTCTTCTGATATCACAACTATCGAACGCCGCAAAGACGATGGCTCTTATGATTTTTACGCCGTTCACCGTCAAACCGGCGAGCCTTTAAAAAATATTAATGTACAGGTGTGGCACGAAAAATACAGTTATACTACACGTGAATACGAAGTAAAAAAAGGAGAAAGTTTAAAAACAGATGACAAAGGCTATTTCAATATTAGTTATAACAAAGATGAAGATCGTTCGTTTTTTGTAGAAATGATTAATGGCAATGATTCTTATTTTAATAATAACAGTTACTATACTTACAAGCCTTATCATAATGATTACACACAACTCCGCTCTTTCATTTTTACAGACAGAGCGATTTATCGTCCGGGACAAACAGTTTATTTTAAATCGATTGTATTAGAAGGAAAGAATAATGACAATTTTAAAATCAAAACTAATTATCCTGTCACCGTTACTTTTTACGACGTAAACTATCAAAAAGTAGCGTCACAAGATTTAACTACTAATGAATTTGGTTCGGTGAGCGGCTCGTTTGTTGCGCCGCAAGGTGTTTTAAACGGACAAATGCGAATTACAGACAATCATGGTAACGCATATTTTTCTGTGGAAGATTATAAACGTCCGAAATTTGAAACAAATTTTATTCCTGTAAAAGGTTCTTATAAAATTAATGATGAAATCACAGTTACAGGTATTGCAAAAGCTTATGCCGGAAATGTGATTGATGGTGCAAAAGTTAGCTACAGAGTAATTCGTCAAATAAATTATCCGTATTGGTATTGGTGGTACCGCTCGTATTCTAATTCAGGCAGTGAAGTTGAAATTACCAATGGAGAAACGGTTACTAACGATACCGGCGCTTACATTATAAAGTTCAAAGCTTTGCCTGATGAAAGTGTTGCAAAAGCAAGTCAGGCTACTTATCAATACAAAATAATGGCTGACGTAATTGACATTAACGGAGAAACTCACAGCACAGAAGCTTATACAACAGTTGGCTATCAAGCTATAAAATTAAATGTGGATGCAGATGATATTATTGATCAAAATAAATTTAAGCCATTTAACATAAGCACCTACAATTTAAATGGTGTTGCTGAAGCTACTAAAGGTACATTTACTATACACAAATTAAAACAACCGGAAAAAGTTTTCAGAAAACGTATTTGGGCGCAACCCGATAGACACGCTTTAAATAAAGAAGACTATTACAAAACCTTCCCAACCGATTTGTATGCTGATGAATTAAATAAATACAAATGGGAAAAGGAAACTAAAATTCTGGAAAAATCATTCGACACTGGAACTAAAACAGAATACGATTTAGCAGCTGACTTAAAAAATCTAAAGCCGGGCGTTTATGTTATTGAAGCCGTTTGTAAAGATAAATTTGGTGAAGAAGTAAAAGCATTTGACTATTTTACTTTGTTTAATCAGGACAACACCAATCTTCCTGAACAAACACCGGATTGGTTTTATACTTCGAAAACAAAAGCCGAGCCTGGAGAAAAAATTAATTACATTTTACATTCGGCTTATCCAAACACCAATTACTTGTTTGAATTAGAACACCAAGGTAAAGCTTTAGTTACAAAAACGATAGCAGCTTCAATGCAACCAAATGAAATTATTGTTGAAGAATCTTACAGAGGTAATTTTGCTTTCCATACCACATTTATCAAAAACAATCGCTTTTATCATCACAGTAATGTTGTTACAGTTCCATACACCAATAAAGAATTGGATATTGAATTTCAAACGTTCCGCAATAAATTATTGCCCGGACAAGAAGAAGAGTGGAAATTAATTATCAAAGACAAAAAAGGTGATAAAGCTGCTGCAGAATTAATGGCAGGCATGTACGATGCTTCTTTAGATGCCTTCGCCGCAAACAATTGGTATTTTAATGTTTACAACACTTATTATGCACGATTAATTTGGACTGCAGGTGTTGGTCGCCAAAACAGTTCAACCGAATTTAATAATTTAGGAAATAATTATACATCAGTTCCTTCGCGTTATTATGATTACTTAAATTACTTCGGTTTATATTTTTACAGTAATTACTATTACAGAGGCGGTCGTGGCGATTACGAAGACGATGGCGTTTATCCTGCATCTGAAGTTGCAGGGAACGCACGCTTTCTAGATGAGGCGGAGACAAAATCTGCTCCCTCTCCAAAAAAATCTGTTATGCGTGAAAAATCAAAAAAAGATGGTGATGAAAAAAATATGGAAGAAAAGGAAGAGCCTGAAACAACAACTACCTCTAGTGGAGAAAACAGACCAATGGGTGGAAGTACCGGCAAAGATGGTAAGAAGAGCGAAGAACTATCAGGCGTTAAAGCAAGAAGTAATTTTAATGAAACTGCATTCTTCTTCCCGCATTTAGAAACAAACGAAAAGGGTGAAACCGTAATTAAGTTTACCGTTCCTGAAAGTTTAACTAAATGGAAAGTAATGGGCCTAGCTCATACTAAAGATTTAAAAATTGGTCAGTTTACAAAAGAAGTAGTCACGCAAAAAGAATTAATGGTAATGCCAAATGTGCCACGTTTCTTCCGTGAAGGTGATAAAATGACTTTCATTTCTAAAATTTCAAATTTATCGGAAGCTGATATGAAAGGTTTTGCGGAATTAAAATTATATGACGCTTTAACAGAGCAAGAAATTTCAACAAAAATGATTGAAGCGGTTTCCGGTCCTTTCCCAACTATTGGCTATAGAGATTTCGCTATGAAAAAAGGATTAAGCACAACTATCGAATGGAACATTGCTATTCCTGAAGGTTACTCTGCTATCAAATATAAAATTGTTGCAAAAGCAGGAAACTTTAGTGATGGTGAAGAAATGGCCGTGCCGGTACTTACTAACCGTATGTTAGTTACTGAGAGCATGCCATTACCAATCCGTAGTAATCAGACGAAAGATTTTTCGTTTGTTAAGTTCGGTAATCAAAACAATAATTCTACAACTTTAAAAAATCATGCTTATACATTAGAGTTTACTGCTAATCCTGCATGGTACGCGATTCAGGCATTACCATACTTAATGGAATATCCTTACGAGTGTGCTGAGCAAACTTTCTCGAGATATTATGCAAACACATTATCATCGTATGTGGTAAATTCAAAACCAAAAATCAAATCTATTTTTGAAGCTTGGAAAACTTCTAGTCCTGATGCCTTTTTATCTAACCTGGAAAAAAATCAGGAATTAAAAGCAGTTGTATTGGAAGAAACGCCTTGGGTTTTACAATCGAAGAGTGAAAGTGAAAATAAAAAACGTGTTGGTTTGTTATTCGATTTAAATAAAATGGCGAACGAACAAGCGCGTGCATTTAAAAAACTACAAAAAGCACAAACTTCAAATGGTGGCTTCTGGTGGTTCGAAGGTGGTCCGGATGATTGGTATATCACTCAACATATAGCTTGCGGTTTTGGTCACATGGATAAACTAGGCGCGATTAAAGCACGTGAGAACAGTGAGATTTGGAGCATGGTAACAAATGCTGTTCAATATTGTGATAACCGCATGCGCGAAGAATATGAATACATGAAAAAATATAATAAAGATTGGAAAACGACAAATCATTTAAGTTACAACGCAATCCAATATTTATATATGAGAAGTTTCTTTAAAGACATAAGCATGTCGAATAGAAACAAAGAGCATTTCGAGTATTACAAAAAACAAGAACAAACGTATTGGTTACAAAACGGAAGATATATGCAAGGTATGATGGCTTTAAGCTTACACCGTTATGCTGATTTAAAAACGCCAAAAGACATTTTAAAATCATTAAAAGAAAATTCGTTGAACAGTGAAGAAATGGGCATGTATTGGAAAGAAAATTATGGCTACTACTGGTACGAAGCTCCAATAGAAATGCAAGCCTTAATGATTGAAGCATTTGATGAAGTAAACAACGACACAAAAGCTGTTGACGATTTAAAAACCTGGTTAATTAAAAGCAAACAAACTCAACATTGGGGAACAACTCGTTCAACAACTGAAGCTGTTTATGCTTTACTTTTAAAAGGAACCGATTGGTTAGCAACAGAACCAAATGTTGAAATTACTGTTGGCGATATTGTTCTGGATCCTAAAAACGACAAGAGTATTAATGCAGAACCAGGTACGGGTTACTTCAAAAAAACATGGAGCGGTTCAGATATTAAAACTTCCATGAGTAAAATTAAAGTCGCGAAAAAAGATCAAGGTGTTAGTTATGGAGCGGTTTACTGGCAGTACTTCGAACAATTAGACAAAATTACACCTCACGAAACACCATTGAAAATTAAGAAACAATTATTCTTACAAAAAAATACAGCGGGCGGTCCGGTTATTGAACCAATAACTTCAACCACTAAATTAAAACTGGGCGACAAAATAAAAGTAAGAATAGAATTACGTGTTGACCGTGATATGAACTACGTGCACATGAAAGATATGCGCGCTGCAGGATTTGAACCAACTAATGTATTTAGTGGTTACCGCTGGCAAGATGGTTTAGGCTATTATGAAAGCACTAAAGATGCGGCCACTAACTTCTTCTTCTCCTATTTAAATAAAGGAACTTATGTGTTTGAATATCCTTTAGTGGTAAATCATTCAGGTGATTTCAGTAATGGCGTAACAACTATTCAATGCATGTATGCTCCTGAATTTACCAGTCATAGCGAAGGTATAAGGGTGAAAGTGGGGAAATAGCTTAACATTAGTTGACAATTAGGAGATAATAACTGCCCCATTTAAGCGTTAAAAACCTTAGAATTTTTGTATTATCTTTGTAGTAATGGAATTTGTAAAAGGATCAGGTGTTATTCCCGGTGAATTATTGGCCAAGGTTAACAGTCCTGACGACCTAAAAAAACTTAGCGAGGATCAACTCGAGCAATTCTGCAACGAATTACGCCAGTTTATTATCGATATCGTTTCTGTAAAAGGCGGTCACTTCGGCGCATCTTTAGGTGTGGTTGAATTAACTACAGCTCTCCATTATATTTTTAATACACCAAGCGACCAATTAGTTTGGGACGTGGGCCATCAAGCTTACGGACATAAAATTATAACCGGTCGCAGAGATATTTTTCATACCAACCGGATTTATAAAGGCATTAGCGGTTTCCCGAAACGTAGCGAAAGTAATTACGATACATTTGGTGTTGGTCACTCTTCTACTTCTATTAGTGCTGCTTTAGGAATGGCAGTTGCTTCTAAATACAAAGGCCTAAAAGATAAACATCATATTGCGGTTATTGGCGATGGTGCTATGACCGGCGGTATGGCTTTTGAAGCGTTGAATCATGCAGGTGTTGAGCACGCTAATTTGCTAGTAGTATTAAATGATAATTGCATGAGCATCGACCCTAACGTTGGTGCTTTAAAAGAATATCTAACGGACATCACCACTTCCCACACTTACAATCATGTTAAGGATGAAGTGTGGAACATGTTAGGGAAACTCAGCAACTTTGGAAAAAGTGCACAGGATATTGTTTCGAAAGTTCAGGCTTCCATTAAAACATCTTTATTAAAACAAAGTAATTTATTTGAATCTCTTCAGTTCCGTTATTTCGGTCCGGTGGATGGACATGACGTTGTTCGTTTAACAAAAGTATTAGCAGATTTAAAAGACATTCCCGGACCAAAAATTTTACATGTACTTACTAAAAAAGGTAAGGGTTATAAGTTTTCGGAAGAAGGAAACGAAACTACTTGGCACGCTCCCGGTTTATTTAATAAAGAAACAGGTGAGATAATTAAAGTGGTTCCGAAAGAACCTCAGCCACCGAAATATCAAGATGTATTTGGACACACCATTGTTGAATTAGCAGAGAAGAATGAAAAAATAATGGGAATCACTCCCGCAATGCCTTCAGGTTGTTCTCTAAACATTATGATGAAGGCCATGCCTACTCGTGCATTTGACGTTGGGATTGCCGAACAACATGCTGTTACTTTTAGTGCAGGATTAGCTACACAAGGATTAATTCCTTTCTGTAATATTTATTCTTCTTTCATGCAACGTGCCTACGATCAAGTAGTGCATGATGTAGCTTTACAAAAATTAAAAGTTGTGTTTTGTTTAGACCGCGGTGGTATTGCGGGAGCTGACGGACCAACACATCATGGTGCATTTGATATTGCTTATTTCCGTTGCATTCCTAATATGATTGTGAGTTCTCCAATGAATGAAGAAGAGTTGCGCAACTTAATGTACACCGCACAACTTGACGAAACTCAAGGTTGTTTTAGCATTCGTTACCCTCGTGGAAATGGTGTTATGGTAAATTGGAAAACACCATTTCAAAAATTAGAAGTTGGTAAAGGAAGGAAAATACGCGACGGAAAAGATGTTGCCATTTTATCGTTTGGTCACCCGGGAAATTTAGTAACTGAAGCTATTTCTATTTTAGAAAAAGACCTGCCTGCCGGACAGGCAGGAAATATTTCTCCCGCACATTACGATTTGCGTTTTGCAAAACCACTTGACGAAGCTTTATTACACGAAGTATTTACAAAATACAAAAAAGTAATTACGGTTGAAGATGGGACCATTGTTGGCGGAGTTGGCTCAGCAGTTTTAGAATTTATGGCCGATAATAATTACAACGCACAGGTAAAACGTTTAGGCATGCCCGATCATTTCATTGAGCATGGCGAGCAAAAAGAATTATACGAAGAGTGCGGTTTCTCACCCAAACAAATTGCTGAAACAGTTGTTGAACTGATTTCTGAAAAGAAAAAATCTAAAGTTTCTTAAACCAAAAAAGGATTATTGTCTTTCTCGAAACCAATAGTTGTGTATTGGCCGTGACCGTTGTATACTCTAACATCATCTCCTAACGGAAATAAATGCTGTTTGATTGAATTAATCAACGTGTCGTAATCTCCACCCGGCAAATCAGTTCTTCCAATACTTCCGTAAAACAAAACATCACCGGCAATAATAAATTTTTGTTCTCTGCAATAAAACGTAATGCTTCCAGGTGAATGTCCCGGCGTAAAAATCATTTCCAATTTACTTTTTCCAAATGAAACTGTTTCTCCTTCTTTCAAAAAAACTTTTGGTAAGGGTGATTCTTCGCAAGGCAAACCGTACATATCAGCAACTTGTTTGTGACGCTCTACATAAGGTAAATCTTCCTTATGAACTTCAGGTAAAAATCCCCAAGTATCAAAAACAAAACGGTTTCCGTTAATATGATCAATGTGCGCGTGAGTTAACAATAACCGGTTGAGTTGTAAATTATTTTGAGTGATAAAATTCTTTAGTTGTAAATGTTCAGATGTTGAACTATTTCCCGGATCAATAATAACAGCCTCCAAAGTTTCATCCCACAACACATAAGTATTCTCCTGAAAAGGGCCGAAAACGAAAGATTTTATTTGAATCATTTTTTAGTACAGATTTTGTAGCCCCGAAATTAGCGATTTGTTGCCTGTTTGGTCCTTTCTGCTGTTTTTTTCCTCCTATCAATACAAAATATTGATTATCAAATACATAAATCTAAGTCTTTAACACTTTTTTTAGTACTAAATTCCCGATATTTGCGTTCTTATATACCTTGAAACGCCTCATTATCATATTTTTAGTGTTTTTAATGGCCGGAGAAATCCAAGCCCAAAAAAGCCGACGAAATTTCCGTCAACACGAAATCGGTGTTTTTCTTGGTGGTTCTTATTATTTAGGTGATTTAAATCCGGGAAAACACTTTTTTTTAAGTCGGCCCGCCGGCGGACTTTTTTACCGTTTTACACCTAGCTACCGTTATGCTTTTAGAGCGGGCATAAATTTGGGAAATGTTCAGGGTGATGATTCTCAGAGTGAAGATCCGGATCAACGTAAGAGGAATCTTAATTTTAAATCTCGAATGAACGAGTTTCACGTTTTAGCAGAATTTAATTTTTTAGAATACAGAATCAGCAACAACAAACACAAATTTTCGTTTTTTCTATTTGCAGGAATTAATGTTTTTAATTTCAGACCAATGGGAAATTTAGGTGGCGCCCAATGGGAATCGCTGCGTGAATTACGCACTGAAGGACAAACAAAAAAATATCGTTTATACCAAATTGGAATTCCTTTTGGTTGTGGAATAAAATTAAATGTTGCCAAAATGGTTGGTATAGGTTTAGAATGGGGGCCACGAAAAACCTTTACCGATTATATTGATGATGTAAGTAAAACCTATCCGAATCCCGCAGTAAATCCACCAAACGGTGCATTAGGAATGGCATTTTCAAACCGAACCAGAGATGGTGGCGGTGTTATTAATTCGCAACGCGGAAACCCCCGTACTAAAGATTGGTATGTATTTTTTGGACTAACATTAAATATAAAACTTGCCCTTAGCCCCGAGCCTTGTTATGCAACTGGTTTTGATTAGGGTGTTGGATAAAACAAAGTTTTAGAATTTCACACCCTTAGTCACAAAATTTATTAAATCCCCGTAAATACTTATAAAAACACGTCTTATAGAGGGGGGTTTAGCCGTTTTTTGCTAAATTTGCCCGCTTCGTAAAGCTATAAATGAGCGCCTTAAATAAAGATAAAATACCTCAGCACATTGCCATCATTATGGATGGTAACGGACGTTGGGCAAAGCAACAAGGCGAAGATAGAATTTTCGGTCACCACGAAGGTGTGAACTCAGTTCGTGAAATTGTTGAAGCAGCTGCAGAAGTTGGTGTAAAATATTTAACGCTTTATGCATTCAGTACGGAAAACTGGAACCGTCCGAAAGAAGAAGTAGATGCTTTAATGGAATTGTTAGTAGCAACCATCAGCATGGAAACACCTCAGCTACACAAAAACGGTGTTAAGTTAGAAGCAATAGGAAATTTAAAAAGTTTGCCAACAAGTTGTTTTAACGAATTACAGGAATCTATCAATACAACAAAAAACAATAAGGGTTTAACTTTAGTTCTTGCTTTAAGTTATTCTTCCAAATGGGAAATTACAAGTAGTGTTAAAGAGATTGCAGAACAAGTGGCTGCCGGAAAATTAAAACCAAGTGATATTACAGAAGAAACTATTTCATCTCATCTTTGTACTACAAAATATCCTGACCCTGAATTAATGATTCGTACCAGCGGCGAACACCGCATTAGTAATTTCTTATTGTGGCAATTAGCTTACGCTGAATTTTATTTTACAGATAAGTTGTGGCCCGATTTTAGAAAAGCAGATTTTTTCGAAGCTATAAATTCATACCAATCACGCGAAAGACGCTTTGGAAAAACAAGTGAGCAAATAAGTCAAGCTAAATGAAACTAAACTTTACGTACATACTTTTGTTTTGCTTGGTGTTTACATCATCGGTGTTTTCTCAAGGCGACTCCACATCAACTATTGATTACTCTGCCCCGAAAGAATATATTATTGGCGGTATTGAAGTAAGTGGCGCTAACTTCACTGATAAAAACGTAATCAAATTATTATCGGGATTAGTGGTTGGCGATAAAATTAAAATTCCCGGCGATAAAACTACGGATGCGATTAAAGCGCTTTGGAAACAAGGCTTATTCGAAAACATAAAAATTTATCAGGATAAAGTAATTGGCAAAGATGTATTCTTGCGTATCGATATTACAGAGCGCCCTCGTTTATCACGATTTGCATTTAAAGGAAAAGTAAGAAAGAACGAAGCGGATGAAATTCGTGCTAAGATTCGTTTAGTGCGCGAAAAAGTAGTTACTGATTATGCTTTAGGTTTTGTACAGAATACCGTAAGGGATTATTTTGTGAATAAAGGATATTACAACGCAAAAGTTTCTATTACTCAGGAAGCTGATCGCACAACAAAAACACCACACACTATTGTTTACATTAACGTTGCAAGGGGTAAAAAAGTTCGTATTAAAGCTTTAACCTTTCACGGCAACAACACTATTGCCAGTTGGAAATTACGCCGTAAAATGGAAGACAGTAAACCATTCCGTGCTTACAACCCATTTAATTCAGGAAAATATTTAGAAGAAAATTTAGATAAAGATTTACCGGCTGTAATTGCAAAATACAACAGTAAAGGTTACCGCGACGCGCGTGTGGTAAGAGACACAGTTACTTTTGTTAGCCGTAAACGCGTAAAAATTGATGTGTATTTGGAAGAAGGTCACAAATTTTATTTCGGAAAGTTCAAATGGTTCGGAAATACAAAATACAGAAGCGGGCAACTCGATACCATTCTAAACATCAAACCGGGCGATGTGTTTGATCAAAGTCACCTCGAACAAAAATTATTTAACAACCCGAATGGTTTTGATATTTCATCTTTATACATGGATGATGGGTATTTGTTTTTCCAGGTAAATCCTCAGGAAGCGAACATACACAACGACACTATTGATTTTGATATACAGATGTATGAAGGTAAGCAAGCCATCATTAATAAAGTTACCGTTAGAGGAAATGATAAAACAAATGACCACGTTATTTACAGAGAAATAAGAACCAGGCCGGGACAATTATTCCGCCGATCTGATATTATGCGTACAACTCGTGAGTTAGCAACCCTCGGTTATTTTGATCAGGAAAAATTAGATGTAAAACCAATTCCTAATCCTGCTGAAGGAACTGTAGATATTGAGTATATTGTAGAAGAAAAACCAAACGACCAAATTACACTTTCCGGTGGTTGGGGTGGTGGCCGTTTAATTGGAACGCTTGGTGTTACGTTTAATAATTTTTCGATGCGTAATTTCTTTAAGAAAGATTCTTGGAGACCATTACCAACGGGCGACGGACAACGTTTTAGTGTACAAGCACAAACCAACGGATTGTTTTATCAGTCGTATAACATTTCGTTTACCGAACCTTGGTTAGGCGGTAAAAAACCAAACTCATTAACTGTTTCTGCATTCCACTCATCTTTCTCGAATGGTGAAAAGAGAAAAATCAACTCAAACGGAGTTTCTATCCCTAATCCAAACCGTAGTGTGATGAATATCATTGGCGGATCCGTTGGATTTGGAAAACGTTTAAAGTGGCCTGATGATTATTTTCAGATGTTTACTAATTTAAGCTACAACTATTACGATTTATATAAGTATCCTTATTTTGTTTTATCTACAGGCTATGCTAATGATATTAATCTTGGTTTAAACATTTCGCGTAATTCAGTTGATGCGCCTATCTATCCGAAGAATGGATCTAACTTTGTGTTTCATGGACAATGGACCCCGCCTTATTCAACCTTTAATGGAAAAAATTATGTGGACGCTACTGCGCAACAACGTTATAAATTTATCGAATATCAAAAATATAAATTCACAGCCGAGTGGTTTACACAGCTTACCAATAAACGCGCAGCAGAAGGTAAAGAAGCGCGTAATTTAGTATTACGTACAAAAGTTGGATTTGGTTTCTTAACGTATTATAATAAAGATGTTGGCGTATCTCCATTCGAGCGTTTTTACTTAGGCGGTAGCGGATTAAGTGGTTATCAAAACTTTGTAGCGCGTGAAATTATTGGATTAAGAGGTTATACCGATAACTCATTATCATCTGCACAAGGCGATCCTATTGCTTCGCGTTATACTATGGAATTACGTTTCCCTGTTACATTAAATCCGCAAGCAACCATATTTGTTTTAGGTTTTGCTGAAGCGGGAAATTCTTGGTCGAACTACAAACAATACAATCCGTTTCAAGTTAAACGTAGTGCAGGTTTTGGCTTGCGTGTTTTTTTACCAATGTTTGGTTTATTGGGAGTTGATTACGGATGGGGATTTGATAATGTGCCGGGTAATCCGGGAATTGGAAATGGTAAAGGACAATTTCACTTTACCATTGGCGGACAACTGGGTGAGATGTAATGCAAAAAATGTTAATTTAGAGATATTACGTATCTTGGCACAACTTATGATTGCTTAACTATTAAACACAACAAAGATGAAAAAGATTATTTCTGTTTTAGCGATTGTAGCACTTACCGCATTTTCGGTAAAGGCACAAAAAATCGGTTATGTGGATACTGATTATATTTTAACCAGTATTCCTGAGTACAAAGCGGCACAGGGGGAGATTGATAAATTATCGGTTGATTGGCAAAAAGAAGTTGAAGCCAAATATACTGAGATTGATAAATTGTATAAAGCTTACCAAGCTGATGCGATTTTATTAACTGATGACATGAAGAAAAAACGTGAGAACGAAATCATCAATAAAGAAAAAGAAGTAAAAGAATTACAAAAGCAACGTTTTGGTGTTGACGGCGAATTATTTAAAAAGCGTCAGGAATTAGTAAAACCATTACAAGATAAAATTTACAACGCGGTAAAAGCTGTTGCTGAACGTAGTGGTTTAGCCATCATCTTAGATAAAGCCGGTCAGGTTTCAATTTTATACGCTAACACAAAATACGATAAGAGTGAAGACGTGTTAACGTATATGGGATATAATAAAAAATAATACTTCGACAAGCTCAGTAACCAAATAAAAATTAACATCAATTAATACTATGAAAACTACAATTAAAAAGGCAGCCCTGATGATTTTTGCTGTTGGAGCCTTAACAACAGCTAGTGCACAAAAAGTAGCACACATTCATTTAGATTCATTATCGAACCTAATGCCTGAGACTAAAGTGGCAAAAGGAGTTGCAGAAGTTTATTTTAATGATTTAAAGAAAACTGTTTCTTCGATGGAAGAAGAGTTTCAGAAAAAATATAACGACTACCTTCAAAACGAAGCAACCATGAGCGAACTGGTTAAAAAAACTAAGCAGGAGGAATTACAATCATTACAAACCCGCATTCAGGATTTTAATCAGCAAGCCCAAATGGATTACCAAAAAAAATCGGCTGAGTTAACTGCTCCTATTATGGAGAAAGCGAAAAAAGCTATTGAAGCTGTTGCAAAAGAAAACAGTTATAAATATGTGTTAGATACAAGCGCAGGAAATGTATTATACTCTGAGGCCAGTGAAGATATTTTAATGCTTGTAAAAAAGAAATTAGACTCGATGCCGGCAGCAGTTATTCCGGGAGCTAATCCTGAAAAACCAAAAACAAATCCCGGCCCAACTAAAGGCGGTAAATAATTCTCACTACTAAAAAACAAAACATGAATAATTCATTAAAGAAAGCCGCGTTAACAGTATTTGCATTAGGAACTTTTGCTTTTTCTAACGCACAAAAAATGGCGCATATCGATTTAGACTCGTTGGTAAGCATGATGCCTGAAACCAAAACAGCTAAAGAAATTGCACAAGCTTATTGGAAAGATTTAGAGAAAACTGTTATCAGTATGGATAACGAATTCCAAACTAAATACAACGACTACTTAACTAACCAAGCTACGATGAGTGAATTGGTTCGTAAAACAAAAGAAGAAGAATTACAATCTCTTCAACGTCGTATTGAAGATTTCAAACAACAAGCTCAGGCTGATTATCAAAAAAAATCGGCTGAGTTAACTGAACCGATTATGGATAAAGCAAAGAAAGGTATTGAAGCTGTATCGAAAGAAGGCGGTTATAAATATGTGTTAGACACAAGCACAGGAAATGTATTGTATGCTGATCCTGCTGATGACGTTTTAGCAGCTGTAAAAAAGAAATTAGACGGAATGCCTTTAGCAACTCTACCAGGCGCAAACCCTGCTGCCGAGAAACCTAAAACGGCACCAAAAACAACACCAAAAGCAGGTGGTAAATAACATTTTTTAATTCATTAATAAAACCCCCGACTAAATCGGGGGTTTTTTATTTGTATCTTTATTCCTCTGAAATCATTTCTAAAAATATTCATCTGCACCATGGCCTTTTCTTCTTGTGGTGGCGAGGACCGCGAAGTGGAAATTCCTGATTACGTTTTGGATAAAGAAAAATTTAGCGAAGTAATTGTTGATTTTACTTTAGCTGAATCAGCAGCAGGGATAAACATTTTAAGCGTGCCCGGCGCAAAAGGTGATACGGTTTATGCCTTCAACCCTTTAATCGATAATAATGTTAAGCGGGCAACATTCGATACAACATTATATTTCTATAGTCATAATCCAAAACTATTTAAAGAAGTTTATGTTTTGGCGCTCGAAAAATTGAGCAAGCTGCAAGCTTCTAGAAAATAATTATTTTCCGCGTTGTAGCCAATCTGAAGGATCCATTGTTTTCTGCCCCTTCCATATTTGAAGATTCAAAGAAGATTTGCCTTCATCTTCATTATGTAATACTGTTCCAATACTTTGTTTCAAGCTTACCTTCTCGCCTGTTTTAACTGTTATATCGCTAATGTTAGAGTATACGCTTAAATACTCTCCGTGACGTATAATAACCAACTTTCCACCTGTAGGAGAAATGGATATCGCTGTAACTTCTCCTTCAAAAACCGCACGAGCTTGTGAGCCCATTGAAGAACAAATTTCAATTCCATTATTAAACATCATAAATCCTTTTATAGCAGGATGCTCGTGTTCACCATACGGTTCGCAGATATATCCTTTTGTAACGGGCCAAGGTAATTTACCACGGTTGTTTGCAAAATCATTACTTAATTCAACAGCCTCTTCGCTTAGCTCAGGAATGTTAACATCCTTTTTTACCTCCTTAACCTCTTTTGTTTTTGTGGTCTTTGTGGTTTTCTTTTCTGTTGCTTTTTTAGTTGCCGCTATGGCCGCCTCTGCTTTTGCAGCTTCTTCGGCTTTTCGTTTTATTTCATCAGCAATTAATTTTTTAATCGCAAGTTGTAGATTCTGAGCATCACGTTTTTTCTTTTCCAGTTCAGATTTTAATTCTTGTTCTTTTTGCTGAAGCTCAGTTAATACAACTTCCTGATCCTGCTTTTCTTTATTTAAATAGCCTTTCTCTTCTTCTTCATTACCCAGCAAAAGATTCTTTTCGTGTCGCTTTTCTTTCAGCTCATTTATTTTTACAATCAACAAGGCCTGTGCATCCATTATTTCTTGCGCTTGTTGTTTTCTGAATTGCGAATACTGCTGAAAATACTTTAATCGCATGTAAGCCTGGTTAAAATCACCGGAAGCGAAAATAAAAACTAAACGACTATACGAATCGCGGTTGCGCTGTGCAAAATAAATCATGCGGGCATACTCCGCTTTTAACTTTGTTAAGTTTTCCTTTAGCTTATTGATTTCCTTTTCGTTTTGTTTTATGCCACGATTTAATTGATGAATCTCAGCTACAATTGTGCCAATTAGTTCTTCGCGAATGCTTATTTTTTTATTGATGGCAACCAGTTGGTTTAAGGATGTTTTTTTACCAACTTTTGTTTCGTTTAATAATGAATTGATTTCATTAATCTCTTCGCTTAATTTTTTCTTCTTGTTCTCGAGAGTTTGTTTGTTTGGAAGAGGCTTGGTTTGAGAAAAACCATTTGAAAAAATAACTGCACAAAAAACCAATACTACCCAAAAAGGTCGTACACTAAGGTTTTTTCTTGACAGATATAGGTTCATACTTTGCAGGTATGTTTATGTTAAGCTTTTGTGGTACATTTTTCTCAACACGAACATACTCAATTTTAAGGTTCACTTTCTTCTCAGCCACTATGTCAATATTAACATGCCGTGGTGCATAAACTGAGTCGCTTTTTGCCGGATACTTTTCGTATGTAGCGGTAAAAATACGGTTGGTTTCAACATCTATAAACTCATTCTTTACAATCTTAAACGTCTCCGGGTCAAGCGTCATAGATTGTAAGGACTTTTTAGGGTCGTGTCCCTGCGTGATTTTTTTCAATCTTCTTTTTCGCTCTGTACTTAGCATATAACGGCAGTTTTGACGGTCGGTTACAGGTTTCAACTTATCATCGTCATCATGAAACTCAGCACTATTACCAAACAAAACGGCTTGCAATAAATCAAAATCTAAATCGGCATGCAATAATTCGTTTATGTAGTTAAAGTCACCTCTGAAATACTGCTTTTTTGGATAAATAACCATTTTCACTGAGTCTTTTGTAATCAACACTTTGGCGACTTCAATTCCTAAAAGATATTGTATGGATACCAGTATGGCGCTATCTTTTCGTATTCTAACTTTAATATCAAAGCTTTCTTCTTTCCCATCAATTAACGATTCAACATTCGCTTTAGCGTACATCCATGTATAGTTAAGTTCGTTTTCCCTAATATATTTTGTAAGTGCTTTTGCGTTTTTAAAATCCAATTTGCAACGATCATTTGTTGTATCGATTGCCGCCATTGGCTGATTCTCTTTTTGAATTTTGCGTTTTGTTTTACAACTATTCATTGCTAACAAAATACTAATGCTAAAAAATAAAATAAAATATGTCGTCGCTCTATTCACCTAGTTTTTTTGTACTTATTTTTTTTAGTAATGCTTCAGATTTTCCGCCGGCTTCATTTGCCAACATCCAATATTTTAAAGCTTCTGTTGGTTTCCCTAATTTATACATTACATCGCCGTAATGTTCCAAAATCAATGGTTTCTTACTAGTTAATTTTACAGCTCTTACTAGCCACTCTTCCGCTTCTGCATATTTTGCTTGCTGAAATAAAATCCATCCATAAGTATCAATATAAGAGGGATTATCGCGGACTAAATCATTACTGCGTTTCGATAATTTCTCAGCTTTATCCAACTTTTCTTTTCTTAGCGATAAATAATACGCGTAGTTATTTAAAACATAGGCGTCATCCGGATTAATTTTTAAAGCATCATCATAAGCTTTGTCTGATTTTTCATGCTCTTCTAAAAAACTATATACATCGCCAAGATTAATAAAAAAATTAAGCATCAAGGTTTTATCATCATAAACGAATTCAAGCCCATCGTAAAACGATTGTGCTGATTTTTTATAGTTACGTAGTTGTCGGTTCGCTAATCCGTTATAATAAAACGGGCGCGGTTGAGTTGGAAATAATTCCGTGGCCAAAGTGCTATGAATTTCAAGTGAATCGAATTTTTCGAGATACGCTTCTAAATCTAAAAGGTCGGTCCAAATATTAAAATTAGTCTTGCTGTAACGACTAGCTATTAAAAAGTGAATATAGGCTTCGTCAATTTTCTTATCGCGTGCCAAAAATTGCGCATAAAAACCATGGGCTTCAGCTGAAGTTGGGTGTACTTTCAAAATGATATCACATAATTCATAAGCTTTTGGAATAAATTCCGGGAAGCGTTCTGATACTTCCATATAAAATTGCAAATACTTTATTTTTATTTCAATTTCTAAATCCGGATTGGCCAAAGCAATTTTTAATTCGTTGTGAGATTCTTCTGCTTTTCCTTGTTCCTTATAATACTCCGCCATAACCAAATGCACACGTGGATTATTTGGGTCAAGAACTAAAAGTTTATCATAAACAGTTTTTGCTTGCGCGAAATTGCCAATGTCCTCGTAATGTTCTGCTAAATATAAATAGTATCGGGGTTCGCCTGGATTTAAGTCAATCATTTTCTTCAACTCGGCTTCAGCTTCATTAAAGCGCTTTAATTGTTTTAAAAGTTTTATTCTGTTGATTGTGATTACTTCGTCTTTGCCATAACGTTTTTCAAGTTCATCATAAATTTTAAAGGCTTTGTTATAATTTTGACTTAGCGCATAGTCGTATGCCATCGCTTCCATCAAATCACTTCTTTCCGGGAAAATTTTTACCAGTCGTTCGTAAGCGTCGGCCGATGCAGCAAAATCTTTTTTCAAATGCAGAACATCAATATAACCTAAATGATACCATTGATTTTTTGGATTAGCATCAACAGATTCCTTCGCCATTTTTGCGGCCTCTTCCAATCTTCCGGTTATTGGTAAAATTTTTGATAGTTCGTATTTCGCAGCTGCATTAAGCGGATCATACTTTAAGCACTCTCTAAATAATTTTTCAGCCGCTTCAGGATGGCCTCCAATTTTTTCTCTGCAAGCTTCAATATACGTAGCTTCTAAAATAATTTGACTTTTCTCGTCCAAATTACTTTTAGGAGATGTTGTAGTTGCGTTTGCAGAAGTTTTGCAAGACGAAAAATTAAGCGAGAAAAAAATTAAACCGCAGCAAAGAATAGAATATGAGAATGCTTTATACAATAATTTGCGTGTAATCGCTAATACTTAAATCTAATGGCTTTCCTTTTACCTCTGCGCCTTCGCCTAACATGCTATTATTAATACTCGCATTGTTAGTTTTTGTTGAAGCTTGAAGAATAGAATTTTTAACAATGCTCGTTTCGATACTACTGTTAGCCCCAATACTTGCGTGTGGACCAACAATTGAATTATTAATTTTTACATTATCACCAATGTAACAAGGTTCGTTAATAATGCTATTGTTGATTTCAATATTTTTTCCGCGTAAATACGGTTTTGCTTTATCAAATTCTAAAACGCGTTGGTTGGTGTAAACAGTTGCGTCTTTATTTCCGCAATCTAACCACTCCGTAACTTTACCGGGTTCAAATTTAATTCCTTTTGCTTTCATGTTTTCTAAAGCATTGGTTAATTGAAATTCTCCTTTTTCGGTAATGTTGTTATCCAATAAATATTTTAATTCTTTTTTAAGATTATCGCCGTCTTTGAAATAATAAATTCCGATGATGGCTAAATCACTTACAAATTCAACAGGTTTTTCTACAAAATCTGTAATCACACCTTTACTATCTAATTTCACAACGCCAAACTGACGAGGATCTTCAATTTTTTGAACCCAAATCACACCTTCTTTTTCAGTGTCCATTACAAAATCGGCTTTAAATAAAGTATCGGCAAATGCAATAACAGTTTTTCCGGCAATTGATTTTTCGGCGCACATAATAGCATGAGCCGTTCCGAGAGCTTTATCCTGATAATAAATACTGCCTTTTGCGCCTTGACCTTCAGCAATTTTTATTAAGTTTTGTTCCGTTTCTTTTCCGAAATCACTGCCAATTACGTAAGCAATCTCTTCAACTTTCTCTCCGCAAACTTTTGTAATGTCTTCTACCAGTCGTTGTACAATTGGTTTTCCGGCTACCGGTATAAGAGGCTTAGCAACTGTTAAAGTATGCGGGCGCATTCGTTTGCCCTTGCCTGCCATTGGAATAATAATACGCATAGTTTATCTAATACAATAGACTACAAATTTAACAGAATAATTGGTAAAAGGAGGCTATAATTCGTTAAAGACCTGTAAAAACTCGTTGGGTTCCTGAGCGTCTTTTACATCGAAATCTCCAATTTTTGTACGAACTAATTTAGTGAGATGAGCGCCGCTATTTAATGCTAATCCTAAATCGCGGGCAATGCTACGAATATAAGTTCCTTTACTGCAAACAATTCTGAAATCAATTTCTGGTAATTCAATTCTGGTAATTTCAAATTCCAAAATTTCGATAGGGCGCGATTTTAATTCTGCCGTGCCGCCATCGCGTGCAATATCGTAAGCGCGTTTTCCATTTACCATTACAGCACTGTACAAAGGCGGCACTTGTTCTTGCGGACCTAAAAATGTTTTTACGGTTTCTGCTATTAGTTGTTCGGTGATGTGTTCTGTTGGAAATGTTTTATCAATTGGTTTTTCCAAATCATAACAAGGCGTTGTTGCGCCAATGAAAAAAGTGCCCGTGTATTCTTTTTTCAAATCCTGAAACGATTGAATTTCTTTTGTTTTTTTTCCGGTGCAAACAATTAATAATCCAGTTGCTAATGGGTCTAAAGTGCCGGCGTGGCCAATTTTTAGGTGTACATGTTTTCCATCTAACAATAACGAATCGTGTCGCTTTAATCCGTGTTTTAATTTATTTACAGCTTGGAAGGAAGTCCAACCTAAAGGTTTATTTATTAATAATATTTCTCCCTGATAAAAATTGCGCATTATACTACGCTTAAAGGAACTTCTAATAAAAATAGAATAATCAAAACTGCTCCTACAATAATGCGATACCAACCAAAACCTCTAAAACCATATTTGTTTAGCATTTCAATAAAAAATTTAATTGCTAAAATAGCTACTATAAAAGCCACAATGTTTCCAAAAATTAAGAGGGAAATTTCGTGTGAATCTAAAGTTAAACCCGTTTTATAAAAATCCAATAATTTTTTTGCTGTTGCTGCAAACATGGTTGGTACCGCAAGGAAAAAAGAAAATTCAGCTGCGTTTTTGCGCGTTAGTTTTTGCGACATCCCGCCAACAATGGTGGCGCCACTTCTACTAATTCCCGGAAATAATGCTAAGCATTGAAAAGCCCCAATTTTAAAAGCTTTTATAAATGAAATGTCTTCTTCTTTTTCCAGCGAGCTTCCTTTAAACCATTTATCTACAAACAACAAAACAATGCCTCCTACAAATAATGCAATGGCAACACCAAAAACATTTTCCAATGCAGCATCAATATAATCTCCCAATAGTAATCCTGCAAAGGCTGCAGGAATAAAAGCAACAATTAATTTTAAATAAAAATTTACTGATTTAAAAAATCGTTTGAAATACATTACCACTACTGATAAAATAGCTCCCAGTTGAATAGCCACCGTAAATAATTTTACAAAAGGTGTGGTTTCAACCCCTAATAAAGCGGTTGCAATCATCATGTGACCTGTTGAAGAAACCGGTAAAAATTCGGTAAGGCCCTCAATTAGTGCAATAAAAAAAGCGTCGAGAAATGACATGGTTTTTGCGGATTATTTCGCTTCCTGATTTTGTTTTGGCCTCCACATAATAGCCACAATAATAGTTACGAAACCCAAAACACAAACCATTGGGGCAACTGTTATACGCTGTGTATCAAAAATAGCGGGATTGAATACATTTGGGTCTTCACTTCCGCCGCCAATCATTAAAATATAACCCAATACTATTAGCCCTAAACCGGCTAAAAAAAGTAGATAATTTTGTTTCGAAAAAGTAGATTTCATACCTCACAAATCTAAGAAAATTATTGGCTTAAAACACAAGGCTTTTACGTTAAAATTCCGTAATATTGCTATTTACATTTCGCCCTTAAAAGGGCATCTATTTTATGTCGAAAGTTGCATTAATTACAGGGGTTACAGGACAAGACGGCGCTTATTTGGCCGAGCTATTATTAAACAAAGGTTATAACGTACACGGTGTAAAACGCCGTAGTTCGATGTTTAATACCGACCGGATTGACCACCTTTATCAGGATTTACACGAGAAAAACGTGAGTTTTAAATTGCATTATGGCGATTTAACGGATAGCACCAATTTAATCCGTATTATTCAGGAAGTACAACCTGATGAAATCTATAATTTAGCAGCACAATCTCACGTAAAAGTGAGTTTTGAAACCCCTGAATATACCGCTAATGCCGATGCAATTGGGGCGCTCCGTATTTTAGAAGCTATTCGCATTTTAGGTTTAGAGAAAAAAACAAGATTTTATCAAGCAGGCACTTCCGAAATGTTTGGTTTGGTGCAAGAAATTCCTCAAAAAGAAACTACTCCCTTTTATCCGCGTAGTCCGTACGGTGTTGCAAAAGTTTATGCGTATTGGATTACAAAAAATTATCGCGAGGCTTATGGCATGTATGCTTCCAATGGTATTTTATTTAATCACGAAAGTCCAATTAGAGGAGAAACATTTGTAACCCGTAAAATAACACGCGCTGCTGCAAAAATTAGTTTAGGCATGCAGGAAAAATTATTCCTTGGAAATCTAGATGCTGAACGTGATTGGGGACATGCACAAGATTACGTTGAGGGCATGTGGTTAATGTTACAACAAAAAGAAGCTGATGATTTTGTTTTAGCAACCGGAATAAAAATAACTGTCCGTAAGTTTGTTGAGATGTCATTCGCTGAAGTTGGAATTACATTGGAGTGGAAGGGCGAAGCTGAAAAAGAAAAAGGTTATAACAAAGCAACTGGAAAAGTAATTGTTGAAATTGATGAAAAATATTACCGTCCTGCCGAGGTAGATCTATTAGTTGGCGACTCAAGTAAAGCTAAAAAAATATTAGGGTGGGAGCCAAAGAGAACCGTTGCACAATTGTGTAAAGAAATGGTGGCGAGCGATCTTGAATTATTTAAGCGCGACAAATATTTGCTTGAGGGCGGACACAAAGTATTAAACTACAAAGAATAATTTTTCAATTGGAACTTACTGCTAAAATATATATTGCCGGTCATCGCGGAATGGTGGGTTCGGCTATTTTGCGTAATCTTCAAAAAAAAGGTTACAACAACATTATTACAAAAACTTCAACTGAACTAGATTTAAGAAATCAGCAAGCAGTGAGTGATTTTTTTGCAAAGGAAAAACCTGAATATGTTTTTTTAGCCGCTGCACGAGTGGGAGGAATTCAAGCTAATAACACTTACCGGGCTGATTTTATTTACGAGAATTTGATGATTCAGAACAATGTGGTTCATTCGTCTTACCTAAACGGAGTAAAAAAATTAATGTTCCTTGGTTCGTCTTGCATTTATCCCAAACTAGCACCTCAGCCCTTAAAAGAAGATTATTTATTATCAGGGTTTTTAGAAGAAAGCAATGAGCCTTATGCTATTGCTAAAATTGCAGGCATTAAATTATGTGAATCCTACAAAAGACAATACGGTTGTAATTTTATTTCGGTAATGCCTACCAATTTGTACGGCCCCAACGATAATTACAATTTAAATAATTCTCACGTGTTGCCTGCATTAATCCGCAAGTTTCATGACGCTAAAGAAAATAAATTAGAGAGTGTTGAGATGTGGGGAACAGGAACGCCAATGCGTGAATTCTTGCATTCGGATGATATGGCTGATGCTTGCGTTTACCTGATGAAAAATTATACCGGCGAAAAATTCGTCAACATTGGAACAGGTACTGATTTAACTATAAAAGATTTAGCACTCCTTATTAAAAAAATTGTTGGTTACACCGGCGAAATAAAGCACGATTTAACTAAACCCGATGGCACGCCACGAAAATTATTAGACGTAACCTATTTACACAGTCTGGGCTGGAAACATAAAATTGAATTAGAAGAAGGCATAAAAGCTGTTTACGAAGATTTCAAGAAAAAAGAAGGCGTTAAGGTTTGGTAAATAAAATTTAATGTTGTTACGTGAATAAACGTTTATCTATAAAATTTACAATTGTATTTTTGATTCTGAACTTCGCCTTTGGATGTTTACAAGCGCAATTTTATAATTTACCAAATGATTATTCTTATTCTTTACTTACCGAGAGAACATTAGCAGAAAAAGATTCGTCTATTCACTCTTCTGTAAAACCCTACATTCATTTCTTCTCAAACAAGTACAAACACGTTGCCGATAGTTTTAGAGTTTTCAAATTTATTACCGAAGATCCGTTACTAGATAAAGTTTTTTTCGACCACTTAATTCACATCAAATCGCGCAACAAAAAATATACTTTAATAGTTGATCCCCTACTTAATTTTGAATTTGGCAGAGATGCCGAAGACACTTTACAGAGGAGTTTATATTCTAACACGCGTGGTTTTATTGCAAGTGGCTCTATTGGAAAAGATTTTTATTTTGAAACTATGTTGTCTGAAACACAATCTGTTTTTCCAAATTACCTTGAAACTTATAGCAGAGGTAGTGGCATTGTGCCGGGACAAGGACGCTGGAAAACATTTAAAACGCGGGGATTTGACTACGCTTTTTCTTCAGGATTTTTTTCTTGGCAGGCTACTAAAAATATTAATATTCAGGCCGGACATGGCAAACAAAAAATCGGACAAGGTTATCGTTCTCTCTTTTTAAGTGACAACTCTTTCAACTATCCTTATGCACGAATTACACAACAATGGTTTAAAGGAAGATTGCAATACACCAATATTTATGCCTCGTTCATGAACATGACTTCTGCCAGCGAAAAAATTGTTCCAAACACTGAACGTTTGTTTCAGAAAAAAGCAGCTTCGTTTCAGCACTTGAGTTTAAACTTCACCAAGTGGTTAAATCTTGGGTTCTTTCAAGGTTTAATGTGGCAAGTGGGTGACAAAAACAATGTTCAGCATTTCGAGTGGCAATATTTTAACCCCGTCATTTATACCAACCTTGGCTCTTATGGTTTAAATAACCGAAACAATATTTTAATTGGGTCTGAATTAAATTTAAAAATTACAAAACGAATTAGTTTATATGGACAGCTAATTGCCGACGATTTAAGCAACACCAGGAAAGTTGGAAACGGCATTGGCTACCAAGCGGGTTTAAAATACTTCGATGCGTTTAAAGTCAAAAATTTATTTTTACAAGCCGAGTATAATGATGTAAGTGAAAGTTGTTATACCAGTCCAATTACAGATACTTCTAACCAGTCTTATTCTCACTACAACCAAAACATTGCTTACACACCAGGATATGGAAAGGAAATTGTCGCAATTGTTGATTATAAGCTTCGTCGCTGGACCCTTAACGCGCGCTACAATTACCAGTACTATACCGTTCTTAATTATGCCCTATATACTAACCAACATATTAATTTAAGACTGGGATATACCATTAATCCCTCATATAACATGAATATTAGTTTAGGTTTATTATACCGGTCTCAGGATTATTTTGGATTTAATGCTTCCAATAACAAAACAGCTTACGTATATTTAAGTTTTAAAACCAGTTTATTTAACAACTACTACGATTTTTAAATGGAACTTTTAATTTTAGTTTTTATAACCTCTTTTGTTGTAGTGCTCTACTCTACCCCGGCGCTAATTAAAGTGGCTATACTTAAAAATCTAATCGACCTTCCATCAGAAGAACGTAAAATACACAAACGCGCCATTCCAACCATTGGTGGAATTATTATTTATGCCGCCACATTGTTTTCATTTTCGCTTTGGTATAACATTGAAGAGCTTCATGAATATTCTCTTATTTACGAATCTGTAAAAGAGTTTCAAATTTTAATTGCTACGAGTTTGGTATTATTTTTTGTTGGTGTAAAAGATGATATTATTGGTACAGCTCCCGTAAAAAAACTTTTTGCACATGTAGTTGTTGGGCTTATTCTAATTTTAATGGGAAGCATAAAAATAACAGGGCTACATGGCGTGTTTGGTATTGAACAAATTCCGGACTGGGGAAGTATATTTTTATCACTCTTCACTTACATTGTTGTAGTTAACGCTATGAATTTAATTGATGGGGTTGATGGCTTGGCTGCCGGCGTTGGATTTTTAGCTGCCACTTTTTTTGGTACTTGGTTTGTATTTGCAAACGAATATACTCTGGCCTCTTTATCGTTCGCATTAGCAGGTTCTTTACTTGGATTTTTAGTTTTTAATTTTTCGCCTGCCAAAATATTTATGGGCGACTCCGGCTCCTTAATAATTGGAATGTTTATTTACGTATTAAGCGCAGAGTTAATTGAATATCCTGCCGATCGTTTGGATGCGTTTTGGGTTAATGTTTCAAATCCTGTTTTTGCAATTGCGGCTTTAATCTATCCTTTAACTGATACGCTTCGTGTGTTTATTATCCGTGCTGTAAAAGGGCAATCTCCTTTTTCGGCCGACAGAAGCCACTTACATCACCGTTTAATTGATTGTGGTTATTCTCACGCGAAAACCGCCATCATTATTTATCTATTTACATTAATTACGGTTGGCGTTTCACTTTTAAGTTATTACATAAATACCAGTTTAGCCTTACTAACTGTTATGGCTTGCAGCGGGATATTTATTCTGTGGGTGTTAGCAGCACATAAAGTAAAATCCAATAAAGTTGAACAATAAACATTGCTTTATACTCGTTTTTGTTTTATTCATTTTTGTACGTGGCTTAACACAGTATAATCCTTTAGCACAAAATATTTTCCTGAATCAAGAAACACAACAAGTTATTGATGAATGGAATATTAAATCTCCCTCCGTAGATTTTCATAGTAGTTTCAGGCCCTACCTCAGCTCTACTTTGAAAGACTTCAATGACACTTGTGTTTCGTACAGACACTATCTTATTAAAAACTTTTTCTTAAGTAAAACATTAAATGAAGGTCCACAAAAAAGAAATCAATTCAACTTTCAAATTTTACCTATAGTTGATTTACAAACCGGCTTTGATGTGTTAGAAAATAAAAACGTTAATGAGCTAAGCGGTGGCTTACACGCCAAATTAAACATCAACGATGATTTCACTTTAGTAGGAACCGCTTTAGCAGGAAATGTTACATACCCTTACTTTACTAATAGTTTTGTGAAAGATAAAATGCTCATTCCGGGCTTAGGCATGGCTTATAAATCAGGAGGTAATTCTTATGCTTATTCTAATTTTTCAGGATACGCCTCTTATTCTCCCAACAAAATATTTAATTTGCAATTAGGCAACGGTAAACATTTTTTAGGTGATGGTTATCGTTCGTTATTACTATCTGATGCTGCCAACAACTACCCTTACTTCCGCATTAACGCAAACGTTTGGAATATACAATACAGCGTTTGGTATACTTGGATGAAAGATTTAACTAATTCGGGAGGAATAAAAAATAAATTTCAGGATAAATATGCAACCATGCATTATTTAAGTTGGAACATTATTAAGGAAGTTAATTTCTCGCTTTTCGAAAATGTAATTTGGCAGGGCACAGACACCAATCGCGCCAGAGGTTTTGATCCTAATTATTTGAATCCAATTGTGTTTTACCGTCCGCAAGAATATTCTGTTGGCTCACCTGATAATGCTTTTATCGGCGCAAACCTTTCTATTAAATTATTTTCGTGTTTAAAGGTGTACGGACAATTAGCGCTGGATGAATTTTTCTTAAAAGAAATTCGTGCGCGCAAAGGATGGTGGGCTAACAAACAAGGTTGGCAAGTGGGTTTAAAATATGTGAATGCATTTAAAGTTAAAGGGCTAACCATTCAAGCTGAGTACAATGAGGTGCGGCCATACACTTATTCACACGGCTCAGTTCCTCAAAATTACGCACATTACGGTCAGCCCCTTGCTCATCCTTTTGGCGCTAACTTTAAAGAGTACTTAGGTTTTCTTTCTTACAGAAAAGGCAGATTTATGATTAGCGCTCAGGGTATTTATTCTACAATGGGAGTTGATAGTACTAATTCGAACGTGGGACAAAACATTTTTGCGTCATATACAACTCGGCCTTATGAATACGGACATAAAACCGGCCAGGGCGTGAAAACCACTTTTATGCAAAGTGATTTACGTTTAACTTATTTTTTAGTGCCTCAAATGAATTTACGAATAGAATTAGGTTATATTCAGAGAAGTCAAACGGACGCCAGAGGATACGAATTGCAAAACCCTTACATTTATTTTGGATTAAAAACCAGCTTCTGGAATTTCTACCGCGATTTCTAGTTAAATAATTCCTTTAAGATGGCGTACGATTTTAATTCGTTGAATCCTGCCACATGCATTTTATAATACGCCAATAAACACTCTAACAATTCATTTCTTTCTAATCGACTCATTGGTTTTCCCAACAAATTGGCATCGAACATTTTTAGAAAGTGTTGTGATTGAAGTTTATCAAATCCCAAAGGAAAACCTAATGACGAAGGAGTAAATTTTCCTTCACGCGTATCAAAATAAATATTGTGCGGGTCAAAATTATTGTGCGGTTCAAATCCTAAAAATTTACTTAGCTCAAACAAAAAACAAATGTGAAAATTGTTATAATCTTCATCTGATTCATTAAACCATTTGTACGACGAAGTAATAAAATCGAATAACTCTTCGTTAGGGTGTTGTTCTTTAATACATTTAATTAACACCTCATTCAAAAATTGGGCAACAGCCAATTTGTTAAAATTTTTACTTACATCATCACAAACATAAAGTATGTTGGCTTCCGTGAGTTGCTGAACTTCTCTGTTCACTTTCAAGTTAAAACTTAATTCTACTAACTGTAATGGTAAAGTGCTTGCCGATTTAATTTTTGCAGTTGGCGATTTGCTGGCAATTGCACTAAACGTAACAAGACCTTGCTGCTTAGTAAAAGCTTTAAGAATTAATTTTTTATCGCCGTACTTTATGTTTTGTAGAATTATGCCTTCGGTTTTAACCAGCATATTAATTGAGCACTAATATTTTTGCAACTGCCGAAGTGCTGCCGTCAGAAAGCGCGCATGAAGCTAAATAAACACCGGGAGCAACTTTTTTTCCATTAATGTTTTTTAAGCCCCACTCTATTTGTCCGCCTTGCGATTTTGTTTCCCAAACCAGATTACCATTAATGTCTGTTATTTTTACAACCGATTCATCTATCAGTCCTCTAACATAAACATTACCTGTGTAGCCCGGCTTAACAGGATTTGGATAAGCGTGTACCTCCTTATACTCTTCTTCACCTTTTATAATCAAAGTGCGGTAAGACTGCATTCCTTGATCGGAACCAATAAATACATCGCCCGTTGTTTCGTTATAAGCGATATCGTGAATTAAATTTGAGAATAGCGGACTGTTATCTTGTGTGAAATGATAAATCTCTTGCTGACCATCAGGTGAAAAACAATAAACACCGGAAGCTTCTGTTCCAATCCATTTACGGTTTGCGCCATCAACTGCAATGGCTGTTACTTTTTCGGTTTCTAATAATATTTGTACATGACCATCTTGTGTAATTAAGATTTGTTGTGCATCGTAATTTGATCCATTAAAAATATTTTCCGGATTATAGTACACAGCGATTCCTTTTGATGTTCCAACCCAAATTTGTCCGTCCTTATCTTCAGCAATAGCAAAAACATAAGGGTCAGGTAATTTTCCTTGTCCTTCTGATAGAGTAAAGAATTTAAAGTTGCTTGAGTTTGGTGCGGCAAAATTTGTGTTTTTGTAAACAGCCAAACCGGCCGCTGTTTGATAATTCGTGCTATTATGCATCCCAATAACACCAGCACTACGCGGGAACAAAACCCAAATCTGATTATTTTTATCAGCTAAAACCCGCCCAACAAAAGGTGTAATAGAAGAAAAATTAAAATTCTGAAACGTGCCGTTAGTTTTTCTTACCGTTAAAAAATTCTGAACATCACTTCCGCCAATCCAAAGGTTTCCCGGTTCGTCCATCGATAAACCCGCCACACGATGCCAATAAGCATAAGCAGATAAACTTGGTATACTTGCATTAACCCCATTATAAATTTTTACCAATTGTCCGTTATAATATTCACACAGTCCCTGAAACCAACTTCCTGACCAAAATCTTTTTGGATCTTTTCTGTCAATTATAGCATAGGTTTGATCGTACACCGTATCCACTACACTCTCTTTAATATATTTCCACTCTGATTCCTCATACAGACTTAAGCCCTCTTTTGAATACTTCGGTGAGCCTGTCTCGTCAATTTTGGTCGGGGCAGTTAACACTTTACCGTCAAATGCATCAACTGTACTTACAAAATTACTGTGCGTTCCGTTGACTGAAATTTTAGTGTTACTGCTAAATGAAAATGCGCCGTTTGATCTTATAAATCCATGTGCCAAATCTGCAATCCAGTATTCTGGTTTTGAAAAATCTACACTAACATCGCCCATATAAGAATATCCTAAATTTAAAGAGGGGTATGCAGAAATATACATTATTCGCTGACCAAGGGAGTTGTATATTTCAAAACCACTTTGTTCGATGGTGGTGAAATAATTTCCGTTTGGAATTAATTTCCTTATGTAATATGGAAACGGTTTCATCAAATCTTTTTTCCAAGTTGTTCCGTCGTAACTATACAAGGTGTCTTTACCAAATGTTCCGTTGGCTGCCCAAGGAGAATAATTTGCCATTAACTTTGTGCCGAATCTAACTACACCGTTATAAGTTCCGACAGGAATGCCGCTTACAACACTCCAATTTTGAAAATTATTTAATAGCATTGAAGTGTTTGCTTTGTAAAGTCCGTTCGTGGTTGCTGCAACCAATGTGCTGTCGGTATACTCTATTTGGTATACGTTAATATAGGCACCGCCCGGACCAATATAATAAGTGTCTTTTGTTTCAATTTTATCAGTATCAAAAACAACAATACCAAAACCACAAGCTAAATACGCAATGTTGTTTTTAAAAGTAACTTCATTAATGTTTTTTTTGCCGGTAATTGTTTTGCGTTTTATATCAGAGAAGTTTGTGATTACATCTCCTTTTAAAACATCTATGTTTGCGTTATTGTAAACGATTAGTAATGTGCCGTTATAGGGATTATATCTTAATAGTGTAATACCAATATCAGATAAGCCATTTATTTTACTCACTAGTTCAGTTGAGCCGTCAGAAATTGTATACTTAATTAAGCCGGTTCCGTTGGATGCATAAACCACATCGCCAACTTTTGCAACTGTATTACAAGAATTGTAACTAAGATGGTCTTTCCATTCGCCTACCTTAACCTGAGCCATTCCGACTAAGGTTATTAAAACAAAAAGTAAGGCTATTTGTCTCTTTCTATTCATTATAATCTTTAACGCAAAAAGGATAAATTTATTATAAATCTAAATAAATAATTGGATTATCTTTGCCCGCAGCAAGGCTCTGTAGTTCAATGGATAGAATGGGAGTTTCCGGAACTCTTGATATAGGTTCGATTCCTATCAGAGCTACCATAATGAAAAGCCCGATAATCTCGCGGCTTTTTGTTTTTAAGAGTCGTTCCGGGCAATTCCTGCTCTTATTTGAGTGAAAATCGTGAAATAACACATAAAACGGCTCCGGTTTCTTCCTTTAGATTAGGCTCAAAAGTCTCAAATTTTGTGCTTTTCTGTTGCTTATTTCCAAAATACATAGTAATATTGCACCCCCAGTTTGGGAATTTTCCTTCTTAGCTCAGCTGGTTAGAGCACGTGACTGTTAATCACGGGGTCCCTGGTTCGAGCCCAGGAGAAGGAGCAAAAAGAGGATGTAAGAAATTGCATCCTCTTATTTTTTAAAAACAAAAATTATTAAATATGAGTTTATTAGTTGTAGGTACAGTTGCTTTTGATGCTATCGAAACCCCTTTCGGAAAAACAGATAAAATTGTAGGGGGCGCTGCTTCTTATATTGCTTTAGCTGCTTCTTATTTTCATAAAGACATTAGTTTGGTTTCAGTTGTTGGTGATGATTTTCCACAAGATTTTTTAAATATTTTGAAAGGAAAAGGCGCTAATTTAGATGGCTTACAAATTAAAAAAGGTGAAAAATCTTTTTTCTGGGCCGGTAAATATCATAACGATTTAAATAGCCGCGACACCTTAGAAACTCAATTAAATGTATTAGAAAAATTTGACCCTATTGTTCCTGAAAGTTCTAAATCGGTTGATTTTTTAATGTTAGGAAATTTAGTGCCTGCGGTGCAACAAAAAGTTATTTCTCAGTTAACTAAACGTCCTAAATTAATTGTATTAGACACGATGAATTTTTGGATGGACATTGCCATGGATGATTTGAAAAAAACATTAACCATGGTTGATGTTTTAACAATCAATGATTCTGAAGCGCGTCAATTATCAGGCGAATATTCATTAGTAAAAGCAGCACAAAAAATTTTACAAATGGGGCCGAAAACTTTAGTGATTAAAAAAGGTGAGCACGGTGCTTTATTATTTAATAAAGACGAAGTGTTTTTTGCGCCTGCGCTTCCTTTAGAAGATGTTTATGATCCAACCGGTGCCGGTGATAGTTTTGCAGGTGGTTTTATTGGTTACTTAGCTAAAACAAAAGATATCTCTTTCGAAAACATGAAACGCGCTATTATTTTTGGTAGCGCTATGGCAAGTTTTACTGTAGAAAAATTCGGAACTGAGCGTTTAATTAATTTATCACAAAACGATATTGAAGAACGCGTACAAGAGTTTGTTGAATTAGTTCAGTTCGATATTTCTTTAGTTTAGTAAACAAGGACTTTGGTTATAGTCCGTTCGCCTGCTTTAGAAATATAGTGTAGAAAATAAATACCGCTTTCTACTTCTGAAATATCAAATTCAATGCTTGTAGAGTATTTTTCCGATTTTCTTCTTTGAATTTGTAATCCGGTTGCTGAAGTTATTATAAACTCAGAGCCTTCGTCAATTTTCCCTGAGAACGTGAATTTACCGTTTGCCGGATTAGGTATTACAGATCCATTAGCTAAAGAATATTCTTCGATTCCTGTTGTAGAAAATCCCATTGTGAAAGTTGTGCAAACAGTGCAGCCAAAATTGTCAACTCCGCACAGTGTATGCGTTCCTGGACAAACGTTCAACGCGGGCCAAAATTGCCACGCTAAATAAACACCATCAATAGAAAAAGTGGTTGGTCC
This sequence comes from Bacteroidia bacterium, assembly GCA_018000995.1. Taxonomy (GTDB): domain Bacteria; phylum Bacteroidota; class Bacteroidia; order B-17B0; family Aurantibacillaceae; genus JAHEYG01. The sequence goes on from JAGNIU010000001.1 coordinate 357,190, forward strand.
GCTTGATGTGTTACCTCCTGTAGATTGACAATAAACGCTTCCGTTACAACAGGAGGAACAGGTTGCCGGCACCACGTTAGCACTAACAGTTAGAGGTGCAGTTGCGCCTGAACCAAATGAACCATAGCTATTCCCAATAAAAGTATTAGTACCATCATAAAAACTAAATGTGGTTATAAAAGCATTACATTGGCAAATATTTGTAAAAGTTACAGTGGGGCCTGCAAAAGGAGTAACTGTTGGGTTTGTACAACCTGGAGTGTTAGTGATGGCAACACTAAACGGTCCGGTAGCTCCACTTATACTAAACGTAATCTGACCATCACAAATTCCAAAACATTTTGCTTTCTGAACATTAGACGGCGTGATTGTCACTTGCGCAATGCCTTTAAAATAAACAGCACATAAGGCAAGGGTAATTATTGTTTTGACATAACTCATATACTAAATCTAAAACAATTTTTTTAAAGTTCAAAACCATCCGCCTTCTTTTCCCAAATTTCGACGATCTTTTTTCGTAGGTCTTCCGCTGCCCTTTTCTTGTTTTACATTCATTGTAAAAAAAGCTTTTGCTTGTTTATCTACTTTTTCCATTGGGGGAGAGTGATCAGCGTAATACTTTTTCGCTGTTTCAAAATTTCCTCGCCTATCGGTTAAACCAATTACTTCAATAATTTTTTTGTAGTTCGCCGAAACTGAAATCGTGTAAGTTTCTCCTATTTTTACAAGATGTGACGGTTTAATATTTGTCTCGTTCAACTTAACTTTTCCGCCTTTTATAGCATCGCTGGTTAACGAACGTGTTTTAAAAATACGTATCGCCCATAGGAAAGTATCAATGCGTATGTCGGTTTTTGGAGCTTTCACGGCTTAAAATGCTTTTCTAAATGTAAAACAATTATTTCGTACCTTTACGCCATGACAATTGCGGTATACGCGCGCAACACTAAAGACAATCATCCTCTTTATATCGAAAAATTAGCTGCTCTTTTGAAAAAAGAAAAAGTTAATCTTATCGTTTACGAATCGTATTATCAGTTTCTTCAAAAACAATACAACTTCAAAACAGAGCTTGAAACTTTTTCTTGTTCCGATTCATTAAAATCAAAAGCAGATTATGTGATTTGTTTAGGTGGTGATGGTACTATGCTTGAAACACTTGCTTTGGTAAGAAAATCAGGCATTCCTGTACTTGGTGTAAACACCGGTCGATTAGGTTTTTTAGCTTCAGTTTCGAAAGATGATATCGAAAAAGCGGCTTTGCTTTTAGTTGAAGAAAAATTTAGTTTAGACAAACGCGAATTACTTGAAATTGTTGGGGGCGAAAAACAATTTGCTGATGTAAATTACGGATTAAACGAATTTACCATTCACAAAAAAGATTCTTCAGCCATGATTCACATTGACACTTATGTTGATGATGTGTTTTTAAATTCTTATTTCGCCGACGGTTTAATTGTATCAACACCAACAGGATCTACAGCGTATTCTTTAAGTTGCGGCGGACCAATTATGGTTCCTGATTCTGAAAATTTTATTATTACTCCTATTGCACCACATAATTTAAATGTGCGACCAATCGTTATTTCCAATAACAAAACTTTGAGTTTTAAAGTTAGCGGACGTTATGACGGGTTCAATATTTCGCTTGATTCTCGCGGCTCACAAATCAACTCAAGCACCGAAATAAAAATCAAAAAAGCCGATTTCAGATTTAACATGATTAGCTTCGAAGGACAGCATTTCTTTGAAACCCTTCGCAACAAATTATTGTGGGGCTTAGACAAGCGCCGATAATTGGCTAATTGATTGATTATCAGACTATTTAATCCGCGTTAAAATCTGTCCGTTTTCTAAAGATTTCGTATTTTCGCTATTCACTAAATTTTGAAAATTTATGGCCAAATTCAGACGAGAAGATGCGCTTGATTATCACTCACAAGGCAGGCCCGGAAAAATTGAAGTAGTCCCAACAAAACCATATAGTACCCAACGCGATTTAACTCTCGCCTACTCTCCCGGAGTAGCGGAACCGTGTTTGGAAATTGAAAAAAATCCGGAAGACGCTTACAAATACACAGCTAAAGGAAACTTAGTAGCAGTAATTTCAAACGGAACTGCTGTTCTTGGTCTAGGCGATATTGGAGCGCTAGCTTCAAAACCCGTAATGGAAGGTAAGGGTTTGCTTTTTAAAATTTTTGCTGATATAGATGTTTTCGACATTGAAGTTGACACAAAGAACATTGATGAATTTGTAAACACCGTAAAAAATATCGCACCAACATTCGGGGGAATTAATTTAGAAGATATAAAAGCTCCCGAGTGTTTTGAAATTGAGCGTCGCTTAAAAGAAGTTTTAAATATTCCTTTAATGCACGATGACCAACATGGTACCGCGATTATTTCTGCAGCCGGATTATTAAATGCTGTTGAGATTGCAGGGAAGAAAATGGAGAAGGTGAAGTTGGTTATTAATGGTGCGGGAGCTTCTGCTAACTCTTGTGCAAAAATGTACATAGCTGTTGGTGTGAAGAAAGAAAATATTACAATGCTCGATAGTAAGGGCGTAATCCATAAAGGTCGTACAGATTTAGATCAATACAAATCTTTCTTTGCTTCTGATAACACAAAAATAAACACATTGGAAGAAGCCATTAAAGGAGCTGATGTTTTTGTTGGTTTATCGAAAGGAAATATTTTGAATCAACAAATGGTTCAGAGTATGGCAAAAAAATGTATTGTTTTTGCATTAGCAAATCCAACGCCTGAAATTTCTTACGAAGATGCTATTGCAGCACGTAAAGATATTATCATGGCAACAGGAAGAAGCGATCATCCTAATCAAGTGAACAACGTATTAGGATTTCCTTTTATTTTCCGTGGAGCGATGGATGTTCGCGCCACTTGTATTAACGAAGAAATGAAATTAGCTGCTACAAAAGCAATTGCCGAATTAGCAAAAGAACCTGTTCCTGATTATGTGAACTTAGCATACGGTTCAAAAAATTTAAGTTTTGGTGAAGAATATATTATTCCAAAACCAATTGATAGTCGTTTAATCTCTGCAGTATCAGCCGCAGTTGCAAAAGCAGCAATTGATAGCGGAGTTGCAAAACATATTATTACAGATTGGGATGCCTACAAAACATCTTTGGACAATCGTTTAGGAAAAGACAACAAATTAATGCGCTCTCTTGCTAATAAAGCAAAGAGCAATCCAAAACGCGTTGTGTTTACCGAAGCCGATACTTACAAAATTTTAAAAGCCGCACAAGTGGTGCGCGACGAAGGTATTGCTAAACCAATTTTATTAGGTAACAAAGAAAAAATTCTAAAATTATTAGAAGAGTACCAATTAGATTTAGGTGACACCCCTATCATCGATCCGTGGTTAGCAGAGGAAGAAGCAAAACGTAACGAGTATGGCGACATGCTTTGGCGTAAACGCAATCGTCGCGGTTTAACGCAGTACGATGCAAGAAAATTAATGCGCGACCGAAATTATTTTGGCGCCATGATGGTTGAGTTAGGTTTAGCTGATGCGATGATTTCAGGTTTAACCAGAAAATACAATGCCCCAATTAAACCCGCACTAGAAATTATCGGCGTTCAACCGGGAGTTAGTAAAGTAGCAGGACTTTACATGATGATTACAAAAAAAGGTCCGTACTTTTTTGCAGACACAACCATGAATGTAAATCCAACTGCACAAGAGTTGGTTGATATTGCTGTGTTGACTGCAAATACAGTGAAGAGTTATAACATCACACCGCGCATCGCCATGTTGTCGTATTCAAACTTTGGTTCTGTTACAGGAGAAGTTCCTAATAAAGTTGCTGAGGCTGTAAAAATATTACACAATAATTATCCCGGCTTAATTGTGGATGGCGATATACAAGCCAACTTTGCGTTGAACAATAATTTATTAAAAGAGCAATTTCCGTTTAGCACATTGGCCGATAAAAGTGTAAACACATTTATTTTCCCAAATCTTGCTGCCGGAAATATTGCTTATAAATTAATGCAAGAGATGGGTGGCTCTGAAGCTATTGGTCCGGTATTAATGGGATTAAAAAAACCTGTACACGTATTGCAACTAGGAAGCTCCGTTCGTGAAATCGTTAATATGATAATCATTTCTGTGTTAGACGCTCAAAATAAAAAATGATTAGTTACATAGAAGGCCATATTTCCGAATTAAATCCTGCGCTCATTACCCTTGAAACAAATGGTATTGGTTATTCGTTATTAATTTCTTTGAACACTTACACTGCTTTTGCCGGTAAAGAAAAAGCAAAAATATTTATTGAAAGCGTTTTTGTTCGTGATGACAATCCGCGTTATTTCGGCTTCCACACTATTGATGAGCGCGATTTATTCCGCAAATTAATTTCAGTTTCTGGCGTTGGAGGATCAAGTGCAATGCTAATGTTATCGTCTCTTGCCCCTTCTGAAATTGCCGGAGCGATAAATACTGCCAATGTGTCCTTGTTAAAAAGTATAAAGGGAATAGGCGAAAAAACAGCTCAGCGTATAGTTGTCGACCTTAAAGGAAAATTAGGCAAACATGAGGGAGGAATTTCGCAGATTTTAACACCTTCGTACAATAAAAATAAGGAGGAGGCGTTAATGGCTTTAACTACACTAGGCTTCCCCCGTGCTACCGCCGAAAAAGCTATTGAAAAAAGCTTAAAGCAACAAGGCGTTAGTTCTGAGAGTGTAGAAACTTTAATAAAAACGGCACTAAAAAACTTATAGACTTAATAAAGTGAGGCTTAAAGGCGTTTTAAATTTTTTGGTATTTGGGGCTACGTCAGCAGCCTTAATGGGCATTGTATTTAACTCAAGCGCCAACCGAAATTTATTTAAACCCGTTTATGATATTTCAGGACAGACAAAAGTTTTAGCAGTTGATACTCCCGAAGTAGATCTTCCTTATAAATTCGGAGACAATCAGGGTAATGAACCGATTTACGATGACAAACACCAACTTTATCTTCAAAATCCTTCCAATGTAAAAACCGATATTCAATACAATCCGGAAACCGGAAATTACGATGTGTCTCAAAAAATGGGAAAACTCGATTACCGTCCGGATACTTATATCGACGCACAGGATTATCAGGATTACGTCTTTAAAAAATCAACTCACGATTACTGGCGCACAAAAATTGCAGCCGAAGACATGAACAAGCCACGTAAAGGGATTGTTCCGAAATTACAAGTGAACAGCGAATTGTTTGACAGAATTTTTGGAGGTAACACCGTTGATATTCGTCCAACCGGTACCGCAGAATTAATTTTTGGTTTAAACAGAAACAAAACATTAAACCCTGCTATTCCTCAAAGACAGCAAAAGGTTACCAACTTCGATTTTAACATGCGTATCCAATTAAACTTAATTGGTAAAATTGGAGACAAATTAAAAATTACAACCAGCTACAATACCGAAGCCTCTTTCGATTGGGAAAATCAAATTAAATTAGATTACACCGGTTACGAAGATGAGATTATTAAAAAAATTGAAGCTGGTAACGTTTCATTACCACTTAACAGTTCTTTAATTACAGGAAGTCAAAGTTTATTTGGTATAAAAACACAATTACAATTTGGGCGTTTAACTATGACCACCATTTTATCGCAACAACGTGGTAAAAAACAAGAGGTAAATATTCAGGGTGGCGCACAAACACAACAGTTTTCAGTTAACGGCGATAATTACGAAGCCAACAAACACTTTTTCTTATCTCATTATTTCCGTGACAACTATAACGCATGGATGGCTACTTTACCTGTAATGAGTACACCTATTGTAATTACCAAAGTAGAAGTTTATTTATTAAACCAAACCGGCAACACTGAACAAACGCGTAACATTGTTGCTTTTGAAGATTTAGGTGAAGATAGTTTACACGTACAGCCCTTTTTTAAACCTAGCAGTGGTTGTTTAAGCAACAATAACTACGCTGTTAATGACAGCGCGGGGGTTATTCCGCATAACGGCGCCAATAGTTTGTATTCAATTGTTTCAAATACAACAACGGGACTTTTATCTGATAGAAAAATTTCAAATGCCACTTCAGTGTTAACAAACTCAGCTGTTGTTTCTAATATTTGTAACGGGGCAAATGGACAATACATGGTTGCCGGGCGCGATTTTGATTTAATTAGTAATGCAAGAAAATTAAATCCAACTGAATACACATTAAACAACCGCTTAGGATTTATTTCCTTAAATCAAACTTTGAATAACGATCAAGCGCTTGCTGTTTCTTTTCAGTTCACCTTTAATGGCAAAACCTATCAGGTTGGTGAATTTACCGATCAAGTTCCTGATAATACTTTAGCCATCTTTGCAAAATTATTAAAACCGGTAACCGTAAACGTAAAATATCCAACATGGGATTTAATGATGAAAAACGTTTATTCATTAAGCGCATATAACCTCAACCAACAAGATTTTCAATTGAACGTTTACTACAATAACATCGAAACAGGTGTTGACATTCCTTACATTCCTTACGGGTCAATTAATGGCCAACAATTAGTTCGTGTTCTGGATTGTGATAAACTAAGTGTAAACGGTGACAGGTTTTCGGATGGCGTGTTCGACTTTTTACCCGGCTTTACTATAAATCCTGCTAATGGAAGAATTTATTTTACAACCATCGAACCATTTGGTTCAACATTACAATCTAAGTTTAATCAAACAGATGATTTTCCAACTGCTAACAAATATTTGTTTCAGGAACTTTATGATTCAACGCGTGTTTCTGCGCAACAGTTGCAGGAAAAAAACCGTTACAAAATTAAAGGCTCTTACAAATCAGCTTCAGGTTCCGAAATTTCTTTAAACGCCCTTAACATTCCGCAAGGCGCGGTTGTTGTAACAGCGAACGGCGTACGATTAACTGAAAACTCTGATTATACTGTTGATTATACTTTAGGTCGCGTAAAAATTATTAACGAGAGTATTTTAAACAGTGGGGCTCAAATTAAAGTTTCGGTTGAAAGTAATTCCTTATTTAACGTTCAGCAAAAAAGTTTAATGGGTACGCGCCTCGACTTTAAAGTAAATCGTGATTTAACTTTAGGTGGTAGCTTCCTCCGTTTTTCTGAGAAACCTGTAACGCAAAAAATTAGTACTGGCGACGAACCTGTATCGAATATTATTTACGGCGTTGATTACAATTACAAAACTGAAGTTCCTTTTTTAACGCGTGTTATCGATCGTATTCCTTTAATCAACACCAAAGAAATGAGTAGCATTACCACGCAAGGTGAGTTTGCTCATTTAATTCCAGGTAACGCCGCCGCCATTGGTAAAAAAGGAAATTCTTATATCGATGATTTTGAAGGAAGCATTTCTTTAATTGATATTCGTAGTCCGCAAGCCTGGATCCTCGCCAGTATTCCGCAAGGACAGCCCGCATTATTTCCTGAAGCCAGCGCAAATGATGATATTGATATTGGGAAAAACAGAGCGCGGTTTAACTGGTACACCATTGACCCGGCTTTAACTCGGAATCAATCCGGAGTAACACCAAGCAATTATAACAAAAACGTTTATTCAAACAATTTATACCGTCAGATTCTTGAAACAGAATTGTTTCCGGGCAAAACGCCACCTAACGGTCAGCCCGTTGTGCTTCCTGTTTTAGAATTAGGTTTTTATCCTGCTGAACGCGGGCCATATAACTTAGATGTTCTTCCTGTAGGAGGTAAAACTGCCGGAGTTGATGGTGCAACCGGAAGATTAAACAATCCTGCAAGTCGTTGGGGTGGTATGATGCGCCGTTTAGAGACAAATGATTTTCAGGCCGCCAACATTGAATACCTTCAGTTTTGGGTGATGGATCCTTTTAACGAAGATTACAATGTAGACACGCATCCTGATATGGATAAAGACAATCTTCCTTCAGGAGATTTATACATTAACATTGGAAACGTATCAGAAGATATTTTAAAAGACGGTCGTATGTCGTATGAAAATGGGCTGCCTGGTGTATCTGCAAGTACTTCCAACTTACCTGTTGTATCTACAAACCTTGGCGTTACTCCTACTTTGCCTCCTATAACAAATTCTTTTTCCTCCGATCCTGACGATCGCGCAAAACAAGATGTTGGTTATGACGGCATCGACAATCCTGCTGAGGTGGATAAGTTTGGTGCGTCCCTAGCTGCTATGCAAACCTTGAGTGGTTTTAACGCCTCAGCCGAATTAAACGCAAACTTTTTTAAAGATCCTTCATCTGATGATTATAATTTCTTTAGAGATGATGATTACGATAGTGGTGATAAAAAAACATTAGACCGCTACAGATTTTACAATAACTCAGAAGGAAATTCACCTACTGAAGAGGTTTACAAAAACCAAAATAGCGGAGGGTATTCAACAGTAAGTTCTAACAACCCAAACATTGAAGATATTAATAAGGATAATACGTTGAGTGAAACTGAAAATTACTATCAATACCGTATTAAAATTTCGAAACAAGATTTAGACCCGAATAATGTGGGAAATAATTTTATTGTAAACTCATTTGAAGGAACGGGTGATATTGAAGGCATTAAAAAAACTGTTCGTTGGTATCAATTTAAAGTGCCGGTTACACAATTTGAAAATGTAGTTGGTGGTATTGAAGGCTTCAACTCTATTCGTTTTATGCGTGTGTACATGAAAGGGTTTGATAAGCCGGTTGTATTACGTATTGCCCGTTTTGAAATGGTGCGTAGCGATTGGAGACGTTATCAATTTGACTTAAGCAGACCGGGAGAATATTTAGGTAATGAAGACAACTCGACTTCATTTGACGTATCTGCAGTAAGTGTGCAAGAGAACGGACAAAAAGCTCCTGTTAATTATGTAATTCCGCCGGGCATTCAACAACAGCAAAATATTCAAACAACAAACTTAGTATTACAAAACGAACAAGCTTTACAACTTCGTACAACCAATTTAAAAGATGGTGATAGTCGCGCTGTTTTCAGAAACATGGATCAGGATATGCGAATGTTTAAAAACTTGAAAATGTTTGTGCATGGTGAAAAATTAGGTTTAGATCCATTAAATGATGGTGACTTAACTGTATTTATCCGTTTAGGTACCGACTACAATAACAACTATTACGAATACGAAATTCCATTACAATTAACTGCACCTGCTTATTACGATCCGAATAACGAGAACGATAAAAATTTAGTTTGGCCAGGAGCCAATGAAATAAATATTTTGTTTGACGAATTAACCAGCGCGAAAGAATCCCGTAATCAAAGTACAGGAAGAGATTTAAGTTTAACGCAAAAACCTTTTTCTATTGCCTCAGGTAATAACACCATTACAATTGTTGGTAATCCAAATTTAGGTAGTGTAAAAAGTATTATGATTGGAATCCGCAATCCGAAAGATGACGGCGCATTACCACATAGTGCTGAGGTATGGGTTAACGAATTACGTTTAACTGATTTTAATAATAAAGGCGGCTGGGCAACAACGGGTCGCGTGCAAGCTAAACTCGCCGACTTAGGACAAGTATCACTAGCGGGAACCTATAGCAAACCGTTTTTTGGAAGTGTAGAAAAGAAAATTAACGAACGCAGTAAAGAAACTACTTTGAATTGGGATTTCACTTCACAATTTCAAATTGGTAAATTTTTCCCTGCTAAATGGAAAGTAAGTTTGCCTGTTTATTATTCGTATGGTGAAACCAGAATTAAACCATTGTTTAATCCGTATGAACCCGATGTGGCTTTAGATAATTTAAAGCCCAACGAACACTTTAGTGCTGAAGACATAAAGAAATTAAAATTTAATGCTTTAGATTATTCTAAACGTAAGGGTATCAACTTTACCAACGTGCGTGTTGACGGATTAAAACGTGCCGGCGCAAAACCAATGCCCTGGGATATTTCCAATTTTGCAGTTACTTATGCTTACACCGAACAATTCCGCCGCAACGTAAACATTCATCACAACATTTTAAAACAATACAGAGCTAACGTCACTTATGGATTCCAGTTACAACCAAAAGCTTGGAAGCCATTTAGCAAAATGAAAATTTTTGAAAACAAATGGTTTGCACTCATTAAAGATTTCAATTTACAGCCTTTACCAAATCGTTTTGGTGTGTCGTTGGATATTACCCGGAATTACTCAGAATTATTAAACCGTGATATCACCAGTTTCTATACTAACAGTGATGACCGCACATTAACGCAGTTCAACAAACAGTTTTTAATTTCTCGCGCCTATGATTTCAGATGGGATTTTTCTAAAGCATTAAAGTTTGATTACACCGCCAATAATGACGGACGAATTTTAGAGCCTTACGGCGCTATTGATACAAAAGAAAAGAAAGATACTATTAAACAAAATTTACTGGGCTTTGGTGAAAATATGGTGTTCCGTCAGCAGTTTAATATTAACTATACTGTTCCGCTAAATAAAATTCCTATTCTCGATTTTGTTACTTTATCGTATCGTTATGGCGGCACTTATACTTGGAACAGAAAACCATTTGCTGCTGATGAGAAAATTGGTAACACTATTCAAAATACAAATACAAAAAACTATACTGCTAATCTTAACATGATTAGTTTGTATAATAAAATTCCTTATTTAAGGCGGATAAATTCAGGGCAATCTTCAAAACCCGGTAAGAGCTCGTCAGTTAAATCAAAGAATACTTCTTCAGCCAGCGATTCTACTGCAGTAGATAAAGTTAAAGAGTCGGATAACTTTAAAGACATTGGAGAATTTTTAGCGCGTGGCGTAATGATGATTAAAACCGTAAATTTTGTTGTACAACAAACCAACGGAACCGGTATGCCAAACTTTAATCCAAAATCAGAATATCTTGGTATGGATTGGGGACAAAATCAAGCGCCAGGTTTACCATTTATTGCAGGTTCTCAAGATGACATCAGGCCTTATGCGTATGAACAAGGTTGGTTAACGCTTAACCCAAATCAAACCACGCCATACACTCGCAATAAAGCACAAACCATAACGTATCGAACAAGTATTGAACCTCACGGAAGTTTGAAAATAGAATTAAACGGCTCGCAAAACAGAAGTCATAATGTAACGGAATTTATGCGTTGGGACTCTATTTCTAACTCGTATAACTTCCACGAAAGTCCAAACGAAACCGGAAACTTCAGCACAAGTGTATTTACTTTAGGAAAATCCTTTACTGATAAAGGTAGAGGCGTAGAATCAGAATTGTTTAAAGAGTTTTTAGTAATTCGTCAGGATTATGCTCGTCAGTTGAGTGAAGACAACGCTGCGCACTCGGCAGGTTTGCAAACAAATGGTTTGGGTGATCCTTATTATGATGGATATAACCCCACACAGCAAGATGTTTTAATGGGGGCTTTTTATGAAACATACACCGGAAGAAAAATTAGAAATTACGGAACAAAAAATATTTTTCCGGGAATACCAATGCCTAACTGGACAATTACTTGGGACGGTTTAGGAAAAATTAAATCTCTACAAAAAATATTCCGTGCCATTACACTTCGTCATAGCTATAAATCAAATTATACAATTGGCGGTTATTCAAACAACTTATTATTTGTTAGCGATAACAACGACCGTGTTGTTTCTCGTTCGCCTGTACAAAATCCGGTAATTAACGGAACAGCAGAGAGCGCCAACTTTACACCATATTACAACGTTGCTTCAATCGTCATCAGTGAAGGTTTTCAACCATTAATTAAATTAGATTTACAATTTGTGAAACCGGGATGGCAAGGTAATTTTGAAATTAAACGTGATAAAACCGTAACGTTAAACTTTACCGGCCCGCAAATTATTGAAACAAAAGGTCAGGAATATGTAATTGGGGTTGGATACCGTTATCCTAAATTAACTATAAAAAGACTAAGTATTCAGGGCAAACCTTTACAAAGTGATTTAAATATTAAAGTTGACTTAAGTTACCGCCGCAACGTATCGGTAATTAGACGAATAGTTGATGAGATTAGTACGCCAACCGGAGGTACAAATATCATCACCTTGCGTTCAGCTATTGATTATCAGTTAACTCAAAACATAAACCTGCGTATATTTTATGATTGGATTAGAACAACGCCTCAAACCTCGGCCTCGTTCCCAACCTCTAACGTTAACGCCGGATTTAGCTTAAGGATTAACCTCCAATAAAAATCATTTGTAAATATTAACTAAACACATACATTTGTAAAAAAACAATTATGAATTTTCCTTCAGACCTTAAATACACAAAAGACCACGAGTGGGTAAAAGTAAACGGTGGCGAAGCTACTATTGGTATTACTGATTTCGCGCAAAAAGAATTAGGCGACATTGTTTATGTCGATATTTCTACAATTGGCGAAACTGTTGAGATGGAACAAGTGTTCGGTACAGTTGAAGCGGTTAAAACCGTTTCTGATTTATTTATGCCTGTATCCGGTAAAGTTTTAGAAGCGAATAAAGATATTGATTCAGCTCCTGAAAGCGTAAATACTGATCCTTATGGAAAGGGCTGGATTATTAAAATTGCAATCTCTGATGCTAAACAATTAGATAGCTTGTTATCAGCTGATGCTTACAAAAAATTAATTGGCGCTTAATTCTGATTAAAAATAATAATAACCGTCTCCACTAAAAGGGACGGTTTTTTTATGGTTATAACTCTGCTAAAAAATCATTCTTACAAAATCTCCATTCTTTGGGCGCTGGTAATTTTTGCCTTGTGTTCAATGCCGGGGCGGTTAATACCCGCTGTTAGTTGGCTGGAATTATTGAGTTTTGATAAATGGGTACACGCCGGTGTTTTTTTTGTTTTGGTTAGTTTGTTTGGCGTTTCTGTAAAAGCGCATCAACAAAACAACAACCTATTTTATTTGTACTTTCTAATTTCTGTAATGTACGGCGGACTTTTAGAAATAATGCAGGCAAAAGTTTTTAGCGAACGTAGTGCTGATTGGTATGATGTGATTGCGAATTCCTTTGGTTGCTTAATAGCATTACTGCTACATCATAAAATAACCCGATTGGTTTTTAAATAGAGCCTTTCGACTGCTTTCTAACTTTTTTCTTCATGGCAGGGCAACCATCGCATTTATTCGTCTTACACTGCTGAAAAATAAGCGCTGTACTTAAAACAATGGCCCATAAAAAAACCTGACTCTTAAAGATTTGTTTCATAATTCAAAGATATAATTTAGTACTTTAGTATCATTATTATATGATGCTTTTTTTCCATATTGGCCGCTATTTTATGCTTTTATTCAGGGTTTTTAGTAAGCCTGAGAAGTTTTCTGTTTATGGTCGTCAAATTGTTTACGAAATCAATTCCCTTGGAATTGGCTCTTTAAGTATCGTAAGTATCATTTCTGTTTTCATGGGTGGGGTTATCACCATTCAAAGTGCTTATGGTTTTTCAAGTCCCTGGATCCCGTTATACGCCGTTGGTTATACAACACGCGAATCCATGTTACTTGAATTTTGTCCAACTATTGTGAGTTTAATTTTAGCAGGAAAAGTTGGATCTAATATTGCTTCCGAAATTGGTGCCATGAGGGTAACTGAACAAATTGATGCGCTCGAAATTATGGGTGTAAACTCTGCAGGTTATTTGATTCTTCCAAAAATTGTTGCGGCCGTATTCATCAATCCTTTTCTAATTGCAATTAGTATGTTCTTAGGGTTGGTAGGTGGTTATTTAATGGGGGTCGCTTCCGAGGCTTGTACATCGTACGAATACATTTTCGGGATTCAGGCCATGTTTGAGCCGCGGAAATTATATTATTCATTTACAAAAGTTGTAGTGTTTGCTTTCTTAATTACGTCGGTTGCTTCCTATTTTGGTTACTATACAAAGGGTGGCGCCCTTGAAGTTGGTGTATCGAGCACGCGCGCTGTAGTAATTACAAGTATTTTGATCCTGGTCTTCAATTTAATTCTTACCGGATTATTATTGCCAATTGATTGAAATTAAAAACATATCCAAAAGTTTTGGCGACCGTAAAATAATCGATGACGTGTCGTTTACGTTTTATCCCGGAAAAACTAATTTAATGATTGGCGAAAGTGGTTGCGGAAAAACAACCATTCTAAAATTAATGGTGGGATTACATGAGGTTGATGAAGGACAAATTTTATATTCAGGGAAAAACTTTCCGGTATTAGGACCAAAAGAAAAACAAGAGGTGCGCAAAGAAATTGGCATGTTGTTTCAGGCGGGCGCTTTATTTGATTCGCAAACCTTAGAAGAAAACGTTCGCTTTCCATTAGATATGTTTACTAGTCTTACTAAGGCTGAAAAACTAGACCGCGTTAATTTTTGTTTAGAGCGCGTTAAACTAGAAGGAAGAAACGCTTTATATCCATCAGAGTTAAGCGGTGGTATGAAAAAACGTGCGGCTCTTGCGCGCGCTATTGCTAATAATCCGAAATATTTATTTTGTGATGAGCCTAACTCTGGTCTGGATCCAAAAACATCGATTATAATTGATGAATTAATTCAAGACATCACCCACGAATATAATATTACAACTGTTGTTATTACGCACGACATGAATTCGGTTCTTGAAATTGGCGAAAACGTTATGTTTATCTACAAAGGAAAAAATTGGTGGACAGGAACACAAAAAGATATTTTAAGCGTTACCAATAAAGAGATGTACGATTTTGTTTTTGCTTCAGAATTTATGCAGCAGGTTTTTAAAGCCGCTAAATCATAATTTTATTTTCCGCTTCACCTCTTCGGTTATTCTTAAAACGGCCGGACAAACCATTGTGTTCTTAAAAGTAAGATCCATCACCTGAATCATTTTTTTTCTGTCGGTGTGAGGATATTCTCTACAAGCATTAGGTCTGTCATTATAAATACCACAATAATTTTCTGAGTCTAAAAACGGGCACGGCGCCACTTGTAACACGTAGTCGTTATCTTCATCTAAGCGTAAATATTTTTCAATAAATGTTCCGGGTTTTAATTTCACTGCTTTTGATGCGCGCTCAATATCTTTTTGGTAAAAAATAGGTGAGGTTGTTTTGCAGCAATTACCACAAGTTAAACAATCTATTTTAGCAAAAGCTTCTTCGTGTGCTTCGTGAAAAAGTTCGTCAAGCTCATCAGGTTTACGCAACTTAAGTTTATGAAAAAACTTGAGGTTTTCCTTTCTTAATTTTTCAGCTTGTTTTCGGAAGTGTTCTAAATCCACAACTTATTTTTTTACGATAACGTACACATCTTCGTTATCTTTTTTCATGTGGTATTTTTCGCGGGCGAATTTTTCCAAACTTTTTTTGTTTGTTTTTAATTCTTCTATTTCACGCTTATTATTTTCTATCTCAGTTAAATAATAATTGCGGTCGCCCTTTAACTTATTTAATTTTCCAATTAAATCGGCTTGACTGAACACATCGTTTTTATCAAAAAACAAGAGCCACACTACAATGCCAATAGTTGTTAAAAGGTATTTGTTACGTATGAATTTAAAAAATTTCATTTTACTTTAGTATAAAGTTAATCCAAAAACCAAGTCTCATTTTCTCTTTTGAAAGCAATTATTAATATAGCATTGTTAGTTTGTTGGGGATTGTTAAATCCGGTGTTTTCACAGGAAAACAGCTCGTTTAAAGCCCAACAATTAAAGAATAAACGGGTAAAAGACGCTTATGCCACTAAATGGCCGGGGCTTGAAGCGGAGTTAAAGGCCAAAAAGATAAATTCCTCCGCAATGGAAGTATTTATCCGCATCTTCAAAAAAGAGAAAGAATTAGAGCTCTGGGTAAAAAACAAAAGCGATTTAAAATACACCTTTCTCAAAAAAATTACAATTTGTGCCTCTAGCGGAGAGTTGGGGCCTAAACGTAAAGAGGGCGATTATCAGGTGCCTGAAGGTATTTATGATATTCCTGTTTTTAATCCAAACAGCTCCTATTTTTTAGCCCTAAAAGTAGGTTATCCAAATAAAAGCGACAGGATTTTAGTAGATGGAAAAAGGCCAGGTGGAGATATTATGATTCACGGTAATTGTGTAACTATTGGTTGCATTCCTTTGCAAGACGACCCGGTAAAAGATGTGTATATGCTTTGTGTTGAAGCTAAAAACAATAGCACATCACCACGAGTAGAAATTTATCCGTGTAAGTTAACAGATGAGAATTGTAAACTACTAAAAGAAGAATTTAACGAGGGCAAAAATAATTTTTGGACAAATTTAAAGCCGGCTTTTACTTACTTTGAAGCAAATAAAACGCCGGCTAAATATAGTATTAATGCAAAAGGACTTTACGTTTTCAGTAACTAACCCTTGCCACCTTTTTCGGCACCGCCACCAGAGGCCTTTCCTGCAATACCTTCTAAATCGCGATCGAAGAAATATAAACCACCTTTATCATCACCAACTAATTTAAGTTTATCAACAATTTGGCGCGCTAATGATTCCTCCTCTATTTGCTCGCTTACATACCATTGTAAAAAGTTGTGCGTGGTATAATCTTTTTCCTTTAAAGTAGTCTCTACTAATTTATTTATTTCTGAAGTCACTTTTATCTCATGCTTTAACACTTCTTCAAAAACATACTTTACAGATTTAAAACTTGCAGGCGGCTGCTTTAACGCAGGAACCAAACCATGACCACCACGCTCGTTAACGAACTTAATTAGCTTTAACATATGCATACGCTCTTCGTCGGCATGCGTATATAAAAAAGCAGAAATGCCATTTAAGCCTTGGGTTTCTGCCCAGCTGGCCATAGCTAAATAATATTGTGAGGAAGACGCTTCAAGCTCTATTTGCTTATTTAAAGCGCTGGTTACTTTTGAACTTAACATAGTATAATTTGTTTTAGAATGATAGTATAAAGTTATATCTTTATTTTCACTTATAAAACTATGCAAAGCGGAATTTATACTTTTTACAAACTTATTGCCGGGCTTAAGTCCTTTGTTATTTGCTTTGTTGTAAGTTTCTTGTTTTCTAGTTCTTTATTAGCTCAAGATAATATTGAGAAAATTATT
Source organism: Bacteroidia bacterium (assembly GCA_018000995.1). Lineage (GTDB taxonomy): Bacteria > Bacteroidota > Bacteroidia > B-17B0 > Aurantibacillaceae > JAHEYG01. The sequence goes on from JAGNIU010000001.1 coordinate 374,193, forward strand.
CGCCTCAACCGCATTTCTGATAGTTTAACCCATATTAGCGCAAAGGACGCGCTTGCTGCGGCTGAAGAGGCTCTAACGCTTTCGCAGAAAATTAAAAACGATACACTCACTTATTCTTCACGCTTTTCGAGGGCCGTTTCCAATTATTTTATTGGCAATTTAAATAGCGCTTTGGAAGATTTTATAGAAAATAAAAAAATCGCCGAAAAACTCAATCACCCAATTAAAGTAATCGATTGTCTTAATGCCATAGGAAATGTATACAAAGACATAGAGAGAAATGACATGGCGCTTAAAACTTATAGAGAAGCTCTCGCTGTTTCTTACTCCATAAAAAACGGTTCAAAAGTTTGCCTTGTGGAAAGTAATCTGGCCCTCCTTCTTAATCAAATGAAACTACCGGATTCTTCTATTGTACATTGCTATAAAATATTAAAGCTCTTAGCCACCACAACCAAAAAAGACCAAAACTTCACTGCAAGTATCTACAATGCCCTACTCACAAACTATATTGACAAAAAAAACAGAGACTCCGTTGACAAGTATGCTGAAATAACGTTGACCATGCAAAAGCAAAGTGGAGATTTATTGAGTTATTCCGGTACTCTTTTTAATTTAGGAGGATTTTATTTTAAAGTAAATAATTACGAGAAGTCTTTGGAGTATTATCAACAAGCTTTTAAAGTGAACCCTGACAATCTGGATTTACAGATTGAAATAAAAAAGGGCTTGGGGAATTCGCTTTATGAATTAAAAAAATACAAAGAGGCCGCTCTCTATTATTGGGAGTGTTTAGGTTTAAAAGATAGTTTAGGGTTGATGCAAACCGTTGATAAGCTCAGCGAAATGGAAGTGAAATACGAAACCGGAAAAAAAGAGGAAGAGCTAAAGCGTTTGGGTGCCGAAAAAGAAGTTACAGATTTAAAAGCAAAACAATCCCGCCTTTGGTTAATCGCCTCTTCGGTCGGAATTTTATCTGTAGTAATTGTTGCCTTTGTTTTGTTCCGTCAAAATAAAAACAGACAACAAGCCAATAAATTATTACAGCATCAAAATGATGAAATCGTTCATCAGAAAAAAGAAATTACCGATAGCATTAACTATGCGAAACGAATTCAACTTGCCATTCTTCCTCCTGACAAAATGGTAAAACAGCTTTTGCCAAATGCATTTGTATTGTATAAACCAAAAGATGTGGTGAGTGGTGATTTTTATTGGCTAGAAGAAAAAAACGGAATGGTAATGTTTGCCGCTGTTGATTGCACTGGTCACGGTGTTCCCGGTGCTATGATGAGTGTTGTTGGTTTAAATTTATTAAATCAAGCTGTAAAGGAAAAAGGGTTAACTACACCTTCAGAAATTTTAAAACATTTAGACACCGGCGTTACAGATACCTTAAGACAAAGTGCCGACAAGGATAGTATTAAAGACGGAATGGATTTATCGTTGTGCGCTTACAACCCAAAAACTTTAGAGTTACAATACGCCGGTGCCTTTAATAATTTGTGGGTGGTGCGCAAAAACATTTCTTCATCATACAAGCCACAAAGTAAAAACGAATTGTTTTTTGAAGAGCATTTATTAGAAATAAAAGCGGATAAATTTCCAATAGGAAGTAACCTGGACGGTGTTGCAGATAATTATACTAATTACAAATTACAATTACAAAAAGGCGATTGCGTCTATTTATATTCTGATGGTTTTGCTGATCAGTTTGGCGGACCAAAAGGGAAAAAATTTAAATATAATGCCTTGAAGAAATTCTTAGTTTCTGTTCACGAATTACCGCCTGCCGAACAGCGCGAAAAATTATTTTCTGCGTTCGAAAGTTGGAGAGGAAATTTAGAACAGGTGGATGATATTTTAGTGATTGGCGTTTGTGTGTAAATGAACCGCAAATATTTTATAGCCATCATTCCTCCCGAACCTGTTTTTTCTGAAGTAGAAAAAGTAAAGCTTGAGATTTCTCATAAGTACAATAACAAAAGTTCGTTGCGTTCACCGGCACACATTACACTTCACATGCCTTTTGAAATTAAAGAAGCCAAGGAAGAGCACTTAATACAGACCCTTTCTGAATTCAAATTCTCTACAACTTTTTCTGTTCAATTAAACGGCTTTGGTTGTTTTGAACCTAAAGTTATTTTTATTGATGTGAATAAAAACGAAACGCTTAACACCCTTCAAAACCAATTAGTGTTTCATGTGAAAAGTCATTTAAATATTTTTAATCAGTACGATGACAAAAGAGGTTTTCATCCTCACGTAACTATTGCCTTCCGGGATTTAAAAAAACAAGATTTTTATTTAGCGAACGAAGAGTATAAATCAAAAAGCTTCTCTGCTGAATTTAAAGTGAATTCGTTTTTCCTATTAAAACACACAGGGAAGGTTTGGTTAGCACATAAAGAGTTTCTGCTTACAGCTTAAGCATTATCTGAATAGTTTGCATACGTGGTGGCCGCACATCGCCCGGACGGGAACTGTATTCCTCATTAGCAACATTGTTTACTAAGTAAGAAACCTTGAGCGTTTTTGAAAGATGAAATCCAATTCGTAAATCATGAACCCAAGAACCAGCTCTGTCTTTTTCGCGGTAACGAGGTAGTCCCGGTAAAACATAGGTGAAATCATAATAATCAAATCCTGATTGAATATCGTGTAATAAACTCTCGTTAAATTTTCTGTCAATGTTTTCCATAAAGCTTTGGTACCTCGTGCTAAAGCCAATAGAAATAAATTTATAATCGAACTGAATATCATTTTTAAATAAATGGCGGTTACGGTATTTTAATACGTTCAAATAAGGAAGTCCTAATGTGTCAACAGCTGGATTATAATCCGGATTAATAGGATCAATATAAGTGTACCCACTAAATAGACTTACATTAACCGGACCAACTTTTCCTGCGCCTGTTACAGACAACTCTACACCTTTAATTTGTGCACGTCCCATGTTTTGAGATTTAAAGCCCGCGTGATCGAGTAATGTTTGAAGCGGAACAGTAGCGCTTGGTTGTTGTCCGTTAGGTAAAAAGAAATCAAAAGAGAACTCAACCATATTATGATACTCCATCCAGAATCCTGACACGTCCAAAAATCCTTTAAACTTCCCAATAGAAAATCCTTGCTTCACACCTATCTCTGTACTCCATCCTCGCTCAGGTTGAAGCGATGGATTAGGATAGATTTTTAAAGCACTCACGCCTGTGCTCACAAATTTTTCTGCTACACTCGGAAAACGATAGCCTTGTCCGTAAGAGGCACGAATAAAAGTATAATTGAATAATTGGTAATTTAATCCTGCTCTTATCACAGGTTGAAACGCAAGATTATTAATTACTTTCTTTCCTAATTTTAAATACCCTCTGGTATAAGCAGTATCTACTTCGTAGCGCTCAACACGCATGCCAAATGAAGCAGTTAGTTTTTTTATTTTTTTATCAAGTTGCAAATAGGCAGCATAATTTTTTCCGGTATGTCTTCCAAACAAAGAATCAGAAAAAATTTGTTGCTCCATATAAACAACACCTGTCGAAATATTTAAATTATTCTTAAAATGTTTCTGGTATTGTAATTCGTTATAATAGAGTTCAGCCGTCGACTCCTGATTTTTATCGTTGGTGTTTAGGGTTAAGAAATATCTGCTTCTTAAACTAAGTTTATTCCCATTACCAAAAAAGTAAGTTACAAATGGGTCTACATTAAAACGTTTGTTCTTGTACTTTTGAATGTCGTTCGGAACATAAGCGCTGTCTTCTGTTTTCCATAAAAAGAACAACCCTCCTTGTACATCCATCACATTCGTATTAACACCAACAGATAAGCCCGGCACTTTTTTGAAATTATATCTCAAATTAATATTGAGACGCGCACGTTTCTCGTTTTCTGTTTTTAATTCGCTTTCTGTTACAGTATTAGAGCCAACTCCTAAAGTTTGAGTTACAATTCCTCCTCTATAACCATCATCATTATACATGTGACCGCCCATTACGAAATCTAATTGCCCGATTTTTTGTGCATGCGAAAAATTAATCCCTTGTTGTTGCTGACTAGAACCCTTCCACCATTTGTATTGGTATTTTGGAGCGTCATAAACTCCCGCAAATAAAGTTACAGAAGTGTTGGGCTTATCTTTTGCATAAGCGGTGCGTAAATTAATAACACCATTTAAAGCTGAAGAACCAAATAAGGCAGACGATGCGCCTTTTATTACTTCTACTTGTTCTAAGTTTTCTAATGGTAAATAATTCCATTTTACATCACCTGCATCAGCACTAATCATCGGCATTTCATCTACCAACATTAACACGCGACTACCGGCCCCATAAGCAAAACCACTTCCACCACGAATACTTGCTTGTCCGTCAGATACCGTTACGCCCGGCACTTGATTCATTATTTGATCTAAAGTAGTAGTGTTTTTATTTTCTATTATCGCTAACTTAATTACTTCCATACTCACCGTAACATCCGACAATTTTTGTTCAAATTTTCCGGCCGATACAACCACTTCATCCAACATAGCATTGGCGTCGGTTAGACTAAAATTTAATTTAAGAGTGTCGTTTGCTATCAGGGCAATTACCTGCTTCTGACTTTTATAACCCACCATCGAACAGGTTAAAGTGTAAGCTCCGGCGGGCGCGCTTAAAATAAAATCACCATTAATGTCGCTTGTGGTCCCGGTTTTAGAATCTATTGAAATAACGGCTCCTGGCAATTCTCCGGTATGGTCTTTTACCTTGCCTTTTATAAAACCGTTTTCTTGTCCGTAAAAATTTATTTTTAACAGGATAAAGCAAAATGTAAAAAGTAATGTAACTTTGTGTTGCATTCCGGGTTTTAAATTCAAAGCACAATATAGAAAAGAATATTTTTAAAACAAATGCTTTCCGACGAATTATTGTATCAAATTGGGCTAACACTTATTAATGGAATTGGTGATAGCAACGCCAAAAATTTATTAGCTTATTGCGGAAGTGCGGCCGCTGTATTTGAAACTGATAAAAATTCCCTTTTAAAAATTCCGGGCATTGGTGAAAATGTAGCCAACGCTTTAATAAGAGGTAAAAATGTTTTATTAGAAGCAGAAAAAGAAATCCGTTTTATTGAAGATTACGAAATTGAACCTCTGTTTTTTACAGACGAAAATTATCCTCGCCGCTTAAAATTTTGCAATGATAGCCCTGTTCTACTATACTACAAAGGCAACGCAAATTTAAATACTGAAAAAATTGTAGCCGTAGTTGGAACGCGGCAACCTACCGAATACGGTATTCAACAAACCGAAAAATTTATTGCTGAATTAAAAGACAGTGGTATTTTAGTAGTGAGTGGTTTAGCTTATGGAATTGATGTTTTAGCTCACAAAAAAGCATTAGAGAACAAATTGGATACAGTGGGTGTTGTTGCTCACGGCCTCGACAGAATTTATCCATCGCTGCACGAAAACATTGCTTTGAAAATGCAAAAAATGGGTGGTATTTTAACCGATTTCAGAAGTGGCACAAATCCGGATGCGGTTAATTTTCCTAAGCGTAACAGAATTGTAGCTGGCATGTGCGATGCTTTAGTAGTGATGGAAAGTAAGCGTGATGGTGGAAGTTTAATTACAGCAACTATTGCCAATAGTTATAATAAAGATGTGTTTGCTTTTCCAGGCCGCACAAACGATCCTCAAAGTGAAGGTTGTAATGCATTTATTAAAATGAACCGCGCTTCGTTAATGGAAAGTGCTGCTGATTTATTTTATATTATGGGTTGGGATACCGAAGCACAAAATGCAAAAAAAGAAACTTCTCAAATACCTTTATTGTTGAACCTCAACGAAGAAGAACAAAAAATTATTGATGCTTTTACCAATAAAAAGCAGGTACACATGGATGAAATCAGCTACGCCAGTAGTTTTCCTATAAGTAAGGTTTCTTCTCTTTTGTTGCAATTAGAATTTTCGAATATAATCAAATCCCATCCTGGTAAAATGTATTCTCTTGTATAGGTCATGCTGAACTTGTTTCAGCATCTACAATTGAAAGATTCCGAAACAAGTTCGGAATGACCAAGGGAAAATCGCTATATTTACCTTGTGTTTTTAAAAGATATAGTCGGACAACAAGAAGTAAAAGAACGTTTACTAAAAATGGTAAACGATAACCGCTTGCCTCACGCTTTATTATTTACAGGTGTTGATGGTTCGGGTAATTTACTAACAGCCGTTGCTTTTGCACAATACTTATTCTGCACCAATAAACAAGCTAACGATTCGTGCGGGGCTTGTCCTTCGTGTATGAAGACAAGCAAATTGGTTCATCCTGATTTGCATTTTGTTTTTCCTATTGCAAAATCAAAAGATGTAAAAAGGAGTAACGATGTTATAAAAGAATTTCGTGAAGCGTTTTTAGAAACTCCTTATTTAACACTTAACGATTGGTTCGATAGTTTAGGTGCAGAAAATAAACAACCTATTATTCCTGTTGAGGAAAGCGGACATATTATTCGCGAACTTAGCTATACAAGTTACGAAGGACTTTATAAAATGATGGTGATTTGGCAGCCGGAAAAAATGAATTCGGAAGCTGCGAATAAATTATTGAAAGTTTTAGAAGAACCGCCTGAGCAAACTTTGTTTATTTTAGTTTGTAATAATCCTGATTCTTTATTGTCGACTATTATTTCGCGTGTACAACAAATTCCGTTTACACGTTTAAAAGAAAATGAAATTACCGAAGCGCTAATGAAAAAATTTGGCGTGAATAAAGAAAACGCCACGCAAGCTGCTTTTTTATGCGACGGTAATTTTAATGAAGCTATTAAACAATTAACGCAGAATGATGATCAGTTATCGTTCTTACAACACTTTCAATCCTTCATGCGTTTAGCTTTAAAGTTTGATTGTGATAAAGCTTTGCAATGGATTGATTTAAACGCTACGAATGGTCGTGAAAAACAAAAACAGTTTTTACATTATTCACTCGAGATTTTCAGGGATTGTTTAATGTATAATTTTGGTTCTCGTGATTTAGTTCGCTTAGGCGGAAGTGAAAAACAGTTCTTAGAAAAATTTGCTCCCTTCATCAACCAAAGAAATTACGAGAAATTGGTTGAGGAATTTAATGGTTCTTATTATTACGTTGAGCGTAATGCCAATCCTAAAATCTTATTTATGGATTTGCTTTTGAAAACAAACGAGCTCATTAATTTAAGATAGTCGTCTTTTATTTTGGCTGTTTTTCTTATGTTGAGTAAATAATTTGCCTTCTTTTCCCAAATTGCTACAATCTGTAGCAATCAATCCCTAAGCTTTAGTCTACCTTTGTTGTGTGAGCAAAGTTAAAACCACATATTTTTGTCAGAGTTGCGGCACGCAGCATAATAAATGGATAGGAAAATGTACCAGTTGTAATGAGTGGAATACTTTGGTTGAAGAAAAAGTTCAGAAAGAAACTAAAAACGACAGGCTTCAGGTTTTCTCTTCCAACAAAAACCCGAAAACAGGTTCTAATAAATCTGTTCTTTTGCAAGATGTCGGTTTACAAGAATATCCTCGCATTGCTGTTCCCGGTAAGGAATTAACACGTGTATTAGGCGGCGGAATTGTTCCAGGTAGTTTGGTTTTATTCGGAGGCGAACCCGGCATTGGTAAATCTACTTTAATGTTGCAGCTTGCTCTGCGCTTAAAAAATTTAAAAATACTTTACGTAAGTGGTGAAGAAAGCGAACAACAAATAAAAATGCGCGCCGAGCGTATTGGTGTTACAACTGAAAGTTGTTTCATTTTACAAGAAACCAATACACAACACATATTTCAGCAAATAGAAGAAATACAACCGCAATTAGTGATTCTCGATTCTATTCAAACATTACATACATCTTATGTGGAGAGTAGTCCCGGAAGCGTTTCACAAGTTCGTGAGTGTGCTGCTGAGTTTTTACGTTTCGCTAAAGAAACAAATACGCCTGTGTTTATGATTGGGCACATTACCAAAGAAGGAAGTTTAGCCGGACCAAAAGTTTTAGAACACATGGTAGATACGGTTCTTCAATTTGAAGGTGATACTAATCATGTGTACCGTTTATTACGCGCCACAAAAAATCGTTTCGGTAGTACTAACGAAATGGGGATTTACGAAATGAATGGTGATGGTCTGCGCGAAGTGACCAACCCATCCGAAATATTAATTACACAACGCGATCAAGCCACAAGCGGTGTTGCTATTTCTGCAACCATGGAGGGTAACCGTCCGATGTTAATTGAAACACAAGCTTTAGTTAGTAGCGCAGCCTATGGAACACCTCAGCGTTCTTCAACCGGTTTCGATTTAAGAAGATTGTCGATGTTACTTGCCGTATTAGAAAAACGTTGCGGATTTAAGCTAGCAGTGAAAGATGTGTTCATTAATATTGCAGGCGGTATAAAAGTAGAAGATCCGGGAATTGATTTGGCATTGGTATGCGGGATTTTATCGAGTAGCGAAGATTTGCCAATACCACAAACAGTTTGTTTTGCAGGCGAAGTTGGTTTAACAGGAGAAATTCGTCCCGTTAGTCGTATAGAACAAAGGATTTCAGAGGCACAAAAGTTAGGATTTGAGAAAATCTTTATATCATCATATAACAAAAAAGGCTTAGATTTGAAACAGTTTTCCATTGAGATTATTACGGTAAGTAAAATGGAAGAAGTGTTTCAAAAACTATTCGCCTGATGAAAAAAATTATAGTTTTATTTTTCCTTCTTGTTCTGTTTTCAAATTCAAACGGACAATTACCGGGCAAGCTTGATAGCCTTGCAAAAGTCTATGAAGTTATGAAAGAGGATACTGCGAAGGTAGACCGTTTTTTGTGGATGGCCACTGAAGTTTCCACAATTGATACTGCTTTAGCGGGCGATTATGGTCGCCGCGCCTTTGCGATGGCAAAAAAACTAAAAGACGATAAAGGAATTGGGAATTCGTACAACTATTTCGGTCGCGTTCATTATTTAAGACAAAATCCTGACTTAGCATTAGAGTGTTTTAAAAAAGCTGATGAATATTTTAAAAAATGTGGTTACTTAAAAGGGAGTTCAAGTGTATTAAATAATTGCGGTGTTATTTACAATAGCAAAGGCGATTATGAAATGGCGCTGGTTTTTCAAAAGAAAGCACTCGAAGTTAATCTTAAAGCTAAAAACGAAGAGGGCGCCGGAAACAATTACATAAACATTGGAAACACATTAAACATGAAGGGTGAGTTTTTGCCTGCCATGGAATGGTTTATTAAAGCTGAGAAAATATTTTCCAAACTGGAAAAATGGGAGACGTTGGCCACCACTTATTATAACATGGGTTATGTCCATTACAACCTTAAGCAAATTCCTAAAGCGCTTGATTACTGTCAAAAAGCGTTGAAGCTACGCGAAGAAAAATCGTTTAATAAAGTTGGGATGGCTTATTGCCATGTGTTTTTTGCATCAATTTATTCCGACAGCTTAACACTCGATATTGAAAAAGCTAATTTTCATAACCGAAAAGTGATTGAGCTTTGTGCAGAAACCGGCGACAGAATTACGCTAACCACCTCTTATTTAAATCTCTCTAAAAGTTATACCTCAACAAGAAATTACGATTCAGCCCTTGTAAACGCACAGCGGGCTCTATATTTCAGTAAAGAAATGCAAGACAAAAAATTTATAGCCACTACAAATATGGCTGTAGCAGATGCGTATAGAAATCTTAAAGACCACACAAAGGCTATTGAGCATTATAAGCAAGGATACGATTTGGCTGTTGAAATGGGTGATGATTTTAATATTTCGTCAGGCGCCTCAGGTTTAGCTGTTTCATATTTCAACGCGGGTAAACACAAAGAGGCGTTTGAATACATGTTGATTTACTCCCGAAAAAAAGATGTGCTGTATAGTCAGGAAAGTTTGAAAGCAACAACAGAAATGGAAGCTAAATACGAAAGTGAAAAAAAAGATTTGCAAATAGAAAATCAATCCCTCGAAATTTTAGCTCAGGAAAAAGAAAACGAGGCCAAAAATAAAATCCTGCTTTGGGGTTCTATTGGGCTTGTTGCTGTTTTGTTTTTTGCTTTGATCGCTTTTATTAACTTCCGAAAAGCGCGAAAAGCTAACATTATAATCAACAACCAAAAAGAACAGGTAGAATTACAAAACGAAGAAATTTCTCATCAAAAATTTTTAGTAGATGAAAAACAAAAAGAAATTATTGATAGTATCAACTACGCTCAAAAAATTCAAGCTGCAGTTTTAACCAGCGAAGAAGTTTGGAAAAAAATATCACATGAACATTTTATTATTTTCTTTCCAAAAGATATTGTCAGTGGCGATTTTTACTGGGCGCATAATATGGCCAACAACCGCTCCATTTTTGCATTGGCAGATTGTACGGGCCACGGCGTGCCGGGAGGATTTATGAGTATGCTCGGAAATAGTTTTTTAAATGAATTGGTGGTGGAGAACAAATTATTTAAATCGGATACCGTTTTAAATAAACTACGCGAAAAAATTATTAAGGCGCTCGGACAAAAAGGTGCGGAAGATCGTAAGGATGGCATGGATATGGGGCTTTGTGTTTGGAATAAATTAGAAAACACATTAGAGTTTTCGGGAGCCAATAATAGTTTATGGTTAATCCGTAATAATGAATTAATACAATATCAAGGCGATAAAATGCCAATTGGTCAATTTAGCGAAGAGCTAAAACCGTTTACGGCCCACAACATTGTGCTTCAAAAAAATGATTTAATTATTTTGTGTACTGATGGTTTCGCAGATCAATTTGGCGGCGATGGTGGTAAAAAATTAAAATCGAAAAACTTAAAGGAATTTCTGGTAAAAAACTCAGGGAATCCTCTAGAAAAACAAAAATCAGATTTAATCAGCTTGTTTAACCAATGGAAAGGACAGCATCAACAAGTAGATGATGTGAGTCTTATTATGATTAAAGTTGTATAGATTCCCAAAAAGATTTTTTTTGGTTCTTAGTCTCATTCCTTATATTTAGTTGCTAATGTCGGCTTATAAAATAACTGAAACGGTTCGTCAGCGCGTTGCCACTATTGATTTTTGGGGCAATGGTATTACTAATATTCGCTTGGATGATAACGTTGAAATAGGGTTAGACGACGCTACCGAACAATACGAATTATTACGGAGCCGCTATGATGGCAAAACACAATACAGAATTTTAGTAGAGCCCGGACGTTATACTTCTATTTCAAAAGAAGCCCGTGAATTTTCGACTGTACCTGAACGAAACAATATGACAGCGGCATCTGCAGTTTTAGTACGTTCATTAGCTCACCGAATCGTTATCAACTTCCTCATCAATTTTATACAAAAACAGAACATGAAAATGCGCATGTTCGATTCGAGGGAAAAGGCTATCGAATGGTTGCAATCTATAAAAGCTTAATTTCTATAAAATTAACGTTGTCAGATTGAAAAAAATCCTGGTTTTAACATGTTTCGTTGCGATTTTATTCGTAACTTATGCTTCAGTAAAAACCATGAAAATTTTAGCCCTCATAACTTTTCTTCCAATGCTTATTTCAGGCGGCGGTAATGATAGCATTAAACATGTTGACCCTAATAAGGATTTATGCGGTGCTGTGGTTGGCGTTTGCAAATCGGGCGACACGTACTGTCATAATTATGTTTTTGATAAGCAGCTTTACGATTTTAGATGTGATACTTTAGCGCAAGTTAAATTTTGGCGACAAATTATGAATCTTCACAAAGATTCCTCACTAGTTAATTTAAGCCATAACCGAACGATTGTAGAAAAAACACATTATAAAGATTGGTCAAGTAAAAACGATCTTGATAAACAATATTACCGCGATAGTATAAGAACTGCACATGGATTAGATTCTACGCAGCGTGTATTATTAACAGATGGTAAGCAATTCTTTTATGATTTTGATAAGGCTTTCGTGAATTTTGACAGGGGGATAAATGCTTTTGTAGCTAATGATGTTGATCCTTGGTACGCACAGGCTATTTTATTAATTGAGAGTCCGAATAAATTACAAAAATCAAATGCAGGGGCTTATGGTTCTTTTCAATTAATGAAAGATGTTGCCCGTTTGTTTGGTTTAAAAGTAAATAAACAAATAGATGAGCGTGCTGATTTTGATCGTTCGGCTTATGCCGCTTCAAGTTTGATTAAAAAGATTTGCATTCCAAACACAAAACAAATTCTGGATTCTTTGCATATTACCTATAATGAAAACGAATTGTGGTTTAAATTATTAGTAATGCATTCTTACCACGCCGGTTCAGGAAATGTAAGAAAAGCATTATATACTTTTATGCCGCAACAAGGTGATATGAATTTGATTTACAATTTATGGCATGCTCAAACGCGCCATTTCCGTTCGGCTTCACAAAATTATTCTCAATTGATTTTAGCGGCAATGCTCGAAATGAATTCTCGCGTTAAGCTTACGCCTTCCGAAAATTCTACAGCAAATAATAACTAAAGGGTTTTTACTTCGTCTTGCGATTTACCAATTCTGATAACCTCAGCCAATGTTTTTAAAACGCGGTCGTGCTTTTTTACAAATGGATTTGTGGTGTCCCAAACATATCCCGCCAATACCGAACAAATTTGTTTTTTGAAATCTGGGTTTATTTCTTTTGCGAAAAATATTTCATGTAGTGTTCCATCGTACCAACCCATCACATAGCTTCTGAAAGTATCAACACCGGTCATTACCGGTTTCATAAATTCTTCTTCCCAATCTACTTTATTTCCTTTTAATTGTTTTATCACAAGGTTGGCCGCGCGTTGACTAGAAGCTGCTGCTAATGTAACGCCTGATGAAAACACAGGGTCTAAAAATTCAGTTACGTTTCCTGTTAAAACAAATCCATCACCATAAAATTTATCAGTTGTTACGCTCCACCCTTCAATAGTGCGAGGGTCAAACAAAAATTCTTTATCTCCAAAACGTTCTTTAATGTGTGGGTCGCTATTAATAAGTGTGCGTAATTGTTCCTCGGGCTTCATCCCTTTTGTTTTTTCGTAAAACTCGGGATTAGCAACAAAGCCAACCGAAGTTGTTCCGTTAGAAAAAGGAATAACCCAAATCCATGTGGTTGGTTCGTGCACAACAACCATAATTCGATTTGGCTCATCATACTTCGCGCGATCCGGATCTTTAATGTGTGCAAATAAAGTTTTACGAGACGGTAAATTACTTGGACGATCTAAATTAAATAATCTTGGAATAACACGGCCGTAACCGCTCGCGTCAACAATAAACTTTGCGTTAATCGTATCAGTGCTCCCGTCTTTGTTTACAACAGTTGTTGTAGAATTACTTCCATTAAATTTTATATCTGTCACCGCCGTTTCAAAACAAACATCAACGCCTTGACGTCTTGATTCTTCAGCAAGGGTTAAATCGAAATCGCCGCGTTGTACTTGCCAGGTCCATTTCCAGCCTTGTGTAAATTGATCGTTGAAATTAAAATCACATACTTCGTTTCCTCTTACAAACTTTGCGCCAAATTTTTCCTGAAATCCTTTTGCTTTTACGGCTTCCAGTAATCCCGCTTCTTCTAAAGCTTCCATGCTACGAGGTAATAAGCTTTCTCCAATCACAAAGCGCGGAAATTTTTCTTTCTCTACAATTTTTGTTTTAAAGCCTGCTTTATTAATTATACTGGCAGCAATCGTTCCGGCCGGACCGGCGCCAATTACTAATACATCTACGTTTTGTGTTGACATGGGTTTAGCTTAAGAGCTTACAAAAGTAAAAATAAATGAACAGGCTAAAAAAATATTACGCCTAATTGATCAAAATCATTGACCTAAACTCGATTTGCTACAGTAAATCGTTGGCTAAATTAGCTAAATCACTACGTTCACCTTTTTGTAAGGTAATGTGGGCATAAAGCGGTTGACCTTTAACTTTATCAATTAAATAACTTAAGCCGTTACTTTGCGCATCCAAATAAGGTGTATCAATTTGGTGAACGTCGCCCGTAAAAATAATTTTTGTGTTTTCTCCGGCGCGGGTAATAATTGTTTTTACTTCGTGTGGCGTTAAGTTTTGAGCCTCGTCAACAATAAAAAACACATTGCTTAAACTGCGTCCTCGAATATAGGCTAAAGGACAAACAACCAGTTTCTGGCTTTCCACCATTTCGTTTAGTTGCTTGTGTTCTTTGTCTTTTTCGTTGAATTGGCCACGAATGTATTTTAAATTATCCCAAAGTGGTTCCATGTATGGATTCAGTTTTGAGTTCACGTCTCCGGGTAAATAGCCAATATCTTTATTACTTAACGGAACAATTGGTCGCGCTAAATAAATTTGATGATAATTACGGCGCTGTTCTAATGCGCCCGCTAATGATAATAATGTTTTTCCGGTTCCGGCAACGCCTTGAATAGTTACTAATTTAATTTCCGGATTCATAATCGCATCGAGTGCAAAAGATTGCTCTGCATTTTTTGGAATTACTCCAAAGGCTGCGCTTTTTACTACTCGCTGGAATGTTTCGTCTTCTTTATTATAACGCGCTAAAACAGATTGCGAGCCGTTTTTTAAAATATAATAATGATTTGGTGTTGCTTCAATCTTTTTTAAAACATCTTTCGCTCCGCTTGACCCTTTTTGATAAATACTTGCGATTTTTTCTTGTGAAACTTTTTGTATTTCACTCATGCCGGTATACAATTCGTCAACCGTTTTTATTTTTCCGGTTTCGTAATCTTCCGATTGCAAGCTAAGCGACTTTGCTTTAATGCGGAGATTAATATCTTTTGTGATTAAAATAACTTTTCGGTCAGGATGTGTTTCGGCAATAAATAATGCGGTGTTTAATATCTTATGATCGGCTTTTCTATCATCAAAAATTCTCTCCGCGTTTACTTTACTTGAAGTGTTCATTTCTATTTTGAACTTTCCTCTTGTTGGGCCGTTAATCGAGGTCCAATCTTGCAAAGTGTTTTTGCCTGATAGTTTATCAATGTATCTTATAAATTCGCGGGCCGCGTAATTTTTAGTGTCGTTGCCTTTTTTAAAGTTATCGAGTTCTTCTAAAACCGTAATCGGAATAACAACATCGTGTTCTTTAAAATTTTTAATCGCGGTGTGATCGTAAATGATTACTGAGGTGTCGAGTACAAATATTTTTCTGTTTTCGGCTGAACGTGCGGTAGGCTTTTTTCCCATAGAAGAACTATATAATTATTTTAATAAAACTATTCGATTAATCGCTATCATTTTAATGCCTCTTTTTTTTTAATAAACAGGCAGTTGTTAAATTGAATTAAAGTGTGTTTTTTAATAACCTTGCTTTTCTGAGGTATAGGCCTCGGTTTAAGATATTTAGGAAAAATTAGTGTTGTTAACTTAAAAATAACCTGTCGTTTTCGGCAAATTTTTAGATAAATCTTAAATAAAATTCATTTCTAAAATCTAAACTTGAATTGCGCTTGAAAAAGCACTTTGATAGCGCTATATTTATATCATGAAAAATAAAATCACACTTCTGTTTTCGGCGTTGTTTCTGTTTGCATTATCTATTAACGCACAGTTTAAGCAGCTCGACGTTAAAGACTCTGTCGCTAATTTTTACGACATTAAAAAAGACTTTGAAAATTATTGGAAAGACAAAGAGCCTACTCCCGGCTCAGGATATAAAATATTTAAACGTTGGGCTCATGATATGGAACCAAGGGTTTATCCTTCAGGAAATTTAAATGCTGGCGGGGCAAAAAGATCTTATGAAGAATACCAAAAATATTTAAACACAAACACTAATGCAAAACAAATAATTACAGCGGCACCATCTGCAACAACTGCAAATTGGACCGCTCTTGGTCCTTTTGGTTCCGCAATTGGCACGGGTGCAGGACGTTTGCAATGCGTTCGTTTCCATCCTGCAGGAACAGGAACTGTTTATGTTGGTGCTGCGTCCGGAGGTTTATGGAAATCTACAAACAGTGGCACTAGCTGGACAACAACAACAGATAATCTCGCTTCAATTGGAGTAGCTGACGTGGCCATCGATCCTTCTAATACTAACATTATGTACATAGCAACCGGCGACTTTGATGGTGCTGCTACCGGTTTTACTCAAGGAGATTCCAAATCTGTAGGCGTTTTAAAATCGACTGATGGAGGTAATACTTGGAATACAACAGGTTTAAGTTGGACAACAAGTCAGCAAAGATTTATTTCGAAAATATTAATAAACCCGCTTAATACTGTTGAGATTTTTGCCTTTACTTCGGTTGGTATTTATCGTACCAGAGATAGTGGCGCAAACTGGACTTTAGTTTTAGGCGGCTACTTTAAAGACGGCGAATATAAACCCGGCGATACAACAACAATTTATTCGTGTTCGGGAACAGGAGTTTATAGATCAACTAATAGCGGACAAACTTTTTCTGGAACAACATTTGCAGGAGCTGGTTTAAATAATTTACGAATTGCTGTAACACCTGCCGATCCAAATTATCTGTATATAGTAGGCAGCGCAACTTCAGGTGCTTTCGGTAGGTTAGTACGTTCAACTAATTCGGCAGCAACATTTAGTACTATGTCAACCACTCCTAATATTTTAGGTGGAACTCAGGGCTGGTACGATTTAACCGTGGCCGCTTCGCCAACTAATAAAGATGAGTTGATTGTTGGAGGAATTGATATCTGGAGATCTACTAACGGTGGTTCTACATGGACACAACGCACTTTTGGTTATGGCGGCGGAGCTTACGTTCACCCCGATCAACACGATGCTGTTTATATGAATGGAACTACAATTTGGCTGGCGCATGATGGTGGTGTTGACAGAAGTACAAATAGCGGCAGCACATGGACAAGTTTAAATGGAAACATGAATATTGCTCAGCCTTATTTTTTAGGTGTATCCGCAACAAGTTCTACTAAAATAGTGGCCGGTCTTCAAGATAATGGAAGTATCGTTTACAATGGTTCTACCTGGACTGAAGGTAAAGGTGGAGACGGTATGGATTGTTTTGTTGATTGGAATAATCCGAACATTGTTATTGCCTCTTCACAAAACGGTGGTCATGGCAGAAGCACAAACGGTGGTGTTTCTTTTTCCAATATTGTTACCGGATTAACGGGTACTGCAGATTGGATTGCTCCAATTTGTCAGGACCCAAACACCTCTACAACATATTATGCCGGAAGACAAGACGTTTTTAGGTCTACAAATTCAGGTTCAAGTTGGTCACAATTAGGCTCTCTTGGCGGATCGGGAAATGTTTTACTAATTAATCCTTGTCCATCAAATTCAAATGTTATTTATGCAGCAAGAGCAACTACATTATATAAAACTACAAATGCCGGAGCAACTTGGGTTAATATTACCGGAACCATTCCTGTGGGATCGGCTCAAATAAAAGATATTGATGTCGACAACACAAACGCAAATCGTGTTTATGTTACACTATCAGGTTATTCTGCCGGAAATAAAGTTTTCTATTCTACTGATGGTGGAACCAGTTGGACAAATTATTCTGCAGGTCTGCCAAATTTACCAGCTAATTGTATTGTGTTTAAAAAGAACAGTCCGGGTGCTATTTATGTAGGCATGGATTTTGGTGTTTATTATCGTGAATTAAGTATGCCGGCTTTTATACCTTACATGACGGGCTTGCCAAATGTTTGGGTTAACGATATGGAAATTTTTTATCCTACAGGAAAACTTAGAGCTGCTACTTATGGTCGTGGTATGTGGGAAACGAATCTTTATAGTGAGCCTGGCGTTGCGCCAACTGCATTTTACAGTACCGCGAGCAATACAATTTGTGTTGGAGGTTCTTTAGCTTTTTCTGATGGCTCCTCTAATTCTCCAACTTCGTGGTCTTGGAGTTTTCCCGGCGGAAGCCCAAGCACCTCAACACTTCAAACTCCTCCAAGCATTACATATACTGCAAACGGTTCTTATGTGGTGTCGTTAGTTGCTACTAATTCAGTTAGCTCAAGCGCACCTTATACTACAACTGTTTATGTAATTAATACTCCTACTTCTGTTTCAACCAGCACCGGAACGTGCGCAGGACAAAACAAAAATTTACTAGTAGCAACAAATGCTTCTAGCGTAGTTTGGCAAGGCGGTCAAACAGGAACAACAGCCTCTTTTGGACCAACAGTTACAACAGTTTATAGTTATACTGTTTTCACGGGCTCGTGTATGTCAACCGGAACGGCAACAATGAACGTTAGCACACCGCCCCCAACACCAACCTTTTCTCAACTTGGAAACATCTTAACATCCTCTTCAGCAACAGGTTACCAGTGGTATTTAAATGGCAGTCCAATTCCGGGCGAAACCGGCCAAACCCTAAATATGTCACTTTACGGGTCAGGATTTTACTCTGTTTGGGTTGATAATGGTTTGGGTTGTCAGGCTTCATCAACGGTTGTGTTTCTCACTCCAACCAGTATTAAAGAGACTTCCATTTTCAATGGTATAACAGTTTCTCCTAATCCTGCGCTTGAATTCTTGAACATTAATTTTACAAATCCTCTTGAAAAGGAATTAACCTATGTAATTATAAATTCTCTTGGCCAAACTATCAATTCAGGCAAAATTAAAAGCGGGTCTACAGAAAAAATTAGTGTTGATTTAGATGGATATGCCAGCGGTTTATACACTTTAAGCCTTTATTCAGCTTCTTCTTCCGCAAATTATAAGTTTATTAAACAATAGAGCTCTTTTGCATTAAAAATTAGATGTAAGATTTGATGATTTACCCAAAAATCGTTAATCTTACAACCTAATTTAATGCTTTAAATTATGGGTTCTACAAACACGCCTGCAGATTATATTCCAATTGTATTAATGTTTCTTGTTGCACTTGGATTTGTAGTAACTACAATGGTTGCTACTCACTTGTTAGGACCAAAACGTAAAACCAAAATTAAGCTCGATTCGTTTGAGTGTGGTATCGAAAGTCACGGTAACGCACGTTTACCATTCTCTATTAAATATTTCCTAGTTGCTATTTTATTTGTGTTGTTTGACGTGGAGGTTATTTTCATGTATCCATGGGCCGTTAACTTTAAAGAATTAGGAATGTTGGGTGTGATAGAGATGTTCTCGTTCATCGCACTTTTACTAATAGGATTTTATTACATGTTATCGAAGAAAGCTCTTAAGTGGGAGGAATAAAATATTTTTAAAATGGGAAAACAATTACAGAAACGCACAAAGTTGGAGATGGCAAAATTACCTGATGGTCTTGAAGGCCCGGGATTTTTCGCCACTAAGCTTGAAGATGTAATTGGATTGGCTCGCGCTAATTCATTATGGCCTTTACCATTTGCAACATCGTGTTGCGGAATTGAATTTATGGCAACAATGGCGTCGAATTACGACTTAGCACGTTTTGGTTCCGAGCGTTTAAGTTTTTCTCCGCGCCAAGCAGATATGCTAATGGTAATGGGAACTATCGCCAAAAAAATGGGACCAACCTTACGTCAAGTGTACGAACAAATGGCTGAGCCGAAATGGGTTCTTTCGGTTGGAGCTTGTGCAAGTAGTGGTGGTATTTTTGACACTTACTCGGTGCTGCAAGGTATCGACCGTATTATTCCTGTTGATGTTTATGTGCCGGGCTGCCCACCTCGTCCAGAGCAAATTATTGAAGGTATTTTAAAAATTCAGGAGTTAGCTAAAAACGAATCTTTCAGAAGAAGAAATTCTGATGAGTATAAAAAATTAATGAATAGTTACGGAATGGAATAATGGAGAAGCAAGAACTATTAAATAAAATAACTGAAAAATTAAACGAGCTTTTTCATGGCGCTATTGAAAAAGTTGAGCTCGCTTACGATTTTCCTGTATTCTATATCAATAAGGATAAAATTCACGAAGTATTAGCGTATTTAAAAAACGACCCTGAATTTAATTTTCATTATTTAACTGACTTAACAGGAATTCAAACGGCAGATGAAAAACATTTAGGTGTTATTTATCATTTACATAACATGCCTAAAAATTTACGCGTGCGTGTGAAAACATTTTTCCCAATGACTCATCCTGAAATTCCTACTGCTACAGATTTGTGGCCTGCGGCGAATTGGATGGAAAGAGAAACTTATGATTTTTATGGCGTGAAGTTTAAAGGTCACCCTAACTTAAAACGTATTTTAAATGTTGACGAAATGGATATTTTTCCATTGCGTAAAGAATATCCTTTAGAAGATCAATCTCGCGAAGATAAAAGCGATAAAATGTTTGGACGATAATGGCAAAAAAAGGAAATAAAAATACCAAGGTAGCGGATACTGCTGTTGTTGAAGAAAACGTTGCTTCAAAAAAGAAAGTAAAAGTTACACCGGAAATTAATCAGGACGAAAACGCTGAAGAAGAAAAAGAATATTCCATTCTTAATCTTGGGCCAACGCATCCCGCAACGCACGGTATTTTCCAAAACGTATTAAAAATGGATGGCGAAATTATTCACGAAGCCACTCCAACTGTTGGATATATTCACCGCGCTTTCGAAAAATTAGCAGAGCGTCGTCCTTACAATCAAATTACAACTATTACCGACCGATTAAATTATTGTTCATCTCCAATTAATAATATGGGTTGGCACATGACGGTTGAAAAATTATTAGGCGTACAAATTCCAAAGCGCGTAGATTATATGCGCGTTATCATAATGGAATTAGCGCGTATTGCCGATCACTTAGTTTGTAATTCTGTTATTGGTGTTGATACAGGAGCTATGACCGGATTCTTATATATTTTCCAATGGCGTGAAAAAATTTATGATATCTACGAAAGTATTTGTGGCGCACGTTTAACAACAAACATTGGTCGCATTGGTGGATTTGAAAGAGAGTGGAGTCAAAAAACCTGGGATTTAATTAATGCGTTTGTAGAAGGTTATCCTAAAGGATTAAAAGAATTTTCAAATTTATTAGAGCGCAACAAAATATTTATGGACCGCACAGTTAATTGCGGACCAATAAGCGCAGAGATGGCTTTGGAATATAGTTTCAGCGGACCAAACTTACGCGCAGCTGGTGTTGATTATGATGTACGCGTAATGAATCCATATTCATCTTATCAAGATTTTAATTTTATTGTTCCTATTGGAACAAGTGGTGATACTTACGATCGTTTCATGGTTCGTCAAGAAGAAATGTGGCAGAGTTTAGAAATTATTAAGCAAGCTATTAAGAACATGCCAAAGGAAGGACACTTCCATGCTGACGTTCCAGATTTTTATTTACCACCGAAAGAAGAAGTTTACAATAACATGGAAGCGTTAATCTATCACTTTAAAATTGTGATGGGAGAAACAGATGTTCCGGTTGGAGAAGTTTATCATGCGGTAGAAGGTGGTAATGGAGAATTAGGTTTTTATTTAGTAAGTGATGGCGGCAGAACGCCCTTCCGTTTACATTTCCGCAGACCATGCTTTATTTATTATCAAGCATATCCTGAAATGATAAAAGGAAGTATGTTAAGCGATGCAATCATCACTATGAGTAGTATGAATGTTATTGCTGGAGAATTAGACGCATAGAAGAAGTTAAAAGTATAAAGTCAGAAGTTAAAAGATTTGGCTCCGTTCATTGAATGAAATATGATAAAGAAATAGGCGACTGGACTAAAAAATACGCAATTAGTATTATTAAGTTATGCGCCGAAATGAGAAAAAGAAAAATTGATCTCGACGTCATAATACAATTGCGAAAGTGTGGGACGTCCGTTGGAGCTAATGTAAATGAAGGAAAGGCAAGTAGCTCAAACAAAGAGTTTATTCGTTTTTACGAAATCTCTTTGCGGTCTTGTAGAGAAGTTCTTTTTTGGATTGATGTGATTAAAGAAGGTTATGAATATAAATCTGAACTTTTAACCCATTGTGGTGAAGAAGCTCAACAAATAAAAAATGTATTAACAGCAATAATAATAAAACTCAAACGAAAGTAGTCTTTATGACTTCTAACTTTTGACTTTTGACTTTATAAAAATGGGCGCAGAAGTACACGGAACACAACATTTTGATAAGAAGAAGCGCGCTGATATAAAATTCAGTGATGCGGCTATGGCTGAGGTGAAAGAAATTATCTCTCATTATCCTCCTGAAAAAATTAAATCTGCATTACTTCCTGTATTGCACGTTGCACAAGCTGAATTTGGAGGATGGTTGAGTCCGGAGACAATGGATTACGTTGCTGAGGTTTTAAAAATAAAACCAATTGAAGTTTTTGAAGTGGCTTCATTCTATACCATGTTCCATTTAAAACCTGTTGGTAAATGCACGTTTGAAGTTTGTCAAACTTCATCATGCTGGTTAAATGGAGCTGAAGACATCGTAAAATACATTGAGAAAAAATTAAATATTAAAGTTGGCGAAACTACTAAAGACGGCATGTTTACTTTAAAAACAGCTGAGTGTTTAGGTTCTTGCGGTACAGCGCCAATGTTACAATGCGGCGCGAGTTATCATGAGAATTTAACTTACGCTAAAGTTGATGAACTAATTGAAAAATATAAAAGCGAAGCTCGCTTAAGAAGTTATACTGACAGAGATTATA